>NZ_QZMV01000004.1:0-601742 GCF_003957705.1 Bradyrhizobium sp. LVM 105 | reverse complement strand
TCGCGGGTCAATCTTGCCCGCCGTCAGGCAGAAACTCCACTTATCGCGCTGTTCAGATTTGCGGGACCAGCTCAATCCTCGGAACGCGGCCAGCTTCATTCAGCCAGTTGCTTGTGAGAGGCCCCCGCCAGCACGTCATCGATGGCTTCCTATGAGCTGAGCAAGTCCTCGCCAGTAGCATCGCGCTGGCCTTGCGCAGCCCCGGGCGCCTCCGGGGACGCCGGCGTCATACAGCGCTGTGAAGTCGCGATCGAAGCGATGATCCGGGGACGTCGACGCGACCTACGCGGCATCGGCACCACGCAGAAAATGCTCGGGGCGGGGCGCCTGATGTCGGAACCGGGTTGCGTCATTCGTCTTGAATCGGTGCAACACCGGAGTATCGCGTTCATGGCTCCCCGCGCCAATTGGAAAGGCTTCCTGCGTCTATCGCTCGTCACCTGCCCCGTGGCGCTCTATCCGGCCACATCCGAAAGCGAAAAGATCTCATTCAACCAGCTCAACCGGCAAACCGGCCATCGCGTCAAATACCTGAAAGTGGACGCGGACACCGGTGACGAGGTGCCAAATGAGGACATCGTCAAAGGCTACGAGCTCGAGAAGGGCCAGTACATCGAAGTCTCGAAGGAGGAGCTCGAGGAGATTGCGCTGGAATCGACACGAACCATCGAGATCGACGAGTTCGTCGATAGGTCGGACATCGACCCGCGATATCTGATCCGTCCCTATTACATTCGTCCCGACGGCAAGGTCGGGCACGATGCCTTTGCAGTAATCCGCGAGACCATCCGCGAGATGAACAAGGTCGCGATCGGGCGGGTCGTGCTGACCAACCGCGAGCACATCATCGCGCTCGAGCCAATGGATAAAGGCTTGGTCGGGACGCTGCTGCGCTACCCTTACGAAGTGCGCAGCGAGAAGGAATATTTCGACGAGATCCAGGATGTGAAGGTCACCAAGGACATGCTGGATCTAGCCAGGCACATCGTCAACCAAAAGGCGGGGCGGTTTGAGTCGGAAAAATTCGAAGATCACTACGAGACCGCGCTGATCGACCTCATCAACCAGAAGCGCGCCGGCAAGGTAATTCGGCCAAAGGAGCGGCCGACAGGCGAGAACCTGGTCGACCTAATGGAGGCGCTGCGGCAGAGCGTCGGTCGGGAGGCTGCGCCAGCGAAGGAGAAGGCCGCCAAGAAGCCGAAGAAGGCCTCAGCTGGTCAGAAAGAGATGCTGATGCCCATTGCCGGCAAGAAGCCCGCCAAGGAAGCGACGGCGAAGAAGCCAACAGCAGGGGCGCGACGGAAGTCGGCTTGAACGTGAAGCATCCGGCGACCCTCGATGGCCGGTACTTCGTCGTGCGCGGACGCCTCTGGCGCATGGCCGATCCGCGCCTTGGCGAGCAGAAGAAGTCGGGCTGGTCAAGCGCCTCGTGGCGCGAGGCGGGTCCGCGATGCCAAGGCGAGTAAGGATCCGGAAGCGGAAGCAGCGGCGCATGGCGCGGTCGACGAGGCGAAGGGAGCCATCGGGCGCCTATGGGTACCCGAGGCGGAGCTCACTGGCGCAAACGCAGAAGCTTCGCATACATCAGGCAAATCCACGGCTCCGGCAAGCAGGGTCAGTCGTCATTCAACCGGGTCACCGGACTATTGTTCTTAACTGATCACCCTCACGAACATCTGACAGTGTCAGGGGCCCTGGTGCTGAAGGCGCGTCGCCTTGCACCGGACCATCCTTGGGCTGATTTCACGTTGGCTATGCTTGGAGTTTTCCAAGCCTGCGACCACCTCAGTGTCAAACTCGTTGTTGCTCAAGATCGCGTTCGGCGATTTGGGGCTGATCGTCCGGTGACACACCGGCAGTTCTAATCCAAACCGACTTGGGGAAACGTGGACGGCGCAACCATCCGGTCAGACGGCCGGTTAGGGGCTTCTCCACATAGAAATACACCAGGGCGCCAACACCCACCAAGATCGGGGGAACGATGAGGGCCCTAATCAGTGTCGGGACCAGTCGATCACTATAGGGCACGTCGAGCCAGGCCAGAGCCATGTGGCCTAAGTCTTGATGCAGAAGGTAAAGCGGATAACTGACAAGTCCAACGAATGCCAAGGGATTCAAGAAACGCGGTGCCTTGCATTGCGCAGCGACGAACACGGCTGCGATGGAAAACGCAAGCATCGCGAACCGCGAAGTCTCGATCGGCACTGATGGCTGTTGATACGAGAGGAGCAAATGACCGGCCTCTAGGAAGAGGGCAACCGCCGTTCCAAAGAGCGCCTGCATGCGGTGTCCGGCGGCATACGAAGCCACGCTAAGACCAGCGATAAAGAAGGCAAAAAAATCGTTCGAGTAAGGGTTCTTGGGGCTCGATAGCGCAAACCTGATCAAACACCAGATACAGATTGCAGGAAGTAAGTATTTTCGCAGACCAACCGCGATGAGCAAGGCGCAGAGCAAATAGAACTGGAACTCGATGTCCAAGCTCCAGAACGCGCCATCTGGATAAATGAGATTGATCTTAAGTATGTGCAGCGTCGGCAAGGCGAACAAAGTATAGAAGGCATGAAACCAGGTAGGGATACGATTGGCTTCAATAAATTGCGGAAATAGATGCTTGATTGCCGTAATAAGGAGCGTCGCAAAGATGAGGGCGGGCAGCAGGCGCCCGAGCCGCTTGGCGTAAAAATCCCAAGCCGATTTCGAAGAGCTTGCGCTGAACGAAATGCAGTAGCCGCTCACAGCGAAAAAGAGGAGAACTCCATAGGTTCCCTTCGAAAAGATCGAGAGGGGCACGAAATGATACGCTACCACCCATAGGATAGCGATCGCTCGGAGGCAGTCGATCCCGATTGACCGATCGTTCTGCAAAGTCCCCACCTTCCCAATTGGTGTGAGCAGAGGCTAACGAGATCCTCGACTCTTAGCTGTATCTGGAAGGCCACACACCGGGCCCAAGTTGAGCGAGCCTGGCCGAGCACATCTGGCAAAGACCTAAGCACCAACAGGCTTAAGGGGGGCGGCCATCCCGTCTGATCGCCGACTCTAGTGATCGCAGACATGCGAGCTGATCAGCCCCATCCCGCCGCCAGCCAGCGGGCTGACATTGCCACGGCTTCCGCCCGTCTAAGTCGCTGGTTTCCCCGCTCATTGAGGCAGCCCACTGGTCCCCGATGCCCCTGCGAGAATATCTGAAAGCGTGTCGCTGAAGGCCGGAGCTACTCACCAGCAACAACTAAAAGCCCCGGACGACGCCGGGGCTTCAAGCTGTCGATTTTGAGCAGGTCGAGTAGATCAGTAAGTCGAGACCGCCGGGCCGCCGAAGCGATAGCTGACACCCGCACGCACGGTGTGGAACACGGGATCATGTTCGTACGAGAAGCCAGGGAACGAGACGGTCGAGTTGTTCCGGAAGGTGCCAAAATCGGTGTAGCGATACTCAACACGGGCCGACCAGTTGGGCGTGAAGCCGTATTCCCAACCTGCGCCGACGGTCCAGCCGGTGCGGGTGGTGGAGACGGTCTCAAACAGAGCGTTCGCGAGCACGTAGGTGTGGTCCATATCTGCCCAGGCAACACCGCCGGTCACGTAAAGCAGCGAATTGTTGAAAGCTACACCGAGGCGACCGCGGATAGAGGCCTGAGCATCGATCCGGAAATCGGTGCCGTTGAGGTTTGCCAAGCGATAACCACCGTTGACGTCGGCGGCTTCGAGGTCGCCCTCGAGACCGAATACGAATTGGCCAGCCTGCCAGTTGTAGCCAATGTGACCACCGCCAACGACGCCATCAGCATTGAAGCCCTGGACGAAGCCGGTGGGGGTGCCTGTTGCGGTGAAAAACTCACGGGTGCTGTTGTCACCCCAGGCGTAACCGACCTGCGCACCGATATAGAAGCCGGTCCAATTGTAGATGGCGGCGACAGGCGCGGGTGCCTTCGTGTAGGGCCGGGCGGCCAGATCGGCCGCTGAGGCGCCGGCGGTGCCGAGGACGAGGGCAGCAGCGGCGATGACGAGCTTTTTCATTATCTTCCCCAATTTTCAGACGCGGAATGTTTGAGCAATTGATGATGCAACATAACGCAGGACTCGCGCTAAGCGTGTCACCCCTACGCCACAGTGGCGACCTATTTGTCCCGGTTCATGGGGGCGGCTTCGGGCTACGCAACAAGCGCAGTGACTCCGCCTCCCGTTCTCATCAATGGACCATAGTTTTCCACCGGGAAAGCCGGGTTCAATCGCGGTCGAATACCTTCCTTTCCGAAAGTTCAGTTTGAGAGAAATCTCAAGGGGTTGCGCCTGCTTTGGCGATGAAGTCGGGCAAGTGCTCGATTTCTAGTGAGGGGGTCTTACCGGGTCGCAACGCAGTCGCAGCGGGCGCGGCTGCGTCGTAGTATCATGATCCGCCTATGCGCCAGAGGCGGAAACTGTCTCGTCCCTCTCGCTCAACGTCTGCATCGGTTCTGAACAAGGCGTCCCAAATAAAAACGCCGCCGGACTCGAAATTCAGCAATCGGCGGCACTACTACGAACTTGTAATCCCCAACAATCCATACCGAGCAAGCCCAATGCCGACCGACCGCGAAAGTAACCTTTGCCGGCGGAGCTTGATTCATAATGCTGGAAGCCCTTCTCCTATTGCTGGGAATTGGGGCCGCAACCCATTTGCCGATCGCCTTCTGGGGACTGCATCATCTCGTATGACTGCGCCTCGGGGGCCTAGCGCCTCAAGCGCCGCCGGGTCACGCGGCGGGCTTGCTGCACGCGACTGTGATGACGGTTGAGAAACGCCGTGTGAAGTAGTTCACAAGCGGGAGCTATCTCTGCCCGTAGCATGGGCGCTTCCACTGGAGGGAAGCGCAATGAGGTGGAACTTGGCAACCTATCGAACGCTCGCGCTGACCGCCGCTGTTCTAGTGGCGGCTGGTACTACTATGGCCATCGGTACTCCTCGTGGAGTCCATGAACCAATGTTGGGATCCGATTGGCAATGCAGCCGGACCATGCTGCTCGTGACCACGTGCGCACTGAAGCATTGAGCGGAATAGCCGCAGACGCGCGCTCGGCAAAGCTAGCGGGCGCTCGTTCACACATCTCGGCCCTAATGAATGTCGGCCTAATAATCGGTTAAGGAAGAACTCATAGCATGTTCCGCCGTTGACCTGCATCCCGTCACCGCATGACGAGGTGGGTCCAGAACGGGGCCGATACCATGGCGGACCTCAGCGAAAAACTGGACAAGCTCCGTGCCGATGCCGCGGATTTGGCCCTTATGAGCAGGCGAACGAGCGACCCGCAAAAGCGCGCACTTTTCGAACGCTTGGCGGATGAGCTCGCCATAGAGGCTCTCGAACTCGAGCAGGTGGTGAAGCTGCAAAGCCGGCGCTCCGGTCACAGCGACTTGGATAAAGTCGTCCCCCTCCAGGCGCGTCCAGAGCGGCGCTGACACAATCCCGCTCCCCCTTGTGGGCCACCGCCTCAACTCGCGGCCTCTCGTCCACAGCTGGCGAGCCTTCATGCCTCATGGTCTGTCCGGTCTGGTCTACAGTCCAAACTCCTCCGGTTCCCAGGCCAGCGGGTTTTCCAATGGATTAGCCGTCCTGACAGGTAATGCCGAGGCTGTCGCAGGTGAGTGCGAATAGCTCTTTTGACTTAGAATCTTCAAAGCAGAACCTGGTGCCAATCTCCGCCCGGTCGGTCCACCAGCCGGCATTAGCTCCCTTGGCGATGCGGGCAGCTTCGCCTCGTAACAGGTCCAGTCGTTTCCCGGCGGCGCGGACAATCAGGCAATTCTCCTTGGGCATAAACGTTCTCCGACGGCAATTTGGATTCCGCATGATGCAGAAAAAGGTAGAACTTGCGGCGAGGGGAACTAAGCTTGTTGGTGATTAAGAGCAGCCGGCCTGCACAAGGTCGCACCGATGTTCTCGCTGCAATCCGCGCATGGTCAACACACCGGGTGAAAAGATCTAAGTGAAATATACAGCCAGCCCCGGTGAAATGATCCTATCGCGACATTTCTGGCTCGCAATATGATCCGTTTCACAATCGGCCGCACCATGCATCAAGGGCCGCCGCCGATGGTTTGCTGGAAGACTACGGTCAGAAGCTTCGAGAATTCAGGCTTTCGATCGCCAGTGTGACTAGCCCGCTACATCAACCTGAGCACCAACACAGGTTACGTTTTTGAGACAGGTGGGCGTTCGTGCCATTTTGCGCAACCAACACTACCATGCTGAAAGCGACCCGGCACGCAACTGCCGAAGAGCAGAGAGATATCACGACCTGTTTCGGCATGTGGCCTCCTGACCCACAGCCGCCTCTAGTTTCACTGACGCACGAGCTTGGATCGCATGCCGATCAGCATTGTGTAGGCAAGTCGTCGCCAAATCAGGTTCATCAGGACTAGCATGGTGGCATCCCCGCGTCTGATGTCGTCAACCTACAACCTTGCCTGTTTCCGGATGACTTCGCCCAGGGCATTAAATGGTTTCGTGCATCGGCGGTGGCCGCGCCAGCCGCTGGCAACGCCGACGGCTGGCTTGGGCGCGCGCCGGCTTTTCCGCCCGCTCGGCTGCCCGGCGACGATCCAAGCATCAGTCCGCCCAGTGTTCCTTTCTCGGCGTCGCGCGCATGCTCCAGAATCCGCCTTGCAATTGTGCCCGTCCACGAGGCGCCGGAAGGGATCCGCGAAACCGTCGCTCCAATAGTGTGCCGGTCCTTCAGTTTGATCCAGTGCTTCTTCCAGTTGCCCCCTGCGAGGCCGATCGGTCGTCCGGCCGGCGAGCCAAGAGGCCCAGGTTGTTTCCCGGAGAACGTAGGATTTCCAACAACCGATAGGTAAAGTCCAAAATTAAATAGAATTAAATATAGACAAAATCCAAGGTCTGATTTAATTTGGGAAAACCTTGACGCCGGACGAACGCGAAACTCTCCGAGAAACGGCCCCGGCATCTTGCCCCTGCTTACGCCTCATGTAGGGGCCGTTTCTTCGGGGAATGGGATGCGAACCATGCAGTTCCTGTCCCTAGGTGACGTGTTTGTTGTCTCCGCGATGACAGTAGCAATCATGCGGGTTGAGATCGCACTTTTCATCATTGTGGGCTTGATCTGAGCCAATGAAGCACGATAACGGGAAATCACGGCCGTCGCGTCCGAGGGCCATGCTCGGGGCGAAAACACCAAACCGAGCCTCGTGTTTGGGCTGCACTAGCCGCACGCAGGCGACAGCGACTTGGATTGCGAGCGGGGCAGGTCCGCGGCAGCTGAGTTCGACATTCTGTCCGACGCTTTTAAACGACAACGATCTCGGCGCAGGACCGCTCGAGCCATTTCCCGATGGATGGTGGGCGTCACCCTAGAAGCGAACAGTAGACCTACTGTCAAAAGCGACCGGACCCGACACGCCTGAAAATGCCTTCAGAGTCGTAGATTCGTGGGCTCACGCCTATCTGGATTTTGGCACCGCGTACTCTTTTGAGGGTATGCTTGCGATGAATCAATAGAATGCGACGGCGATGCGCTTCTCGTGGCGCCAGACCACTGCACAGCGGCGTGGGCTCCCGTCGGGACTGACAGTCAGCGCGAATTCATCAGGAAGTGTTTCGTCTGCAGCAACATCGAGAGCGGCGCCGTACGCTGAAATGCTTCGAATGGTGCACACTGTTTTGGACCGGCCAAAGCTGATGGAGCCCAACGTTACAGCGCGAGGCGAGCGAGGATTCTCGAACATATTGTTCTCCTGCTATTTTGAGACAACGCACGCAAATCGATCCCAATAACTATTCCTTGGCGCCGCAGCGCGCGCCTTTCAAGGCCGCCAAAGACGCCGACTCAGATTCTCCGGCTTGCCTCAACCCATTGGGTGAGCCATCACAACCGCTGCTCCCGGGCACCTTCCGAATTGGTAAGTCGAGGCCAAATCTCTACCGTCCTCTCCAGGCTTCGCTGAGCTCGTTTAATACCTTTGATAAGTTTGATTTAATACGTCTGCATATTAAATCATGGAATTAAATAGTTAAATCACTATTCGGGGAGGATCGGCGAGCCCGGGGAGACCATTCGCAATCATCGCGGATGTGCGGACCCCGATTCAAGACGGTTCTCCGGTGGTACTGTTCGGCGCAATCGATTTCGCATGGTCTTTGCTCCTCACCCGCGAAGACGCCGTGCCAGCGCGTCGTCACAGCACCTCTCCGGGACCAAGGTGAGGCCCGGTGTGCCTAGGAGCCCGGGCCTCATAACCTCTTCAGCAGCCTGACAACAGGTTGTTCGGCTACACGCAGGCTGCAGCCTCAGTCTCCATCGGGCTAGCCTGACCCCTTGGGGCTGGAGGGGACAGTGCGGGGGCCAAGCGGACCGACGGCTGGCGCGTGAGGACGCGCCATGCAATTCGAAACTAGTCCCGGTCAAGGACATCGCTGTGTTCACTTGTGACCAAGGACAGGTATTTGTAATGTTCCGGCGCGGGAACATAGGGTGGGATGTAGGTCAGGCCGGTCTGGAGAAACTACGGCGAGACGCTGCCGATCCGGCACGCCCGAGCCGCAACATGCGCCGCCAACTTGGCTCTAAGCGTCATCTCGCACGGGCATCGAACGCCTATCTCCCGCATGCGTTCATTCAAGCTTTGTCTGCCGACCAAGGGCACCACCGGGTAAAGGTAAAAAACCGTAATCATCCAGCGATGGAGCGGGAGCTATGATCGGCAGAGCGGCAGGTCCGATCTGCCACTAACAGCGGACCTCAACGGCCGATTGGACCACTTCGCCTTCGGGCCAACAGCCGACTCCGGATGAAAGGGAGCGCCAACGGGAGCCTTACTTTCCACCCTTTGAGGAGCCGCAAACTTGTCAGGCGGGATACGAACCGGCGTGAACTTTGTATCGGTTCGCTGGGCGCACTTACAATTAGGGCAGACGAAAGATGGGCGATTGTCGGTTTCCGGAGGTTCTCGCACCAGCCGCATAGCCTAGGCACCAAACCGTGCTTTGCCGCCGTCGCTTGTGAAGGCTCGTCTCGATCTCGCCCGCCGGCTAAGGGTGCATCAAGGGAAGCGCCACGCGGAGCGTCCCGTATGAAGCGGCGGAGCCCGGAGTGCCTAGGAGTCCGCGCTCCGCAACGGTAACACCATCGGGTTGCGCGGTCATGCCGCTCGTGCGCGATCAACTCTGCGCCCATCAGTTTCTCGTTGAGCCATCTAAATCGACGCGCCCGAAACAGCGCGTTTCCCGCAGGACTGCTCGACTCTCGGCAATTTTGAGGATCAGCTTGCCATCTCTGAAGTCCTCTCTCGACGAGCTCCAGGCGCTCACTGATCCGCCACTTCAACACTCCGGGCAGGTATCGCCGATCGAACCGAGCACGTCTTGTATCTCGGCAATGGCCTGATCCGGAGATGAGCCGTCAGGCGGCTCTTGCCTGGCGATCTCCAAGGCCCGCTCGCGCGCGTGCGGGTCGGCCCGGTCCTTCGCCCAGCCGTGCTCCTCGCATTCGTGAATAGCGCCGGCTTCCTGGAGCACACTGAGTGCCCATCCGCGCAACGTTCGGATCGCCGGCGGTCTTTCCTTCGTCATCAGCATCGAGATCACTCCTGCCGGACGAATCCTTCCGCCCGCCTGCTCGTTCCGGGCGGTTAGCACGGAGCAGAGATTCCGAAATGCAGAGGCTCCGGCTTGTCCACCTGTTCCGAGGCCTGTGCAGAACTCTAGGCGGCAGCCGCCGGGTCTTCCTTGACGCCGCGAGCGACGATACGGAGCATCCCGTCCGGAAGCGGCCGTTGCAGCTTGAGGGCTTCCTCGACGGGCCCGGCCATCCAGGTTTCGACCTCGTCGGGCGTCGTCAGGATCACCGGCATCGCCTTCGGGTGGATCGCGCCCACTTCGGCGTTCGCCTCCGTCGTCAGGAATGCGTAGAGGTCGTTGGTGGTCTCGCCTTCCTTTACCTTTCGAACCGACGTCCAGTTGGTCCAGATGCCAGCGAAACAGGCGAGGGGACGAGTCTCGTCGAGCGCGAACCAGATGTCTCCGCCTTCGCCCTTGTTGAACTCACTAAACGAGTTGAACGGCACCACGCAGCGATTCTCGACGCCGAGCCAGCGCGTCCAGTGCTTCGACTTCACGTTGCGGATGTTGGTCGTTCCGGAGTCTGGCTCCATCCGGAGCAATTCCTTGAAGTCGACTGTCTTGCCTTTGGCTTGCAGCCTCTCGGCGCGCTTCTTGGTAGCTTCCATCAGGGCCTTCGACGACGACGGCATGCCCCAGCGCGCGGTGGCGAGCTCACGACCTTCGGCTCCTGTCCGAACGATAGGCGCTTTGTAGTCCGGGAAGACACCCGGCATCGGCGCCAGGTTGCCCACGTACCGGTTGACGACGCGGAATAGCGCGCTGATCGCGGCCTGGTTGGTCGTTATCGAATAGAGATTGCACATTGGTCTCCCCTAGCGATTCGCAGCCCGACCTAACGCTCCTCAGTCGGGTGTACCCATTTATAGGGGGTGATCTGCCTTGTCTCAGTCAGCTTGATCATGCGAGCAGGCGGCGCGTATCGGGGCGTGCGACATGATCGGCACTTAAGAGAAGCTTCCAGCTTCCAGAGCGGGGTTTCCCGAGGGCGGCGGATAGCGTCGAGCGGCAGGCTCGCGCGCGTCTTACAGCGGGCGCACTCGACTTCCAGCCAGGCGAGACCGCCATTCAGGCATTGGCCGATCGTGGGTGAGGGCTGGGCAGGGGCACCGTAGCCCTCCATGCGGACCGACCAGGCTTCTGCCTCCGCCCGATCCGCCTCGCGAACGGCCTGCTCCGCACGCTCGCGAGCTCCTTCGGCTTGGATCTTTGCGCCCATGATCCGACCGCCCCAGATGACCTCTCGCGACTTCGTGCCCATGCGAGATAGATTCCGGCGAACGGAGCAGGAGGCAAGCCGCTAGCCCTAGAGGCCTCCTGCGACACCGCTCCAAAGGATTGGTCAAGATGCAGGTTGCCCCAAACGAACCAAATTTCGAAATACCGAAATTTCTGTTGCTCCGTCGGGCAAAACAGTGGTTCATAGGGCGCTGACTTCAATCAAGAGGATCAGCGCAGATGACCGACGAAACCGAGACATGTTCCGAGCTGTCGAAGATTGCAAAGCTCAACGGGGACTTCCGGAGAAACTACGGCACGTTACTTGGCGCGTTCCTGTATCTGCGGTCAATCAGCGCCGCCCGCGGGCGCTCATGGTTTTGGGCTGGGCTGGCTTCGCTCCTTGGCTCGGCTGCGCTAGGATGGTTAGGCAAGGACGGTCTATTCGCGCTCTGGTGAAGTTCAGAGCGCCACACCCATGCAGCACACCATCGAGCGACGTAGCGGAGCCGCGGAATGGCCAACGCCCTGATCATTCGCCCTGGGTCCGATCTGCTCTCGCAGACAAATGGAGGGCGTGCCGCACAATACGTGCGGATGTCGACCGACCACCAGCGTTACTCGACACAAATGCAGGCTGCTGCGATTGCGGTCTATGCCGCGCAGCATGACTTGGTGATTGTTCGTACCTATGCCGATGAAGGCAGGAGCGGCCTTCAAATCAAGCGGCGAGAGGGGCTGATGGAGTTAATTGAAGATGTTCGCAGCGGTCGAGCGGACTTCGACCACATCCTGGTCTATGACGTGAGCCGCTGGGGTCGATTTCAAGACATTGATGAAAGCGCCTATTATGAGTTCATCTGCCGCCAAGCCGGCATAAAGGTCTGTTACTGCGCCGAGGAGTTCGACAACGACGGCAGCGTCATCGCGAGCATCGTCAAGAATCTCAAACGAGTGATGGCGGCCGAATATTCAAGAGAGCTCTCGGTGAAAGTCCATGCTGGCGCATGTCGTGTCGCCAGCCTCGGATTCAAACAGGGCGGCCCCGCGGGGTATGGCCTCCAACGAGAGCTAATCGATGAAAGCGGGTGTTCAAGGGGCATCTTGCTTAAGGGCCAACGCAAGCATCTGCAGACCGACCGAGTGTTGATCCGGCCCGGGGCAGAGAACGAGCAGCGCATGGTTGCCCGGATCTTTCGAGAGTTTGTAGTTCATCGCAGATCCCAAGGCTCCATTGTCCGCTGGCTAAACAATGAGGAAGTTCCCAACCATAGAGGGACGCCTTGGTCATATGCCATGGTCCGCCAAGTTTTGAGCAACGAGGCCTACATTGGTAATAGCGTCTATAATCGGTCCTCGTGCCGGCTGAAGCAACCGAGGAAGCAGAATCCGCCGGAGCTGTGGATCCGGGCTGGAGGTCTTTTCGAGCCGGTCGTTGATAAGAGCATCTTCCTCAAGGCCCAGAGCCTATTGAAGGAAAAGCAAGTCAGGTGGTCGAATGAGCTGCTCCTGAAAAAGCTGCGACAGACCCTCTCGGTGAATGGAAAGCTGAGCGCCTCGATTCTCTCTACTACGGAGAACATGCCGAGCGCCGCCCTTTACGCGTACCGGTTCGGCAGCTTGAGGGAGGCCTTTCGCCGCGTCGGCTATGTCGATCCCGAGCGGAGTTATGACTACGCCGATGCGCGGAAGCAGTCGGAAGCCGAACTATCGAGGCAGGTAGAAACCCTGGTCACCCAGATCAGGGCGTGGGGAGTTACCGCGGTCTTTGATGCGCAAACTGCTGTGATGACGGTTGCCAGCAAGCTGGCCATATCGGTGCGGAGCGCGCGTTACTACGTCGGAAGATGCCACGCGCCCTGTTGGTTGGTCCACCGCCGCACCATCGAGCCAGCCGAACTCATTCTTGCGCTGCGATTGGACAAGGAGACAAACAGGGAGGTTGTTGACTACTTCCTTATACCTATCAACGAAATGGCAAAACACGCAATCGCTCTCACGGCGACGTCACGCTCTCGTTTTGCGGTCTATCGCTGCCCGACTATGAACGATGTACTGCGGGCTATGATGGAGAAAGTTGCGACAGCTATAAGTCAGATTTCATGAGTTGTCGGGGAAGCACGAGCACTACGTTGATTTGTCGATCAAGGATCTTCGAGGCGACGATGGAGATGTGAAGCGCGAACTCGTCTTCCATTTCTGCAGCGGAATCCTCATCACGAGCATAGACATAGAGGATATCACCATCAACCTCATCGAACCGGACAGCAGCGAAGAGTCGATCAAACCGATCCGCGCCGACGATTAGCGCCATTCGACCCGCTATCGCTTGATCTTGCACGTTCGTTAGGATCATTGCCTTGGCCTAAGGCCCTCCACTAGCATTCGTACTAAGGCCTCGGGTCAGGAGATATTGGCTCCGCCCTCCAGGAGAAGGGGCCATCCAAGCCGCCCGATTCGATTCCGCCGCCCTCATATTGTCCTTACGGTACTGCCGTTCGCCGATCGAAAATGTAGGGTCGGTATCACCCGTCGTCCACTCCCTTCAGGGGAAGGACTGGTGGTATTGCGACTTTTGGCCTGGCGAACATTCGACGCCTAGGAGATGGTTGAGAACGCTCTCTACTCCTTCAACGAAGCCGCAGCACTCGTCATAGGTCGATGTCCTTATCTTGTAATTTCCGTCGAAAAGGCTGATGTGGATCCCAATGTCCTGTCGACCTGTTGCGATGAAGCCAACGACCTTGTTGTTTGCAGCGGCATCGAACACCTCCCGGTCGTTATAGGAGCGAGCATCGAACCATTTGAACACCAGCTTCATAGGGCACCTGCGCGGGTTGAACGTCGGCTGGAATAATAGAGCCTCCCTAAGGCTGGTCCACTCCCTTCAAGTCAGCGGTAAACGGGTCGGGCCAGACTGCCAGCTAAGGACGAGACATACATTGTCATCGGAACTAAGTCATGGCCGTGAAGCTGAGGCAGGCCTGTTCTCTTGTGGGTTAGCCCGCGCAGCCGCTCCTAGGCGATTGCCAATGTGGGGATGACATACCCCAGTCGGTATATGAGGTTCGACCCTTCCATATCATAGCTAAAAGACCGCGCTTAGGTTAGCCTACTAGAGAAAGTCGTAAGCGAGGAAAGGATACGCCATGAGTCGCCTTCTTGCGCTTTTCTTTGCAAGCCTCGCCCTCCTCCCCGGAGCAGCTCGGGCCGACTATCCGTCAAAAGCAATTTCACTCATCGTGCCCTACGCGGCCGGCGGATCGAACGACACCTTGTCGCGCATCCTGGCCGAGCACATGTCTAGGACGCTCGGCCGGCCCATAATCGTCGACAACGAGCCCGGTGCGGCAGGCACAACGGCCACGACGCGCGCTGCCCGGGCGGCGTCGGATGGGTATACGATCATCATGGGCAACATGGGGACGCACGGCGCCGCGCCCGCACAATATCCCGACCTAAAATACGATCCAATCAATGACTTCGCGCCCGTCGGTCTCGCCGCCGAAGTACCTGCTGTCATCGTAACGCGAAAAGACTTCCCAGCGAACGGCCTCGCCGAGTTCATCGCCTATGTCAGGGCGAACAGCAATAAGGTCAATGAAGCGCATGTCGGCGTCGGAGCTCCTACCCATCTCTTCTGCACGCTGCTGCAATCAATCCTTGGTATTCAAACGGGGCGCGTCCCTTATCGCGGCGGCGCACCGGCGATGAACGACCTGATGAGCGGCCAAGTGGATTTCAGCTGTATTTCGCTCAGTGGCGCCATCTCCCAGATTCAGAGCGGAGCCCTGAAAGCAATCGCCATCGCAAGTCCGCACCGCGCTGACGTCATCCCTAACATTCCGACGACCGTGGAAAGCGGTCTCCCCCAATTCGTCGTCTCGACCTGGAATGCGATCTTCGCCCCCAAGAATTTGGCGCCTGAAATACAATCCAAGCTAAGCCACGCCTTGAACAAAGCACTGGACGACGGAGCGACGCGTAAGCGACTTGTCGAGATCGGATTTGTCATCCCCGATGCCGCGCGGCGGACACCAGAGGCTCTCCGCGAATTGGTCGCAAGCGAGGTACCTCGCTGGGGCAAGGTCGTGACCTCATCCCCAGGCAATAATTAGATGGGCATCATCGGAGCCTTGAGGGCCAACGTCTGCTAAGGGGTCAAAAGCAGACCATCGGTCCACTCCCTTTCAGGGTGGCGCTCCCGCCGCTTAATTAGAGGCAGCCAACTGGCCTTTATTTCACGGGTGAGCAAATTTGAACATCCAGAACTCTCGGATGGCGCCACACACGAATTATGGCTTCAAAAGTGAAACCGCTTAGTCCGGAAGAGTTTGCCTCGCTGCTTACGGTCGCGAACACGTCGGTGCTCGGCCCCCCGGCAATGATCCCTAGCGTGCATAGCAAGCGGCTGATCAAAATGGGTTACATGGTCGATCTGTTCGGCAGGCTGCGAATGACTACTCCGGGCCGAGCGCGGATTCATGCAGAGCAACTCGCGGGTAGCTAGGTGGCCGTATCGTCTTCCGCTGGCTCAGGCCTGTGCTTTGACCTGCTGGAGACGGGCTGTCAGTTCCTCCTTGATGGACGCCAGTTCTGCCCTTGCAAGGAAAAGCTGTTCGCGCCGAAGCTCAAGAAGGCGGCGAAGCTCACGGGCTCGCTCGCGAAACTTGCGACTTTCTCCGTGGGCTGCTTGGGCCCTGACGATTGGGTCGACGGAAGCCATAGAAGATGCAATCAAGTTCGGCGCCGAACGTTCCTCGACAAAATCGGACGCTTAGGCGCAGGCCGTCCTCATCCCATCAGGGGGGACGGCCGCGGACTAACAATTCGCTCCCTTTAGGTCAGTGGCCGGTGTGGCGAGGTGGCGGGTCAAACCGCTCAATCTAATGATTGCCTTGCCATAGCTCTACGGCCTGACCGTCAACAAGCTGCTTGGCGCGCTCCCTTGCAGCGTCCTCATCTGCGCAGATTAGGTCGATCCTCGAGATAACATGGCCATTCTTGTCGACGATGTATGCTCTGTATTCTTGCACCTTGTGCTCTACTGCTGTCCGCCGTCCCGATGGCCATTTTAGAACGCCTCAAAATCGTGTGTCTAGCCTCGCGCCCGCTTCCCTTCAGGGGGAGCCAGTTTGTATCATCGATCGTCTGCCGCCGGCATTTACCTTGTTTTGAGATTTCGCCGCGCGTCTGTGCCGTTCTGAATCAACCGAGCTGCTGGCACGCACATCGCCATTGACCCACTGATTCCACGCCGTTTCCCTCCTCGCCAAAGAGGGAAACGGCGTAAAGTTGCGCAAGCTGGTCGCGTTGTACCAGGAGGAGCCGTTGTCGCGCTGGCAAGGCCTGCGCTACGCGACGCAAGCCAATCATCGCAACCTGCTGGGCCAGATCGAGCGGCGCTACGTGGCGCAGGCCGCCGCCGTCACGAAAATACGCATTTTGAATGCCCCCGTCGAAAGGCGCTATGCAAGCGCAACCGAATGAGCGAGAGCAATAGATACTTCGCCGAACTGATAAAAATACGGATGAAGTGGGGACCCTTGATCGGTGACCGGCAGCCTCGTGGTACGCCGTTTCGGGTTAATGGGGTCCCTGGTTGTTCTCAGTCAGGCGGACCTTCTCTCTCAACCTCTCCAGGTCCTCCATTGCTTTAAGCAATCTCACCAGATCAGAGACCATGTGTGCCAGAGTGGGCTTGCGCGGCTTTGGGACTCGAGATTTCTGTTTCATCGCGAAACGGCTCCCTGCCAGGACCGACGGAAGTAAGCGTAGATCGGCAAGGTCCGTGCCAGCGAATGCAACCAGTCACGCCAAAGAGCGCGGGGGGCCGTCGGGGTCACCGTGTCGGCAGCCGGTCAACCATATTTGCCAAGACCTTCGGCGGTAGCCCAATCCCCGAGAGCTTCCAGGTCGTCCCGTCGAGATGCATGCTGACTCTACCTGCGTCCTGACTGTCGCCAAGCCGCAACGCAAACTCGACAGGCTTCACCAGGGTGATCCGTCCGGCGAAAACGAAGATGTTTGAGACGTCGAGCTCGGCCAACGACGACATCGTTCCGAAATTGATGTTCTCCGCGCCGTTGCGAACAGTGCCGCTCTTCAATAGGGCGGACAGATTTTCCGGCGTCATGAGCTTGATCGCGAGGTCATTGGCGATCGTTGTTCCGATCGCGCTTATCGCCATTCGCTCTAACGGGCGCATCGGCCGCTTTTGGCCGAGTCGATCGAGATACGCGGACACAACCTGGTCGACGAGGGAGTGGCGGACGCGAGGCAAATCCGTTCGTGCCATGACCTGAGCAGCATCGCTGCTCCGAACGGCCGAAACTAGATCCAACGCGGAAACGAAAGCCGACCCGGCATACACCGCAAGGCAGAGCAGGAGGACCGCAACGATGCCGACGAGCCACTTCATGCTACCTTTCCCCGTCGCACTCACATGGGGCCGAACGCGCTGACGATACCAATCGTGATTGGCACCAGTGCCACGACCGTCCACAAGGCGGGAGAACTGGAGGATAGGCCGGCGACGAATATCCAGACGCCGAAAGCCACAATGGCCGCCGAGATCGCGTAGGCGACTGCTTTTTCCATCGTTCGATCCACTGAGCAACACAGGATCGATTGCGCCTGTAGGACTCCCAAGTAACGTAAACGTTCCTATGGGCCGCAGCGCCCGCGACGGGATCGAGTTCAAACCCGAATTGCGTGACGTGGAGTGCGCCTTTTTCGTAAGCATCCGGTGAGGACCGCGTAGCGGTCCTCACCGGATGCTTACGATCGGACGGTCGACGAGTTGGAAGCGCTCGGGGAGCGACGGTTGCAGCGGGCGGGCAGTGCTGCGGGATAACGTCGGAGAGGCGCCGACACCATCCGGCAAGCTGGGTCTGTCTGAGTACGGCAAGCAGGTATTCACATTCGTCTGGCAGATCCTCACGCTTGGTCCGTCAAACCTGATGCGGGCTCGGCTCACGCGTCGGCAGAATGGTCGCCTCGGGGAGTTCCAGGCGAAGGACCACGCCACCGAGCCTTCATGGATCAGGTTCGGGCGGCAGAACGGGGCGGCTGACCCTCGGGCTGCAGCCCAGCGACGAAAAGACTCGTGCACCTTCAGGTAGATGGGTACGATCCCTCCGTTTTGAGGAGGGGCTATGAACTACGAGTTCGAGGAGATTATCATCCGCTACGACGGATTGGATGCTTCGCAGCACATGGTTGAGCTGGGGGCATTGGGTCAGTCGATCCAGGGAGCCTCCCGGCTGCTAGGCAGTGCAGGATCAATTGTCGTCACTGGACAGTTTACCAAACAGAGCAATGCGCTTGCTGTCAGAGTGCTGGCAGGGCAGCCGCGCGCACATTGCTGGGAATTGCCGGCAATCATAGTCACGTTGACGCCAGCCGTTGCACCTATGCTTCCTACCATTCGCGAGGCAGCAAAAACGGCAGCCACTAAGGCGGTTACTGGCATCGTGAACTACGCAGTTTCTAAGCTTAGCGGTAAAAAGTCGGAGACGCAGATGGCTCAAGAAATCGCTGTGAAGGCCTTAGAAGAGATGGGGCATACGTCGCGCACTGCTATTGAGGCAATGGAACGACTGGCTTTAGCCCAGCGACCGGCGGTCAAACTCTTCGTCGCACCAATCGGACAAAGTTGCGAGGTGGCGCGGATCGGCCGAGAAGACTATGGTGCTGTTCCTATTGATCCGGCAATGAGGCAACTGATTGATACTTCCGAACCACCCCTGATAACCGATACGGCAGACTACGAAATATTGATATCCGAGTTGGATCTCAGGAATAAATCCTGCAAATTTTCATTGCGCAACCAAGACAATCCCGATGACCGATTTAGCGGGGAGATAACGGACCCAATAACTCAGACCCCTCAAAACCCTTATTCAGAAGCGCTAAACAAGCAGCGTTGGCTTCGAGTAAAGGCGAAAGCCCAATTCAGAAACGGGGAAATGGAAAAGCTATTCATTTCGGACGTGACGCAGGCGTTACTGCCGTCCGATGGATGATGGCCTAGCGCAAGCTCACATGTCAGTGGATTGACATTGCTCGCCCTTGCGCCGTCGCGACTCAAGCGCGCCCTCCGCCGGTCGCGCGCCATTGAATGTTTAGGATTTCATCCTACCTGTTCAGGATCCCCGTAGCTCAATCAGAGCGGCGGCCCAAGGAACGGCCATTTGGTGTGTGGCACCTACTTCTTGAGGTCGACGATGACGGACCGAAGCCGTCCGGGGTCTCTCAGAAGAGCCACCGATAGACAGCCAGCCTGCCAGCAGCACGGCGGCGATCACGATTTCGATTGGCCGGGGGCGATGCACTTATCTTTCTCGCTCGTAGCCGTACGCCACAGCTCCCCCTGTCAGAATGCAGAGACCTAGCGTGACGGCGAAATGATTGATCTCGTTATCCACGAAGGATCGCATCCCCAGGTAGTAGAATATCCCTTCGGGAACATCCGTCCCGAAAAGAGCGATGATGGCTCCAACCCACATGGATATCTTGGCGCCGAGCATATCGTTCCTCGCCCCAAAGTTTGGCGCTGTGCGACCGCTCTCGCGCCAATTGGCCTTTATAGAACGATGGGGCCGGCGGGTCGGAGCGGCAGTTATTGCCGGTGCCGCTTCAATCTAGGTGGGTACAGATCCCTGTAAGGACATCGTCATTCTCCGCAATCGTAAAGTCCTTCGACGTGCTCGTGTCAAACTCCCTGATAACCAACAGCCTCACTTGGACAAAACCGCCGGACACGTAGATGGCTTTAAACGATTGTTCTCTTGAGCCGGCGTCCAAAACTTTTACCGTTTCCCAGAGGGCCGACGAGAATGTGCCGAGCATTCGACCGTTTGCACGATCGACAACGAATTCCTTGTTCACAAAGCTGCTAAGAAGTTGGTGAGGGACAAGCTTGCCGTCTTTGAGAGCGTAGGCATTTTTGACTGTGCACTTGTAGGCCGCTGAGCTTCGTGCGCTCGCCTCCAGCGTCTGCAAGAGGACCACTGCTAGTATGGCGGCCGTCATTTGGTTCCATCTCATTTCTTTGCCTTCAGTCCGATTTCGACGAGACGGCGGATCGCTTCGGAGCGGGTTGTACCTTCAGATGTGGAGTACGCTTCAATCGCTTCAATCATCTGTTCAGGGAGCCTGATATGGACGCCCGGATCCCGGCCGCCGCTTGGTGGGCGGCCGCGCCTTTTTGGTGCTACCTTAATTGACTTTTTCATGATTGTGGTGCTACCATAAAAGCAGCCCGACGGGAAGGTGATAGCTCCCGCGTCGGGCCTAACCTCAACCACGAAGGGTATCCAATGATCGGGCTGATGCGTGCATAGCACGCCACCCTAAACGCGCCTGTAAGTTCGCTGAGCGGGCTGGCTATCCAAAGAGGGAGCGGGAAACGTCGCTCCAGCGTCTCCGGACTCAGGAAAGAGGCACGGGCAGAAATTGCCAAGCTCATCGACTTCCTGGACGCTTCCGACCCCTACGTCATGACGGAGCGAGAGGACGAGGCCGACGGATCTAGCATCGCCGGACCCCCGCACCAGCGGTGATTACCTCGGCAGATCACCTTGGATCTCGCGGAGCTTAGATCCGAGCCGGTTTCAAGGCGAGGGTGCCGAAGCCGACGGCAGGGACGACGAGCCGTCCCTCGAGTTTCTCGAGCGAACCGACCAGGACGGCAGCCTCACAATGGGGTTTGGCAACGACCTCGAGGATGAGCACGATGGCACGGAGCCGGGCGAGGATGAGGAGCCTTCCCTTGGTTGGACAAGCAGCGGCGCGCTGGGCGGGGTGAATGACCGAGAGTGGGACGTGTGCGACCGGGAGGACAACGAACCGTTGTTCGCCGAATGCTCGGGACCCGTAGCATGAACGAAACCCCAGCATACGACCTAGCCTGTGAGATCGCGGATTTTGCTGATCTGTTGGCTGGTCCCGACGCCGCTGGCGCAACCGATGGAACCGCCTCGTGGCGCTTGAGATCGGTGCAAGGGTTGATCGGATCAAGGAGGCCGATAAGTGAGACTGATCCGGGCCCTGTGGGCGCTCCAACGGCTCAGATGGGCGCGATGGCGCGTCATGCGACGATATCGACGTCTGATGCTCTGAAGAACCTTCTGGACTTGCAGGGCCGGCGGGTCCACCTAACACTACTTTTTCGGCGGAGGTCGAACGCCGGGATGTCGGAGTACCTTCTTCGTTTTTTGAGCTGTCTTGCCTACGGCCGACTTGGCCTTCTTGGCCTTCTTAGCTTTTTTTGCCATTCCACCCCTCACTGATCCATATGGCCGCCCCTCGCCACCAGAATTTGTGGTCACTCTCGGGACAGTAATTATACCCGTTTCTTGCGATGAAGTTCTTGAGCAGCCTGTGGGATAGGGGGACCCACAGTCGGTTGTTAGCGCGATCCACCGGTTCAAAATAAGTCGCGTCTACGGCCGCGTTATAGGCAAGAGCGTCCAGCGCTCGCATCGGCATAGGCTCGTCCGCAGCGATCGTCTGTAGCTTCGATTTCCACTTTTGGCCGTCGAGCGCAGAATCCAACTCCAAATCAGCCAGCAACTCGTGATATTTGCGCTGGAGGAATTCGTGCGTACGAGCCTTGTAGCCAAAGTCGAATGTCAGCTGCGCTGTTGCCACGATCAGCACTGCAAACTCTAGCCAAGTTTCATCTATCTCAAAAAGCTTTGAAGCCTTTCCAGCAACCGCGGCACCGAGAACGATGACCAAGAAGTTCAATAAACGGTTCAAACCATCATAGAAATTCTTGCGGGCGGTATGATAGATCGCGTTGCGAAGTGCATCGAACTTCGCTTCGAAGTGCGAGTCAGCCATAGCTAATCGCCCAACTCACTTTTTGGGCGGCGGCGAAGGTGGTGGCGGGGCTGGACGAACCGGCGGCTGATTACTTGGATTGGGTCGACTGGGGGCCGGAGCCACCCCAGCGTGCCTTGTTTCGTTGTCGCTCATCTCGTTTGCTCAGTAACGCGGCGTCCGATGACCGGTGGCGCCAGTGTAGGGATTCACGTTGCCGCTCGTGCCGAAGTTATCGCGCTGGGTCCCATTCGGATTAGTTGCAGAGTACGGCGCGACGTAGGTGCCGTTGCTGCGCGTATACCCCGATGAGGTATGCGTGCTTGGGTTCGAACCCGTTCCGCTGAGATATTGAGCGTTCGCGGCGGTCCCGGCGAATGTCAACGCGATGGCTAGAGCAATCGTCTTCATTTTCAGCCCCTCCCCAAAAGGTTTTAAGAATCATCCGATGCAACCACGGTTGATCTGATGAGTCGAGTCAGAAGAATGGCTATGAGGCAATCATACCCGCCCACATGGTCCGCCGGCTCACGATGGTGGGCCACAATCTCGCTTTTGCACAACAGACCTCCGTAGTTCTCCTGACAGAACAGGTCGTGAAGACAATTGACCGCGCTTTGTTCTTTCTGTGTGTATTCATAGGCGGCACGCCCAGTAAGGTCCGCGTCAGTTGGCGGCCTCTTTCGCGGTCGCAAGCCGCGGGTTGCCTCGCTCGAAGTCGGGTTGCACGTCGGCGCCACGGCTACCGCACCCCTGATACACGAACTGTGGCTCGACAACAGACAGCCGCACGTCATCGGCCCAATGATCGGCATCCAAAGGAGCGTGTCGGCCGCAGTGGCAGTAGACCAGAACGCCGCGAACACCCATGCCACACGTCTCGCCGAAGGTGATCTTCAGCGGCCTGCCGTCGGCGTGGATGGGCGTGTGGTGTTTGGGGCGAGGCATGCCGCCATCAAAGCGGCATCCTAAGCACCTCGCAAATTATCGATTCCTGGTGGTTCGGAACGAGCGTGAGCTACTGCCAGTCTTGGGCGTAGATAACGGGTGCGTCCCCATCAGTGGTCAATTCGAACCTTGATAGAACTCTGTTTCTGTGCAGGTCGACGCAGGCTGTGAGGCCCTTCTATGCGACTAGCCACAGCGGCATTGGTCTACTTGGAAAATGGCTGGCCTCATGCAATTGCTCTTGGTTAGATTCAGGCCGAGATAAACAGGTGACCTTTGGATGTCTTGGGTATTAGTATTATTTCTCTACAGCGTTGATCCAGTTCCGCGACTGATAACCGCGACGACCATTGCTAGTTACGGCTCGGTGGACGAATGCGATGCGATCGCTAAAGATTTGGTGGAAAATCACCCCATTCCGAATGCGAAGATGCATTACCGGTGCATTCGAGGACCGAAGAAATAGGTGGGGCGGCGGGCCCGCATCCTAGTGTCGAGGGTGTGCATGCGCCGAGAAGTGAATTCCGGTTTGGCCTTGGCAGAGCCTATTTCCTTGACCATACTCTAGGTTGTGGTGGGGGAGATGGTGTAATGCAGCTCGTATTCTTTTTGGCTTGGCTTGCAATCGCAATTGCACAGTTATCCGCAGGGATGGAGGGGGTGCATCTTTACTTCGGCTTGGGCGGGTTTCTGAGTTTTCTGCTGTTCGTGGTGTCTTACGCAGTCCCTGTAGTTGGCTCGCTGTTGGCGGCCATAGCCGTCTACTACGGCGCACACGTGGGGTGGGATTGGGAATGGTGGCAAGCGTTTGCGCTTGCCGCGCCGGGCGTGGTGCTTTGGCTGATCGCAATGGCGCTGGGCGGCATCGGATCGGTTGTTGAAGGACGCCGTTGATGGAAAGGGTGCCGAGGGCCCTCTCGGTGGTGGCTATCGCCTTGCTTCTGATCGCGACGGCGAAGCTGCCCTACGGCTACTATACTTTTCTGAGGGTCGCGATTTGCGGATTCAGCGCTGTCGTCGCTTTCTTCGCTTTCACTGGCGGCGCCAGCCGATGGGGTGTCGCCTTTGCCTTTCTCGCGATCCTCTTCAATCCGCTCGCTCCAATCTATCTCGATAGGCAGACCTGGTTCTGGCTCGACATTGGATCTGCCGCCCTTATCGCGGCACATCTTGGCCTGGCTGTCCTCAGCAAGACGAAAAGCAGCTAGTTAGCTTTCTACGGCACTTTCGAGCCAGCTAACGCTGGCTGTAGCAAGGGTTGTAGATAGAACAGCTTAGGTTGAAATTTGTGAATGATTTCAAGTAATTATGTGACTAAGGACACCCCTTCCGCCCGCGCCGAAGCATCAATCGCCTCCGCTCCTCGGGCTACCTCCTAAAAAAAGCATCAGCTTTGGCTTCGGCGGCCGCTTCCTCGGATCCTTGTGATTGAAGTGCCCGCGGGTCGGGATCGGGATCGAAAATCGCTTGCAGAGCTGCCGGAGTGAAAACTCGGACACGCCTAGCTCCGCGGCCGCACGGATCATCGTCTTGCTCCACACAAGGTCGCGGAGCTTTGCGCGGCTGATCTTGACCTGCGTGCCGCGGATCCGGACATCGATATCTCGGGTCTTGGGCGGTCGTTTGACGCCGTGCTTCCGCTCGAAGGCTTTCGTGGCCTTGTCTTCCATCCTAGATCGGTTTCGCGCTAGGCGCTCGGGATAGGGATATGGAAACGGCGCGCACGCGTTCTTCAGTTTGTAATACCGCCGGGCCCAGGATTGCTGCTCTTTGTCGTCGAACGGATAGAAGGGCAGGTCGACGGCGCGAGCCCATGGGGCGCCGGCCGGCATATAAGCCGGCTGCTGTAGGTCGAAGTCCCACCAGAGGGCCTCAGAGAGCCTCGTACGCTGGTTCTGAGCGGCCAGTTGGTTGATCGTCTCAGCGCAATATCGGGGCTCACCTGATGGGGCGCCGGCAACCGGCGCGATGATGCCGATGTTGAGGAGCTCTTCGAGTTCGTAGCCTCTCAGCTGGAGCCGCTCGAGGACCTCGCGCTCATCGTATAGAGAAGGGGCGGTCATCGCGCTCCGGCCCCCACGGTAACGCGTGTCCATCGGATCGAGCGTTGCGCAAAACTCGTGTTGAAATAGCCCTTCGGCGGGGTCGGCACGTCGTAGAGTTTGCAAATGCGCATGAGCACATGCTTCTTGAGGCGAAGGCGAGCTGCCACCTCCGCCAACGGTGCATTCCAAACACGCAGGCCGAGCTCAGCTCGAGAGATGCCGGTGCACTTGATGACTTCTTCGTTCTGAAGAGCAGCTAGCCGATCGATCATGAGCTGGGCGTAGGCCGCGGCGAGCATCGCCTTCTTGATCTCAGGAGAGGGTTCGTGAGGTACGTTGCTCGCGGCCGCAGGCATTGCATCCCACGGCAATGGGTGTTGCGCCTGGTCACCAGCGCCAACGGCCTCGGAAGGTGACGAGGCGCGGCCGTCGGGTCCCTGCGTGAATATGGCCGTGACTTCGAGGACTTCCTGTTCGTTGCGCATGTTTTGCTCTCCGTGAACCCCCGGAGGCTTCTGGGATCACCGAAACTGCGGTCGGTCAACGGTGCGAGTTTGTCGGCTTTAACGACTGTACGAGAAGATGCTTTTTGGCACATGTTTCTCCCGCGCGTGTCGTGCGTTGTCTGGTCGACCCTTCTCGCAAAACTCGGCAAGCGATTGTGCGTCACTCCGAATCGGTTGGTCTGCTGCGGATGAGCTATCGATTTTGTGCGTTTTGGCGATTTCCCCCGCGCGACTTTGGCGCCTCGGGTCGAAAATGGCGCGTCGTCGTCCGCCGTCCGGGCTATGTTGCGATGGGGATCGTTGAGAGTGTAACTTCTCGGGCCGAGACGCGGGGTTCGGCCCTTGTCGATCGGCTGAGGCGAGAACAAGTCATCGCTTAAGTCGGCGGCTGAGCTCGGATGCCGGCGGCGGTCATTGCGTGTAACATCTTCTCTCGTCCAAAAAGGTTGAATGGCTTCGCTTCGCTCTCCTCGATCATAGCTTGCGCCTGCAGTCTCATAAACTCGTCAGCGTACTCTCGCCCTTGGAGTTGAGCGATCATGTTGTACTGACGATTGAGCTTGGCGACGAGGCGATCGCCCGACCAACGAACGATAGCTTGCTGGGTGGTGACCATCCAATAAGCGAGGCACAACGCGGCACTGGCGACGATGAAGGAGAAGACGGTCGGAGTCATCCAAGCCAGCGGCCGGCCCGGAGCGCCGAATGCCGAAGCAGTCAGATAGGCCGCTTGCGGCCACCAGAGCAGGGCGATCGCGAGAACGATCCCGAGCAGCGCGACTGCCGTGGCGAATCCCAGAGTAAAGACGGTGTAGAATTGGCCGCGGGGCATGTGGAAACCTCCGTTCTGGAGCTCAACGCCAGATTGCCGTAGCTGGACTGCCGCTGCAAGCCCGTCACAAGGCTGCTCAATCGAGGTAGGAGGGCCGTTGGACGCGTTGTACGGCGACGAGGGCCTGTTGCACCGCGCGCTCCCGACGCGCCGCCAGGCGGGCCGCCGCCGTCGGTTTCTTCACGGGCACCTTCGGTCGCTTCTTCCGGACCTTCTTGACCGGGACTGGAATGCCCGGCGCGTGGTGGAGCTCGCAGCGCTTGTTCAGCTGTCCTTTGCGGACCCGGGTCTTAGTCGACAGCGCTCGGAAGACTCGCTTGCAGCCGGGCTCGGCACAAACTGACTGATAGCGGATCATTTCGACGTAGCGGCCGTCGCGGCACCAGTGGTCCTTGAGGCTGAGGATTTGGTATTGCCGGCCTCGGGACTTGAAGATGCGGCCAGGGGAAAAGCGGTTCACGGATGTCTCCCGTTATTGTGGGCGAATGCCGGCGACGTGGGCGGGCGCAAGAGCCGGAAGGGGGCCCTCGACTTTGGTGGAGCGGCCAGCGGTGGAGGTGTCAGCGGTGTCAGCGGATTCCGCCCAAACGGGCCAAGGGGTAAATAGAGGGAGGAGGGGGTAAAAAGCCTTGGTGTATCCGCGCGCGCAAGTGACACCGCTGACACCCACACCGCTGGCGAGGTCTTCAAGGCGTCATTCCCGTCAGCGCTGTCAGCGCTTCGAGGCCTGCGCCGCCCGCCGTGTTAAGCGGCATATCGGGAAGCGATAGCGCTGACAGCGTTGACACCCGCTGACACCGCTGACGGGCTCGCGCCATCATGCCGAGCCTCCTTGGGCGGCCCGCCGACCGGCTGCCGCCACCGCAATTTCACCGCGGACGGCATCGCGGCGTTCAGTTTCGGCCCGCCTAATATCCTCGAAACGCCCGTCGTAGACTCCCGGATTGATCCGCCAGCTGGGTGGATCGGAGTTTGCCATTCGAATCCACCCGTCGGCCTCGAGGCGGCCCATCACCGTCAGCAGTTGCTTCCGGTTTCGCCCCAGGCTGCGCGGCCGTGCTCTGGCGACTTCCCTAGCGGTTATCCGCTCTAAGTCCCGAGTGAGAATATAGCCCGCGATCCACCGGGCTTCGTGATCGTGGCCGGCACCATCGAGAACGGTCGTGTGGATGAACAGCGCGTGCGCGTAAAGAAACTCTTCGACGTATCGTCGAGCTTTCCTGGCGGTGTCGGCCGAGATCAGCTCATCGGGCGGTGTTTCCAGCGCTTCCGCGATGATGGCCCATTCGATGAGATGAAACACTAACGCGTAGCGGCCGAACTCGGCGTCCGCCTTGGCCAACCAAGTCTTTAGACCTGAAGGGACATCGGGGCGGGCCATCTCGCGCAACTTGAATGCCTTGATAGCCCACAGTTCGTCCGCGGCTCGCCGGTCGAAGCGATAGGTCGCCTCTTCAAGGCCAGCAAGCGCCAATGCGACACGGGGAATAGCTGCCTCGATGGCGGGAACCTCGGGATTGTCTTCGCCCAGCCCGAGCTGGCGGATGGCGATCAGGGCGAAACGTTGGAGCAGACCGTCGGTTGCGAGGTCGGGTGCAAGCCTGGCGATGAGGTCGTCTTGGATGCCTCCAATGATCGAGACCGCCAAACTTGGCGCCTCGACAGAACCCCGACCTTGTCGATCCACGCGGTAGGGAGCGCCTTCCTTCGCCTCGAGCCAGAGCGCCCGGTCTTTGGAGCCCTTCGACCGATAGGCGTCCATGCCGCCCAACCATCCCGACAGTTCGTCGGAATACTGGATCAACGGTGCCACTTCGGGCGTCTCGGCGAGGCGAGTGACAATCGCCTCCGTAGTGCTGTCGTTCGAGATTTTCGACCGAGCCTTGGGCGGTGATGGTTTAACGATGACGTCTGCTGGATGCTGATCATGCGGCGGCGTCTCTTCCGCTTTTCTCTTCCCTGACTTCTGAGCCGAAAAGGCGAATTCCGCCCGATCGTACTCGGACAATTCCCTGGCAAACGCCGCCGACCAGCGTTTATTGACCGGATTGGCAAAAGCGAGCGCAGCCTTCACCGCGGCCGATTTGGCTGAGCCCGGGTCACCGACAAGCGCAGTCCACAGCACGCAGAGCACCGACCAGGAGCTCCGGTTTTGATACATTTGCAGCCGATTGGTCGCAGGGATCAACGAACCCACCACGGCGACAGCGGCAGCGGTAATCGCATCGGCGTTCACGCCCAGTGATCGTGCCCGATCTTTTCCGAAGGCGTTCAGGAAGGGCGGTACGATGCCGTCGAGCATGTCTGCAGGGGGCTTTTCCTGCTTCCACAGATCAACCGGCTCATCCCATTTGCCGGCGGGCTGCGATCGCGAGTCCACTTCGATGGGCTCGAATTCCACTTCGGCGCACGCAATGCCGGGCGGATCCTGGCCGTACGTGTAAGCGTTTGAGACCCGCGTTTCGACATGTTCGTAACTTTTGCCTTCGGCGCCGGGCCAATGGCTCACGATCAACTCTAGGCATTTTTCCTGGCTGATGCCGAGATCTCGAACGCGGCACGCTACTGCATAAGTGCCATGGGCCGGCGCGCTACAAGCGAGGTACGAAGTCGCGCGCTCGATATTGGCCGGCTGATCCAACTCGACCAATGGAATGGCTCGGTCGAGGGCCTTTCGCTCGCGAGGACGGCCGCAAGCGGTGGCCCATGCCTCGGGAAGGGCAGCGAATTCTTCGCCCCCCACCAATGCATACTCTTTGCCGTCGACAGTGCTGCCGCCGCCGACAACATAGCCGCCGACCCCTCGAACATCGATGCCTGGACCGAGCCTCGAATTGCTGTTGCCCAACTGCCAGGGCGCAACAAAATAGCGGTGCTCGCCGCCCGAGGCGGTTTGGAAGGTCATTGTCGAGGGGAGCTTGCCCAGTTGCTCCTCGAGTTCGGCGAGCGCTTGCTTCCCCGGCTTCCCGTCCTTGACGTCGACATCGATAACGACAAGGAAGCCGTTCAAGAAAGGAAGGCCAGTACGCAAGCCCACATTGCACACGCGATAGCTGCCGGCCCATAGCTTCTTTACGCGATCGGTATCGTGTGTCGCCAGGTCCTTCCAACTATCCTCGAAGACCGGTGTTTTCCGATTGGGTGACAGCGGGAATACGTCGAATCCCAGCTCGGCAAGACCGAGCGCGATGTCGAGCTTCGGTAGTAGGTTGGCAAGGATGGTTCGTTGTTTCGTAACGGTATTTGTGCTATTCATTTCTCAGGTTTTCAGTTGTCTGGCCCCGTTCGACCTGGCAGTCGGCGGGGCCATTCTTTTGGCGCCCGCGGGGACCGTTGCTGTATTGGCCTCTCATTGTCTGGTGTTTGGAAATGCTTGGCCGGTGAGAGCGCGCTGGTGCGCGCCGATGATCAGGCGGCCGCGGCTTCCGACGTCGATTTGCGCCGACGGCTCCACATCCATGCGTCCAAATCGACTACGTCGTACAGTACGCGCCCAGGGACGGGATTGAGAAACTCGGGTCCGCCGCCTTTGACCCGCAAACGTTCAAGCGTCGCTTTCGATAAGCGAACGTGGCGTGCGGCTTCGACTGTGGTGAGAAATTGAGACATGACATGTTCCTTGGATGAGGGCGGTTGCCTCGGTTCAAGCCGTCTATCCAAGGAATGAGAGAAACAACGCGCTGCCCGAAGCGCGGCACCTTGGCTTGAACACTAAAATGCTATCGCAGATCGTCAGGAAGTCAACGGCAGCACGCAGTGGCCGGCTGCCGTTGTATTTGCCTCCACCTGAATCGCTATAGCCTGCTTGATTTAGCTGGCTATAGCCGCTTCCTGCCGCTCGACAGAGACGACGTTGTCGCGATCAAAGACGATTTCAGGCCTACCAAAACTCGGTTTGACGCCGATGATATTGCGGAGCTCCGTTTCCAAGATGATCGCCACCCGGCGCTTCTCTGGCAGCATGTCGTATTTGTCGTAGGTCGCGGTGACATCGCCCTCCAGATGGTCGAGCAACGCTTTGACGTCCTCCCGCTTGGAGCCACCGCGGCGGGCGATCGTCGCGGCGGTGCGCCTGAGATCGTGCGGCGTGAAGTGCGCCAGGCCGAGATGCTCGCGTATGCCCTGGCGCGCTGGGCGCTTACCTTTTGCCGGCCGACCGTTCAATGCAGCCGATAAGGCATCCCTAGTGATAGGCAAGAGCGGCCCCGGCTCCGACTGGCAGTTGTTGGCTTCTTCATTGGCGGCTGGACCGGGAGCCGTAGACCAGGAACTGAATACGGCGCCTTGGTCGTCCCGCGCGATCGCCTCTCGAACGCAAGCGACAGCCAAAGCGTTCAACGGGACAATCACTTCGCGGCGCTTCTTCACCCGATGTTTCGGGATATGGTATTGCGGATCCTCGCCGTTTAACCCCACCAATTCCGGAATCAGCAGGCCCGCAGACTGGCCGGGCCGGAGCATGGTGGCCAAGATGAAGCGAAGGGCGAGGGCGATCGAGCGGCCGGCTGGCAACCCCGGATCTTCCAATCCCCACCACAGCGTTTTGATCTCCTGGTCTGTCAGCACGCGTTCGCGGGGCGCCTCCTGATATCGCCGGCGCATGTCCGCCACCGGATTGACTGGCACATGTTTGCGCCCCGGCTCCTTTGCCCACGAAAACAGGGTGTGGAGAATGGATTGCGTCCGGTTCGCTCCGACCGGCGCCGTGGTGCCAATCTCCTCGAGCAGCTCGGCCACGTCGTCGTCGGTGATTTCGGAGGCGATTCGACGCTTCCATTTCGTCCGGGGCTTTTTCAGGTAGCCTTCGTCATTCTTCCAGCTCGATTTCCGCACCTTGGCGTATTGGTCCAAGTAGAGCTGGGCGAGCTCATCGAACGTCAGCCGGTCCCGCTTTGGCCGATTCGCGCGCTTCTCGGCGGCGGGATCTGTGCCGTTGGCTATGTTCCCGAGCAGGATCTTGGCTTGCGTTCGGGCAACCTCCGGCGCCAGCTTGCCGACGGCAGCCACCGTATAGCGCCGCACAGGCGCTGTGCGGCCGGTTCCCGCTCTATAGACAATGATGAACGACTTGGCGCCGGTGGGACGGACCCGTACCCCGAAGCCGGGTAGCTTGGAGTCCCATACCGTGTACTCGGACGCCTGCTTTTCCAGACCGTCGACCAAGGTCTTTGTGATGGTTTGACCGCTCATTTGCCCTCCGGGAAGCACGGGGGAAGCACCGCGGCGCCAATCACAGCAGGCGTGGGATAGCGGTAGGTTATGGTCTGGCGGTTTTTCCTCGCTGGCTTAGGGCCCTTGATGGCGCCCGAGGGCGGGTGAGGGATTAGCTGATATGTTTTGGGTACTGCAGGTCGTTGGTTCGAATCCAGCTGCCCCGACCAGTCCCGGGATTGAATCCCTTTCATTTTCCTCGCGATTTTGACCCCGCCTGCGTCCCGCTGCGACCAAGCATGGTCCGGGCGCCGGATCCATCCGCGCAACATGTGCCGGCCGTGCGCCCCTTTGCGTCGGCTCCGGGCGATCCGGCCCTGGGGGACGCAGACTCAGCGCCTGCTTTGCCCGCCCGCCGCGTTGAAGGAGAGGGCGCGCAATCGGCGGCGCCCAATATTCCGTTCAGGCGAGGTCTTCATGTCGATCAGTGCGATTGCATCGGCCAGTGCGGCGGTAACGGCGTCCCCATCGACCGCCACAACGCAGGCTGCCACGGCATCCCCGACGTCGGCGGCATCCTCGACGTCAGCGACGTCAGCGACGCCGGAATCGTCGTCCTCGCAATCGGCAGGCGGCAGCGCGGGATCGGGCGGCGGCGGCTCGGCCAAGACCATCGTCAGCGAGGTCTCGATCACCGTCAACGGCCTCACCACCACGACGATCACCTATTCCGACGGCACCACCGAGGTGCAGACCTCGGCGAGCGCACAAGGTAGCCAGGGCGCTCAGGCGGGACAGACCTACACCGCGCAAGGCGAGCTACAAGCCAATGGCCAGGCGGCATCAGGCACCGGCGGCTGATGAAGGCCGGTCAGAATGACCAAAGCGTCATCGAACCTTCCCGGCGTCGCCGTAGACATATCCGTGTTGGGGATTTCAGCGCCCAACGTCTAAACGGACGCCGCCAAGCGATGATATTCCGCTTGCGCGGCGTTGCGCTTTTCAGACCGAATTCTTGTCGGATCCGGCCGGTCAGCCCGAGGCGTACCAGCCGGCGGGAAACGGCACGAACGGCCAGATGATCTGGTTGTCGTTGGCGGCTTTCGGCGGCTCCGGGGCAGGCATCTCCGCGGCCTGCGCCGAGCGCAGCACGACGCGCAAGCATGCATATTGCAAATTCATCGTGGTCGCCCCCGCCCGTCAATGATCTTCAAACGTCCAACCTGTTTCAAAGTTCGACGTCAGCTCAAAAATTCACCTGCGCGTAAGCCCCGCGCTCGCTCTCAAATCACGTGCATTCTAGAAGAGCCGACTGCGGCATTCAACCGATCGCACAGCTTCATCCCAAGAAGTAAGGTTGATTGGTGAGGTTAAAGGCGAGCGGTTGTTGCGCCCGTTCGTCTGGCTGATATCAGATCGATCCCGGCTCGCGATGAGCGCCTTCCATCCGTGCGACACAAGATCACGGCCCGTCGCGGCGCGCGCATCAGGTGAGTTCTGCGCCAACGAGTTCTGTCCAATGTCCTTCGATCGCAACCTCAAGACCGCCGGTCCGCAGTCGAGCTGGAGCGAGATCTGGCACCTCTGGACCGTGATCGTGCCCCGCCGCTCGATCAATGGGCAGCTCGTGTACGGCAAGGTCTGGCGCCGCCATGACGGCCGCGATTGGATCTACAAGAAATTCACCGAGTTCGACGGCGAGGAAGCGGCCTGAAGCGCGGTGAGCCTGGAATGATCGGTCATCCCGCCCAAGGTTCGTGCTGAGGCCGTTCGGCCCGATTGCCGCTCGCCTCTCAGCCTATCCCCGTGCCTGCACGCGCGGCAGCGGCAGTTTGAAGTGACGTTTCGCATAGGCGATGATTTCGGCGTCCGAGGGATGATCGGCCGCTTCCACCGCGGCAATCCGCTTGGCGATATCGGGAGCGTTGGTGCGAATGTAGCTTGCAAGCTCCGTCTTCGCGCTGGCCGGACCGATGATGAGGATCTCACCGGCATCGGCGAGGGCTTTGCTCACGTCAGTGTAGAACGCCTTGTCAGGGGCGGCATGGCCGCTGCCGACGGCGTTGGCCTTGTGATGAAGCTGACGCGTCGCCAGGTGCGGATGCAGCGTGATTTCGTCGGAGCCGCTCAGGCCGAGGTGGAAGATCCTGGCTTGCGAATGGTCGATCCATACCACGGCGTGAAAATGAGAGGGCATGTGCTTTGGCCTTGTCCGAGGGGAGGCCGCCGACATCGGAGCGGCGGCGCGTGTCGTGACGACATTATGCCGGCCGGCGCAGCCCCCGGTTGACCCAGGTCAATCGATCGGCCCAAGCCTTCAGGGTGACCGCGCGCTCCGCAAACGGCGCGCCCCGAACGGCAAGGCGTTCCTGGCTCAGGCCGCCTACGCCGCGCTTGCCGCCGGCTTGGGCGGCGGCGGCTTCAGCGGCTTGTCCTGTTTCTTCGACCACGAGATGTAATAGGCCACCGTCGTCATGATCGCGATGCCGGCGACGCTGACGAAGATCTGCGCCAGCAGCGAGCCCGAGCTCATCGACAGCTCGAAATGGCCGACGAAGGACAGGAACACGCCGACGCAGAACACGGCGAGCGATTGCTGGCCGCAGACGATCAGGGGATCGAACACCTTCCATTCGAGCCCCGGCCATTCCTTCGGCACGAAGCGGATCACCAGGATCACGATCACGACGAAGTGGATGAAGCGGTAGGGCGCGAGGTTGGTCTTGTCGTTCGGGTTGAAGGCCGAGAACAGCCATTCCGGGAACATGCCGCCGAATGCGGGGAAGCGGCCCGCCATGGTCATGATCAGGGCGAACAAGAGATAGCCGAGACAGAGATAGAGCGTGATCGGCGCGTTGATCAGCGTCATCGAGCGCCGCGCGCCGCCCATCGCACACCAGGCGCCGAACACGAACAGCACCTGCCAGCAATACGGGTTGAAGTACCACTGGCCGGCCGGATAGGCGTTCAGATTCCAGCCGAAGTGGCGCGCCGTCAGCCACAGCACGATCGACAGCACCATCGTCACATCGGGCTTGCGCAGCATGAACCACAGTACCGGCGGAAACAGGCCCATCAGCACGATGTAGAGCGGCAGCACGTCGAGATTGAGCGGCTTGAAGCGGAGGAACAGGCCCTGGCGCAGGGTCTCGGTGGCGTTGTCGACGAGACCGGCGACGTTGAACTCGTTGATCATCTCGGAATCGCCAAAGCGCAGCGCCAGATAGCTGATCGAGGCGATATAGATCACGAACAGGATGATGTGGGCGACGTAGAGCTGCCAGACCCGCTTGGTGAGCCGGGTGGCGCCGACGATGAAGCCGCGGTCCAGCATCATCCGCGCGTAGACGAAGGAGGCGGTGTAGCCGGAGATGAAGACGAACAAATCGGCGGCGTCGGAAAAGCCGTAATTGCGCGTCGTGATCCAGTTCACGACGTTGTCGGGGATGTGGTCGAGGAAGATCGCCCAGTTCGCGACGCCGCGAAACAGGTCGAGCCGGAGGTCACGGCCCTTGTCGGGGAGCGTGGCGTTGATGTTCAGGAAGGCCATGCGAGGGGAGCTCTCGAAGGGGGCGGACAGGCTGAGGGCGGGGAGATATTGCCGCCGGGCGGGATCCCGGCGCGGAAGGCGGGTACGCAATTGTCACGGTGCAGCATAATGACTATACCGTCGCAGAGGCCACGGGGGCCGGAATCAGCAAGCAGTTCCCAACCGGTGTCTCTATACTATCCCTGAGGTTTGCACCAACTGCCACCCTGACGCATCGAAATCGAACGAAAGACGAAACGAGGCCGGACCACCCATGACCGCACGCATTTTCAAGCCCGCCAAGAACGCGATGCAATCCGGCCGGTCCAAGACCAAGGAATGGCAGCTCGACTACGAGCCGGAGCAGCCGCGCGCGGTCGAGCCGCTGATGGGCTGGACCTCGTCGGGCGACATGAAGCAGCAGATCACGCTGCGCTTCCACAGCAAGGAGGAGGCGATCGCCTATTGCGAGCGCAAGGGCATCGCCTACCAGGTCATCGAGCCGAAGGAATCGGTACGGCGCCCGGTTGCCTACGCCGACAATTTCTCGTTCCGCCGCGGCGAGCCCTGGACGCACTGAGGGGGGCTGCGCAGGCGCCCCTCGCTGACGCGTGAAAGGCCCGTAGGGCCGAAATCCCGGTTCGCGATGACGCGGGGAAATCGTCAGCTCCGGTAAGTAGCCTGGTCGCGGTCTGACGGCCGACCATGCGGCCGGTCTCATTCTCGAGAGAAATAGCACCCCGACAGCCGATACCTGCTGCCGACCCGAGGGATCTCTTGCGATTTAAGGACCGATTGGTCTATATATGAGCAATGAGGTCCCGAACCCCAGCGCAATTGCCCCGTGGCCGGCCACGAAGTTTCGACGTGGAAGCCGCTGTGGAACGCGCGATGGGCGTGTTCTGGTCGCGCGGCTATCACGCGACGGCGCTTCCGGATCTTCTTCGTGCGACGAAGCTGTCGCGTGGCAGCCTCTACGCCGCTTTCGGTGACAAGCACTCGCTCTTCCTGCGTGCGCTTGATCGCTACATCGCCGATGCCCTGACACGAATGGATATCGAGTTCGATCCCCACAACGAGCCGGTCGATGGCCTGCGGGCCTACCTTGCCGGCTATGTTGACCGCACGAGCGGTGCCAATGGCCGGCGCGGATGCCTGCTCGTGGCCACGGCCATGGAATTGGCCGGCCAGGATGCTGAAGTTGGTCGTCGCGTCGCGGGCTTTTTCAAAGCCATGGAGGCCAGGGTGGCGGATGCACTTTCCCGTGCGAAGGCGGCGGGCAAGTTGGCGGATGGTGTCGAGCCTTCAAGTGCGGCCCGAATCCTCGTCTGTTTCGTCGAGGGGCTGCGCGTGGTCGGCAAGACGGCGCCGGCACGGATCACGTCGCAAGCCACCGTCGAGGCTCTTCTCGATCGCTTCATCAAATGAATGATCCATGGCGTGGCTCCGTTACTGGCACGCCAATATCTGGACTGATCGGTCTTTAAAGGAGAAGTGCCATGTCTGCCATCCAGATCATCTGCGCGGTGGCCGTTCCCTTGCTCTGGGGTTACCAGTTCGTGGCGATCAAGGCGGGCGTCACGGAGTTTCCGCCGCTATTCTTCCTCGCACTGCGCTTCCTGGCCATCGCGCTGTTGCTTGTCCCATTCGTCAAGAGGCCCACACGTGCGCAGGTCGTCCCGGTCGCAGCCATTTCGATCTTCCTTGGCGGCCTGAACTTCGGGCTGTTCTATGTTGGCCTTGGGCTCGGCTCGGGAAGCATGTCGGCCGTCGCATATCAACTCGCCACGCCCTTCACGGTCCTGCTGGCCTGGCCGCTGCTCGCGGAGAGGCCGTCCGTCACCACGTCCGCCGGAGTGGTCCTTGCATGTGTCGGCGTGGTCGTGTTGGCCGCGGAGCCCGGCCCATCGGCAAACATCCTTCCGCTGCTGCTTGTGATCGGGGCGGCCTTCGCATTCGCGGTGTCAAACGTCTTGACGAAGCGCTACGGCCCTTTTGATCCGTTGATGTTGATGGGGTGGTCGTCACTGCTCACGGTGCCGCAGGTCATGTTGATGTCGCTGCTCATTGAACATGGTCAAATGGCAAGCCTTGTCACGGCGGATAGACGCGGTTGGCTGGCACTCGCCTACACGATTTTCATCGGAGGAATTGTCGGGTTCGGCCTTTGGTTCTGGCTGATCGCCCGTTGCTCCATGAACCGTGTCGCCCCCTTCGGTCTGCTGCTTCCGGTGTTCGCCTTGATTTCGAGCGTGTTGTTCCTTGGCGACCGCATGACCCCAAGGTTGATCGTCGGCGGACTGCTCGCAATCTCCGGAGTCGCCATGACACAAGTCAGGCCGAGCGCTCGACCAACTTGAATCCCAGTCCTGTTTCAGCTGTGACATCGGCCGCGCAACATAATTGGCCAGGATTCCTTTTCCGGCCCTTGGCATCGATTCCGCCGCGTGCTTCGCTGGCCGGCATGACGGGAGCGTGCGAGGTGGGGTATGGCCGGGCGTGACCAGCTCGACAGCGTCGATCTGAGGATACTCTCCGAGCTGCAACAGGACGGGCGGGTTCGCAACAACGAGCTGGCGCTGCGCGTCGGGGTGTCCGCGCCGAACTGCCTGCGACGGTTGAAATCGCTGTTCAGCCGCGGAGTGATCAGGGCGGTGCGGGCCGTCCTCGACGAGCGGCGGATCGGCTATGAGGTGGTCTCGTTCGTCTCGATCCAGCTCGGCAGCCAGGCGCAGCCGGTGCTGGAGGCGTTCGAGAGTTCGATCGCCGCGATCCCGCGCATCCAGCAGTGCTGGCGGATTTCCGGCGACACCGACTATCTCCTGAAATGCGTGGCACCGAGCGTCGAGAGCATGCGCCAGCAGCTGCTGCATTTCGCGGCCATGCCCGACGTGAAGAACGTCCGCAGCTTCCCGGTGCTGGGTGTTGCCAAGGACGTGCCGCTGCCGTTGCAGGACGTCGCGGCAGCGTCCTCTTAGCGATACCGTCCTCGAAACTCGCGGGGGCTCGCACCGGTCCAGGTGCGGAAAGCGCGGGAAAAGCTCTTCTCGTTGCGGAAGCCCGCGATCTCCGCGATCCGCTTGATCGGCGTGCGGCCCCGCATCAGCTCCTGCTTTGCCAATTCGAATTTCGCCTCTTCCTTGAGGTCGCGCAGGGAGGTGGCCTCCTCGCGCAGGCGGCGATGCATGGTGCGGGTGGACAGCGCAAGCTCGCTCGCGACGTCCTCGGCGCCGAGACTGCGTCCGCGCGCATTGCGCAGCACGCGGCGGACACGCTCGACCAGCAACCGGTCGCGCCGATAGGGCAGCACGGTCAGCCTGAGCGCGCCCTTGAGCATGTTGTCGAGATCGACGGCGCTGCGCGTGAGCGGAAGCGAGAGATAATGCTTGTCGAAGACGATGCGGGCGCGATCGGCATCGAAGCGGATGTTCCGGCAAAAGATGGTCGGATAGACCGAGACATGGCCGGGCTCGGTGTGCGGGAATTCGGCCGCGCGGAGCGCGATCCTGGAATCGACGGCCCAGCAGGAGAAGCCGAGCACGTAGCGGAGCAGCGTGACCAGGCAGAATTCGCGCAAAGCGCCGAGATCGCGCAGCTCCCGGATCGAGACCTCCGCGGTCTCCTCGCCGACCTCGAGATCGAGCAGCACGTCCTCGGTGAGCAGGCGGTGATGCCGGCACCAGCGCTTGAGCGCGACCTCCAGCGTCGGCGCCGTGATCGAGGCGCGGCACAGCATGCCGTAGGTGCCGAAGGGCAGCCGCCGCGAGAACCAGCCGAGCGCCTCGTCGTCGAGCTCGCGCATGGCATGGCCCGCCAGGGCCTCGAACTGGGCGGCCGTGATCCGCCCGTCCGGAGAATTGACAAGGTCTGGCGCGACCTGACTCCGGCTTAGCGCCTCCGCCGGATCGCGGCCGTATCTGGCATAAGCGGCAACCACGCCACGGACGAAGGCGGCCGGAGTGACGGCGCGGCGCGGAACCGCAGTTGCGGCTTGAAAGGGCATGAGGAAAATCCTCGCCAAGTTTGGCGGAAAATGCAACCTTTTCGACCGCAAGAGGGCCCTGACCCCGCTAGGTTCGGTGCCCAAAACACGGAGGAATCGCCTTGAACATCCCGAGCATCGATTTCGACCTGGGCGAAGACATCAGCCTGCTGCGCGACACGCTGCGCGCCTTCGTGGAGGCGGAGATCACCCCCCGCGCCGCCGAGATCGAGAAGGCCAATCTGTTTCCGGCGGACCTCTGGAAGCGCCTCGGCGACCTCGGCCTGCTCGGCATGACCGCGCCGGAGCAATATGGCGGCTCCAACATGGGCTATCTCGCCCACATCGTGGCGATGGAAGAGATTTCGCGCGGCTCGGCCGCCGTCGGGCTGTCCTATGGCGCCCATTCCAACCTCTGCGTCAACCAGATCCGCCGCAACGGCAACGACGCGCAGCGCCAGCGCTATCTGCCGAAGCTGATCTCCGGCGAATATGTCGGCGCGCTCGCGATGTCCGAGCCGGGCGCCGGCTCCGACGTGGTCTCGATGAAGCTGCGCGCCGACAAGCGCGGCGACCGCTACGTGCTCAACGGCTCGAAAATGTGGATCACCAATGGCGGTGATGCCGACGTGCTGGTGGTCTACGCCAAGACCGATCCGGAGGCCGGCCCGCGCGGCATGACGGCTTTCCTCGTCGAGAAAGGTTTCAAAGGCTTCAGCCACGGCCAGCATCTCGACAAGCTCGGCATGCGTGGCTCCAACACCTATCCCTTGTTCTTCGACGAATGCGAGGTGCCGGAGGAGAACGTGATGGGCAAGGTCGGCGAGGGCGTCAAGGTGCTGATGTCCGGCCTCGACTATGAGCGCGCGGTGCTGTCGGGCGGTCCGCTCGGCATCATGGCAGCCTGCATGGACGCGGTGGTGCCTTACATGCACGAGCGCAAGCAGTTCGGTCAGCCGATCGGCGATTTCCAGCTGATGCAGGGCAAGCTCGCCGACATGTATGCGACCTGGCAAGCCACGCGCGCCTATGTCTATGCCGTGGGGCGCGCTTGCGACCGCGGCGATCACGCGCGCAGCTTGCGCAAGGACGCGGCTGCCGCGATCCTCTATTCGGCGGAGAAGGCGACGTGGATGGCCGGCGAGGCGATCCAGGCGCTCGGCGGCGTCGGCTACACCAGCGAGTTCCCCGTGGGGCGTCTCTGGCGTGACGCAAAGCTCTACGAGATCGGCGCGGGGACGTCCGAAGTCCGCCGCATGCTGATCGGCCGCGAGCTGATGGCCGAGACGGCCTAAAACCTTCACCCAATTGGAATCAAAATGCCGCTTCATTCCAGCATCGATCCGTCTTCGTCAGATTTTGCACGCAATGCCGAGTCCATGCGCGCCCTCGTTGCCGACTTGCGTGAAAAGCTCAGCCAGGTCGCCGGGGGCGGCGGCGAGGTCTCGCGCAACCGCCACACCGCGCGCGGCAAGATGCTGGCGCGCCAGCGCGTCGACCTGCTGGTCGATCCCGGCACCTCGTTCCTGGAGCTGTCGCCGCTCGCTGCCTACGGTCTCTACGGCGGGGATGTGCATTCGGCGAGCGTCGTCACCGGGGTGGGGCGCGTCGCGGGTCGCGAATGCGTCATCGTCGCCAACGACGCCACCATCAAGGGCGGCACATATTATCCCATGACCGTGAAGAAGCATCTGCGTGCGCAGGACATCGCGCGGCAGAACAATCTTCCTTGCGTCTACATGGTCGATTCCGGCGGCGCCTTCCTGCCGCTGCAGGACGAGATCTTCCCCGACGAGCGGCACTTCGGCCGCATCTTCTACAATCAGGCGCAGATGTCCTCGCAGGGCATACCCCAGATCGCGATCGTGATGGGCTCCTGCACCGCCGGCGGCGCCTATGTTCCGGCGATGTCGGACGAGAGCATCATCGTGCGCAATCAAGGCACCATCTTCCTCGGCGGCCCGCCGCTGGTGAAGGCTGCGACCGGCGAGGTGGTCAGCGCCGAGGAACTCGGCGGCGCCGACGTGCATTCGCGCCAGTCGGGCGTCACCGACCACTATGCTCAGAACGATGCCCATGCGATCGGGATCGCGCGCCGCATCGTCGGCACGCTGAAACCGCCGGTGCGGCCGAATCTCAACATGCACAAGCCGCGCGATCCGCTGTTCCCCGCGGAGGAGATTTACGGCGTGGTGCCCGTCGACGGCCGCAAGCCGTTCGACGTGCGCGACATCATCGCGCGCGTGGTTGATGGTTCCGAGTTCGACGAATTCAAGAAGCTCTACGGCACGACGCTGGTGTGCGGCTTCGCCCATATCTGGGGCTATCCGGTCGGCATCATCGCCAACAACGGGATTCTCTTCAGCGAGAGCTCGCTGAAGGGGGCGCATTTCATCGAGCTGTGCTGCCAGCGCGGGATTCCGCTGGTGTTTTTGCAGAACATCACCGGCTTCATGGTGGGCAAGAAATACGAGGCCGGCGGCATCGCGCGCGACGGCGCCAAGCTGGTGACGGCGGTGGCGACCGCCTCGGTGCCGAAATTCACCGTGGTGATCGGCGGCTCGTACGGCGCCGGCAATTACGGCATGTGCGGCCGCGCCTACTCGCCGCGTTTCCTCTGGATGTGGCCGAACGCGCGCATCTCGGTGATGGGCGGGGAGCAGGCCTCGATGGTGCTGAGCCAGGTCCGCCGCGACAACATCGAGGCCAAGGGCGACAGCTGGTCGAAGGAAGAAGAAGACAAATTCCGCGAGCCCATCCGCGCGCAATATGAGAGCCAGGGGCACCCCTATTACGCGACCGCGCGCCTGTGGGACGATGGCGTGATCGACCCGGCCGACACCCGCCTCGTGCTCGGGCTCGGCCTCTCGGCGGCGTCGAATGCGCCGATCGAGCCGACGAAATTCGGCCTGTTCAGGATGTGATGCGATGGACCGCTCAAAGCTCTACCGGCGTTTTCGCGCGCTCCTGATTGCGAACCGCGGCGAGATCGCCTGCCGCGTCATCCGCACGGCGCGCACGATGGGCCTGCGCACCGTCGCGGTCTATTCGGAGGCCGACCGCGACGCGATGCATGTCGCGCTCGCGGATGAAGCCGTGCTGCTCGGGCCCGCGCGCGCCCGCGACAGCTATCTCAATGTCGAGCGGCTGATCGAAGCCGCGCGCAAGACCGGCGCCGAGGCCGTGCACCCCGGCTACGGCTTCCTGTCCGAGAATGCCGAGTTCGCGCAGGCCTGCTTCGACGCAGGGCTGGTCTTCGTCGGCCCGACCGCCGAGATGATGAATGCGATGGGCTCGAAATCAGGCTCGAAAGCGCTGATGGAAAAGGCCGGCGTGCCGCTGGTGCCCGGCTATCACGGCGAAGCCCAGGACGAGGCGACGCTTGCGAAGGCCGCGGACAAGATCGGCTTCCCCATTCTGGTGAAGGCGTCCGCCGGCGGCGGTGGCCGCGGCATGCGGATCGTGCGTTCGGCTGGCGAGCTTGCGCCTGCGATCGTCAGCGCCAAGCGCGAGGCCAAGGCCGCGTTCGGTGACGATCTCATGCTGATCGAAAAATATGTCGACAATCCCCGGCATATCGAAGTGCAGGTGATCGGCGACAGTCACGGCAATCTGTTGTCGTTGTTCGAGCGCGAATGCACGCTGCAGCGCCGGCACCAGAAGGTGATCGAGGAGGCGCCGTCGCCGGCCCTCAATGCCGCCCAGCGCGAGACCGTCTGCGCCGCCGCGCGAAAAGCGGCCGGCGCGGTGAACTATGTCGGCGCCGGCACCATCGAATTCGTGTCCGACGGCAAGGACGTGTTCTTTATCGAGATGAACACGCGCCTGCAGGTCGAGCATCCCGTGACCGAGCTGATCACCGGGATCGATCTCGTCGAGTGGCAGCTCCGCGTCGCCTTCGGCGAGGCGCTGCCGCTCAAGCAGGACGAGATCAAGCTCAACGGCCACGCCGTCGAGGCGCGCGTCTATGCGGAGAACCCAACCAGGAATTTCATGCCGTCGGTCGGCAGGATCTCGACCTGGCGGTTGCCAGCGGAAGCCGGAGGCTTGCGAATCGACGCCGGCTATCGCGAAGGTGATGCGGTCTCGCCGTATTACGACGCCATGCTCGCCAAAATGATCGCATGGGCGCCGACGCGGGATGTCGCGGTCGAGCGGCTCAATCGGGGACTGGAAGAGTCCGACGTCCGCGGCATCGTGACGAACATCCCGTTCCTGTCGGCGCTGATGACGCATCCGAAGGTACGGACCAATGCGATCGACACCGGCTTCATCGAGCGCGAGCTGGCGGTTCTGACACAGGCTGCGCCGGCACCCGGCGAGCTCGAGCTTTGCGCCGCGGTGGCTGCGATCCTCAATGACGAGCGACAGGCCGCAGGTGCGCAGGCGAGTTCGCCCTGGCAGACCTTCGGCTGGCAGCCGGTCGGCCGCCGCCAGCGCTGCTTTGCCTTCCGTGTCGGGCACGGGCCGGAGCAGAGGATCACGCTGAATTACGGGAGTGGCCCCTCGACGCTCATGATCGGCGAGCGCGAGCTGGCGTTCACGACCACGGCGAAGGAAGGCGGCTTCGACTTGACGCTCGACGGCGTCAAATCGTCCGTCGCGGCCGTGATCGACGGCCATGAGCTTTACTTGCGCACGCGTAACGGCCGGTTCGACCTCCACTGGGTCGATCCGTTCGGCGGCGAGAGCGAGGAGCAGGCCGGCGAGGACAAGATCGCGGCGCCGCTGCCGGGCACGGTCGTCGCCGTGCTCGCCGAGGAGGGGGCGAAGCTCGAGAAGGGCGCGCCGATCCTCACCCTCGAGGTCATGAAGATGGAGCAGACGCTGCGCGCCCCCTTTGCCGGCGTGTTGAAGGCGATCAGGTGCAAGGTCGGCGACATCGTCCAGGAGGGCGTCGAGCTCGCCGTGGTCGAGCCTTCCGGAGAGTGACATGAGCGATCCCGTCCGCATCATCGAAATGGGGCCGCGCGACGGGCTCCAGAACGAGAAGACGCCCGTCAGCGTCGAGGCCCGCATTGCTTTCATCGAGGCGCTGGTCGCGGCCGGCCTCGATACGGTCGAAGTCGGCGCCTTCGTCTCGCCCAAGGCGATCCCGCAGATGGCAAGCTCGGACGCCGTGCTGCGCGGCGTTGCCCACCTGACCGGCGCTGAATTCCAAGTGCTGGTCCCGAACGAGAAGGGCTATGACGCCGCGCGTGCCGCCGGCGCCAAGGTCGTCTCGGTGTTTGCGGCAGCCTCGGAGGGCTTTTCGCGCGCCAACATCAATTGCACGGTCGCGGAGTCCATCGAGCGCTTCAAGCCGGTGCTGGCGCGCGCCAAGGCCGATGGCGTGAAGGTGCGCGGCTATATCTCCTGCGTGCTCGGCTGCCCGTTTGACGGTGAGATCAAGCCCAAGGCCGTCGCCGATCTCGCGAGCACGTTGTGGGAGCTCGGCTGCTACGAGATCTCGCTCGGCGACACCATCGGCGTCGGCACGCCAACCCGGGCCAAGGAGATGCTGCGCGCGGTCAGCGCCAGCATCCCTCCCGCCAGGCTCGCGATGCATTTCCACGACACCTACGGCCAGGCGCTCGCCAATCTCTATGCAGGGATGGAGGAGGGCGTCCGCGTCATCGACAGCGCCGCCGGCGGCCTCGGCGGCTGCCCCTATGCGCCGGGTGCGACCGGAAACGTCGCGACCGAGGACGTCGTCTACATGCTCGAGGGCATGGGGATCAGGACCGGCGTCGATATGGACAAGCTGCTCGCAGCCACCAACGCGATGAGCGGCGTGCTGGACAAGCCGCCCGTGAGCCGCGTAGCGTCCGCGCTGAACGCGAAGAGGAAGCGGGCAGCTTCGTAGTTCTCCGTCATTGCGAGCGTAGCGAAGCAATCCAGGATCCCTCCGCGGAAATACTCTGGATTGCTTCGTCGCAAGTGCTCCTCGCAATGACGGCTGAGAGAGCTATCGTCGCTCTTGTAGGGTGGGCAAAGGCGCGTAGCGCCGTGCCCACCATCTCTCCATGATCGAGCCAGATGGTGGGCACGCTTTCGCTTTGCCCACCCTACGAGATCTGCGCTCAGGCCGCCTTGAGCCCGACATCGGGCAGGCGCGGCCGGTTCTTCAGCGCTTTGGCCATCATGGCCTCGACCTCGGCCTTCTCATGCGGCAGCAGCGCGAGACGCGGCGGGCGCGTCAGCGCGGTGCCGCGGCCCATGATGTGCTCGCACAACTTGATGCACTGGACGAGGTCCGGCCGGGCGTCGAGATGCAAGAGCGGCATGAACCATTCGTAGAGCGGCATCGCCTCGGCGAAGCGGCCGGCCTTGGCGAGCCGGAACAGCGTCTCGCCTTCGCGCGGGAAGGCGTTCGACATGCCCGAGACCCAGCCCACGGCGCCCATGGCGACGCTCTCGACGATGACGTCGTCGAGGCCCGCGAACAGCACGAAGCGGTCACCGACCATATTGCGGGTGTCGATGAAGCGCCGCGTGTCGCCGGAGGAGTCCTTGAAGCAGACCACGGTCTCGACATCGGCGAGCGAGGCCAGGATGTCCGGGGTGACGTCGTTCTTGTAGATCGGCGGATTGTTGTAGAGCATGACCGGCAGATCGGTGGCGCTGGCGACGGCGCGGAAATGCGCGGCGGTCTCGTGCGGCTTGGACGAATAGACCAGCGCCGGCATCACCATCACGCCGTCGATGCCGATGCGTGCGGCTTCTTTCGCGGTCTCGACCGCAAAGGCCGTGGTGAATTCGGCGATGCCGCACAGCACCGGCACCCGGCCATTCGCGACCGACTTCGCCGCTTCCATGATCGCGATCTTTTCCTTGCGCTCGAGCGAGGTGTTCTCACCGACCGAACCGCAGACGATCAGGCCGGAGACGCCGTCGCGGATCAGCCCGTCCATGACCTTGGCGGTCGCGTCGATATTGAGCGACAGATCGGCGTTGAACTGCGTGGTGACGGCCGGGAAGACGCCTTCCCAGGAGATGCGTGGGCTCATTGCTTGGCTCCGATTGGAATTGTGCCGGCGGATCGTTCGATCCGCCGGGCATTAACGTGAGGACGATGGGTGGGGATCAGAGCGTCGCGCCGACCTTGCGCAGCTCGGCGAGGACGGGGGCTTTCGGCAACCAGATCTTGTCGAACTCGGCGATGACGGCCTCGGTGTCCTTGGCGTCGACCTGGCGCATCGGGATCGGCGCGTTCTTGAAGTTCTGGATCAGCGCGGGCTCGTTGCCGGCGAGCTCGTCGATCTGCGCGTCCAGCGTCGTCTTGATCGTCTTGGTGATCAGCTCGCGATCGGCCGCGGGAAGCGACTGCCAGACCCGCCCGGAGACGACCGCCGCCATCGGCATGAAGACGGCGTTCATCTGCAGGATGACCTTGGACACCTTGTCGAAGCGCTGATTCCAGGAGAATTCGAGATCGGCCTCGAGGCCGTCGACCTGGCCGTTGGCCATGGCATCGAACACCTGTGGCGTCGGGATCGGCGTCGGGGCGGCGCCCAGCGAAGAATAGAAATCGCGATAGACCGGCGTTGGATTGATGCGCAGCTTCATGCCCTTGATGTCGGCGAGCGCGTGCAGATCCTTGGACGAGAACACGGCGCGCATGCCGGTGATGCCCCAGCCGAGCCCGATCGTTCCGGTTTCCTGCGGCAGCACGTCGAACAGCTTCACCGCCGCCGGATGCCGCACGAACTTTGCGACTGAAGGCGTCGAGCGAACAATGTAGGGCGCGTTGATCGCGGCGATGTGCGGCACGCGCGAGCCGAGCTCGGCGGCCTGGATGAACCCCATGTCGAGTGCGCCGGACTGCAATTGCTGCATCATCGCGGTCTCGTTGCCGAGCTGGCCGGAGTGGAACACGGTCAATGTCAGGCGGCCGTTGGTCGCGGACTTGAGATCCTCGCCGAATTTGAGCGCGGCCTTGTTCCAGGAATGGCCGTTGGGCGTGATCAGGCCGAGGCGGAATTCCTTGGCTTGGGCGAGCGCCAGCGATGGGGCAAACACCGAGGCGGCGGCACTGGCGGCGAGAAAGCGGCGGCGTGAAAGCGACATGGTCGGGCTCCTTTCGGATAGAACTATTTGACGAGGATCAGCGAGAGCGAGGGATAGAGCGAGAGCAGCACCAGGAGGACGCAGGAGATGACGAAGAAGGGCAGCGTCACCATGAACATCTTGCCGGGCTTGGCGCCGGTGACGGCGGCCGCGACGAAGAAGCAGAGCCCGACCGGCGGCGACAGCAGGCCGAGCACCAGGTTGATCACCACCACGACGCCGAACTGCCGGGGGTCGATGTGATAGATTTCGGTTGCCACGGGCAGCAGGATCGGCACGGTCATGATCAGGCCGGGAATGCCGTCGATCACCGTGCCGATCACCAGCAGGATCACGTTGCAGATCAGCATGAAGCTGACCGGGTCTTTGGCCACAGTCTGGATCCAGGCGGCGGTCTCCTGCGGCACCTTGCCGAAGATCAGGACCCAGGAGAACACGGCGGCGGCCGCCACCAGGAACAGCACGATCGCCGAATAGATGGCGCTGCGCAGCATCATCTGCGGCAGCTGGGAGAACTGGAACTCCCTGGTCCAGAACTTTCCAACCAGTGCCGCGGCAACCGCGCCGACGGCCGCGGATTCTGTCGCGTTGGCGAGGCCGCCGAGAATGGTGCCGACGATGACGATCGGGATCAGCAGCGTCGGCGAGGTCCGCAGGATCGTCATGACGCGCTGGCGCGGCGTCTGGTAGTCCGCGCGGGGATAGTTGTAGACGTACCCCATCAGCGCGATGACGAGGCAGAACATCACGGTGAGAATGACGCCCGGCACGATGCCGGCGATCAGCATGTCGCTGACCGAGACCTGCGCGAGCACGCTGTAGACCACGAACATCACCGACGGCGGGATGATCGGGCCGAGCATGCCGCCATAGGCGGTCAGCCCCGCTGCGAAGGTCTTGTCGTAGCCCTTCTTCTCCATCTCGGGGACCATGATCTGGGCCATGATCGCCACCTGCGCGGTGGCGGAACCCAGGATGGAGGAGATGAACATGTTGGCGAGGATGTTGACGTAGGCGAGCCCACCCTTGAGCGAGCCGACGAAGGCCATCGCCATGTCGACGATGCGCCGCGTGATGCCGCCGCCGTTCATGATCTCGCCGATCAAAATGAAGAGCGGGATGGCGATCAGGCCGTAGCTGTCGACGCCGCCGAACAGCTGCAGCGGATAGGATTGGAACAGCACGGGATTGCCGGATGCCGCGATGTAAACGAGGCCGGCAAGGCACAGGCACAGGCCGATCGGGACGCCAACCAGCATGAACGCCATGAAGGCCGCTGACGTGATCATCAGTTGACCCCGTCCAGCTCGGAGAGCTGGAAGCCCGTCAGCGGCGTGCGCGGGACCAGCTCGAGGTCTTCCAATAAATTGGCGAGACCGTGAATGGTCATCGACACCGCGAAGATCGGCAGCGTCAGATAGAGCACCCAGGTTGGCCAGTTTAGCGTCTGGGTGCGCTCGGTGTAGAGGAAGTTGAAGGTCTCGGCGGCGAGCTTGCGCCCGTCGAAGCCGGCGCGGGCAAGGCCGACCGGGTCCATCCAGAGCACGCAGGTGACGATCAGGGCGACACCGAACACGACCACGAGGCCGGTCGAGATCACCTTGGCGATCTTCTGGTGCTGCGGCGATAGCCGCTCCGTCAGCATCGTGACCGCGAAGTCGAGCCGCAGCCTCGTCATCGCGGACGCCCCGATGAAGGTCAGCCAGACCACGCAATAGACCGCAGATTCATCGATCCAGTAGATCGGGAAATGCGAGTAACGGGTGACCACGTTCACCAGGATCAGTCCGGTGAGCAGGTACATCAGGCCCATCAGCGCGAGGCGCTCGACCGCGAGCAGGCCGCCCGACAGCCGGACGATCGTACGCCGGAGGCTGAGCGCGCGCGTGGCCGGCACGGTCTGCTCGATCATGAAAGAGGCCCCAAATCCCGAAGAATTGTCGTGCGATTGCCAAATGTATAATTTATACATTTTGGGAGTCAAACGAAGTTTGCGGTCATTTCTGCGGCAGGGCGCGCTTTTGCTGGGCACCTCCTTTGTGGAGCGCCTGGCTTTTGCCGGGCCCCCCGACATGCAAGACAGGGACCGCGGCGGCCGAACGAGTCGAAAAAGGGACAACAGAAGGTCAGATGAAACAGCCTCTGAAGCATCGCACCCTGTCGGCCGCGATCGTCGATCAGCTCAGGCAGGCGATCCTCGACGGCACCTATCCGGCCGGATCGCAACTGCGCCAGGATGCGCTCGGGGATGCTTACGGCGTCAGCCGCATTCCGGTGCGTGAGGCACTGTTCCAGCTCGAGGCGGAAGGCCTGGTGCGGATCGTGCCGCAGAAGGGCGCCATCGTCTCCGAGCTGTCGCTGGACGAGATCAACGACGTCTTCGACCTGCGCCGCATCCTGGAGCCGCGATTGCTGGCGCAGTCGGCGCCGCGCTTCAGCGCGCAGGATTTCGAGGGGCTCGACGACATCCACAAGAGCTTCGAGAAGGCGATCAAGGCGAAGAATGTCAGCGAATGGGGCCAGCTCAACGCCGACTTCCACATGGCGCTCTACGTGCACGCGCCGCAGCCCCGCACGCGCGCGATCGTGCTGTCACTGCTCCAGACCAGCGACCGCTATACTCGCCTCCAGCTCTCCAACACCAAGGCGATGGGGACAGCGGAAAAGGAGCACGCCCATCTGATCGCGCTCTGCCGCGCGCAGAAGGTGGAGGAGGCCTGCCACTTCCTGGAGCGGCACATCGAGGCCGTGCGCAAGGATCTGTTGCAGGTGGTGGCGAACGCGCCGAAGTCGCGACGGAAGGAGAAATCGTAGGGTGGGCAAAGGCGCATTTGCGCCGTGCCCACCAAACGGTGAACGTCTGCGACAGATGGTGGGCACGCTTCGCTTTGCCCACCCTACGATAGCTTGCCTACCTGCTCCCGTCCGGTCCCATCACGAGGTCCGGCAGCCAGGTCGAGATCCCCGGCACGAGGCACAGCAGCAGCACTGCGAGCATCATCAAGAGCACGAAGGGCAGGGTGCCCCAGATCACCTCGCGGAGCGGGATGTCCGGCGCGACGTTGCGGATAACGAAGATGTTGAGGCCGACCGGCGGATGGATCAGCCCCATCTCCATCACGATGGTCATGACCACGCCGAACCAGATGATGTCGAAGTTCGCGGCGCGGAGCGGCGGCAGGATGATCGGCGCCGTCATGAGAATGATCGACACCGGCGGCAGGAAGAAGCCGAGCACGACGACCATGACGAGGATCGCGAACAGCAGCTCCCAGCGCGGCAGGTGCATCGCGACGATGGATTCGGCGACCGATTGCGAGATGTGCAGATAGCTCATCACGTAGGAATAGAGCAGCGACATGCCGATGATCATCATCAGCATTGTCGATTCCCGGATCGTCGATTTCATGATCGGTGCGAGATCGCTCGGCCGCCACACGCTGTAGATCGCCGCGATCAGCGCCAGTGCCAGCAGGCCGCCGAGCCCCGCGGTTTCCGACGGCGTGGCGTAGCCGCCATAGAGCGCGATCATGACGCCGGTGAGCAGCAGCACGAAGGGGATCACGCGCGGCAGCACGCTGAAGCGCTCGGCGAGCGTGTACTCGTCACGCTGCAGGATCGGAGCCTCTGGTCCGCCGTTCTTGTAGGCTGCTTCGGCCGCGGCATATTCCTGGCGGAAGCGGATCACGGCGTAGGCGCCGAACAGCGTGACCAGCAGGAGGCCAGGCCCGATGCCGGCCAGGAACAGCCGCCCCAGCGACTTTTCGGCCGCGACCGCGAACAGGATCATGGTGATCGAGGGCGGCAGCAGGATGCCGAGCGTGCCGCCGGCGGCGATGATCCCTGCGGCAAAGCCGCCGGAATAGCCGCGCTTGCGCATCTCGGGGATGCCGGCCGAGCCGATCGCCGAGCAGGTCGCTGGGCTCGAGCCCGCCATCGCCGCGAACAGCGCGCAGGCGAACACGTTGGCGACGCCGAGGCCGCCGGGGACCCGGTGCAGCCAGGCGTGCAGCGCCGAATAGAGGTCCTGGCCGGCGCGCGATTTTCCGATCGCCGCGCCCTTCAGGATGAAGAGCGGGATCGACAGCAGCGTGATCGAGGCCATTTCCTCGTAGACGTTCTGCGTGACCGTATCGAGCGAGGCCGAGGGCATGTAGATGCCCATGAACACGACGGCGACCGCGCCGAGCGCGAACGCGATCGGCATCCCCGAGAACATCACCAGCAGCGTCACAATGCCGTAAGCGACGCCGATACCGAAAACGCTCATGGCCGCCTGGCTCCGACGAATGGCAGCGCAAGCTGCACGAGGATCTGGATGCAGAGCAGGCTCATCCCGAGCGCCATCAGCGAATAGGGAATGGCGAGCGGCGGCGACCACATCGAGTTCGAGACCTGGCCGTCGACATAGGCCTCATGGGCGAGTGTCCAGGATTTCCAGGTGAAGAAGGCGCAGAACAGGAACGTGGCGGCGTCGACCAGCCAGAGCCGGATCCGGTTCGCCAGCGGCGAGAGCAGCCCGACGAAGGCCTCGATGCCGATATGGCCGCGGTTCTGCTGCACGTAGGCCGCCGTCATGAAGGTCGCGCCGACCAGCAGGAACACGGCGGCCTCGTCCTGCCAGTAATTGGCGGCCTTGAACAGAGCGCGGCTGAGCACGCTGTAGCTCAGGATGGTGCAGGCCGCGACCAGCGCGATCGACGCGAACACCACGATGATGCTGTTGAGGACGGCGAGACCGCGATCGATCGCTGGCGCAAGGCCGGTCCCTGCGGCAGCGATCGTCTTGTCGTCGCGATCCGGAAGCGGACCGTGACTCATGCCGCGACGTCGGTGGCGAGCTTGAGCAGGTTGGCCGCGGTCGCCGTCTTGGCGCTGTAGTCCTTCCAGGCGGTGTCGCGGGCGATGTCGCGCCACTTGCCGACGGTCGCGGCATCGAGCGCCGAGACCTTGGCGCCCGCCTTCTCGTAGACCTTGGCGACTTCGATGTCGTCGTCCTGCGCGCCCTTGCGGCCGAAGGCTTCGAGCTCGGTGCCCACCGTGAGCAGGATGTCCTGGTGGTTCTTCGGCAGCTTGTCGAAGATGGCCTTCGACATCATCAGCGGCTCGAGCATGAACCAGTAGGAGGTGCCAGCGCCCGAGGTCAGGGACTTGGCGACCTCTTCCAGACGGAACGAGATCAGGCTGGTCGAGGAGGTGATGCCGGCGTCGCAGGCGCCGGTCTGCATCGCCGCGTAGATTTCGTTCGAAGGCACCGACAGCACCGAGGCGCCGGCGGTCTGGAGCACCATGTCCATTTCGCGCGAGCCGCCGCGCACCTTCAGGCCCTTGGCGTCTTCCGGCGCAACGATCGGCTTGGAGCGGCTGGCGACGCCGCCGGCCTGCCACACCCAGGTGAGCAGGATGATGCCCTTGTCGGCGAGGAAGTCGGTCAGCGCCTTGCCGACCGGCTCCTTCTTCCAGCGCAGGCCCTGGTCGTAGGTGGTCACGAGGCCCGGCATCAGGCCGATATTGGTCTCCGGCACCTCGCCTCCGGCGTAGGGCATCGGATAGAGGCTGATGTCGAGCGCGCCCTTGCGCATCGCCGAGAACTGCGCGTTGGTCTTGATCAGCGAGGAATTCGGGTAGATCTCGGCAGCGATGTCGCCATTGCTGCGCTTGGCCACTTCAGCGGCGAACATGCGGCAGAGCCGGTCGCGGAAATCGCCCTTGTCGATGGTGCCGCCCGGGAACTGGTGCGAGATCTTCAGCGTGGTCGCGGCCTGCGCGGTGCCGGTGCCGAAACGGAGGATGGCGGGTGCGGCGACGGCGGTCGCAATCAGATGGCGGCGCGTGAGCATGGTGTGATCCCCTTGAACGTTTCTTTGAATGATTCTTGGCTGGCGTGATTGGGCGGGTCATGTGTGACCGGGGCGTAGGCCCATCCTAGCCGGTCTTTCACCCGATATTCTCTCATCTGATAGTTCGAGATGGAATGCCGCGGCAAGTGCCGCCTGTGCTGCGCTGCACACATCCGATCGCTGCGGCAGGCTCGGACTCCCTGGATCGCAGGCGGGCTCGCTGAAATTTATCGGCGGCGGCGTAACAAGGCCGACTGTCCATCCGTCGAGATTGAATAGCGGCGCATGTCGCTGACAAACACCACCTCGAAGGGAAGATGATCCATGACCATTCGCACCCGCATCGCGCTCGGCGTCTCGGCTGCCGCTCTCTCGCTCGGCCTTGCGCTGTCGCCGGCCGCTTTTGCCCAGGACAAGATGGGCAAGGATGACGGCATGATGAAGAAGGACACGATGTCCAAGGACGGCATGATGAAGAAGGACACCATGTCCAAGGACGACGGCATGAAGAAGGATCACATGTCGAAGGACGGCATGAAGAAAGACGACGGGATGATGAAGAAGAACTGATCGTCGCCCGTTCGCGATCGAGGCGTTTGGCACAAGCAAACGCGCGCTCGAACGTTTGGGGCGGTCAGCTGGACCGCCCCAAATCATGTCTTGCTTCAATTTGAATTGAACGTGACCTGCGAAGGTCACGCGTCAGATTACTTGCGCTTGGTTACTTGCGCTTGGCCTTGCGGGCTGCGTAACGCGCGTCGCGCTTGGCCTTCTGCTCGGCTTCCAGGGCCGCGGCCCTTTCGGCAGCTTCCTGGGCCTCGCGCGCGATCCGCGCAGCTTCGGCGGCCTTGGCCTCTTCCTCCAGACGCTTCTTCTCGGCCTTTTCGGCCTCGCGCGCAGCCTTCGCCTCGGCGCGCTTGGCCGCGAGTGCTTCACGCTCGGCACGCTTCGCCGCCACCGCGGGATCATCAGGCCCCGGTTGGGATTTGAATTTGTTCAAAAGGTTTTTGCGGGCTTCCTGCGCCGCCTTTTGCCGGTCTGTGAAGCCGGGTTCCCTGAATCCACTCATCGACGAGCCTTGTCTTCCTCGCTTTCGATCCTACATCACTGCCTGTTGGTACGTCGGCTGGGCATAGCGGGCGCCGCGCGACACAGTAGCGTGTACATCGCTGCGCGTCGCGAAGCCACCCATAATCGCAGCCGGTCAGGACAACGAAAATCGCCACCCCCCGACGATCTCTCGTAGCCCGAAAAAGCTGCCGAATTGTGATGTCCCTCATATGGGATCACGAGGGCGACGCCTAGCGTCCGCCGCGATACGGAGCACGGGCATGCCGATCTTGAGATTAACCCTGAAGACGCTCTCAATTGCGTTCGCGGTGGCAGCCGTGGCCGGTGCCGTGCTGCTGCTCGCGCGGCCGCAGCCCATCGAGAGTGCCGTTCTGGGTACCGACTGGGAGTGCACTCGGACCGCGCTCGTGCTCACGACTTGCGCACCGCGGGCGATCCCGGCGGTCGAAACCTTGCGCAAGGAGGCGGCCAGCGCGACTCGGGGCTGAGCCTCTGATGCTGGAGCGAGCGGCTCAGCAGAGGATGTGACGGGACGTCGCAGAGGTGATAAGCCGGCCTGCCCACGCGACCAGGTAGCCATGTCCACCTCCAAGCCCGAACCGGGCGAGAAGCCGAAATCCAGACCGAAGCCTCCATCCGGCGACAACCGCCGCGGCGCGATCGCCGGTTTGATCATTGCGATCGCGATCCTCGCTATCGGCTGGTGGCTCGCCCGGGACCTCACTGCGGCCAGCAAGATGCAGGACTGCCTGATGTCCGGGCGAAGCAATTGCAACGTGATCGAGCCGGCCCGTTAGAAGCCTCCAGCGTGGCTCTTCGCAGCTCGCTGGGGCCGAAAAATTGCCGTCATCTTAATGATTTGTAAGCAGGTCAGCTATGCCAGCCGGCATCAAGCCCGGCGCGGTCCGAATCATCTATCGCGCCAGGCACCACGGCAATTGCGAGAGCAATCGAGAGAGCAGGGGTCAAGCACGCATGAGTGCGTCCAGCCGCATGAAGATCATCTTTCCCTTGGTTTCGGCCATGTCGTTGCTCGCGCTGCCGGCGCAGGCCCAGGACGCCAGGCCATCGAGGGACGTCGGCCAGCCTCCGGCCCGCCCCGCCGCCGCGGCGCCGGCTCCGAACAATTCTGACATGCACAGGAGCCCGCCGCCGCAGCAGGCGGCACGGCCGGCACCGCGGCCCGGTGGTCAGCCCCATGCGAATCCCGGACCGCGCGCGGCCGGCGGCCCGCCGCCGGGACGCCATGTCGATCGCGGGCCGGCTCCGGCGCGTGACTGGGGCGGACATGCTTATCGCGGCCACCGCGCCTGGGAGGGCGGGCGCTGGCGCCACGAGGTTCACAATGGCCGCTCCGGCTGGTGGTGGGACGTTGGCGGTGTCTGGTATTATTATCCGCAACGAATGGCCGGCCCGCCTGCCTACATCTCTGATGAATATTACGACGACGTGCCGGTAGCCTATGCGCCGCCGCCGCCTCCGGTCGCCTACGCCCCGCCACCGCCGCCTCCGCCACCGGCTGATCCCGGCGCGAGCGCGCTTGGCGGCGCCATCGTCGGCGGCTTGCTGGGCGGACTGATCTCGGGCAACGCAACGGGGGCTGCTGCAGGCGCAGTTCTCGGCGGCGCAACCGGCGCCATTACGGGCGCCGCCGCCGCTTCCCAACCTGGCTATTACTGGGCACAGGGCAATTGCTACTACCGTTATCCCAGCGGCCAATATGTTCAGGCCGATCCCCGTGCCTGCTATTGAGTTCTCCAAAGCGGATTGAAGCCTAAAGCGCGATGCGATCAGGATGAATCGTCATCGCGCTTTAGGTTGTCGTTTAAGCATGATCTTTTCGGAAAACCGCTGCGCACTTTTCCGGTTCAGGCTTGAGGAGGCGGGCCCGGCCCGCCTTTTTCGTGCGCTCCGGCCATGGCTTCAAATTGGCGCTGGCGCTCGTTGCCGCCTCACGCAAATCTCAAAGAAAATTTTCGGGATGATTCGCGGGGATGTGGGACATGCTGGATGCAATCCAGATCAGCTTGGCGCTTTGGGCGATGATCGTTTGTGGCGGGATCAAGCTTGGGCAGGTGCTGCACTGCCTGTTCTAGCAAGGGACCGGTCGCCTTGATCAAGCCACGAGCCAGTTGAAGAACGCCATCGCGCCCCAGACCAGGCCGGCGATCCACGCCAGCATCACGATGCCGATGGTCCCGAGATAGGCGACGCCGATCAGGTCGCCCCTTTTGCGTCGCGTCGGATCGTTGGCTGAGGCCGCTGCGTCTTGTGTCATGACGGAAAACACCATCGCTGCCTTCACGCTTCTTGAAGCGTCGAGACATTCTTAACTGAGATTGCCGGACCAGGACTGTGATGCCGTTCACAGATCGTCTGAATGAATCCCGGCCTCGAGGCTTCGCAATCAGCGCATGCACTGGGGCCGCGGGGACCGGCGTCACCCCGCAATCATACGGACGAAATTGCCATGCGCTGGTCCAGATGGCGAGTTAGGGTCGGCCGCATGTGTACCAAGTACGACCCACAGCGTGAGGCCGAGGCCGCGATGAAGCGGGCCGCGGCATCGGAAGGCGACGACCGGCAACGCCTGATCCAGCTTGCTTTGGCCTGGCACGAACTTGCGCGCGACCGCCGCGACGAGCAGGCGGACTGAAGACATTTCCGGAGAAAATTGGCGGGGCAGGGCGAGGTCGGTCAGTCCTCCATCTGCATGAGAAAGCCCCGTGCTCGGGGGACAAGCACGGGGCCCTTCAAAGCCGATCGGGGCTGGCGGATCGGCACCACTTGATTTCATGGCGTCAACGCGCCGGTCACGATCTCGTTCCGCCGAGCCTTCAGATTTTTTGGACCGTGGTCGTGCGCGGGGAGGCGTGCGGCGCCCGCGTTCAAGGAGGAACATCCGTTCCTTGCGGACGTTGGCTGGCTATGACCGACCCCGAGTTACGTGCACAGTCTTTCGAGATCGCCTGGAAATATCTCGATCGATCCGGCCTGCTCACAGGTGACCACCGGGAGTCAGCCCGCTTCATCCTGAACAGAATCGATCGCATGATGCTGCGCGGAGAGCGACGCAGATTGCTGCTGTCGAATGCGGCGATCGACGCCTACCGCTTGCGGCCGGGTGCCGGTGATGCTGAATGCGTGAACAAGCTGGTTGGGTGAAACGCGGCATTAAGAAATGCGCCGCGCTGGTTTCTCCGGTTACGATTCGTGCTTCGGGAACGAAGCGGAGTCGGATCGTGAACAAACAAAAAGCCCCCGAAGGGGCTTTAAGTTTCAGGCGGCTTCCGTCTTCGGGACTGCGTCGGCATTCACCGAAAGCTTGACGACATCGCCCTCGACGGCACCGACATATTTCGTGTCGATGTAGTGGTGATGGTCCTTGTGACCTTCCGGGCTGTCCTTTCGCGTCAGCTTGATCCGGTTGCCCTCGACGCGGTCGACGGTGCCGACATGTGCGCCGTCCTTGCCGATGATCTTCATGTGCTCTCTGATGTCAGCCATGTGGTCCTCCTTGCTGAGGTCTCAACTGCGAACATCGACGTTCGTTGCACGGCGCGCGTTGGACCCAAGGCGGTTTCCGCACGTTGAAATCCGATCGGATTTGCCAAGACGCGCATGGAGACCATTCAGGCCTATCTGGAACGCAAGCACGAGGAACTCGGGCTCTTGAACGACTGCCTGAGACATCGGCTCGATTTGGCCCGTCCGCGATCGATCGACGAGGTCATCAGGTCCAAATTCCAGCTCACGGCGGCGCTGAGGGCGGAGCACGAGCTGCACGAGTGGAACGCGACGGAGACGGCCTGGTCGCATACGGCCGATCCCATCAGCGGGCCTTTCGAATTCAGTTATGATTACCAGCGGGCCGATCTGACGGTGCGCGGTCCTTCCTTCTATGAGCTCGACCGCGGCTGCGCGAGCACGGCGATCTACACTGCGTCCGGCATGGCCGCGATCTCCGCCGTGCTGCTGGCCTCGGCGCAGATCGTCGAGAAGGCTGATGTCCTGGTGCTTCCAGGCTCCTATGGAGAGACGCTGGAGCTGATCCGGGGCTTCGTCCCGCATTTGCGGCTCGTGGCGTTAAGTTTGCCGCTGGGCGATGCGCTTGCTTGCGCGAACTCGCCGCGGATTCTTCTGTTGGATTCCTGCTGCGTCGCCGACGCTTTTGATGCCGTGCTGCGCTGTGACGGCTCCGGTCTTGATCTGCTGATCTGCGACACGACGTGCTTTGCGGGCAGGTCGGGCCGGATCCGGCGCGTCCGGAGGTGGGCTCGGCGATACCGAGTTCCGCTGGTGCTGGTGCGAAGCCACAACAAACTCGATTCGCTCGGGGCGGAATATGGCCGCCTCGGCTCGGCGGTCTTCGTGAACGACAATCAGCACGAGCCACGGACGGAGCATCCCTGGACGCGTCTTTCGGCCGAAACGCGCAACGCGGTGCGACTGCTCGGCGGCGCGGCGTTGCCGGCGCATTTCCCGCCTTTTGTCGGCAGCGCGGCCTATTGCAACCTCACGCAGCGGCGGGTCGCGGCGATCCTGCGCAACGGCCGCAGCATGGCTCGCCATTTTGCTGCGAAGCTCCCTGAGCTCTCGGCCGAGCTTCATTTCGCCCACGGTCTCTACGTCACCCTTCGGGGCAGGTGGTCACTCGACGAGGCGAGCGCCCGGCAGGCCGCCGCGGACATGAGCCACGACCTTCGCGCAGAAGGCTTCCCGATCCGCCATGCCGGCAGCTTCGGTTTCGATTTCGCGGCGACCGAGTGGTTTCACGACGCGACCACGGGCCGGTACAGCGTTCGCGTCGCAGTCTCGGACTTGCCGACGGAGTTGTGGAGCGATCTCACCGTGGCCATCGCGCGGTGGTGGCGGGCCCATCAGCCGGCGGGCGTCGGCGAAGGATGAATGTTTGGCCGACAAGTCCAGGCGGGCGCCTCGATCAGTCGATCGCCAGGCAATGCTCGAGTTGCCGCTTCTCGTGGCCGCGACGCGACCACTCCTGAACGGCGAAGGCCAGGTGATGATGGCCCATCCCGGCGCCAAAGATAGACGCCTGAGCCACCTTGATGGGCTTTGTCACCACATTGGTGTTCACGAGGCCTGCGTCGATGGCCAGATACGACATCGCGACAATCGCCACCGCAGATGCGATCGCCATTCTCGTCAATTCGGATTGCTGCATCAAGAAAACCTGTCGGGCGGCGTCTCGCCCGGCGCATAGATAAGAGTGATTGGCCCGGTGCAAAGACCCGGGGGATGGTTACCCACGCGTTCGTGAAGAGCGGGTTGACTTGGCAGTGGACTGGCGATCCCGGCAGGACTCGAACCTGCAACCCGCGGAGTAGAAATCCGCTACTCTATCCAGTTGAGCTACGGGACCGTCTGGAGCCGCCCCGGTTTGGGGGGGCCGGCTGTTCATCTAGCATGCCATTATGAAAAATATCGTCTTTCGCCAAGCCTGAACCGAACCGTTTTCCTCATTGCCGCGACAAAGCGAGACGGTGGCATGTCAGGGTGCCGGGTTGAGCGGCAGCGCAACGGACGATGGATCACATCGCCGGGAGCGCTGAAAAGCTTCCGGGATGTGGCCGCCGGACGACGGGTCAGGTATTGCTGCGCCCTCAGGACGGCGTACGCGGCGGTATCTCGATCGGTCCCCCTCTGGGCTTGCCCAATTATGGCGAATGCGACGATTTGCACCTTTGGTTCCATCGCCTTGAGTCCGTCACCTTTCCGCGCACCTCATGCTGCCTGCGGGCGGCTGTCCGCGATTTCCGGGAGTCCATCATGATCGGTCTTGTTCGCGCCGTTACACTCTGCGCCGCGCTTGCGCTCGGCCTCTGCGCGGCGCAAGCCGCGGACAAGGCGTTCAAGCGCGACGAGCTCGCCGATTCCGCGATCAAGCTGGAGGCCCAGATCAAGAGCGAGGCGGGGCCGGTCGCCAAGACCAGCGCGACGCTGAAGACGGACGCCGACGCCGCTTTCCGGCGCAACGATTATCGCACCGGTCTGTCGGTGCTCGGCCAGATCGCGGCCATCACGCCGGAAGACACCGGCAACTGGCTGCGGCTCGCCAAGGTCATCTTCCAGATCTCGCCGAAGAGCTCGAGCGAGCAGACCTTCCTGCTGGAGCGCGCCTCGACCGCGGCCTACATCGCCTACCAACGGGCCAGCAATCCGGGCGAGGAAGCCGATGCGCTCGCCGTGCTCGGCAAGTCGCTGGCTGAACGCAAGCTGTGGCGGCCGGCGCTGGATGCGCTGCGGCTGTCGCTCGACATGCGCGAGGTCGCCGATGTCCGCGGCCAATATGAGAAGCTGCGCGACGAGCACGGCTTCCGGCTGCTCGACTATACTGTGGATTCGGACTCGGCGAGCCCGCGCGCCTGCTTCCAGTTCTCCGAGGAGCTGGCAAAACGCACCGATTTCGCACCGTTCCTGGCGCTGGCGGGGCAGGACAAGCCGGCGCTGTCAGCCGAGAGCAAGCAGCTCTGCGTCGACGGGCTGAAACACGGCGAGCGCTACAACATCAATTTGCGCGCCGGCCTGCCGTCCACGGTGAAGGAAGGCCTGCCGAAATCGGCCGAGTTCAACATCTATGTGCGCGACCGCAAGCCGTTCGTGCGCTTCACCAGCCGGGCCTATGTGCTGCCCCGGACCGGGCAGCGCGGCATTCCCGTGGTCAGCGTCAACACGCCCGCGGTCAACATCAACGTGTTCCGGATCGGCGACCGCAACCTGATCAACACGGTGATCGACAGCGACTTTCAGAAGACGCTGTCCAGGTATCAGCTCACCGATCTCGGCGACGAGCGCGGCGTCAAGATCTGGTCCGGCGAGCTCGCGACCGCGACGACGCTGAACCAGGACGTCACCACGGCATTCCCGGTCGATCAGGCGCTCGGCGAGCTTCAGCCCGGCGTCTACGTGATGACGGCCGCGGCCAAGGGCCCGGACGACGATTATCAGCTCGCCACGCAATGGTTCATCGTCTCCGATCTCGGCGTGTCGGCCTATTCCGGCAACGACGGCATCCACGTCTTCGTCAACTCGCTGGCCTCGACCGATCCGGTCGGCAAGGCCGAGGTGCGGCTGGTCGCCCGCAACAACGAGATCCTGGCCACCCGCAAGACCGACGACAGCGGCCACGTGCTGTTCGAGGCCGGCCTTGCGCGCGGCGAGGGCGGCCTGTCGCCGGCGATGCTGACGGTAACCGGCGAGAAGGCCGATTATGCCTTCCTCAGCCTGAAGTCGTCGGCCTTCGACCTGTCCGACCGTGGCGTCTCCGGCCGCGCGGCGCCCGCCGGCGCCGATGCCTTCGTCTATGCCGAGCGCGGCGTCTACCGCTCCAGCGAGACCGTCTATCTCACCGCGCTGTTGCGCGACGGGCAGGGCAATGCCGTCACCGGCGGGCCGATGACGCTGGTGATCGAACGCCCCGACGGTGTCGAATACCGCCGCGCCGTGCTGCCCGACCAGGGCGCCGGCGGCCGGATGCTGGCCGTGCCGCTCAACTCGGCCGTGCCGACCGGGACCTGGCGGGTGCGCGCCTTCACCGACCCGAAGGGCTCCTCGGTCGGCGAGACCACCTTCATGGTCGAGGATTACGTCCCCGACCGGATCGAATTCGACTTGTCCGCCAAGGACAAGCTGATCAAGGCTAACGCTCCAGTGGAGCTTAAGGCGAACGGCCATTTCCTCTATGGCGCGCCGGCCTCGGGGCTTGCACTCGAAGGCGACATGCTGGTCGCGCCCGCGGCCGAGCGCCCGGGCTTTGCCGGCTACCAGTTCGGCGTCGCCGACGAGGAGACCAATTCGAACGAGCGCACGCCGCTCGAGAACCTGCCTGAGGCCGACGCCAATGGCGTTGCGACCTTCCCGGTGACGCTGGACAAGCAGCCGGCTTCGACCCGTCCGCAGGAGGCGCAGATCTTCGTCCGCATGGTCGAGACCGGCGGCCGCGCCGTCGAGCGCAAGATCGTGCTGCCGGTCGCGCCCGGCGCGGCGCAGATCGGCGTCAAGCCGCTGTTCGGCGACAAGAACGTCGCCGAGGGCGACAAGGCCGAGTTCGACGTCGTGTTCGTCTCGCCCGAGGGTGAGAGGCTGCGCCGCGACGGCCTGCGCTACGAGCTGCTGAAGATAGAGTCGCGCTACCAATGGTATCGCCAGAACAATTACTGGGAGTACGAGCCGGTCAAGTCGACCTCGCGCGTTGCCGACGGTGACGTGACCGTTGCGGCCGACAAGCCGGCGCGGATTTCGCTCAGCCCCCAAACCGGCCGCTACCGGCTCGACGTCAAGTCGAGCGACGCTGACGGCCCGGTGACCTCGGTCCAGTTCGACGTCGGCTGGTATTCCGACGGCAGCGCCGACACGCCGGACCTCCTGGAGACCTCGATCGACAAGCCGCAATATTCCTCCGGCGACACCATGACGGTGTCGGTCAATGTCCGCAGCGCCGGCAAGCTCACCGTCAACGTGCTCGGCGACCGCCTGCTGACGACGCAGACCATCGACGTCAAGGAAGGCACCGCCCAGGTGAAGCTCCCGGTCGGCAAGGACTGGGGCACCGGTGCCTATGTGGTGGCGACGCTGCGCCGTCCGCTTGATGCTGCCGCCCAGCGCATGCCGGGCCGTGCGATCGGGCTGAAATGGTTCGGCATCGACAAGCAGGCCCGCACGTTGCAGGTGAAGCTGTCGCCGCCGGCGCTGGTCCGGCCGAATTCGGCGTTGAAGATTCCGGTCAAGCTCGACGGACTCAATCCGGGCGAGGACGCCAAGATCGTGATCGCCGCGGTCGACGTCGGCATCCTCAACCTGACCAATTACAAGCCGCCGGCTCCGGACGATTACTATCTCGGCCAGCGCCGCCTGAGCGCCGAGATCCGCGATCTCTACGGGCAATTGATCGACGGCATGTCCGGCACGCGCGGCCAGATCAAGTCCGGCGGCGATGCGGGTGCCGGCGAATTGCAGGGCTCACCGCCCACGCAAAAGCCGCTCGCGCTCTATTCGGGCATCGTGACCGTCGCCGCCGACGGCACCGCGGAAGTGAGCTTCGACATTCCCGAGTTCGCCGGCACCGCGCGCGTGATGGCGGCGGCGTGGACGGCCACCAAGCTCGGCCGCGCCAACACCGACGTCGTGATCCGCGACCCGATCGTGCTGACCACGACCCTGCCGCGCTTCCTGCTCAACGGCGACCGCGGCACGGTCAACCTGGAGATCGACAATGTCGAGGGCCAGGCCGGTGACTACGTCATCAACGTCAAGACCGGCGGTCCGGTGAAGATGACGGGCAATCCGGCGACCACGGTCAAGCTCGCCGCCAAGCAGCGCAATTCGTTCTCGCTCGCGATCGACGCGACCGCGGCAGGGCAGGCGACGCTCGACGTCGACATCAAGGGGCCGAACGGGTTGACGCTGGCGCGGCATTACACGCTCGACGTCAAGGCGGCGACGCAGGTGCTGGCACGGCGCTCGATCCGCACGCTGGCGAAGGGCGAGAGCCTGACGCTGACCTCGGACATGTTCTCCGACCTCGTGCCGGGCACCGGCAGCGTCTCGGTTTCGGCGAGCCTGTCGACCGCGCTCGACGCCGCGACGATCCTCAAAGCGCTCGACCGTTACCCCCATGGTTGCTCGGAGCAGATCACGAGCCGCGCCATGCCGCTGCTCTATGTCAATGACCTTGCGGCCGGCGCGCATCTGGCCATGGACACCGAGGTCGACCAGCGCATCCGCGACGCGATCGAGCGGCTGTTGGCGCGCCAGGGCTCGAACGGTTCGTTCGGCCTGTGGTTGGCCGGCGGCGACGACGCCTGGCTCGACGCCTATGTCACGGACTTCCTGACCCGCGCCCGCGAGAAGGGGTTTGCGGTGCCGGACGTGCTGTTCAAGAACGCGCTCGACCGCATCCGCAACTCCGTGGTCAACGCGAACGAGCCGGAGAAGGACGGTGGGCGCGATCTCGCCTACGGCCTCTATGTGCTCTCGCGCAACGGGGTCGCGCCGATCGGCGATCTCCGCTATCTCGCCGATACCAAGCTGGCCAATCTCGCAACGCCGATCGCGAAGTCGCAGCTCGCGGCGGCACTCGCTCTGGTCGGCGACCGCAACCGCGCGGAGCGGGTCTATGGTGCCGCGCTCGACAGCCTGGCGCCGAAACCCGTCCTGGAGTTCGGCCGCACCGATTACGGCTCGCAGCTTCGCGATGCCGCGGCTTTGGTGTCGCTTGCCAGCGAAGGCAACGCGCCGAAGGCGACGCTGACGCAGGCGGTGTCCCGGGTCGAGAGCGCGCGCGGGCTGACGCCCTACACCTCCACGCAGGAAAATGCGTGGCTGGTGCTGGCGGCGCGGGCGCTGGCCAAGGAGAACCTGTCGATGGAAGTGGACGGCCAGCCGGTCAAGACCGCGCTCTACCGCAGCTACAAGGCGGATACGCTGAGCGGCAAGCCGCTGAAGATCACCAACACCGGCGATGCGCCGGTGCAGGCCGTGGTCTCGGTGTCGGGCTCGCCGGTGACGCCGGAGCCGGCGGCGTCGAACGGCTTCAAGATCGAGCGCAACTACTTCACGCTCGACGGCAAGCCGGCCGACATCAGCAAGGTCAAGCAGAACCAGCGCTTCGCGGTGGTGCTGAAGATCACCGAGGCCAAGCCGGAGTACGGCCACATCATGGTGGCCGACTATCTGCCGGCGGGCCTCGAGATCGACAACCCGAAGCTGGTCTCGTCCGGCGACAGCGGGACGCTGGACTGGATCGAGGACGGCGAGGAGCCTGAAAACACCGAGTTCCGCGATGACCGCTTCACCGCGGCCGTCGACCGGGCCTCGGATTCCAAGTCGGTCTTCACCGTCGCCTATATCGTGCGCGCGGTCTCGCCGGGCAAATACGTGCTGCCGCAGGCCTATGTCGAGGACATGTACAATCCCTCGCGCTATGGCCGGACGGGCACCGGGACCGTCGAGGTGCGGGCGGCGAAGTGAGTGAGATGAGCGAGGTGACGCCGCGTACACAATCGTCATGCCCGGGCTTGTCCCGGGCATCCACGAACTTTGGTGCGGCTGGCGAGAACGTGGATGGCCGGGACAGGCCCGGCCATGACGGAGTGCGGAGCTGGGGCCATCGCGTCCTCTCCGCCCTGGCGTTCACGCTCATCCTCGCCGTCACCGGCTTCGTCGCCTGGGTCTACTCCCTCGGTCCGCTCCCGTTCGACGAGGCGCGGCAGGTCTCCACCACCATCGTCGACCGCAATGGGAAGCTGCTGCGCGCCTATGCCATGGCCGATGGGCGCTGGCGGCTGCCGGTGGACACAAAAACAAATGTCGATGCGACATACCTGAAACTGCTGCTCGCCTATGAAGACCAGCGCTTCTACGCCCATGACGGCATCGACCCGCTGGCGCTGGGGCGCGCTGCGCTACAGCTCGCAACGCGCGGCCACATCGTCTCGGGCGGCTCGACGATCAGCATGCAGCTGGCCCGGCTGATGGAGCCGCGCCGGCAGCGCTCGCTCTATGCCAAGCTGCGGCAGATGGTGCGCGCGATCGAGATCGAGCGCAGCATGAGCAAGGAGCAGATCCTCGACCTCTATCTGGCGCTCGCGCCTTACGGCGGCAATCTCGAAGGCATCCGCGCCGCCTCGATCGGTTATCTCGGCAAGGAGCCGAAGCGCCTGTCGCTGGCTGAAGCGGCGCTGCTGGTGGCGCTGCCGCAATCGCCGGAGACGCGCCGGCTCGATCGCCATCCCGAGGCCGCGCGCAAGGCGCGCGACCGCGTGCTCGACCGCATGGTCGAGGAGCAAGTGGTCAGCGCAGACGACGCACGCCAGGCCAAGGCCGTGCCCGTGCCAAGACTGCGCAAGCCGATGCCGATCCTGGCGCCGCATGCCTCCGACACCGCGCTGTCGACGGTCAAGGATACGCCAATCGTCAAGCTCACGCTCGATGCTAATTTGCAGAAGGTGCTGGAGCCGCTGGCGCGCGACCGCGCCATTGCGCTCGGGCCGAACATCTCGGTCGGCATCATCGTGGTCGACAATGAGAGCGGGGACGTGCTCGCCCGCGTCGGTTCGGCCGATTATTTCGACGAGAGCCGGGCAGGGCAGGTCGACATGACCCGTGCGATCCGCTCGCCGGGCTCGACGCTGAAACCCTTCATCTACGGGCTCGCCTTCGAGGACGGCTTCGTTCATCCGGACAGCCTGATCGACGACCGGCCGGTTCGCTTCGGCTCCTACGCGCCGGAAAATTTCGACATGACCTTCCAGGGCACGGTGCCGGTGCGGAAGGCGCTGCAATTGTCCCTCAACGTGCCTGCGATCGTGCTGCTCGACCGGGTCGGCTCCAGCCGGCTTGCCTCGCGGCTGCGGCAGGCCGGCGGCAATCTGGTTCTGCCCAAGGACGAAGCGCCGGGGCTCGCCATGGGTCTCGGCGGCGTCGGCGTGACGCTGCAGGATCTCGCCCAGCTCTATGCGGGCTTCGCCCGCCTCGGCACCACCAAGCCGCTGCGCGAGGTCATGGCGGAAAGGGACGACCGCGAGCCGCTCCGGCTGCTGGATCAGGTCGCGGCCTGGCAGGTCGGCAACGTGCTTTTGGGAACGCCGCCGCCGGAGAATGCCGCTCACAACCGCATCGCCTTCAAGACCGGGACCTCCTACGGCTATCGGGACGCGTGGTCGGTCGGGTTCGACGGCCGGATGACCATCGGCGTCTGGGTCGGCCGGCCCGACGGCGCGCCGGTTCCGGGCCTGATCGGGCGGGTCGCCGCCGCACCGATCCTGTTCGATGCGTTCGCGCGCAGCGGCAAGACGTTGGCCCCGCTGCCGAAGCCGCCCAAGGGAACGCTGGTTGCCGGCAACGCCAAGCTGCCGTTGCCGTTGAAGCGGTTCCGCCCCGTCGGGGAGCTGGTGCGGACCGGCCGCGAGCAGGCCCTGCACATCCAGTTTCCCCTGAACGGCTCGCGGATCGATGTCGATCGCTCCGGCGGGCAGGAGAGCGCCGCGATGCCGGTCAAGGTCGCCGGCGGCGTTCTGCCGATGACTGTCATGGTTAACGGCACGGCGCTTGGCGAGATCGACGGCCGCCGCCAGCGCCTGATCGATCCACCCGGTCCGGGCTTTGCACGGCTCACCGTGATCGATGCCACGGGCGCCGCGGACACAGTCGTCATTCGAATTCAATGAGCCTGCCTTAAGCGGTTGTGGCGATGGCGGTTTCAGCGTAAGCGGAACCAATGGCCGAGACCTACCCATCACCCCGTTTTGGAGCCCCCCGCGAACCGAAATCGCCCGCAAATCCGGGCAGCGGGCTCGTGCGCATGCTCGATATCGTCACGGCCAGCCATGCCCGCGCCGTCGCCTTTCTGGTGCTGTGCGCGCTGCTGTTGTTCCTGCCGGGCTTCTTCACGATCCCACCGATCGATCGCGACGAGGCGCGGTTCGCCCAGGCCACCAAGCAGATGGTCGAGAGCGGCGACTATGTCGATATCCGCTTCCAGGAGGACGTCCGCTACAAGAAGCCGATCGGCATCTACTGGTTGCAATCGGCGACGGTGGAAGCCGCCTCGATGCTGAAGCTGCCGAAGGCCGAGTTGCGGATCTGGGTCTACCGGCTGCCGTCGCTGTTCGGGGCGATCGGCGCGGTGCTGATGACCTATTGGGCCGCGCTCGGCTTCGTCACGCGGCGCGCCGCGGTGCTGGCGGCGCTGATGATGTGCGCCTCGGTGCTGCTCGGCGTCGAGGCGCGTCTCGCCAAGACCGATGCGATGCTGCTGCTCTGCGTGGTCGCCGCGATGGGGGCGATGGCGCGGGCCTATCTGTCCTGGCAGCGCGCCGAGGACGAGACGCGTCCGCCCTGGAGCTGGCCCGCGATCTTCTGGACCGCGCTCGCGGTGGGCATCCTGATCAAGGGCCCGCTGATCCTGATGTTCGCAGGCCTGACCATCGTTGCGCTCGCGATCCAGGACCGCGATGCCTCCTGGTTGTGGAAGCTGCGCCCGGTCTGGGGCCTGATGTGGATGCTGGTGCTGGTGCTGCCGTGGTTCGTCGCGATCTTCTGGCGCGCGGGCGAGGCCTTCTTTGCGGATTCCGTTGGCGGCGACATGCTGAGCAAGTTGGGCGCCCAGGAATCCCATGGCGCGCCGCCCGGGCTTTACCTGGCGCTGTTCTGGATCACGTTCTGGCCCGGCGCGCCGCTCGCGGCGATGGCGGCGCCCGCGGTGTGGCGGGCGCGGCGTGAGCCCGGCGCGCAGTTCCTGCTGGCCTGGCTGATCCCGTCCTGGATCGTGTTCGAGGCGGTGCTGACCAAGCTGCCGCATTACGTGCTGCCGCTCTATCCGGCGATCGCGATTCTCACCGCCGGTGCGGTGGAGCGGCGCGTGCTGTCGCGCTCCTGGCTGATGCGCGGTTCGGCCTGGTGGTTCGCGATCCCCGCGGCCGCCTCGATCATCGCGGTGGTCGGCGCGGTGATGCTGACGCGGCAGCCCGCCTTCGTGGCCTGGCCATTCATCGCGGCGTCGCTGATCTTCGGCCTGTTCGCCTGGTGGCTCTACGACAACAATCGCGCCGAGCGCTCGCTGCTCAACGCGCTGGTCGCGGCCCTGATGCTGGCGGTGATCGTGTATGGCATCGTGTTGCCGTCGCTGACGCCGCTGTTTCCGAGCATCGAGATCGCGCGTGCGCTCCGCAACGTCACCTGCGTCGGGCCGAAGGCGGCTGCGGCCGGCTATCACGAGCCGAGCCTCGTGTTCCTGACGGGCACCCAAACCGTGCTCACTGACGGCTCGGGGGCGGCGGATTTCCTGCGGCAAGGAAGTTGCCGTTTTGCGCTGATCGAGCAGCGCTCGGAGCGCAGCTTCGTGCAGCGCGCGGAGGCGATCGGACTGCGCTACAAGGTCGGGACCCGCATCGACGGCTACAATTTCTCGCAAGGCCGCGCGATCTCGATTTCGATCTTCCGGTCGGAAGGTACCGAGTAGGATGTCGGCCTCGACCAGCCCCGCGCCGCGTCCGGGCTATGCCGCGCAATTGCTCGCCGTGTCGAGGCACGCGCTGGCGCAGCTCGTCCGCACGCCCTCGCATTCACGCCGCGCGGAAGCCGCGCGCAAACTGGCGCGGCATTCGCTGTGGCTCAGCGCGGCGGGAGCGGCCCTCGTCATCGTGCTGATGGTCGCGTTCGACCAGACCGAGATCCAGCTGATGCCCGCGCGCGGCACGCCCGGCCTGTGGCCGATCCGCATCCTCACCGATTTCGGCAAGGACGAGTATCTGCTCTCGGCGTTCGGGGCCGCGCTGGTGGTGTTGGCGTTCGTTGCGGCAGGGCTTCACGGAACGCGCCGCACGCTGCTGCTCGGTCTCGGCACACGGCTGCAGTTTGTGTTTCTGTCGATTGCCGTGTCGGCATTCATTGCCGAGATCCTGAAATATTGCCTCGGCCGCGGACGTCCGTTTGTCGGCGGCAAGGCCAATCCGTTCAACTTCGTTCCGTTCGAGGGGACGGGGGCTTATGCCAGCTTGCCGTCAGGCCATGCCGTGGCCGCGTTCGCCCTGGCGTTCGCGGTATCGGCATTGTGGCCGCGCCTGCGCGTGTTCATGCTCACTTACGCAATCGTGATCTCGTTGACGCGGCTGGTGCTGGTCGCGCATCACCCGAGTGACGTCGTGGCCGGCGCCCTGGTCGGCACGGTCGGTGCCATGGCGGTTCGCTACTGGTTCGCGGCCAGAAGGCTCGGCTTTGCCATCCGCGCCGACGGCACCATCGTGCCTCTTGCGGGGGCGGTCTCGGGCCGCCTCAAAAGGGTTGCCCACGGGGCATCCGCCCCATAAAAGCGGCTGCCTGCCGGGACCGCCGGTTCCCGTGGCAGGCCAATTCCAACCACGAGCCTCACTTGTCGACGTCCCAGCCTTCGGTTTCCCAGCCTTCGGTTTCCATCGTCGTTCCCGTGCGCAACGAAGCCGACAACATCGCGCCGCTGATCGCGGAGATCGGCGCGGCGCTCGACGGCCGCTGGGACTACGAGATCATCTATGTCAACGACGGCTCGACCGATGCGACCGGCGAACGGATCACGACGCTGATGGCGCAGCGGGACAATCTGCGTCAGCTCCGCCATGCCAGATCAGGCGGCCAATCCGCGGCGGTGCGCAGCGGCGTGCGCGCCGCGCGCGGGGTGATCGTGGCGACGCTCGACGGCGACGGCCAGAACAATCCGGCCTTCCTGCCCGACCTGATCGCGGCGGTCGAGAAGGGAGCAGGGCGCGTCGGCCTCGCCGCGGGGCAGCGCGTCGGACGCAAGGATACCGGCTTCAAGAAATTGCAGTCGCGCGTGGCCAACGGCGTCCGCAATGCCATCCTGAAGGACGGCACGCGGGATACCGGCTGCGGGTTGAAGGCATTCCGGCGCGAGGTCTTCCTGATGATGCCTTATTTCGACGGGCTGCATCGCTTCCTGCCGGCGCTGGTCCGCCGCGAAGGCTACGACATTGCCTATGTCGACGTGATCGACCGGCCGCGCCATTCCGGCGTGTCGAACTACGGTTTCTTCGACCGGCTGTGGATCGGCATCTTGGATCTCGCTGGCGTGTGGTGGCTGATCCGCCGCAAGAAGCCGACACCAGATGTGACTGAGGTGAACGCATGATCATCCAATACGGTCAGGCGCTGAGCAACTATCTCTACGACGTCTTCGTCGCCAAGTTCGATTTCTGGCTGGCATTCGGCCTCGTCGCGCAGCTGTTCTTCACCGCGCGCTTCTTGGTGCAGTGGATCGCGAGCGAGCGCGCCGGCAACAGCGTGGTGCCGATGGCGTTCTGGTTCTGCTCGATGGGCGGCGGCCTGATGACGCTGGTCTATGGCGTGGTGAAGCGCGAGCCGGTCATCATCCTCGGACAATCGCTCGCGACCATCATCTATATCCGCAACATCATGCTGATCTGGAAGAACCGCGGCAGCGCTTCGAAGACGCTGGACCGCTGAGCGGAAGCGCTAGCGCGGCAACGCCGATGCCGCGCCGGCCGCGGGCAGGGTGGCCGTCTCGGCCTCGGTCCTTCGATACGGCTCGCCGGCCGCGTCCAGCACGGGATAGGCGACCGAGCAGATATGCGAGTGGATGCGCCTGAGGTCGCGCAGCACGTCGAGATGCAGCGACGTCGTTTCGATGGTTTCGGGACGGCCCTCGCGCAGGCGATCGAGATGCCGTTCGACCGCGGCAAGCTCGGTGTTGCGCAGCGCGGTTTTCTCCACCAGCAGCTTGCGGGCCTCATTGGCGTCGCCCGACATGAAGACGCCGAACGCGATCCGCAGCGAGTCCATCGTGCGCTTGTGGAAGGCGGCGAGCTCGTCGGCCCCTTCCGCAGAGAACTGGAAGCGCCGCTTGATCTTCTTGGTCGCGAGCTCGCTCAGACTCTTGTCGATGATGTCGCCGATATGTTCGAGATTGATGGCGAAGGAGATGATCTCCATCGCGCGCCGTCCTTCGCTCTCGTCGAGGCTGCCGCGCATCAGCTTGGTCACGTAGAGCTTGATGGCCTCGTCGAGACCGTCGACCAAGTTGTCCATCTTGGAGACCTGGTCGACCAGCGCACGATCGCCTGTCATCATCGCGGCCATCACCTTGCGCAGCATGACCTCGACGAGATCGCCCATGCGCAACGTCTCGCGGGCGGCGTCGGCGAGTGCCAGCGACGGCGTCTCCAGCGCTGTCTCGTCAAGATAGCGCGGCCGGGCCGGGTCGGCCTCCTGCACGCGATCCGGTAAGAGGCGGGTGAGCAGGCGCGACATGGCGTCGAGCAGGCCGATGAAGACGATGGCCGTGCCGACATTGAAGGCGATGTGGAAGGCCGCCGTCATCTTGGCGAGATCAGGCTGCCAGGCGTGCATATACTCGGCGATCCCGCCGAGGAAGGGCAGGACGAGGGCAATGCCGATCACGCGGTTGACGAGATTGCCGACCGGCAGGCGATAGCTCGCGGGATCGTCACGCTTGCCGCCCTCGAGCACGGGATTGATGGCGCTGCCGAGATTGGCCCCGAGCACCAGCGCCAGCGCCGCGTAGGGCGTGATGAACTGCGAATAGGCCAGCGACATGATCAAGAGCACGCTGGCGACGCTCGAATGCACTGTCCAGGTGACGAGGGCGGCGATGACGATGCACAGGATGGGATCGCCTGTGATGGCCGACATCACGACGCGGACGCCGGGCGCGTTCTCGGCCGGCGCCAGCGTGTCGAGCAGGATGTGCAGCGAGAGCAGCATCAGGCCGAGGCCGATGCAGACGCGGCCGATGTCCTTGATCCGCGAGCGCGGGCCGGAGCGGAAGGCGACGAGGCCGAGCACGAACAGCACCGGCGCAACGGCTGCGATGTTGAACGACAGCACCTGAACGATCAGCGTCGTGCCGACATTGGCGCCCAACATGATGGCAAGCGCGGCGGCGAGGCTGACAAGGCCTTCGGCCGCGAACGAGCTCGTGATCAAGGCGGTCGCCGTGCTGCTCTGGAGCAGGGCGGTGAGCCCGAGGCCGGCGGCAAAGGCGCTGACGCGGTTGCTCAGCGCCTTGCCAAGCAGGCGCCTGAGATCAGGACCGAAGGCGCGCAGAATCCCGCTGTGGACCATGTGCAGGCCCCACAGCAACAGCGCCACGCCGCCCATGAGATCGAGCAGTACCAACGTTCCCATGCTCCGTGTCCGGATGAGAGTCGATTGGTGAGGCTAGCGCCAAACGTCAGTGGATCAAATCCTTTGTTGGCGCGTCGGCGTTAACGTTTACGGCAGTTGCACGTTCCCGCGCCGTGCGTCCGTCGACGCACATTGGCGCGTCGGCAGGCGCATTGCTCAGTGAGCAGGCTCACATTGCCGCCTTGAGGGCAGCAAAGCCGCGATCGAGATCGGCCTTGAGATCGTCGGTGCTTTCGAGCCCGATGTGCAGGCGCAGAGTCGGCCCGCCGGGCGCCCACCTGGTGGCGGTGCGATAGGCGTCGCAATCGAAGGGAATCGCAAGGCTCTCGAATCCGCCCCAGGAAAAACCCATGCCGAACAGCTTGAGCGTGTTGAGCATGGTGTCGACAGCCTTCTGCGGCGCCGGCTTCAGCACGATGCTGAACAGGCCGGATGCGCCGGTGAAGTCGCGCTTCCAGATGGCGTGACCGGGATCGGTCTCCAAGCCCGGATGCAGCACGCGAGCGACCTCGGGTCTGGCAGCGAGCCAGCGCGCCATGTCGAGACCGGAGCGATGATGCTGCGCCAGCCGCACCGACAGCGTGCGCAGGCCGCGCAGCGCGAGGAAGACGTCGTCGGGACCGGCGCAGACACCGAGCAGGCGAATGCCTTCGGCAATTATCGGCCAGGCCTTGGCATTGGCCGAGATCGTGCCGAACATGATGTCGGAATGGCCGCCGATATATTTCGTCGCGGCCTGCATGCTGACGTCGACGCCCTGTTCGAGCGAGCGGTGATAGAGCGGCGTCGCCCAGGTGTTGTCGTCGATGACGAGCGCGCCGCGCGCATGCGCGACCTCGGCGATGGCGCGAATATCCGGCATCTCGAACGATTGCGAGCCCGGCGCCTCCACCAGCACCGCGCGGGTGTTCGGCTTGAACAGCTTGTCGATGCCGGCTCCCATCAGCGGGTCAAAGTACGTGGTCTCGATGCCGTAGCGGGCGAGCATGCCGTTGCAGAAATTGCGCGAGGGCCGGTAGACGTTGTCGACGACCAGAATGTGGTCGCCGGCCTTCAGCACCGCGAGCAGGGTGGTGGAGATTGCCGACAGCCCCGACGGGACAATGCCGACGCCGGCGCATTGCGGCCCCTCCAGCGCCATCAGCGTCTCCTGGAACGCCTTGGTGGTGGGGGAACCGTGCCGGCCATAGGTGAACTCGCCGCGATGGGCGTGCAGGTCCTCGGCGGTGGGATAGAGCACGGTCGAGCCGTGGAAAACCGGCGGATTGACGAACCCCTTCTGCGCCTTGGTGTCGCGGCCGGAGGTGACCAGCCGGGTCTCGGCCTGCTGCTCTTGGGGGTGCGAGGAATCCATGCGTCTGCTTTCAAAACCGCGTTTCCGCTCGGGGCCTGGCGCCCGAGGGCCGGCCGAAAGGCCGCTGTCGTTAATAACAGAACACAGAAGAGTCCCGTCAACCCCTTGACCCGGCACGCCAGTCGTTCTGTGATGCGCGGGTGCTATTCAGTCGCCGCATGTTGAGGGGCCTGCCGCGACCTTCGATCCATCGTCTGACCGAACCTTGCGCCACAGCCCATAGCGGCGGGCGCCAGCGGCGGGGATTAAGGTATGGCCTCCCGGGATCGGCGAGTGTTCGGCAAGGTTTTCCAGCATGACTCTTGCAAGGCCGGACTTGATACGCCCGGCCCGGCAGGGATGATCCTGAGACAACGTTCCTTGAGACGACTTTGAAAGGCCCAAAGCCCATGAAACGCGTAACCCTGGCTCTCACTCTTGCTCTCGCCGCCGGTCTCTCCGCCCAAACCGCCGATGCGCAAACCCTCAAGACCGTCAAGGATCGGGGCATGCTGTCCTGCGGCGTCAGCCAGGGCCTGCCGGGCTTCTCCTCGCCCGACGACAAGGGCAACTGGACCGGCCTCGACGTCGATGTCTGCAAGGCGATCGCCGGGGCGATCTTCAACGATGCGAGCAAGGTCAAGTACGTGCCGCTGTCCGCCAAGGACCGCTTCACCGCGCTGCAATCCGGCGAGATCGACGTGCTCTCGCGCAACACCACCTGGACCATCTCGCGCGATACCTCGCTCGGCGCCAATTTTACCGGCGTGACCTATTATGACGGGCAGGGCTTCATGGTGAAGAAGTCGCTCAAGGTGAATTCGGCGCTCGAGCTCAACAGCGCCTCGGTCTGCGTGCAGACCGGCACCACCACCGAGCAGAATCTCGCCGACTACTTCAAGGCCAACAACATGAAGTACGAGGTGATCGCGTTCGGCACCAACGACGAAACGGTGAAGGCCTATGAGGCCGGGCGCTGCGACGTCTTCACCACCGACCAGTCGGGCCTCTACGCCAATCGCCTGAAGCTCGCCAGTCCCAACGACCACATGGTGCTGCCCGAGATCATCTCGAAGGAGCCGCTCGGCCCGATGGTGCGCCACGGCGACGACCAATGGTTCGACATCGTGAAGTGGGCCCTGTTCGCGATGGTCACCGCCGAAGAGCTCGGGGTGACCTCGAAGAACGTCGACGAGAAGACCAAGCTGGAAAATCCCGAGTTGAAGCGCGTGCTCGGCAGCGACGGCAATTTCGGCGAACAGCTCGGCCTCACCAAGGACTGGGTGGTGCGGATCGTGAAGGCGGTCGGCAATTACGGCGAAGTGTTCGATCGCAACGTCGGCGCCGGCTCGCCGCTCGGCATCAATCGCGGTCTCAACAATCTCTGGAACAAGGGCGGCCTTCAGTACGCGCCGCCGATCCGCTGACCGCCCCTGACCCGCTGGCAGCGGCATGAGCACCGAGGCCCGAAAACCACCGCCCCAGATCGCGCTGAAGATCAGGCGCCTTCTGGGCGGCAAGGCAGGCTGGAACGGCGTCGCCGTCCAGTTTGCCTTCGCGGCGATCCTGGGCTGGATCGGCTATGAGATCGTCTCCAACGCCCGCGCCAACCTGGAAAACCAGCACATTGCCGCCGGCTTCGGCTTCCTGCGGAACAATGCCGGCTTCGACGTCAACCAGACCCTGATCTCCTATACCGGCTCGGACACGTTCCTGCGCGTGTTCGTGGTCGGGCTCCTGAACACGCTCGTCGTCTCCGTGGTGGGCATCGTCTTCGCCACATTGATCGGCTTCATCGTCGCGCTGTGCCGGCTCTCGCCGAACTGGCTGTTGTCGCGCGTCGGCGAGATCTACGTCGAAATCATCCGCAATTTGCCGCTGCTGTTCCAGATCCTGTTCTGGTACCTGGCGGTGCTCGCAGCCCTGCCCAATCCGCGGCAGAGCATCTCCCTGCTTGGCGTCGCCTTTATCAGCAATCGTGGCCTCGTCGTCCCCAGCCCGATCGGTGAGCGGGGCCTCGAGCCGTTCCTGGCGATGCTGGCGCTCGGCATCGTCGCGTCACTGGCCTTGCGCTTCTATGCCCGCCGCGCATTGTTTCAGGAAGGGCGGATGATCCGCATCTGGCCCTACGTGCTGGGTCTTCTGTTCGGTCTGCCGCTCGCCACCATGCTGGTGTTCGGCCCGCCGTTCAGCTTCGAGCTGCCACAGCTGAAGGGCTTCAATTTCGCCGGTGGCTCGCGGATCATTCCCGAGTTCGTGGCGCTGACGCTGGCGCTGTCGACCTATACCGCCGCCTTCATCGCCGAGATCGTGCGCGCCGGCATCCTGTCCGTCCACAAGGGGCAGATGGAGGCGGGATCGTCTCTGGGCCTCAGCCGCGGCACCACGCTGCGGCTGATCGTGGTGCCGCAGGCCATGCGCGTCATCGTGCCGCCGCTGACCAACCAGTACCTCAATCTCACCAAGAACTCGTCGCTGGCGGTCGCGATCGGCTATCCTGACCTCGTCTCGGTGTTCGCCGGCACAGCGCTGAGCCAGACCGGGCAGGCGATCGAGATCATCGCCATGACGATGGGCATCTATCTCCTGATCTCGCTGCTCACCAGCGCGATCATGAGCGTCTACGGTTGGCGCGTCAGCCGGAGTCTGGGCGCATGAGCGATATCGCCTCGAGCAGCTTCGTCCGCCAGGACCTGCTCACCGAGCGTCCCGCGCCGGTGAAGACCACGGGCTTCGTCGGGCTGATGCGGACGCGCCTGTTCAACTCGCCGACCAACATCCTGCTCACCATCGTGGGCGCGCTGCTGCTGTGGTTCACCATCGTTCCCTCGGTCAGGTTCCTGCTGGTCGATGCGGTCTGGAGCGGCAAGGACCGCACGGCATGCCTCACCGAGAACGCCGGATTTGCGGTCGGTGCCTGCTGGCCCTACATCCAGGCCAAGCTGCCGCAATTGATCTACGGTTTCTATCCCGAGGCCGAACGCTGGCGGGTGGACCTCACATTCGTTCTTGCGGTGGTCCTGCTGGTTCCGCTGCTCGTGCCCCGCCTGCCGGCGAAGGGGCTCAACGCCAGTCTGTTCTTCGTCGCCTATCCGATTGTCGCGTTCTTCCTGCTGCACGGTGGCGGCATCAAGGGTTTTGGCCTCAGCTGGACGGCGGGCTTGCTGGAATTGTTCGACGAGAGCATCAGCGGCGCCGGCCAGGCCCTGCTCAGTCTCAGCAAGACGTCGGCCGCCGGGCCGTTGTTGTGGCTGGTCGGGAGCTTGATCGTGCTGGTCGGCACCGCGATCCATTGGCTGATCCTGCCGCTGATCTGGCTGCGCGACCAGATCCAGGGAGCGGGCCAGTCGCTCTGGGCCGATTTCGCCGTCACCGCCGCGGTCGTCAGTCTGATCGCCTTCGGTCTCGGCGGCGGCTTGCGCACCGGTTGGCGCGCACTGGGCTCGAGCATCGCTGCCTTCGTCGCCATCGCCGCCGTGATCAAGCTGATGGGGCTCGATCGCGGTGGCCTGCCGGTCGTGACGACCAATCTGTGGGGCGGCCTGCTGGTGACGCTGGTGGTCTCCGTCACCGGCATCGTCACCTCGCTGCCGATCGGCATCGCGCTGGCGCTCGGGCGCCGCTCCACCATTCCCCTGATCCGGATCTTCTCGATCGCCTTCATCGAGTTCTGGCGCGGCGTGCCCCTGATCACCGTCCTGTTCTTCGCCACCTACATGCTGCCGCTGTTCCTGCCGGGCAATTTCACGGTCGACGGTCTCGTCCGCGCGCTGATCGGTATTGCGCTGTTCACGGGCGCCTACCAGGCCGAGAACGTCCGCGGCGGGCTCGCCGCGATCCCGCGCGGGCAGGGCGAGGCCGCGGCAGCGCTGGGCCTGTCCTGGTGGAAGACGACCTCGCTGATCGTGCTGCCGCAGGCGCTGCGGCACGTCATCCCGAATCTCGTCAACAGCTTCATCTCGCTGTTCAAGGACACCTCGCTGGTCTCGATCGTCGCGCTGTTCGATCTCTTGGGCTCGCTCAGGGCATCGTTCTCGGATCCGAAGTGGTCGACGCCTTCGACCGCGTTCACCGGCTTCGCCTTCGCCGGGATCATCTACTTCATCTTCTGCTTTGGAATGTCGCGCTACTCGCTGTTCGTCGAGCATCGTCTCAACGCCCATCGTCGCAACTGATCGAGGTCCTCATGTCAGACCCCATCGTCAAGATTTCCGGCCTCAACAAATGGTATGGCGATTTTCACGTGCTGCGCGACGTCGACCTCGATGTCCGCAAGGGTGAGCGCATCGTGATCTGCGGGCCCTCGGGCTCCGGCAAGTCGACGTTGATCCGCTGCATCAACGCGCTCGAGGAATTCCAGGAGGGCGAGATCGTCGTCGACGGCATCGAGCTCGGGCCCAATCTCAAGCATGTCGATGCCGTGCGCCGCGAAGTCGGCATGGTGTTTCAGAGCTTCAATCTGTTCCCGCACCTCACGGTGCTCGACAATTGCACGCTGGCTCCGATCTGGGTCCGCAACATCCCGAAGAAGGACGCCGAGGCCGCCGCGATGAAGTTCCTGGAACGGGTCAAGATCCCGCATCAGGCCAACAAGTTTCCGGGACAGATGTCCGGCGGCCAGCAGCAGCGCGTCGCCATCGCCCGCGCCCTGACGATGAATCCGAAGGTCATGCTGTTCGACGAGCCGACCTCGGCGCTCGACCCTGAAATGGTCAAGGAGGTGCTGGACACGATGGTGGACCTCGCCGAGGAGGGCATGACCATGCTGGTCGTCACCCACGAGATGGGTTTTGCCCGCGAGGTCGCCAACCGCGTCGTGTTCATGGATGCCGGCCAGATCATCGAGGCCAACACCCCGAATGAGTTCTTCGCGGCGCCTCAGCACGCCCGCACGAAGCTGTTCCTGAGCCAGATCTTGCGCTGAACCCCCGGGAAATCCCGGGGGCGATGCTGGTCCGGTGACCGGGCGGTCAAGGCTCGCGAATCAGTTAGACTCGGCTCCGGGCATCCTCCGGAGAGACACCTTGCAGAAGAGCGGCGGCGGCGCGCGCGCATTCCAGAATGCGCGATTGCAGAAGAAATTGATGAAGCAGGCCGACGCCGTTATTGCCGCTGCGGCGAACGCCTATGGCCAGGGCCGGTATGCCGAGACCGAGGCGCTGTGCCGCGAGATCTTGAAAGCCCTTCCGGATCACGTCGACGCCATGCATCTGCTGGGCATGTGCGCCCATGACGGCCGGCGCCTCGAGGAGGCGAAAGAGCTGCTCGAGCGCGTGATCGCGCTCGATCCGCGCCTGCACGATGCCCATAACAACCTGGCGACCGTGCATTTCGATCTCGGCAATTACGACGAGGCGCGGCGCTGCCAGGAAAGGGCAATCGCGCTGAAGCCGAATTTCGCGGTCGCGCTCACCAATCTCGGCAACACGCTGATGCATATGGGGCAGTACGAGCAGGCGCTCGAGATGCACGAGCGTGCCATCAAGCTGAAGCCGGATTACGCCGATGCGCTCTGCAACCGTGGCATGGTCGAGATCGTGCTTGGGCAGGTCATGCGCGCCAAGGAGAGTTTCGATCGTGCCCTGCTGTTTCAGCCGCGTCACGCCGAGGCCATCGTCGGCAGCGGCATGGTCAGCATGGAGCTCCGGCACCACGACGAGGCGGCCGCCAAGTTTGCCGCGGCGCTGGCGATCAAGCCGGGCGCGCCGAGGATCCTGGCCCAGCGCGGGCGGCTCAGTTACGAACTGCAGCGCCTTGAGCCCGCGCTTGCGGATTTCGAGGCGGCGCTTGCGATCTCGCCCAGGCTCGAGCTGGCGCTCCGGGGCAAGGCGCAGGCCTGCCTCGTCATGGGAAAGACCGCGCAGGCGATGGCGGCCGCGACGACCTTGATCGAGCGAAACCCGCGCTCCGAGATGGGAATGGCGCTGATGGGATTCGCTTATTCGAACCAGGGCGACATGGACACCGCGATCGAATATCTCGACCGCGCGCTGGCGCTCCGACCGGACTATGGGGATGCGATCAGAGGAAAGATCTTCCTGCAGGACTACCGCGCCGAGGCCGATTTCGTGGTGCAGCAGGCGGTGCGAAAATCCTGGTGGGATGCGATCGGCTCGAAGATACCGCAAAGGACGCTGCCGAAGCGACCGCTCGATCCGGACAAGCGGATCGTGGTCGGCTATGTCGCTGCCGAATTCCGCCAGCATTCGGCGGGGCTCACCTTGCTGCCGGTGCTGCGCCATCATGATCACACCAAATTTGAGATCATCTGCTACTATTCCTGGCCGGGAGCGGACGAGTACACCGCCAAGTTCAAATCATTGGCTGACGTCTGGGTCGATGCCTGGGGGCTCTCCGACGACGAACTCGCCGATCGCATTCAGGCCGACAATGTCGACATCCTGATCGACGTGTCGGGCCACACCACGGGAAACCGGCTGCAGTGTTTCGCGCGGAAGCCGGCTCCGATCCAGGCCACCGGCTTCGGACACGCGACGGGCACGGGCATGCCGACCATGGACTATGTGCTCGCTGATCCCATTTTCATTCCGCCATCGGTCCGGCACTTGTTTCCCGAGAAGATCCACGATCTGCCGTGTCTGATCACGATGGAGCCCGTCACCAATCTGCAGCCCTCCGAGCTGCCGATGCTCCGCAACGGCTACGTCACCTTTGGCGTGTTCAACCGCATCTACAAGATCTCGGACGATGCGATCCGCGTCTGGGCGCGCATCATGCGGGAGGTGCCGGGATCGAAGATCGTCCTCAAGCATGGTCTGCTCGATGATGCCCTGCTGCGCGACAGCCTGATCGCACGCTTCATCGCCCAGGGCATTGCCGAGGAGAGCATCACGTGCCTCGGCACCACCTCGCGCGACGACCACCTGATGGCCTTCGACAAGATCGACATTTCGCTCGACACGTTCCCGCAAAATGGCGGCATCAGCACCTGGGAATCCCTCTACAAGGGCGTTCCCGTCGTCGCCAAGCTCGGCATCGGCGCCTCCTCGCGCGCCGGCGCCTCCATCGTGGCGGCGGTCGGGCTCGGTGACTGGGTCGCCGAGGACGACGATGGCTACGTCGAGATCGCCCGCAGGTTTGCCTCGCAGCCCGAACATCTGGCGAAATTGCGTGCGGGCTTGCCGGCTCAGATCGCAGCCTCGCCCGCCGGCAATGTCGAGATCTACACGCGCGAGCTCGAAGCGGGCTACCGCAAGTTCTGGCGCGACTATTGTGCCGCGGCCTCGGAACACGGCGACGCTGCGGTAAACGAGGCGGACACGCCCAGCGGCTCCTGAGCCCACAGGTCCTGCGCACCGGGATATTCCGGAGGGATTTTTCGGTCCCGCCGGGTGGCCGTGCGAATCAGTTAGACTCGCCACGGGCCATTTTCCGGAGAGACACCTTGCAGAGCAGCGCCGGCGCGCGCGCATTCCAGAATGCGCGATTGCAGAAGAAGTTGAAGAAGCAGGCCGACGCCATCATCTCCGCTGCGGCGAGCGCCTATGGCCAGGGCAGATATGCCGAGAGCGAGGCACTCTGCCGCCAGATCGTGCAAGCCGTTCCGGATCATTTCGACGCCACGCATTTCCTCGGCCTGAGCGTGCAACAGCTCGGGCGTCTCGATGAGGCGCAACAGCTGCTTGAGCGCGCGGTTGCGCTCGATCCGCGTTCGCACGAGGCGCACAACAATCTCGCTTCTGTATACTTCGCCCTTCAGAAGCTTGAGGCCGCCCGCGCATGTCTGGAGAAGGCAATCGCGCTGAAGCCGAATTTTCCGCCGGCCCTGGCCGGCCTCGGCAACACCTTGCTCCAATTGAACCTGCCGGAGCAGGCGATCGAGCTGTATGACCGCGCCATCGCCCTGAAGCCCGATTACGCCGATGCGCTCTGCAATCGTGGCCTGGCCGAGCTGGCGCTGGGGCGGTTTGACCGCGCCGGGCAGAGCTTCGCGCGCGCGCTGTTGTTTCAGCCGCGTCATGCCGAAGCGCTCGGCGGCAAGGCTGTGGTCAGCATCGAGCTCAAGCATTACGACGAGGCGGAAGCCGCGCTAGCGGCGGCGCTCGCGGTCAGGCCCGGTTCGGCGAAGCTCCTCGCACACCGCGGACGGCTCAATTTGGCGCTGTCGCGGCCGGAGCCGGCGGCCGCGGATTTCGATGCGGCACTTGCGCTTGCACCGAAGCTCGAAGTGGCCTTGCGGGGGAAGGCGGAAGTCTCGCTGAGCCTTGGCAATACCGCGCAGGCGATCCTGGCCTGCACGGCCCTGCTCGAGGAAAATCCGCGCTCGGCGATCGCGCTGGCGCTGCTGAGTTCGTGTTTTGCAAACCAGGGGGAGATCGCGGCTGCGATCGAACATCTCGACGCCGCGCTCGCCATCGCGCCGGACCAGCCGGACCTGATCGCGCGGAAGATCTACTTTCTGGACTTTCTCTCCGACGCCGATTTCGCGGTCCAGCAGGCGGCGCGCAAATCCTGGGGGGAGGCGATCGGCGCCAGATTGCCCCAGCGCAAGCTCGCGCCCCGGCAACTCGATCCCGACAGGCGGATCGTGGTCGGGTATGTCGCGGCCGAGTTCTGGTACCACTCGGCAGCGTTCGGTCTGCTGCCGGTGCTGCGCCATCACGATCACGCCAAATTCGAGATCATCTGCTATTCGTGCTCGCCGCTGCGAGACGAGATGACCGCCAAGTTCAAGTCGCTGGCGGACGTCTGGGTCGACGCCTGGCAGCTGTCCGATGACGAACTGGCCGATCGTATCGAGGCCGACAAGGTCGATATCCTGATCGACGTGTCCGGGCATACCACCGGCAACAGGCTCCCGGTGTTCGCCCGCAAGCCGGCTCCGGTCCAGGTCACGGGTTTTGGACACGCCACCGGAACCGGCCTGCGGACCATGGACTACGTGCTTGCGGATCCGATCTTCATTCCGGCATCGGCCCGCCACCTGCTGGCCGAAAAGGTCTACGATCTGCCGTGCCTGATCACGACCGATCCGATCCTGGACGTACCGGCGTCAGAACCTCCCATGCTCCGCAACGGCCATGTGACCTTCGGCGTCTTCAATCGCATCTCCAAGATCTCGGACGAGGCCGTTCGCGTGTGGTCGAATGTGATGCGGGGGGTGTCGGGATCGAAGATCATCATCAAGCACACGCTGCTCGACGATCCGTTGGTCCGCGACGGTCTGATCGCGCGCTTCGTGGCGCAGGGGATTGCCGAAGAGAAGATCACCTGTCTCGGCTCGTCCGAGCGCGCCGCGCATCTGCGAGCCTTCGCGGAGGTCGATATTTCGCTCGATCCATTTCCGCAGAACGGCGGCGTCAGCACCTGGGAATCCCTCTATGCGGGCGTGCCGGTCGTTGCCAAGCTTGGCCACGGCGCCTCTTCGCGCGCCGGCGGCGCCATCGTGGCGGCCGTCGGCCTCAATGACTGGGTCGCCGAGGACGACGAGGGTTACGCCGCGATCGCATGCAAATATGCCGCGCAGCCGGCCCATCTGGCGAAGTTGCGTGCGGACTTGCCCGCCCAGATCGCAGCCTCGGCCGCCGGCAACGTCGAGATCTACGCGCGCGGGGTGGAGGAGGGATACCGCCAATTCTGGCGCGATTATTGTGCCGCGGCCTCGGGCAGCGAGATCGCGTAACCCGGCCGAGCTTGTGGACGCGCGTCCCGACCCGAAGGGGGCGCGCGACGATCACACGAACGGCGGCTTGATGTTGCTGCGCTTCTCCAGCCACTCCGGCACCGGCAGGTTCTTGGCGCGCATGAAATCCGCGTTGAACAGTTTTGATTGATAGCGGCTGCCGGAATCGCACAGCACGGTCACGACCGTCTTGCCGGGCCCGAGCTGCTTTGCGAGCCGCATCGCACCGACGACGTTGATGCCGGTCGAGCCGCCGAGGCACAGCCCTTCGTGCTGGAGCAATTCGTAGATCGCCGTGACGGCTTCTGCGTCGGGAATGAGATAGGCATCATCCACCTTCGCGGTCTCGACGATCGCGGTGGCGCGGTTGAGGCCGATGCCTTCGGTGATCGAGCCGCCCGGCGTCGCCTTGGCATCGCCGGTCCTGAAATATTCGTACATGCCGGCGCCGTGCGGATCGGCGCAGGCGATCCGCACGTTCTTGTTCTGCTCCTTCAGATAGCGGCTGACGCCAGCCAGCGTGCCGCCGCTGCCGACCGAGCAGACGAAGCCGTCGACCTTGCCGCCGGTCTGCTCCCAGATCTCGGGTCCGGTCGATTCGTAGTGCGCCTTGGCGTTGTCGAGGTTGTTCCACTGGTCTGCGAACAGCACGCCGTGAGGCTCGGTCTTGCGCAACTCATCCGCAAGCCGCCGGCCGACGTGTTGATAATTGTTGGGGTTGGCATAGGGCAGGGCCGGCACCTCGATCAGCTCGGCGCCGCACAGCTTCAGGAAATCCTTCTTCTCCTGGCTCTGCGTTTCCGGGATCACGATCAGGGTGCGATAGCCGCGCGCGCTGGCGACGACGGCAAGCCCGATGCCGGTATTGCCGGCAGTCGCTTCCACCACGAGACCGCCGGGCTTGAGCTCGCCGCGCTTCTCGGCCTCCAGGATCATCCATTTGCCGGCGCGGTCCTTGACCGACTGGCCGGGATTCATGAATTCGGCCTTGCCGAGAATGGTGCAGCCGGTCAGTTCCGAGGCGCGCTTCAGCTTGATCAGCGGGGTGTTGCCGATGGCTTCGACAACGTCGTTTCGAATGCTCATGTCAGGAAAATCGCCACCAAGAGGGTTGATCTGGTTGGCCAGAACCTAGTGCTTGGGGGGCCAAAGGGGAAGGCTTTTGCGCTGCGGCGAAACCGGCTGAAACGCCTGTCCGAACAGTGATATTCTCGCGCGGCAATGTGCGCGGCCGCGAGGGGAGATATCAGGAGGAGGAAATCGTTGAACTCCGTCCGATGACGGAAGATGACCGTCGTCGGCAGCCAATCCGCGAACGCTTCTTTCCAGGGACCGGAGGGGGCCGGCATCGGGAGCCGTTGACGGCTTTGTGAGATGGCTCCGGCCAGAGAGCGGATTGAAGCGAAGCCGCACGCGGCTTCTTGTGGCCGCATGGAAGGCCCCGGACGCCGGTGTGGCAGCAATATCACATGAAATCTTGGTAAGCTTGATCACGCCTCCCGGTGTTTGCAGAAGGAGAAAAGTCACTGCGAGACAAGCACCTTTTGAATTTTCATCGATTCGTTTCAGGCTCGTTGGCAGGACCGTCTCGCGACCGCGGCCCTGTCCCCCAGTTCAACGCCCGGCTAGTATCATTTCGAGGTTCCGAGAAAGCATCATCGTTGTGAACGAGTTGTCCAAAGCCCCCCGATTGTCCCGCCGCGAATCGGTTAATCCGGTTGCGCGGCGGTTTGATCTGCCCGGCGGGGGGTGGATGTGACACAGGGTGTTCCGGGGATCGCCACGCGGCGGTCCGAAGGTTCAGCGGCCCGGACGCTGCGTGCGGCGCGTTTGCTTGCGGTGGTGTGCCTCGCTGCCACCTCAGGCGCTTGCGTGCTGACCCAGGACCTTCCTGATCCCGCCCTCGACGTTCCCATACAGTACAAATACGCCGGCAAGGGCGATGCGCCGCCGTCATTGGATTGGTGGCGCGGCTTCCGCTCCACGGAACTGACGCAGCTGATGGAAGAGGCGCAGACCGTCAATCTCGACATTGCCGCTGCCGTTTCGCGCATCGTTCAGGCCGACGCCCAGGCGCGGCAGGCCGGCGCGGCGCTGCTGCCGAGCCTATCGACCGCCGGTTCGGAAACCTATTCGCGCACCTCGGGCGCAAGCTCCTCGGGTCTGTCCATCGGCGGCCGCGAAGTCGTCAATTATTCGGCTTCGCTGAGCGCGAGCTATCAGCTCGACTTCTGGGGCCAGAACCGCGATGCGCTGCAGACTGCGGAGGAAACCGCCAACGCCAATCGCTTCGATCGCGACACCGTCGCGCTGACGACGCTCGCTGCCGTCGCCAACGCCTATTTCCAGGTGCTGGCCTCGCAGGACCGGATCAGGACCTCACAGCGCAACATCGCGAGCGCGCAGCGTATCCTCGATGCGGTCCGGGAGCGGCGCAAGGCCGGCACCGGCACGGATCTCGATGTTGCCCAGCAGGAGAGCGTCCTCGCCAACCAGAAGGCCCTCGTGCCGCCGCTGCGCCAGACGCTGGACCAGAACGTCAACGCGCTCGCCGTGCTGGTCTCGCGCCCGCCCGAGAGCGTGCGCGTGCACGGTGGCTCGCTGGACCGGATCGCGATCCCGCGCGTGACGCCCGGCCTGCCGTCGGAGCTCCTGACGCAGCGGCCTGACATCCGCCGGCAGGAGGCGCAGCTTGCATCTGCGACCGCCAACATCGGCAATGCCCGTGCCCAGTTCTTTCCGACCATCCAGCTTACCGGCAATGGCGGCTATCAGAGTGCGGCATTGGTCTCGCTGTTCCAGCCGCATGCGGCGTTCTTCCAGCTCGTCGGCAGTGCCACGCAGCCGATCTTCGACGGCGGCAGGATTCTCGGCAATTTCGAACTCGCCAAGGCGCGGCAGGACGAACTGCTCCAGACCTACCGCAAGACCATCGTGCAGGCCTTTGCCGACGTCGACAATGCGCTGTTCTCGATCAAGCAGACCACGATCAAGCTGCAATTGCAGCGCGACGTCGTTACCGCCTCGCGCCGCGCCTTCGATCTGTCCGAGCAGCAGTTGCGCGCCGGCACCGCCGACATCGTGACCGTGCTCAACACTCAACTGACCCTGTTCCAGGCGGAGGACGCGCTGTCGCAGGCGCAACTGGCCCGCTTGCTCGCCATCGTCAGCCTGTATCAGGCGCTCGGCGGCGGCTGGGAGCCGCGAATGGAGAAACCCGTCAATGCTCTTTAAGCCGGATGGCAAGCCAGGCTCGGAGGAGGGGACGGCGAGAAAATCGCGCGGCCGCGGCTTCGTCGTGACGCTGATCACGCTCGCGATCCTCGGAGGGCTCGGTTATCTCGGCTGGATCGCCATGCATCAGCAGCAAGCCAACAACCGCAACAACCAGCGGCCCGATCTGCCGGTGCCCGTGCTGGCGGCGACCCCCCGGGTGCAGGACGTGCCTGTCTATCTCGACGGCGTCGGCGCGATCCGCGCGCTCAACACCGTGACCGTGCGCTCGCAGGTCGACGGCAAGCTGATCGCGGTGAATTTCACCGAAGGCCAGGACGTCAAGAAGGGCGACGTGCTCGGCGAGATCGATCCGGCGATCTACCAGGCGCAGTACGACCAGGCCGTCGCCAAGAAGGCACAGGACCAGGCCCAGCTCGCCAACCAGCGCATTGACCTGACCCGATACGAGCAGCTCGCCGCCTCCAATGCCGGCTCCAAGCAGCAGGCCGACACCCAGCGCGCGCTGGTGGCGCAGACCGAGGCGCTGGTCAAGGCCGACCAGGCTGCGATCGACAATGCGGCGGCAACGCTCAGCTACACCAAGATCGTGGCCCCGATCTCGGGTCGTGCCGGCCTGCGCCAGGTCGACCAGGGCAACATCATCCACGCCTCCGACACCACGGGTCTGGTGGTGATCGCGCAATTGCAGCCGATCGCGGTGTGGTTCAGCCTGCCGCAGCAGCAGATCATGCGCGTCAATGCGGCCGCGGCGAAAGGTACGCTCGCGGTCGACGTGTTCGGCAATGACGGCATCACCGTGATCGACACCGGCAAGCTGACCGGCATCGACAACCAGGTCGACCAGACCACCGGCACGCTCAAGCTCAAGGCAGAATTTCCCAACGCCAATTACCAGCTCTGGCCGGGCCAGTTCGTCAACGTCCGCCTCAAGGTCGAGACCTTGACGCGGGCGCTGGTGGTGCCGACATCGGCCGTGCAGCGCGGCCCGATCGGGACATTCAGCTATGTCATCGGCGAGGACAACGTGGTCTCGGCCAAGCCCGTGACGGTGACGCAGCAGAACGAGCACGATGCCGTTATCGCGAGCGGCCTGTCGGCGACCGACCGGGTCGTCACCACGGGCTTTGCCAATTTGTCCGACGGCTCCAAGGTGATCGTCGGCCGCGACGACCAGACCCCGTCGGCCGATCTCGCCCCGCGCAAGCGCTCGCGCGGGCCTGACGCCCAGAAGAAGGATGGCGCCAAGGAAAGTCAGAAGGACGGGCAAGGCAAGGACGACGAGTTCCGCGCCAGGCGCAAGAGCGGCGAAGGCGACCAGAAGGGACAGACCGGACCGGCCCCGGGGCCGGGGGCAGCGGGTAGTGGAGCCAAGCAGCCATGATCCCGACAACAGCCGCCTGACGCGGCAGGCAGATCCCATGGGTGTCTCCGAACCGTTCATCCGCCGGCCGATCGCGACCTCGCTGCTCGGCATCGCGCTCTTGATCGGCGGGCTGCTGGGCTATTTCGCGCTGCCGGTCTCGGCGCTGCCGCAGGTCGATTTCCCGACCGTGCAGGTGACGACGCAATTGCCGGGCGCGAGCCCGGACGTGATCGCGTCGCTGATCACGGCACCGCTGGAGCGGCAGCTCGGCCAGATCCCGTCGCTGTCGGCGATGAACTCGACGAGCTCGTTCGGCGTCAGCCAGATCTCGCTCCAGTTCGATCTCAACCGCGACATCGATGGCGCGACCCAGGACGTGCAGGCCGCGATCAACGCCGCGGCTGGCGTGCTGCCGAAGACGCTGCCTTATCCACCGACCTACGCCAAGGTGAACCCGGCGGACGCACCTGTCATGACGCTGGCGTTGCGCTCGGACACGATCTCGCTGCGGGCGATGAGCGACATCGCCGACACGCTTCTGGCGCAACGTTTGAGCCAGATTTCGGGCGTCGGACGGGTCTCGGTCCTCGGCGGACTGAAACCGGCCGTACGCATCCAGGCGGATCTGGCGCGGCTCGCCGCCTACGGCATCGCCATGGAAGACCTGCGCACCGCGATCGCCAATGCCAACGTCTCGGGCCCGAAGGGCTCGCTCGACGGCGCGCAGCAATCCTACATCATCGCGGCCAACGACCAAATCGCCGCGGCCGACGCCTATAAGCCCGTCATCATCGCCTATCGCAACGGCTCGCCGGTCACCATTGCCGACGTCGCGCAGATCGTCGACGGCCTGGAGAACGACCGCACCGGCGGCTGGTACCAGGGCACGCCGGCCGTCATCATCGACATCCAGCGACAGCCCGGCGCCAACGTGATCGACGTCGTCAGCCAGATCCGCGCCGAAATCCCCAAGGTGCAGAGCGCGATTCCGGCGGGGGTGAACCTCACCATCGTTTCCGATCGCACCGTCACGATCCGCGCCTCGGTGCGCGACGTGCAGTTCACGCTGGTCCTTGCCGTCGTGCTGGTGACCCTCGTGGTGCTGCTGTTCCTGCGTTCGCTGCGCGCAACCTTGATCGCGGGCGTCGCGCTGCCGCTGTCGCTGATCACGAGCTTCGGCATCATGTATTTCGCCGGCTTCAGCCTCGACAATCTCTCGCTGATGGCGCTCACGATCGGCACCGGCTTCGTCGTCGACGACGCCATCGTCATGATCGAGAACATCGTGCGCCACATGGAGAACGGCGACGACGCGATGGAGGCGTCGCTGAAGGGCGCCAGCGAGATCGGCTTCACCGTGATCTCGCTGACGGTGTCGCTGATCGCGGTGTTCATCCCGCTGCTGTTCATGTCGGGCCTCGTCGGACGCATGTTCCGCGAATTCGCGCTGACCTTGACGATCGCGGTGGTGACCTCGGCCGTGGTCTCGCTGACGCTGACGCCGATGATGTGCTCGCGCCTGCTCAAGCACGCCCATGAGGAGCTGGCGGTTCCGGGATTGGCCACGATCAGCCGCTTCATCGACCGCACCGTCGAATTCTACCACCGGACGCTGCTTTGGGTACTGGAACGCCAGCGCGCCACGCTGGTCGTGACCTTCGCCACGCTGATCGCGACCCTGGTCCTCTATGTCGTCGCGCCGAAGGGTTTCCTGCCGCTGCAGGACACCGCCTCGATCACGGCGGTGACGGAGGCCGGACCCGACGTGTCGTTCGCGGAGATGCAGAAGCGGCAGGCCGAGGCTTCCGACGCCATCAGGGCGGATCCCGACGTGGTCGGCGTGGTCTCCGTGATCGGGGCGGGCTCGGTCAATCCGACCACCAATGTCGGCCGGCTCGTCATGAGCCTGAGGCCGCGCGGCGAGCGGCGTGACGATGTCGCGGCCGTCATAACCCGGCTGAAGGAGAGGGTCGCGGGTATTCCCGGCATGACCGTGTATTTCCAGCCGGTGCAGGACGTGCAGATCTCGACCCAGTCGAGCCGCTCCCAATACCAGTACACGCTGACCGGCACCGATGCGGCGCTGGTGTCGGAATGGGCGCGCAAGCTGGTGACGGAGATGCGGCGCGATCCCTTGTTCCGCGACGTCTCTTCCGAGGCGCAGGAGGGCGGCCTGCGGGCGCAGCTCGACGTCGATCGCACCCGCGCCGGCCAGCTCGGTGTCAGCCTCCAGGCGATCACGGATACGCTCAACGATGCGTTCGCGCAGCGGCAGATATCGACCATCTACGGCCAGGCCAACCAGTACCGCGTGGTGCTGGAGGCGCTGCCGATGTATCAGCGCGATCCCTCGATCCTGTCGAAGCTCTATCTGCCGGGCGCCGCGAGCGCCACCGCCGGCGCGCCGAACGCGCAGGTGCCGCTGTCGGCCGTGGCGACGCTGAAGCGCACCACCGCGCCGCTGGCGATCTCGCACCAGGCCCAGTTCCCCTCGATATCGCTCAGCTTCAACCTCGCGCCGGGCGCCGCGCTCGGCGATGCGGTCAACGCCGTCAAGACGATCGAGACGCGGATCGGCATGCCCAACAGCATCGTCGGTGTCTATGCCGGCGATGCCGCCGAATTCGCCAAGGCGCTCGCCGGCCAGCCCTGGCTGCTGCTCGCCGCCGTGATCACGATCTACATCGTGTTGGGGGTGCTTTACGAGAGCTACATCCACCCGATCACGATCCTGTCGACGCTGCCCTCGGCCGGCGTCGGCGCGATCCTGGCGCTGGTGCTGTGCGGGCAGGACCTGTCGGTGATCGGCCTGATCGGCATCATTCTCCTGATGGGCATCGTCAAGAAGAACGCGATCATGATGATCGACTTCGCGCTCGAGGCCGAGCGCGGGCAGGGGATGTCGCCGGACGAGGCCATCGTGCAGGCCTGCCTGTTGCGCTTCCGTCCGATCATGATGACGACGCTGGCGGCGCTGTTCGGCGCGCTGCCGCTGGCGATCGAGAGCGGCACCGGCGCCGAGCTGCGGTTCCCGCTCGGCGTCTCCATCATCGGCGGCCTGCTGCTGAGCCAGCTGCTGACGCTTTACACGACGCCTGTGATCTACCTCGCGCTCGACCGCATCAACCGCCGCCTCGAGCAGGCGCTGCCGCCGGCCGAATCCGGCGGCCCGCCGGTCGCGGGCGCGACCGAGGGGATGCAGTGATGGCATCGATCTCGGAGCCCTTCATCCGCCGCCCGGTCGCGACCACGCTGCTGTCGATCGGGTTGTTCCTGCTGGGTGTCGTCGCTTACGGGTTCCTTCCCGTCGCCTCGGTTCCGAACGTCGACTTCCCCGCCATCTTCGTCTCGGCCAGCCGGCCGGGGGCCGACCCGTCCGTGATGGCGGCGACGGTAGCTTCGCCATTGGAGCGGCGGCTGGGTGAGATCGCCGGCATCAACCAGATCACCTCGACCTCGACGCTCGGCACCACCACCATCCAGCTCCAGTTCGACATCGGCCGCAGCATCGACAAGGCCGCCCGCGACGTGCAGGCGGCGATCAACGCCGCGATGGTGGACCTGCCGAGCGACCTGCCGACGCTGCCGCGCTTCCGCAAGGCCAACACGGCCGGCGCGCCGGTCTTCGTGCTGGCGCTGACCTCGAAGACGCTGTCCCCCAGTGCAATCTACGACGTCGCCGACACGGTCCTGGCGCAGCGCATCTCGCAGGTCCCGGGCGTCGGTGATGTCAGCGTGTCCGGCGCCGACCAGCCAGCCGTGCGGGTCCAGCTCAACCCCGTCGCGCTGTCGAATGCCGGCATCGCCACCGACGACGTGCGCACCGCGATCGTCAATGCCAACCCACTCGGTCCCGTCGGCATCTTCAACGGCGAACGCCAGAGCGAGACGCTGGCGCTCAACCGGCAGATGCGAACCGCCAAGGAATTCCGCGACATCGTCATCAAGAGCGCCAACGGCAACTTCGTGCGGCTCTCCGACGTCGCCGACATCGAGGATTCCGTCCGCAATGCCCGCTCGATCGCCTGGTTCAACAAGCAGCCGGCGGTGCTGATCCAGATCACCAAGCAGGGCGATGCCAACGTCATCGATACCGTGGACCGGGTGAAGGCGCTGGTCCCGCAGCTGAAGCAGTGGATTCCGGCCGGCGTCGAGATTTCGACCCTGGTCGACCGCACCGGCACGATCCGCGCCAGCGTGCTCGACATGCAATGGACATTGCTGGCCACCGCGATCCTGGTGATGGTCGTGGTGTTCGTGTTCCTGCGGCGGCTGACGCCGACGATCGCGGCCGGCGTCTCGGTGCCGCTGGCGCTGGCCGGCACCTGCGCCGGGATGTGGATCGCAGGCTTCTCGATCGACAATCTGTCGCTGATGGCGCTCGCGATCTCCGTCGGCTTCGTGGTCGACGATGCCATCGTCATGATCGAGAACATGTATCGCAATCTCGAGCACGGCATGACCCCGTTCCGGGCGGCGCAGGAGGGCGCCAGGCAGATCGGCTTCACGGTGGTCTCGATCAGCCTGTCGTTGATCGCAGCGTTCACGCCGCTGATCTTCATGGACGGCATCGTCGGGCGCCTCTTGCGCGAATTCTCGCTGACGCTGACCTTCGCCATCCTGGTCTCGACGCTGGTCTCGCTCACGGTGACACCGATGATCTGCGCCCATTACATCCGGCAGACCCCGTCCGGCACCGCGACCCTGTTCGACCGCATCATCGAGGGCTCGCTGTCGCGCATCGTCGCCTTCTACGCGAGAACCTTGCGCACCGTGCTGGACTACCCGCTGGCGACGCTGCTGGTGTTCTTCGCCACCATCGGCCTCACCGTGACACTCTACATCAAGATCCCCAAGGGCTATTTCCCGACCGACGATTCCGGCTTCGTCATCGGGGCGACGCGCGCCTCGGCCGACATCTCGTTTCAGTCGATGCTCGGTCTCCAGCAGCGGCTCGCCGACATCGTGATGAAGGATCCGGCCGTGGCCGGCGTCGGCTCGACGGTCGGTGCCGGAGGCGGGCCGGGAGGAGCGACCTCGAACCGCGGCGTCATGTACATCAGCCTGAAGCCGCCGGAGGAACGCGACCACGTCTCGACGGAGGTCGTGATCGACCGTCTGAGACGCGCGCTGTACCCCGTGCCCGGCATCCGCCTCTTCATGTTCGCCGCCCAGGACGTCCGTGCCGGCGGGCGGCGGAGCGATTCCGACTACCAGTACACGCTGACCAGCACCGACCTCAGTCTGCTGCAGAAGTGGGCGCCGATCGTGGCCAAGCGCATGGAGAGCGTCGAAGGCATCACCGACATCTCCAGCGACCGCGACCCCGGCGGCCTTCAGCTCACGCTCGCGATCGATCGCCAGAAGGCCTCGGCGCTCGGCGTCAGGGTTCAGGACATCGACAACGCGCTGAACAACGCCTTCTCGCAGCGGCAGATCTCGATCATCTACACCCAGCGCAACCAGTACATGACCGTGCTGGAGATCGATCCGAAATTCCAGGTCGATCCCTCCAACCTCGATCGCATCTATGTCGCCGGCGCGGGCGACGCGCAGGTGCCGCTGTCGGCCGTGGTGCACGCCACGCGCAGCCTCGCCGCGCTCGCGGTCTATCACTCGCAGTCGTTCCCCTCGACCACGGTGTCGTTCAACCTGCTGCCGGACGTGCAGCTCCAGGCGGCGACGCAGAGCATCCAGCGCGCGGTGGAAGAGCTGCACATGCCCGAAGGCATCCGCGGCAGCTTCGACGGCAATGCCGGCGACTTCGCCAGGACCAGCGGCCGCCAGCCGCTTCTGATCCTCGGCGCGCTGGTGGCCATGTATATCGTGCTCGGGGTGCTCTATGAGAGCCTTGCCCATCCGCTCACGATCATCTCGACGCTGCCCTCGGCCGGGCTCGGCGCACTGCTCGCCTTGCAGCTCACCAACACGCCGCTCACGGTGATCGCCTTCGTCGGCATTATCCTCTTGATCGGCATCGTCAAGAAGAACGGCATCATGATGGTGGATTTCGCGCTCGACGCCGAACGCCAACGCGGCCTGTCGTCAGCGGAGGCGATCTTCGAGGCCTGCCAGGCGCGCTTCCGTCCGATCCTGATGACGACCATGGCGGCGCTGTTTGCCGGCATTCCGCTCGTGGTGGCGACCGGCCCCGGCACGGAGCTGCGCCGTCCGCTCGGCATCACCATTATCGGCGGCCTGTTCGTTTCACAGATCCTGACGCTCTATACCACGCCCGTGATCTATCTCCTGATCGACCGCCTGCGGCGCCGTTCCGAGCCGCGTCCGCTGGCGGCACCGGCGGAATAGGTTGTTGAAGCGGCGCGCGAAGCGTATAGCGCGCCCATGTCGAACCCAGCAGATACGGCCGCTGCCGATCCCATTCCCGAATGCCCGCATTGCCAGAAGCCGATGCCGCTGTGCATCTGCGACAGCGTCACGCCGATTGAAAACCGGCTGTCGCTCCTGATCCTCCAGCATCCGCAGGAGCAGGACAGGGCGCTCGGCACCGCGCGCCTGCTTGCCAGGCATTTCGCCGACGCCACAGTGCGGGTCGGCCTGTCCTGGCCGAGCCTGTCCAAGGCGCTGGGTCGACCCGTCGAGAACGCCGCGCGCTGGGCCGTGCTCTATCTCGGCTCGGCACGCGCCGCCGATCTCGAGGCGGAAGGCGAGATCGTCGCGCTCGACCGCAAGGGGGGCATCGCGGAGAACCAGCGCGCGATCCTCGGCAAGCTCGAAGGAATCGTGTTGCTCGACGGCACATGGAGCCAGGCCAAGGCGCTGTGGTGGCGCAATCCCTGGATGCTCAAGTGCCAGCGCGTGATCCTCAATCCGGCGCACTCCTCGCGCTATGGGCGTCTGCGCAAGGAGCCGCGCAGGGATGGGCTCTCGACCATCGAGGCCGCGGCGACGATTCTGGCCGGCCTCGAACGGCGTCCCGATATCGCCGAGACGCTGCATGCGAGTTTTGAACGACTATTGACCCGCTACCGCGAGGTCCAGGTCGAGATGCCGGAATTGGCTCCCAAGCCCGCGCCGAAGGGGCGGCGCGACTTCCGGCGACGCAAGCGAGGCTGACTTCGATCCACATCGGAAGAGCCCCGTCGCCGCCATGGTCGGACGAAGGCGGTTGCCTAAACGCTTCATCCCCTATATTGCTCCGCCCTTACGGGGCCACGTGGCGGAGTGGTTACGCAACGGTCTGCAAAACCCACTGGCAGCTTTTGCCCGCGTCTTATAAGACCGCTGCGACACAGGCATTTCCGTCATTTCCAAAATGAAAAAGTCCCCAACCTGTGGGGACTTTTGTGGGGACCTGTTCCGGTTTTCAGGCAGTCTTGCGCTTCCCGTGGGTGTTCTCGCGCTGCTGCTCGCCCGTCACGTATTTCAGATACTCCTCGGTCTGCTTGATTGAGGAGTGACCCAGGCGCTGCTGCAGCTCATAGATATTTCCGCCGTTCCGGAGCCAGACGATGGCATGTTTGTGCCGGAGGGTGTGGAAGGTGAACCGACGAAACTCAATGCCGTTTGCCTTCGCCCAAGCCTCGACGCGGCGGGTCTCCCGAACGAAGGTCGGGCCGGGGTCCTCGATCTTGTCGCCGACTGTGCTGGCCTCGCGCTTGCTGTCCTTACGGACCCGCTTGTCCTCGGTGCGCCAGAACAGCCACGGCTTCCCGGCGAAGGCCGGGAGCGAGGCGAACAACTCATAGCCGCCCATGGGCTTTAGATCGACCACCCGGACCTTATTCCCCTTGTCGACGACCGTGATCTCCTTGCGCTCGTGGTTGATCCAGTCGCGCTGGGAGCGGATTAGGGCGTCCTCGCGGATGCCAGTCTTGAGGGCGGCTAGGACGAGCTGGGGCCACATGCCACGCGCGTGCTCGACGACGAGGGCGATGTCTTCGTCACGGGGCTCGACGATGGGGTCACGGCGCTCCTTAACCGTTTTGAGCCACGGCAGGACGGGGTTGGACTCCCGGTACTCGTGCGCCACGGCGTAGTTCATGACGGAGGAGAGGGCGCTTAGGTCGCGCTTCACCGTCGCCTTTGTCACCTCGGCGCCGCGCACCCGGACGATCCGGCCGATCAACTGGCCATCGATCTCGGACAGCTTCTTGTTCTCCACGAACGGGGCGATCTGGAGCAGCGAGACGCAATAGCGGGTATAGGTCTTCTTGCCGACTTGGCCGTCCCATCGATCGCCGGGCTTGCCGATCATGAAGGCCTTCCACTCCGCCAACACGTCAATGAACATGCGAGGACCGCCGCCGTGATAGGTCTCGGCGAGAACCTGCTTCCTCAGCTTCTCGACGGCGGCCTTAGCAACTCGCGGATCGTCAGTTTTGAGGGTGACCCGGATTGGCTTCCCCTTAACCTGGAACTCCGAGTAGAGTACGTTCCCGCGCCATTGCGTTCCGGGAGGTGCCTTCGGTTTGCGTCCTGCCATTGCTCTTCCTCGCGCCTGCGAATGTAGTTCCGTAACTTCTGCTCATCGAAGGTCCACCGCCGCCCGAACTTCGCCGCGCCCGGTATCTCTCCGGCAAGCGCCATGTCCTGAACGGTGCGGGCCGGTAGCCCCAAAATCTTCGCTGCCATCTCTGTCGTTACTCGTTCCGGGCCGTTGTGCGGCCCGGCCTCAATGCGCTTACGCATACTCCTGATAGGGTCTAGAACAGCGGCAGCGCCGCGATGATGTAATCATAGGCTCAGCCCTTCGGCTGGATGCCAAGCCGCTGCAAGGTCAGCTCGACTGCCTCCGTCGCGGCTAGTCTCGCAATGTCTTCGCTTGGCGTGCTGGCCGGGCTGGAGGATGATTGAAGCCGGTGCACCAGCTCGGCGTTGAATGATCGTTTGTTCCGCCGCGCGTCGGCCCCGAGCTTACGGTGCAATACCCTCGGGAGCCGCACGTTCACCTGAACGACGTCTGCGCTCTTCTCCACCACGTTCCCTCTCCAGCAGAATGCTATATTCGTCCTAGCAAAGTGCTATCGAATTTCTTGCGCGGGGGCCAGGACTTTTGAAGAGTTGCGAACCACGAATTGCCAGGGAGGTGATTGACGGCGTTCTGAAACGCCCTAGATTGGATGCGTGATGACCTCGAAGAGAGCGGATAACTGCCGTCGAGGTCTGGAGTTCTCCAAAGGAAGTGAGCGCCCCTGTCCTAGGGCCGGGCTGGCTTATGAGGCCTGTCCGTTCACTGCGAATTTGGAGAGCCTGAATGATTACCCGAGAGCCAACTGGAACAATGATCGTGCGGGGCAGGGAAGTGCTGCGCCTACATCCAGCGCGCCCGCCGCATCAGGGCGGCGTTGTCTCAGATGATCTAGGTGTCGTCGATCTAGCCGAAGAGGCGGCCGCTTAACAAAAGACCCGCGCCGGGCAATTGCACGACACGGGCCAATTGGAATTGAAGGTGATCTAGCAATCTCCTCCTAATTCCCAATTCCCCCGAACGCAATCCCCGCGCGGCGCAATTCGCGCCTGCTCATGCGGAAACCGATCCGGCAGGCGTGCTGCATCAGCGCGATGGATGGTATGTGACCGAGCGCTGTGGGGTCTGGTCGAAAGCGGGGTGCCCCAGTCACCGTCTGGAATGGACGAAAAAGTCTCGCGGCCGTCTGTGCATCCACGAGCAGACGCCTCCGGTAAGCAGCCCTGGCTCCATTGAGCAGGAACTCCCCGGACGGCCGCTCTCTCGCTTCACCGCGAGCATGGGTTTGGTCTGTCCGGATCACAAACCCTCCACCATTGAGCATGATGGTGGAACAGAAGAGGCGAAACAATGGATTGGGACAAGATCAGGATGCACCAGAAGATGAAGCGGCACGGTACGGATGACCCACGTGACATCTTGCCGTTGTTGCCTGCAACGCCCCATCGCAATCGAAGACGGCCCCAATCGAAGGCGACGCTCCGGAGCGAAGCAGAGCGCGCTCTCGCCCATTGGCTGGCGAGCAGGAACATCTCCGCCAGATCATCGTAACCCTTGCGCAAGGGCGAACTCGGTGTAGACCTTGGCCCATGAGCAACATCGACGCCGTCGAGATCGAACGCGACCAACGCACCGGCCGTTTCTTGACGGGCAATAGCGGGGGCGGACGGAAGCCGGGAGCGCGGGCCAAGTTCTCCGAGCGGTTCGTCGCCGATCTCGCCAAGCTCTGGGATGAGCAGGGCGAAGACATTCTGCTCCGCCTCGCGCGTGATGATCCGGCCGCGCTGTTGAAGGTGCTCGCATCGTTGATGCCGAAAACGATCGATCTCAACGCCAATGTCGGCATCGACGCGCGGAACGTCCTGGACGCCTTCAGAAGTGCCGTGGGCCTGCTCGGCAACGAGCCGCCGAAGGTGCTGCCCAAGGTGAAAGTGATCGATGTCGCGTGAACTGGAACGCCATCGGACGGTGAAGGAAGGCGCCGCCTTCATGCGGCAGCACCTCGACGATCCCGACCCGTCGGACAACGGCATCCGCATCGAGACCCTCGCCGAGGGCCTTGCCCTTCTCGCCGCAGAAGCGCGGCTTGCCGGAATGGATGAAGGCCTCGCCGCCGAGATCGTGCTGAAGGCCTGCGGCTTCCATCGCGAGAGCTTGGACGAGGCGAGGCGCGTTATGGCCGCGCTCGGCTACAACCAGATCGCCGATGTGCTCAGGCGACTGGCGAGGACTGCGCCGCGCCGCCTGATGTTCGAGCAGCGGGTGCAGGCACGAACCGAAAGAGCGAATATCGGCTGATTTGCCTTGCTTTTGCCTGTGGCATTGCTAATTATGTGGCATCGCTTTAGCAATGCCACAGAAGGGCTGCCTATGAGGGTGTTTGGATACTGCCGAGTCAGCACCGCAGAGCAGGCGAACAGCGGCATGTCGCTCGAAACGCAGCAGCAGCAGATCACCGGCTACGCCATGATGAAGGGCTGGCAGGTTGATGGGTTCTTCGTTGAGGCAGGCGTCTCCGGCAGTGTGCCCCTGGTAGACCGACCGGAGGGCAAGCGCCTCTTGCAGGCCCTGCAGGCGGGCGACGTCGTCGTCACAGCTCGGCTTGATCGTACCTTCCGTTCTGCGGCTGACGCGCTCGTCACCCTCGAACAGTTCAAGGCGGACAAGATCGGCTTACACATGATCGACCTTGGCGGCGACGTCACCGGCAACGGCATCAGCAAGCTAGTGTTCACGATCCTATCAGCCGTAGCCGAGAACGTGCGCGACGGCATCCGCGAGCGGGTCCGCGAGGCCAAGCGCTATCGCGCTTCCCAGCAGCTCTTCAATGGTGGCAAGCGGCCCTTTGGGTACGACATTGAAGGCGAGGAGAAGAACAAGCGCTTGGTCCCGAACGCCAATGAGCAAGCCGCGCTCAAGCGTGGCTTGGGTATGCAGGCTAACGGGGACAGTCTTCGCAGCATCGCTTTCGTTTGGATGAGTGAATTCGGTCTGCCGAAAATGGACGCCAAGAGCGTGCAGCGCATCCTCGCCGCTGCTCGCGGATGATGACCGGGTCCCCCCGGTGGGGAGCCGGTGAGCCCCCTAGGGGGCCGCTAATGATTGGCCTTGATGAAATTAGGGTTCCCTGTCCCCTCCGCCTCCGAGCGCTTGTTCTCGCGCATCGCTTTGCCCAAATAATTTTTGCAGAATTTCCCAGCTCAATTCCGCACCGCCTCGCAACGATCTCGCGCAGGTCGCTGATGTGCTCCTCGATCGCCCGCCGCGCCTCGTCAGACCGCGTCGGCTTGCGCGGCTCCCCCGGCTTGGTGGATTTGTCGTTCTCGCTCATGGCAGACCACCGTTTCCGGTGGCCAATGCCGAGCTTGATCTGGGTCAAGGGTCGGAGGCCCGCCAGATCGCGCCGCAGCCCCGCCCATACGTTGGCGCACTCCCGGCCTTGGGCAGAAGCGGCCCCGGTGCCGTTGACCGCATGGACGGGCTTCTAATGGCCGCGCCGGGCGGTCGCGTCATGGCAAGACATCGCGTGATCGTGGTTCGCATTCCGTGCTGAGAACCGTCAATCACGGTCGGAGGTCTCGACAGGCCAGCTTCGACAAGCCAATGTTGGCGTCAGGTTGATCGAGCCGGTTTCTCGCACCACCCGCGCCAATAGCGACCAGCGCCGAGATGTCGGCCAAAGTCCAGACGGCCAGCGAAAGCGAGCATCAACCGCTTGAGGCAAGGCATGGTATGGGGCCATGAGGCCAAGGCCGTCGAGGACACTCGGCGGCCTTTCTCGTTTCGCTGTGGATAGTGCCTGCTCGTTCGGGCCAGCCAACTGCGGGGATGGCATGATCGGAGCCCGGCTATGGACGGGGGTGATCGTGAAGAAGGGACCTAAGTCGAAAGGCAAGGGAGGGGGCAAGGGAAAGGGGACGCCCAATCAGCCGATCACGCCGACGAAGCCGAGCAAGCTCTGGCGGTGGCTCCGCCTCGCAAAGGTCATCGGTCTCATACTTGCGCCAATTGCCACGCTCGCGACGGTCTTGGGACACATCATCGGTATCGGGCCGCTTTGGCCGACGTCGCCGAGTTTTACGCCAGGCCCGCCGTCGTATGGTGCTGCGATGGACATCCCGTTCACCATCGAGAACAACAGCGCTCTTTTCGGCATCAGCAATTTGACCATCACGTGCGTCATCAGCGCCAGCTTCGTTGGGAGCCCAGAAGGTTCGCCGCCTCAGATCAACATCGGTGTTAGAGCAAGCGGTATGCCGGCCGCGCTGTCATCAACCGTTGGCGCTGCGATGTCCGGCCGGATGAAGTCGGGCTCCTATATTTGTCCTCTCCGAGACAACAGGATCGGCTTTGGCGGCGCAAACGCCGCAGATCGGATCAAGTCCGCGCAGGTGTCGTTTCGCGCGGAGTATGACGCTAGAATTCCGTGGGGCTCGCGTGTCGCTTCTGATGAAGGCCCGTTCACGCTGGTTACCACCGTGCCGCAGTATTGGGTTAAGGGGGCGCTTCTGAAATGATTCGTGGGGCTCGCGAAGCCAAAGCGGTGGGGAATAATTTATGTCGGTGAAAGCATTTGTTTTGACCATCTTCTCAATGTGCATTTGCCACGCCGTTGATGCCACGTCGATCGACCGTGAACAGGTTTACGTAGTCGACGGAGACACGATCCGTGTCTACAACGAAGGACCTGACGTAAGGCTCGTCGGCTTCAATGCCCCGGAGACTCGCCGCGCAAAATGTCCTGAGGAGCGAGCACTTGGCGATGTCGCTACAAGGCGGCTTCGTGATCTGGTACGCTCGCAGCCGCTCGACTTTGACTACGTCGATTGCGCTTGCCCGCCCGGTACTGAAGGGACCATGGCCTGCAACTTTGGCAGATCGTGCGGCACGTTGAAGGCCGCAGGCCGGGACGTGGGTGAAATCCTCATTGCTGAAAAGCTCGCCGTGCCATTCCAGTGCGGAGCAAACCGCTGTCCTAAGACGCCGCGCCCGTGGTGCGAGTCACCCCGGCCTTAGCAAGGAAGGTCATGGCCTTGAGGCGAGCAGGTGTATGTCGACGAGCTGTCTCTTTGGAGCCATAGAGCAGTGTAGCGCTCATTTTCACCCTGCCAGCGTCTTAAGCGGCCATTGAGAATCGTGCGGCCGAGCGGGCGACCGATTGTCCCGACGGATCGCCGAGCTACAGGCGAGCGGCGCAAGAGGCGCCCACCCCCGGGGGCGACCGTCGAAAGTGATCTCCCTGCTCACAAGCGCTTGAGGCAAGGCAGAGCGATGCCCTGTTTGCGGCATAGCTTGGATCGGGCCGGAGTCGCTGCACCGTAGTCTAGCACGCGCGCTGGACTTCCTGTTCGTTCGATCCGGACCCAGACTCAACTCTTGGTCGCACCGGGTCATTCATGCCATGAATCGACCGAATCGATTCCTTGCTCGGGGGCTATTGTGCTCATACGAAAATTATCAATTGAAAATGTCCGCAGCTTCCTTGACAGGCGCGAAATTACTTTTGACGGGAATATTTCCATTCTGATCGGACCGAACGGGGGCGGAAAGACCAATCTGCTAGATACGCTGGTTGGTATGCTTCGGCGGCACGTTTTTAACGCACCGTATTACGCACATGCCGGCACCGTCGAAGAACCAAATCGTTGGGAGATCCGCTATAACGACAACCTCAATCAATTGACGTTCGAGAAATACAGCAAAGCGCGCGACAGGGATCAAACAGTCGAGATCGTGTTGGAGGTAAGCGCGCAAGATATCGACAACATGCGAGCAATTCAGACTGATGCGGGCGATATCCGCGCTGCTTTGAGTAGGAAGTATTACCCTGATCCTTGGCAGGGCGTCATGGACTGGGATGTCTCAAAGCTCAGCGCTGGCCAACATGTAACCGTTGTCTGGCACAACGGAGCAGTGCGCCAACCAACTGAAAAAACTGCACAAGATTTCCTTGCTTACCTGCACGTCTTTGAAGGAGACAATGCGTTGCGGGCACAGACTGGGAAGGCGTCCCTGCAAGTTCCCATGATCTATCTTCCTGTTAACAGAGGCGCGAGCGGCTTCAACTCTTCCGTCGGCCTTGCGGGCTACAACGATCAAGATCAAAAGCGCGCAGCCGATGCAATAACTTCCCGAACTGGGTTCAATATTGTGACACTCGCTATCAGTCGCATGGCACAGCGATTCCGGCTGTTACAGGAAAACTCAAATGTCGAAGCCGCTAGAACATTTCGGGACGACGAGAATCTAAAGGAACTGTCCGCCGAACTGATTTCTCTCGGCTACACGTGGGAACTCGTCACCGTCGATCCGCTCAACAACACGTACGACGTTCGCCTGACCAAACAAGGCTCGTCTTTCCTCGTAAGTGAGGCTTCATCAGGGGAGCGCGAGCTCTTGACTTACTTGTTTGCAATTTTCGCCCTGAACGTTCGCAACGCTGTAATCATCGTTGATGAACCCGAACTTCACCTTCATCCAAGATGGCAAACAGCCCTGTTTGCGCTTTTCGAGAAGCTGTCAAAATCCACTGGCAACCAGTTCGTGCTAGCCACTCATTCGCCAACGTTCATATCGCCGGCATCGATCCAATACGTTTCAAGAGTGTATAGCGAGAGCCAGCGGAGCAACATCGTTCGTCTAAGTGCCGCAGGTCTTCCGAACGCCAAGCACCTCTTCAATATTGTGAACACCGAGAACAACGAGCGGGTGTTTTTCACGGATACCGTGGTTCTGGTCGAGGGGCTTCACGACAGGATAGTGTTCGAGCGCGTGCTCGATATTGTCGCGAAGAAGCATGATCTGAATGCTCCCTCGGTGGAGGTCGTCAGCATCGGAGGGAAGGGCCTGTTCACTGCTTACGAGCAGCTCCTAGACGCTTGCAAGGTTAAGTGGTTTGCCGTTGCCGATCGTGATTACATCGAGCAAATCGGTGATGAGGCTGTAAAAGCGCTGTTTGTAGTCGATGCCGGAGAGATCAAGGAAGACGTTGTCGACAACGTGAAGAGCCTCGATGGCGCAGCGTTAGTTGAGCGGATTGAGGCTGCGATGGGGTCCGGAAGCTGGGACGATGCCAAGAATGTCTGGGCCTACATCAAATCTCGCCGTATCAGGTTAAAGGATGCTCTGGATGAGACCCAGCAAGGTATTCTCGATTCGTTTATTGAGCGAAAACGGGGCGAAGGCATCTATTTGTTACCTCGCGGAGAGCTGGAAGCGTATCTCCCGGTTGGCTATCGGTCAAAGGACACTCAGAAGCTGATCGAACTCGTATCATCCGAAGATTTCTTCGATCGCCTTGAAGACGATGTCTGCGCCGAATTCGAGAGCATGGCCATGGACTTTCTGGGGCTCACCGAAAGGACTTAACTCCCCTTGTCCGTACGCGAGCGGAGAAGGAAGGCAATGGTTCAGACCGTCATGCGACGCCACGCAGTGACCGTGATGCTGATGTAATCAAGCTGCTGTTCGTCGACTGCGGGAAATAGCTCTATGTCGGCAGCAAAATATCGCGGCTTGGCCGAGATAGGTGGAATTGACGCAGATTGGTAGAATCTATCTTCATTTCGTGCGCTGGGGGTCGGGCAGCGATTTACGAAATCCTTACAGGATCAACCCGGTAGTTGTAGCTCACTCTATAGATATAGGGTTTCGGCGTCTTCAGTCGTTCTCTTATCCGATTGTAAGCGCGGGCCAGGCAAACATATTTATCCCACGTCGGCACGCTCGCGCCCCAGAGATAGAAACAGCCGATCTTGTGCTCCCTGATGGCCGCGATAGCGGGTGACTCCCCGTGCCATTTTTTGTCGTGACTAAATACCACCCAATTCTTGGCACCCACGATGCTCAACCATTCATCGTCTTCCATGTCTTGGCGAAAGCGATTTGCTGGACTGTCATGATATTCGACTTTGAACGGAGTTTGCATCTTTAGCAGCGCTTCGGGAAAGCGCTTGCCAAAGCATCGATCAAAATAAAACGTCAGTGAATCCACTTTTGCTGCTGCCCGGGCAAAACACCCTCGAATTTCAATGCCTCGCGGACGGCGAGGACATCTAATCCAAAATCCTCCGCGATCATGCGGTCTGTTTCGCCGGCATCGAACCGGCCTTTAACGATCCAAGTTGGCACCCCCCCAACAACAGGAGTACCAAATGACAGCCGTGGATCGATTATAACGGGGGAGGATGGCCCGGCAACATGCCAGCGAATGGCGACGCCTTCATGCTCATATTCGAATTCTTCCAAGAGGGGGCCGACGATCTCTTTCCAGGCAAGCTGTCCTGCTTGGTTCGCCTTCACCAGCTTTCGACTTCCCTTCTCTTCTTCGTATTCCGTGAAGAGTGATTTGCCGTAGCGCTTAAATTGATATTCCGCGAAAGGATGCGCGCTCCCGAGGTTGCGCTTTACATATTCGCGCGCCGCCCGGATTTCTTTCAGCGGGATTTTTGCTTTGCGAAACGCAGCGACTACGGCCAGCTCGATAAGCTGGAGATAGGAAAGACGCTCGCCCCGTTCCTTCTCGGACAAGACTCGCTGGCCATCGAGTTTGTGCCAAGCCACTATCGTCTGTGGTGAGAGTTGCGCATAACGAGCAGCTTCCCCCACCTGATAAGCGGGTATATGAAGCCGCTTGCGCCACGGCTCAACGAAATTGTCGCCAGATGTCGCCACGCCAAACCTGCAATACCGCTGCTCAGACATAACTTAGCCGAGTCGCAACTCCCGTCTAAGCACGGAACCGGCAGGTCAATCAATGGTTGGGGAGCGCAAAGGTAAGCCGGAAGATGGTGACGCCCTCACTACAGCCCCCGGCCTATAGCCGGGTGCCGCTTGTTCTTGGCCTTGATCCAGTGCCTGTGCGGGCCCCCCCGGTGTGCCCGGTCTTGGTGCTCGGAGACTAGCGACCCCGGCTAGTGTCGCCCCGTGGCGCGGCGGTGACCCCCTCCGATCGCCGCGCCAGCAACTTCGTCTTGCGCAGGTGCAGCGGCAGGTCGCGCAGGTCGTCCCGGCCCCATGGCGAGCGCGTTGAAGGCGATTGATCGGCAGGCCAGGATTCGGATCACACGAAGTTTACCCGTTTCGTCGGGCAAAACAGGTGTTGTTAGGAGGCTGGTCCAAGCCAATGGGGAACCAGCCGATGCCAACCGAGCCCACCTCTGACCTCGCGAAAATTGCCAAGCTCAACGGGGACTTCCGGAGGAACTACGGAACACTGCTGGGTGCCCTTTTGTATTTGCGATCTATCAATGCCGCGCGCGGCCGTTCCTTCCTGTGGGTGCTTGGGGCGGCGCTGCTTTCCGTTGTTTGTCCCGAGGGACTGGCGTGGTTGTGGAAGCACGTCGCGCAATGGCTGAAGGACGGGTGATCGGCACTCTGTCATCGGCAATTTGCTGTTCCGGTCCTTCCAATCGCTGATGGAGTGCGGTGATGAGCAGGGCGAAAGTCTCGTATCTGAATTCACCAAACACCCGCTTCGAAACGCGGCTTCTCCCGTCTCTCGTCCTTGGCAGGTTTGCGGTCGGTAGCAGAAAGTAATCTATGACGCCCGTGTTGGCGGCATTCAACCTGACTATCAGGACGAGGTCCGACTTCTGGTATTTGAGCCTTTGCATCATCCATCGAGGCTCCGGCCCCGGATAGCTATTGCCGTCAGAGACTACTCGCGCGAGTGTAACGGACACTGTCGCGAGGCGGCCGATGGTCAACAGCCGGAGTTCCTGCAGAAACGTAACGCTCCGGTGGCGTCGCTCTAGCTCGACGATGACATCGCGTGCCACCGAGGCGATGAGGTGATCCGTTCTCGCGGCGGTTTCCTTGAAGCAATAGCGGGCCTTGGGCTCGAAGCCGACACGCCGGAAGACGTCCGCGAGGGAGCCGAAGCGTTGCGCGTAGGTTTTATAGTGCGGAATGCCCTTGGTGGTCATCATCAGCTTCAGCGAGAGATGGCCCTTCCTCCGTAAGAGTGCGGAAAGCCGATCCAGCATGTCTTGGTCCGACATAACGCGGCCATACTCGACTTCCTTGAGGCGACGCTGCGCCTTTGCGAATATTTTGGGCGCGATGATGGGCTCAAACGCGTTGTCACGCCGAACCCACATTTCCGGTGGGTTATTAACCTGCTTTTCGCCGAGCTTCTGCGAGCGCCGGTTAAATACCATGTGTCCGATGTAAGCCTCGTTCTTCAACATGTTGCTGACGGTCAATGACGTCCAGAACTTGCCGCGCGCGTTGCGAGTGCCCATTGCGTTCAACTCGGCGGCGATTTGGGTTCGGCTCTTCCGTTCGACGACAAAGGCCTTGAAGATGCGGTTGACGACCTTCCGCTCCGATGGTGGACCGGGGACGAGAACCGTGCGTTCGCTTTTGAGGTTTTTGTGCTCGCCATATTCAAGAACGCCTTTGGGCTTCCCGTGCTCGTCAAGCAGCATGCGGCGCAGCCCATATCCTGCTGGACCGCCGCGCCAGTACCCCAAGGTCACGACGTTGCACTGACCTAAGAAGACTTTTTTGGAAAGCTGTCTGCTGTAGTCGGCCGCCGCGACCCGCTTGATGTTCTTAAGGACAATCGAGGCCAGGCTGCCGTCGTTTTCGAATTCATCGGCGCAATAATGAATCGCGATGCCGGCGCGCTTGCAGATGAACTCATAGTAAGCGCTTTCGTCAACGTCCTGAAACCGGCCCCAACGCGAGATGTCATAAACCAGTACATAATCGAAATCGGCGCGCCCAAGCTGGACATCGCGAATGAGTTCTTGCAGCCCATCACGCCCTGCAATCCGAATTCCGCTCCTGCCAAGGTCCGAATAAGTGCGAACAATCTTGATATGACGCCGGGCAGCATAGGCAGCGATTGCGGCTGCCTGATTCTCGATGGAATACTTTTGCGTGTCGGTCGACATCCGAACATATTGCGCCGCCCGAAACGTGAGGTCCCGCCCGGCCGAGTTCGTTTCCCTTCTGAGGACGAGGGCATTTGCCATGGATGCCGATCCCGAGGTGAGGGATCGGTTTTAGCAGGTTCCAGTAACCTTGCCTTGCTCTCCCGGACGCACGAACTCGTTACCGTCGCACGCAGGTCGTCTCGTCCAGCCTATAGGCTCCATGGAGAACGCGGCCAATCGCAGGCCCGCTTCAACCGCACCATTTCGGCCGCGACGTCTTTATCGCCAAGGAAGCACTGAGCGACAGCTCTGTCGCGGCTCCATGGTTTCGAGCGGCCGTCACACGGCGTCCCTTCGCCGACCTGTAAGCAATGAACCTGCTTGCCTTCGATCAACTCCGCCAGTGCTCCGGCCGCTGCCCCATAGCCCGGCCGACCGCGCTCTGGACGGTCGATCCCGCAAAGGCGAATGTGAACGTCCTTGCCGTCTGCCAGCATGTGGAAACTGTCGCCATCGTCCACGGCGGTCACTTGGCCTAAGTAATCGGCCGCAATCGCCGGCAGCGGTCCAAGGCTGCACACAACCATCATAAGCGAAGCACCAAGGCGCATCTCTTCAGCTCAGTTGCAGATGATGGAGCCACCGCCGTACCCGCCAGTATTGACGCAGTTTCGGGGGCGCTCTGCATTTCGCGCCGCGACGAGAGCACCGTCCGCCTGTCTCCTGGCAGCTTCTAATTGAGCGCGACAATTGACGTAAGCATCGGTGCCCTTTTGGGCACCGTAGGTTAGGCATTGCTGGTCGTCCTTGGCATTTTCTGCCGCTAGGCGCTCCTCTTCGCCCAAGCAGCCCGTCAGCAGCAACAGAAACAGGAACGAAACTCTTTGCATTGCAACAGCCCCAGCCAGTTCTGATCGGTGTTATCGCTGTTACAACCGAGGCTTGTCAAACTAGGTCTTTGACTGTGATCGGCTGGGGGTGACGGCCATCGGTGATCGGCCCGACATGAAGTCCGGCCGGACATCCGCGCCGCGCCGGCCACAGGCGGTGCAGGTAAATCGGCCCTCGATGTCAGACAGGCGGAGGTCATCGGGCCAGCGATCGGCGCTCAGGGCGACGTTGTGGCTGCAGCGGTAGTCGGCGCAATAGATCAGGACGCCGCGCACCCCCATGGCGCGCATCTCGCCAAAGGTGATCTTGACCGGGCGGCCGTCAGTATGAGTGGGGGTGATGCGTCTGTTCGGACGAGCCATCCGGCCAAGAATGGCTGGGCCAGCGCCGAGTCAAATTGTCGATTCCCGGTAGGCCGGAAGGGCGACGAGCTACTGCCCGTCGTGGGTGTGGACAGATGGCTTCCCGTGAGCAGGTGCGCGCGCCTGCGGAACGTAGCCTGACAGTAGTCCGCGAAACGGATACGAAAGGGGCGTGCTGCACGCCGCCTGTCTCCTCTGGGGGAGGCGAGTTCTCTCTGAATGGTGTCTCATGAGCGCTAACGGTTTGATGTCGCCTGACTACGTACCCGAGCAATGGGTACGTGACCTTATAGACCGTGTAGCCTACCTGCGCGGTCGATACCTGACGAGCTACGCTCAATGCGAATTTCTCTTGGCCGACTTATCGGTAAGGGTGGATGGGCGATTTCGCTACGCGCTCGACAAGAGGGTCAATGCGGCCAAGGTGATGGCCGAAAGTGGAGGGGTCCTGGATGCATATGCAGATGAGTTCGTGCCCCTCATTGAAAACATCCATAGCTGGTCTGAGCGAAGGCATTGGTTTGCCCATGGCTTCCTGATCTTCACGCAGGACAAGAAGAAAAATCACCTCTTCGAATTTCGACGCTACGAGCAGCAGCAGGATGGACTGGTACTGCTGACGTGGCAGGCGACAATAGACGCTCTGCAAGATGCGGTTGATGCGATCAACGTCTACACCAAGGCCTTTGTCGCCCTCCATCGCAGAATCTATGACGATCTGAAGCTGGAGGAGCTGTAGAGCCGCACCGCTCATGACCGTGCCCCTCGAGTCGGTCACTGACTTCGAGATAAACCCGCCTATGTTGTGTGCAAACCGAGAGTGCCGAGGACGCTCATTGTGGCCTCGTTGGACCACCGCGCAGCGCTCGGAGGTTTTCCAGCACCTGCTTTGTGAGCGTCGTCAAATAGGCCTTGGCCTCGGCTTGGATGTGGTCCGGCAGGTGGGCCATCCCCCTATCGGCATCTGCCCTGAGGACGTCGAGGATGGCCTTGGCCTTAGAGGCGTCCGGATCATTCCCGGCGCTTGCCAGGAGGAAGGTAAAGCAGCCGCAAGCCATCGCCTCTAGCCCCGCCAGCCTTGCTATGATCGCGTCTTCGTTGTTCACGTTGCCTGCTCCTTCTCGTAAGGGCAGGGAACACTAACATGGCAAGATAATCGGTCCCGATTGCCGGTTCGGGCAATGCACAGGATTGACCGGAAAGCTGCATCCCTTTAATGGCGAGGTCACCGAAGAACTCGCCGTCCAAGGTGTGGGGACTTCTGTGGGGACCTGTACCGTTTTCGTCCGCGTTTTGTGCGTTTCGCGCGAGATAGCGAGAACGGTAAAAGTACTCACTACCCACTGATATTTATGACGTTTTACCAAGTGGGGCCACGTGGCGGAGTGGTTACGCAACGGTCTGCAAAACCGTGTACACCAGTTCAATTCTGGTCGTGGCCTCCATCACAACCCTCTGATTTCCTGGCATAATTAGACGCCCGGCGCGGCTGGCCGCCGCCGCGCGCCGTCGTCGGCCCAGGGGGTGGAGTCGGCGTGATCACCGGGTTTGCCCGGGGCCTGCTGGAACCCCCCGAATCAGGCCGCTGGCATAGAGTTCGCATCTGCGAAGGCATGCATCTCGTCACCCGAGCACTGGAACCACGAATGGGCGACATCGTCCGATTTGTCCCGAAATCCGAGCAGGAGCGGGCTCGCCTCATCCGTGAGGCCCGCGCGATCTATGACAGCATCTTTCCGTCGGCCACGCCCGACCGGGCGCCGCAGGATGGCGAGGATCGCGTCAAGACCTGATTGTGCCGGGTCGGGGTCTCCGGCGCCGACCCCATAGCAAAACGCCCGCGGAAGGCGGGCGGTTCGGTTCACGCTGAACGCGGCTATCAGCTGGCCGCGTACCAGTCGTCGGGAAACGGCAGGAGGGGCCAGGCGCCCTCATTGTCATTGGCGGCTTTGGGCGTCGCGTGGAGGCTCCACGAGCGCCGCACGAACTCCTCCTCCGGCGCGGGGGCGAAATTTTCAATGACCATGGCGTCCCGGACGGCATCCAGCAGCAAGTTGAATTCGGCTTCGCTTCTCATGGCACCCTCGCAGAACGCGGATGGCGCAATGTCGCAAAGCCAGCTTGTCATCCGATTGAGCCGATCGTTCGCATTTTAACGATCCGGCGATCGAGGCTCGATTGGTTAGCGATTTTTAGAAGTCCCGGCGGGAACCTACGTTCCGCACCCCCGTCCGCAGTGTGAAAGAGATCACATCCCGCGCGATTTATTTCTCCTACCCCTTCGCACGACACCGGCCAGGACAGGCCGGGAGGCGGCAGCGCAGACAGGAGACTGGTCATGAAGGCGAGGTTCTTGCGGTTTGCGGGTGTGAAGAGCCGGGCGCGCAGCGCTTCCACGGTCGGGCTGTTCCTGACGCTGTTTGCCTCCGCTGCCCATGCGCAAGGGACGGCGGAGCAGCGCCGGGCCTGCACCCCCGATGTCTACCGGCTCTGCGCCGGCGAAATTCCCAATGTCCGCGCCATCACGGCCTGCCTGCGCCGTAACCGCTCCAGCCTGAGCGAGGCTTGCCGCAGCGTGTTCGACCATCCCGGTGGGTGAACCGCCTATGGATTGCTGCGCAGCAAGTAGCTTGCACGCACGCCCGAATTCCCCGCAGCCGCCCTGTGGATATGCTGCGGATAGATTGTTGACCGGTGAATTGCGGCAGCGCCGCTGCACGGAGCAAGACCTATCGTCTCTTGCGAATTTGGAAGCTCGAATCGGGCGCCCTGGCATGCGACCAGTTTTTGTGCAGCGCCATGCCCAAACCGCGGGCCTCCTCGATCCAATTTTTTGTACGCCCGCGGACAAGCTTTTCAAGCGGGATCCCACCTAGCTTCGCCGTCGACCTGGAACATGGCAGGCGCCATGACAACGCGAAGGAGCTGGAGATGGAGAGACGGGTTTTGCCGTTGGCGCGGCGGGAATTGGCGCGCGCATCATTGTCACCGCGCAAGCTCATGCTCGGCGCCGCCGTCGCTTTTGGACTCCTCGTTGCCGCACCGCTGAGCGCGCAGGCCGCAGCGCCCGCCGCCTGCGCCGCGCTCCAGGAAAAGTACCCGGACTGGAAGGGCAAGACGCTGGTCAACGCCATCAATCCGCATACGCCGGGCTATGAGACCATCGATCCCAAGGATCCCAGCAAGTATATCGGCTTCGACATCGATCTCGGCGAAGCCATCGGCGAATGCCTCGGTTTCAAGCTGACCTACAAGGCGGTGACGTTCGCGGCGCTCCTGACCACGCTCGCCGCCGGACAGGCCGATATCGTGATCTCCGACATCTATGCCACCAAGGAGCGCGCCAAGGCCGCCGACTTCATCACCTACTCGAAGGTGTTCGACGGCGTCCTGGTCGCCAAGGGCAATCCGAAGGGCATCAACGGCATCAACATGTCGCTGTGCGGCGCCGCCGCCGCCGAAAACACCGGCTATGTCGAGGTGCCCCTGATCCAGGCGCTGATCCCGGAATGCAAGAAGGCCGGCAAGCCCGAGCCGACCATCCAGCTCTACGACAACAACGCCAACTGCATTCAGGCGATCCTCGCCGGCCGCGCCGACACCTACATCAACGACGTCAACACCGTCGACAGCGCCGTCAAGGCCTATCCGGACAAGCTGGAGAAGGCGATCGCGGTGACGATCCCGTATTCCGTCGGCATCGCCGTGCCCAAGAACAAGCCGAAATTCCGCGACGCCGTGCTCGCCGCGCTGATCGAGGTGCAGAAGGCCGGCACGCACATGGAGCTTCTGAAAAAGCATGGGCTCGATGTGAACAACTTCATGGAGCCGGAAATTCTCACGGCCGACTGATGTCGCTGTTCCTCCACTATCTGAGCATGCCGTATCTGCTCGCGGGCATCGAACTCACCCTCGAGGTGACTGCCCTCGGGCTCGGCGGTGGATTGATCCTCGGATTGATCCTCGCCGGCATGCAGCTCTCCCGCTTCTGGCTCCTGGCGGCGATCGCCAGGGCCTACACCGTGATCTTCCGCGGCACCCCGCTGATCCTCCAGATGGTGTTCGCCTACGACGCGCTGCCGCATATCGGCATCAAGCTGCCGGCGGTGCTGGCAGCCGGCCTCGCGCTCGCCTGCAACGAGGCGCCGTTCATCGCGGAGATGCTGCGCGCCGGCGTGCTCGGCGTCGATCGCGGGCAGCTGACGGCGGGGCAGGCGCTCGGCATGACGCCGTCAGTGCTGATGCGCAGGATCATCGCGCCGCAGGCCATCCGCACCATGATCCCGGCCTTCGGCAACGAAGCGGTGAGTGCGCTGAAGAATTCCTCGCTCGCCTCGGTGATCGCGGTGCAGGAGCTGACCTTGCGCTCGACCCAGCTTGCATCCTCGACCTTCGATTTCTTCTCGATCTTCTTCGCCTCGGGTCTGCTCTATCTCGTGCTGACCGCCAGCATCAGCGCGATCCAGCTCTTCGTCGAATGGCTGCTGGATCTCGACCGCACCACGCGCCGCGAGCGCAAGCTCGCCGATTATATGCCCTGGCGCCGCGTCGATCTGGTCACCAAGCTCGAACTTGCCGATGCGCCCGTCGCCGATCCGGAGCCCGCGCCAGCAGAGCCCGCGGCCACGCCGCCGCTGGCCCTGACGCGCGAGGAGCGCGCCCGCCGCGCCGCGACGATTGCGCGCAACAATATCGCGGTCGAAGTGAAGGACCTCACCAAGAGCTACGGCCCGCAGAAGGTGCTCGCCGGTCTCGACCTCACGGTGCGCATCGGCGAAGTGGTCGCGTTGCTCGGCCCGAGCGGCTCCGGCAAGAGCACGCTGCTTCGCTGCATCAACCACCTCGAAAACTGGGATGCCGGCACCGTGCGCGTCGGCGGCCGGCGCCTCGGCTTCAGCGAGAATGGCAAGCCGCTGTCGCCGCGGGCGATCGCCAATGAGCGCGCCAGCGTCGGCGTCGGCATGGTGTTTCAGCAATTCAATCTGTTCGCGCATCTGTCGGCGAAGGAGAACATCGCCGGCCCCCTGCGCTGGGTTCACGGCATGACCCGCATCGACGCCGACCGCCGCGCCGCCGAGCTGCTCGATCGCGTCGGGCTCTCGCATCGTGCCCACGCGCTGCCGCGGCATCTCTCCGGCGGCCAGCAGCAGCGCGTCGCCATCGCCCGCGCGCTGGCGCCGAACCCGAGCGTGCTGCTGCTGGATGAGCCGACCTCGGCGCTCGATCCGGAGTTGGTCAACGAGGTGCTGGAGGTGATCCGCCGCCTCGCCATCGACGACGGCCTCACCATGATCATCTCGACACACCAGATCCGCTTCGCCGACGAGGTCGCCGACCGCGTCGCCTTCCTGAGCGGCGGCGCGATCATCGAGGAGGGACCGGCGCACGAGGTGCTGTCCAATCCCCGCAATCCGCTGACGGCGCGATTCCTCAGCGTGATGGAAGCCGACAAGACTCCGGAGGCGGTGCGATGAGCGGCGCATCCGCAAGGTTCAAGAGTCCCGAAGAGGCCATTTCATGAAGCATGTCACGCTGCCGGTTTCGCCGAAAACCGTCCACTGGGGCTATTTCTCCAAGACAGTAGCGCCGGCCCTGACGCTGCGCTCCGGAGATCGCGCCACGATCGAGACGCTGACCCACCACGCCAATGACGATTACGAGCGAATGATCCAGGGCGATCCAGGCGCCGAAAGCGTGTTCCAGTGGACGCGCGAGCACAAGGCTGTCGCGCGCCGCGGCTCAGGTCCGACGGAAGGCCCGTTCATCCGCGGCGCAGGCGAGGGGATCGGCGTGCATTTGCTCACCGGACCGGTCGCAATCGAAGGCGCCGAGCCCGGCGACATTCTGGAGGTGCGCATCCTCGACGTCCGGCCACGGCCGAGCTGCAGCGCCTGCCATGCCGGCCGCTGCTTCGGCTCCAACGTCGCAGCCAATTGGGGCTTTCACTATCACGACCTGATCGAGGAGCCGAAGCCGCGCGAGGTCGTCACCATCTTCGAGCTGGACACGTCCGGCGAGCCCTACGCGAAGGCGGTCTACAATTACGTCTGGACGCCGCAGACAGATCCTGACGGCATCGTGCATGCGACCATCGACTATCCCGGCGTCCGCGTCGATCACGCCACCATCAGGAAGCGCCAGAACATTCTCTCCAGCGTGAAGGTGCCGGCGCGGCTGCATTTCGGCACGATGGGCCTCGCACCGTCGGAAGCCGACTTCGTCAGCTCGATCCCGCCGAGCTACACCGGCGGCAACATCGACGACTGGCGCATCGGCAAGGGCGCGCGGATGTTCTATCCGGTTGCCGTCCCCGGCGCCTATTTCTCGGTCGGTGATCCGCACGCCGCGCAGGGCGACAGCGAGCTTGGCGGCACCGCGATCGAGACCTCGCTGACCGGCGACTTCGAATTCATCCTGCACAAGAAGGCCGACCTTGCCGGTACCAGCCTCGAAGGCCTCGACCACCCGATGCTGGAGACCGACCACGCCTGGTCGTTCTACGGTTTCACCTATCCGAACTATCTCGCCACGCTCGGCGCCGATGCGCAAACCGAGATTGCTAATCACTCGAGTCTCGACCGTGCGATGCGCGATGCGTTCAGAAAGCTCCGCCGCTTCCTGATGACGGTGCATCGTCTCAGCGAGGACGAGGCGATCTCGCTGATGTCGGTCGGGGCCGATTTCGGCGTCACCCAGGTCGTCGACGCCAATTGGGGCGTCCACGGCACGATCCGCAAGAACATCTTCCGGTGCGACTGAATCTCTGCACGTCGTCATGCTCTAACGCTTTGAAGAGCAGCCCGTTTTTCAGGATGGGATGGTGACCGACGAACCTCGTCTTCGGCCCGTCGCGGCGACGGATGACCGCGTGCGTCTGGCACGGAGGTTGCTTCGATCGACTGCAATCTGGGTCGATCCGATGAGCTTCCGCCCGTTCACGAGCGAGTCCTACGCGCAAGACGACCGCCCAGAAGCCTGGCGGGACGTGCTGGCCGCGGTCGGCCTGCAGCCGGCGGGTGGCCACAGCGTATTGGACGGACACGCGACCGCATCGCACCGGCACGCCGCGGGCGTCGCCCTGACGCGCATGGCGGCGGGCGCGCAGAGCGTCGTTCCGCTCTCACGAGCAAGCGAAGACCTTCCCATCGCGCTGATACCGGTCGAGGACGGCATGGTGCTGAAGAGCGCCGGCAGTCATCGTATCGTTCCCGTCGGTCATCTCGTGCTGCTGCCCCGCAGCGGCGATTGGAGCATCGTGTTCCAGCGCGACATGCGCGCCATCGTGCTGTCGGTGACGTCGGAAGCGCTGCACGGTCGCCTTTCGGGCAAGCCGCGGCTCGGCGGGCCCCGCGTCGTTCCGCCCAGCGGCTTCGCCGACGTCTTCTCCCGTCTGCTCGATGCCACTGCACGGACGCTCGACACCCTGAGCGATCCCGAATGGAATTCGGTCGCGCAATCCTTCGTCGATCTGCTGCTGACGCTGGTGCATCAGCTGGCGTCCTCGGCCTCCGATGCTGGATCGAGCGCGACGCAGGCCGCGCTGCTGCACCGGATCTGCCAGACCATCGAGCGTCGCCTCGACGATCCCGATCTGGTGCCGGCGCGCGTCGCGCAGGCCGAGGGAATTTCCGAACGCTACTTGCAAAAGCTGTTCGAGACGGTCGGGGACAATTTCACCCACTACGTTCGCGAGCGCCGCCTCCAGCGCGCCTGGGCCGACCTATCCAACCCAACCGAGGCACATCGCTCGATCTCGGAGATCGCCTACGCCTACGGTTTTGGCGACTCCGCGCATTTCAGCCGCGCCTTCCGACATCGCTTCGGCCTGCCGCCGCGAGAGTTTCGCCAGCAGGAGGCGGAGCGCGCGACTGCACAGCACGGCGTCGCCGGCCAGCGCGGCTGGCCGCAGGAGGCACTGGCGCAGCTTCGCGTCCATCAGAGCTTGGAGACGCGCAGCAGTGTCGCCTGCGCCGGCGCCGAGGCGCGCACGACCGCAGAACGCCGTCATCACCATCTCCCGGTCGAGGCCAGCCGCGTCCATTGGGGTTATTTCAGCCGCTCGCTGCCGCCGCAGATCGAGATCGCCTCCGGCGACACCATCACCATCGAGACGCTGACGCAGCACGCCTCCGACGATCCCGAGCTGATGATCGCCGGCGATGCCGCCGCCGAAAGCGTGTTCGGCTGGACGCGGGACAGGAAGAACGTCGACCGCCGCGGCGCAGGGCCCATGGACGCCAGCGTATTCGGCCGCGGCGCCGGCGAGGGCTTCGGCGTGCACATCTGCACTGGCCCCGTCGCGGTGAAGGACGCCCAGCCAGGTGATGTGCTGGAGGTGCGCATCCTCGACATCGTGCCGCGGGCGAGCCGCAATCCGAACCATGCGGGCCGCGTGTTCGGCTCCTCGGTCGCGGCGTGGTGGGGCTATCACTACAACGAGTTTCTCGGCGGTCCCAAGCCGCGCGAAGCGGTCACCATCTACGAGATCTTCGACGACGCCGAGGTGCCGCACGCCCGTGCGCTCTATTCCTACCGCTGGGAGCCGCAGACCGATCCTTTCGGCGTAGTTCACACGACCTACGACTATCCTGGCGTTCCCGTCGCATCCGCCACGATCAAGCGTCGCCATGCCGTGCTCGACGGCATCAAGATCCCCCTGCGTCCGCATTTCGGCGTGATCGCTGTGGCGCCGCGCGAGGTCGAATTCGTCGATTCCGTGCCGCCGTCCTATTTCGGCGGCAATCTCGACAATTGGCGGCTGGGGAAGGGGGCGGCCGTGTATCTTCCGGTCTCGGTTCCCGGGGCGCTGCTGTCGGTCGGCGATCCCCATGCCGCGCAGGGCGATGGCGAGCTCAGCGGCACCGCGATCGAATGCTCGATGACCGGCACATTCGAGGTGATCCTGCACAAGAAGGCCGATCTCGCCGGCCGGCCTTTCGCCGATCTCTCTTATCCCCTGATCGAGACCGCCACCGATTGGGTGCTGACCGGCTTCAGCCACCCAAACTATCTCGCGGAGTTCGGCGCCCAAGGCCAGAGCGAAGTCTACGCCAAGTCCTCGCTCGACCTCGCCATGAAGGACGCGTTCCGCAAGATGCGGCGCTTCCTGATGAACGTCAAAGGCCTCAGCGAGGACGAGGCCATCGCGCTGATGTCGGCCGCCGTCGATTTCGGCGTCACCCAGGTCGTCGACGGCAATTGGGGCGTGCACGCCATCCTCAGCAAGCGCCTGTTCCAGGACATACCCTAGCAAGGACACTCGAGTTGAAATTCCACATGATCAGCGACGGGCCGAAGCCGGTCGCGCCCTTCAGCCACGCGGTGGAAACCGATGGTTTCGTCTTCGTCACGGGCCAGATGCCGGACACGCCGCAGACGCCGGGCGTGCTGCCCGAGGGCATCGTCGCGCAGACCCGCGCGGTGATGGCGAACTTGAAGATCGTTTTGGCCGGTCTCGATCTCGGCCTCGAGCATGTCGTGATGACGCGAGTTTATCTCACGCGCTTCAGGGAGGACTACACGGCCATGAACGAGACCTACCGCACATTCTTTCCGCCGGACCGGCTCCCCGCGCGCACCTGTGTCGGGGTCACCGGGCTCGCCTATGACGCGTTGATCGAGATCGATCTGGTGTGCCGTCGGCCGTGACGGTCGGCAGGGTGGGCCGAGAGCGTGCTCATTTGTCTCAAATCGCAATCTGTGCGAGCAGAAAATCTTGATCGGTTGTGAGTAGAGGTATTGGGGTGGGCTTGAACGTGGTCGGCGACCGGCGCGACTAACCGGCAGAGTGCCGAGGGATCAGAGGAATGTGAACAACCCGCCTCTTCCTAAAGTACTAAAACGGTGCTTTAGTGCTTTTCATGAGCCAGTCCTCTCGAAACGCTCCATCCGCGCTGCGATACAGGCTTGCCCCTGACCCGGCCGCCAAGGCCGCACTGGAGGCGACGTTCCAGGCCTATGACCGCATGATGGAAATCCTGGACGAGGTCGCGCGGAGCCACAACGTCGGTTCCAACGTCGTGCTGCTGCATGCCCACGCCTATGACCCGATCCGCAAAGCAACCGCGCTGCCGTCGCGTCTGGTGACGCTGGGCCTGCGCGACCGCAGCGAATATCGCGCGGCGCAGGGCCGCCGTCTGCCGCTCGACGACAAGCTCGCCAAGATCAAGGGCCCGGCCACCATCTCGATTGCGACCGTGCAAGGGCGCTTCAACGTGCCCTTCGACTATGCCGGCTATGCCGAGGGCTGGGGGCAAAGCGTGCCCGCGTGCCTGGTTCGCACCGAGGACGGTTTCGAAGTCCACTACGGCGTCACGCCGAACATTCTGCCAGAGGAGGAGAACGCTATGGAGAACATCGCTGCCGCCCCCGACAATTTCCTGTCCCGGGTCGGGCGCCTGATCGCCGGGATCGCTTACGACGCGATCGAGCAGGCGGAAGGCAAGAACAAGCTTGGAGTGGTCGGACAGGCCATCCGCGAGATCGAGCGCGCCGAGAGCGAAGCGCGCGACGCGCTCGCCGCCGCGCGCGCCGAGGAATACCGCCTCAACGCGCGCCGGACCGAAATCGAGCGCGAGATGGCCAACCTCACCCCCAAGATCGAAGCGGCGATCGCCGATGGCCGCGACGACCTCGCTCGCGCCGGCATCGCGCGGCAGATGGATCTGGAGGCGCAGTTCGACGTGCTCTCCCGCGCCATCGACGAGAACAACGAGAAGATCGAGCAATCTGTGACTTCGCTGCGTGCGGTGCTGTCGGCGCTCCAGGACGCCGAGCAGCGCCGCGCCGAGCTCGAAAAGAGCGAGGCGGCCGCAAGCCAGCAGGGCTCGACGGCGTCCCGTAAGCAGGGTGGCACTTCCGCAGCAGCCAAGGCCTTGCGTGCGGGCAGGGCGGTGGCCCGCGCCACCGGCGTGCCCCAGGCCATCCCGTATTCGAGCGATATCGACGAGCTCAGCACGCTCCATCGCGACAAGGAAATTGCGGCGAGGCTGGCGCGTCTGAAGTCACGCACCTGAGTGCCGTGTCATGAGCGCTCTGCTCGAACACGTCATGTCGCCGGAGGTGAGGCCGTTCGCGATTGCGGCGGCCATGATCGTCATCGTCGGCTCGATCGAGGCGGTCTCGATGCTGGTCGGGGCCTCCTTGAGCGAGATGCTCGGCGCCCACTTCGATTTCGGTCATCCCAGCGACAATGGCGTGATCAACGCCATCTCCTGGATCAACGTCGGCGGCGTGCCGCTGTTGATCTTCCTGCTGCTGCTGCTCGGCGCCTTCTCCATCACCGGCTTCCTGATCCAGGACGTCGCGCAGATGGTGGCCGGTCCCTTGCCGGCGACGGTCGCCTCGGTCGGGGCGGTCGTGGTCTCGGTTCCACTGGTCCGCGCCGCCAGCCGCGCCATCGCGCGGGTCATTCCCAAGGATGAAAGCTACGCCGTCGGCCTCGGCGACCTCGTCGGCCGCATCGGTGAGGTCGTCATCGGCCCGCTCGACCAGGGGCCACCCGGCCGGGTCAGCGTCGCCGATGTCCATGGCAACCGCCATTTCGTCTCGGCGGTCGCGGCGCCGTCATCGGCCCCTTTGCCGCAGGGAACCGCCGTCCTGCTCGTCGATCGGGCCGGCACGCGCTTTGTGGCGGTCAAGGCCGACGATGAACTCAAACCTTCCAAGCCCAGTCTAAGCAGCAGCTAGGTCATTATCGGAGAAAGTCATGTTCGACATCGCAGTTCCGGCCATGATCGGCGTCGCGCTGATCGTCGTCTTGGGGATCGTCTTTACCATCCTCTACAAGCGCGCAACCCGCGACGAAGCCTTCGTGCGCACCGGCCTTGGCGGCAAGAGGGTCGTGCTCGACGGCGGCGCCATGATCCTTCCGATCTTCCACTCCTATGCCAGCGTCAATCTGAAGACGCTGCGGCTCACCGTGGAACGCAAGGAGCGGGAATCCCTGATCACCAAGGACCGCCTGCGCGTCGACATCGTCGCCGAATTCTACGTCCGCGTTCGTCCTGACGACGAGAGCATCGCGCTGGCCAGCCAGACGCTGGGCGCGTTGACCAACGACGCCGAGGCTTTGCGCGACCAGGTCGAGGCCAAGTTCGTCGACGGCCTGCGCTCGGTGGCTGCGACTATGACCATCCTGGAGCTGCAGGAAAAGCGCAGCGATTTCGTCAAGCACGTGCAGGCGACCGTGGAGTCCGACGTCAAGTCCAACGGTCTCGAGCTGGAATCGGTGTCGCTGACCAAACTCGACCAGACCGACGTGAAGTTCTTCAACCCCGAAAACTTCTTCGACGCCGAGGGCCTGACCCAGCTCAAGACCATCACCGAGACCCGCCGCCGCGACCGCAACGCCATCGTGCGCGACAACGAGGTCGCGATCGCGCAAAAGGACCTCGAGGCGCGGCAGCAGACACTGACAATCGAGCGGACCAAGAAGGAAGCCGAGCTTTCGCAGGAGCGCGACATCGCCAACAAGACCGCGAGCACCCGCGCCGAGGTCGCAACCGCAACCCAGACCGCGCGCCTGACCGAGGAGAACGCCCGGATCGATACCGACAGGGCAGTTGCCGAAAAGGAGGCCGGTGCCAAGCAGGTCAAGGAAACCGCAGTGATCGAATCGGATCTGGCGATCAACAAGCGCAAGACCGATGCCCAGCGCGAGATCCAGATCGCCACGCAGGAGAACGAGATCCAGATCGCCGCCAAGAGCAAGCAGACCTCGGAAGCCGTCGCCGAAGCCAAGACCGCCGAAGCGCTTGCCGTCTCCGCGGAGGAAAAGGTCGTGACTGCGCGTGCGGTCGAGGTGGCCGATCGCGCCCGTCTCACCCAGGTGCTTGCTGCGCGGACCGAGGCCGAACGCAAATCGACCGAGCTGATCGTCGCGGCCGAGGCGGAGAAGAAGGCTTCGCTCGATCGCGCCGAAGCCGTGAAGACGCTGGCCACGGCCGAAGCCGAGTCCAACAAAATCAAGGCCGTCGGCGTCCGCGACATCGGTGAGGCCGAGGCCGCCGTCATCACCATGAAGAACGAGGCGCAGAACAAGCTCGGCAGCAACATCATCGACTTCGAGATCGCCAAGAGACGGATCGAGACGATGCCGTCGGCGCTGGCCGAAATGGTCAGGCCGATCGCCAACCTCAAGGACGTCCGTATCCTGCACACCGGCGGCGCGTTCGGCGGCAACGGCGCCGGCGGAGGCAATGTCGGCTTCGGCGAAGGACTCGCCGGCGAGCTGCTCAAGGTGCATGCGCTGCGTCCGATGATCGACGAGATCCTGCGCCAGGGCGGCTTTGCGCCCGGCGACGATCCCGTGCAGGCGCTGGTCGGCGCCGTGACCGGAAAGAGCAACGGCGCCGCCGTGCCGGCGCCAGCGCCGGAAAAGGCAAACGCCGCCGATCTATGAATGCCGGTTCATTGCTGCGGAGAATTCGAAACGATAGAAACAGGTCCTGCGCGTCTCGCGTCGCGCAACGTTCCGGAGTGCAGATCGACGGCGTGTTGAACCTTCGATCGCGCTCCGGACCCGTCTTGAGGCAACGCTTTTGTTGCCGCGGCGCCTGCGCCGATCGACGCCAGGCGCCGAGGCCTGTTTCGATCGGAGGATTTTCACATGAAGCATTTTCTGACTGGATTGATCGCGATCGGTCTTTCGATCGCCGCCATGCCGTCGGTCGCGGCTGACGCCCGCAACGTCACCGTCGTCAACGAGACCGGCTATGCCATCAAATTCCTGGGCTTCAACGCACCGAATGACGGCCTGGACGAGTGGGACAACGAACTGGAGAAGGTGTTGCAGAACCAGGCCAGCACCTATGTCGAGTTCGACGAGGACGACGAGGGCTGTGTCTGGAACATCCGCGTCGACTGGCAGAGCTACGACGAGGCCGTGCTGTGGAAGAACGTCAACCTCTGCAAGATGACCGCGCTTCGGCTGCGCTACGATTCCGGCACCAAGACCACCTCGTTTCTTGCGGAATAGCGGCTGCCGACAAATTCCGGAGGAGGGGCCGTTCAGACCCTTCCTCAAGGACGTTTCGGATGACGACGAATTCCTCCTTTGCAAGCGCAAGCGGCTTTGTTATACGCAGCCGCGCGCGAACGACTGGTTCGCCTTTTCCTCGGTAGCTCAGCGGTAGAGCATCCGACTGTTAATCGGATGGTCGCTGGTTCGAATCCAGCCCGGGGAGCCAAATTTTTCCGTAAATTCAATAAGTTGTGGCCGCATCCTCGTGCGACGCGCGATCTCGTTGCATCTTTCTCTGAGCCGCGAATCCACGATTCCTGCCTCGAATTCGCGTTCAAACAGATGTGTGGATGGGCGTCGTCGCGCCATGCGGACGGCGCCAAATCGACCCAATTGAAATCGAGCTTCGACAGCTGCCGGATCTTTACGGAGCTGATTCGCATGCCACACATCCAGGTCGACCGTTCCGAAATGGCCCCCTCGATTCTGCCGGCTGAGATCCCGGAGCTCAGCGACGACGAATGCCTCGCCTGTCTGGCGCGTGCGGTCGAGACGCCCGATTCGGCGCGGCTGGATGAGGTCGCAGCTCTGATCGGCCGGCTCGCGGTGGCGATCGAATAATCCGTTCCGACGCCGGGTGCGGTCAGATGCGGAAGCCTTAGTCCCGCAGGCGAACGGCCGTGTTGCGTTTTGGCCGTGCATGCTCCAAAGATGCCGCGATTTCGTCCGCGGCATCGTCCGCATTGCAGGGTCCGCAAATGTCCGGTTTTTCGACCGCGCGCCTCAAAATGGTCGATGGCCAGGTGCGCACCAATGACGTCACCGACCGTCGTGTTCTCGATGCCATGCTTACGGTTCCGCGCGAGGCCTTCGTGCCGGCCGCCCGGCAGGCACTGGCCTATCTCGATCTCGACCTCGACGTGAGCGAGGGCACAGCCAAGCGTTTCCTCATCAAGCCGCAGCTGACCGGCAAGCTGCTTCAGGCCGCCGAAATCGGCGAGGGCGACAGCGTGCTGGTGGTCGGCTGCGCCACGGGATACCTCGCGGCGCTGGCTGCCAAGCTGGCCCGCCAGGTCACCGCAACGGAATGCGATTCGGCGCTCGCCGCGAAGGCCAAGGATGCCTTGACGTCGCTGGGGCTTGCCAATGTCACCTGCAAGGCCGCTTCCTGCACCGAAGGCGACCCGTCCGCCGCCCCCTTTGACGTGATCATCCTCAATGGCGCTGCCGAGGTCATGCCGGAGGCGCTGCTCGGGCAGCTCAAGGAGGGCGGGCGCCTGGTAGGGGTGTCCGCCGAATCCAGGCAGCCGCGGGCCATGATCATGACCCGGACTCACGGTGAATTCGGCCATCGAACCCTGTTCGACGCCACCGCGCCGGTCCTTCCCGGGCTCGAACGGGCCGCCGCTTTCGTCTTCTGACGACCCAAAGCCCGTTAAAATCCCGTTCTGAATCAGAAGTGTGGCCGGGATGCTGCACGTGAAGAGTTTCCACCGAGAACTACCTTGAGGTGGTTCCGTCATGCCCATCCGCGTCCTATGTTGCGGCGGGGCAACGACTCCACTCGGTAGACGGTAACCCAGCTCGCGGGCACGAGCCGGGCGTTAGAATGAACGGAATTTCAGGGATGCATGGGGTGAAGCTCTTCACCGGAGCTGCGGTTTCGGTCCTGTTGCTGGCGCTCGCCGGGCCGGCGCCTGCCTTGGCCGACACGATCGAGGCGGCACTGGTGCGCGCCTATCAGAACAATCCGCAGCTCAACGCACAGCGTGCCCAGGTGCGATCAACTGACGAGGGCGTTCCGCAGGCATTGTCCGGCTACCGGCCCAAGGTCAATCTGACGGCGAGCGGTGGCTATCAGTACCAGGATTTGCAGAGTGGCGTGGGGGCTGACTCAGTCTCCGGAACCAGGACGCCCCGCAGCGTTGGCGTTACCGCGACGCAGACGCTCTACAACGGCAACATTACCGCCAACAGGACGCGGGCGGCGGAGAGCCAGGTTTCCGGCACCCGTGAAGCGCTGCGCGGTATGGATCAGAGCGTGCTGCTGAGCGCCGCAACGACCTACATGGACTATCTGCGGGACGCCGCCACGCTCGAGGTCCAGCGCAGCAACGTCCGCGTCCTCGAGCAAACGCTGAAGCAGACCCGTGATCGCTTCAATGTCGGCGAGGTGACACGCACCGACGTCGCACAATCGGAAGCGCAGCTGGCTGCCGGCAGGACCCAGGCCCTTACCGCGGAATCGAATCTCAACACGACTCGCGCCGCCTTCCGTCGCGTCATCGGCAACGATCCGACGAACCTTGCGCCGGGCTCACCGGTCGATCGGTTTCTTCCCTCAACGCTTGCCTCGGCGATCGAACTCGGTCTGGTCGAGCACCCCGACGTGACCGCCGCGATGTACGGCATCGATGTCAATTATCTGCAGGTCAAAATCGCCGAGGGTGCGCTGCTGCCGACACTTACGGCTCAGGTAACGGCCCAGCGGGCCGACGAACAGTCCTTGATTCAGATGCGCTCGTACACCGCATCGGCGATCGCGCAGCTCCAGGTGCCGATTTATAATGGCGGTGGCGAATATTCGCTGATCCGCCAATCCAAGGAAAATCTGGCGCAGCAGCGCCTCAATCTCGAAAAGACTCGCGATCAGGTTCGCGCGACCATCGTGCAATGGTGGGGCTCGTTGCAGGCCGGCAAGGCGCAGGTGCAGTCGGCGCAGGCGCAGGTGACGGCGTCCGAGATCGCGCTCAATGGCGTCCGCGAGGAAGCCAAGGCCGGTCAGCGCACGACCCTCGACGTGCTCAACGCGCAGCAGGCGCTGGTCAATGCGCGCGTCGCGCTCGTGACCGCGCAGCACGACCGGGTCGTCGCATCCTACAACGTCCTCGCCGCCGTCGGCCGTCTGGCGCCGCAGGTGCTTGGCCTTGCGACCAATGTCTACGATCCCAGCGTTCACTACCATCAGGTCCGCGACAGCTGGGCCGGCGTGCGCACGCCTGACGGGCGCTGATCCCCGTAATCGTCCGGTCGGCCTCGCGAACAGCCGAAGCCGACCGGCGCTTTGCTTGCAATCATCAAAATCCCTGACATAGCCTTGCCAGGACAATGCGGGTCGATTCGCCTCGTATTGATGCCGTATGCGTAAAGCTTGAGTGCCGGGGGCAGGGGCGCACCGCCGCACGTTGAGCCGTGATCTGGGGACAAGTCGGGCTGCCGCGACGAAAATGGCAGGCCGCCCGCCCGGAACCGGGCCAATCCTGTCTTGCTTGGTGTAAAACAACTCATGCGAGGGCGTTGATGATGTGGAGTCGGAGATGACGCAGCCTGCAAAGGTCACAGAACCCTCGATGGAGGAGATTCTGGCCTCGATCCGGCGCATCATTGCCGACGACGAGGCCAAGCCGCCGCCGGCTGAGACCGCCAAGCCTGAGAAAGCCGCGGCCCCCGCAGCGCCGCCAAAGCCGCAGGCGATGAACGACATTCCGCCCTCCAAGGTCGCACCGGCCAAACCGGCCGCCGAGAAGCCCACTCCTCCTCCGGCCGCAAAGCCGGCCCCAGCTCCCGCACCTGCGGCGGATGCATCGCCAAACAGTCAGGACGATATCGACGCGCTGCTGGCGGGACTCGACGCAGCCACACCCGCGCCCGAGGTCCGCGCGCCTGAGCCGGAGCCCGAGCCCGAGCCTGAACCCGACGTGCTCGAATTGACCGACGAGATGGCGATGGATCCGACGCCGGCTCCGCCGCCACCGAGCTTCCGCAAGGTCGAGCCGCGGGACGATCTCGAATTCGCCGAATCGCCGCCACCGCGTCCGACCCCGCCACCGTCCTACGCGCCGGTGGACTTCGACGCCCCGCCGCTGCCGCCGCAGCAGCCGATCCTGGCGCAGTCGACGGTCTCGGCGGTGGAATCCGCCTTCAACTCCCTGGCCCATACGGTGCTGAGCAGCAATGCACGCACGCTGGAGGATCTGGTCAAGGAGATGCTGCGTCCGATGCTGAAATCCTGGCTCGACGACAATTTGCCGGGCCTTGTCGAACGCATCGTGAAGGCCGAAATCGAGCGGGTCTCGCGCGGCGGCCGCTGACGCGGGCGCTGCGGCCCCGATAAAGCCCTGCTCCTGCGGCATATTCGGCCCGCGGACCGGGCTGGAAAGCCTTTTTGCCGCTGAGCTTTCCGTTGACTTGCCCCGCGCACGCGGCTTTCTAGCAGCCCCATGATCGAGAAAAATTACCAGCCCGCCGATATCGAAGCCCGCATGTCCGTGGTGTGGGAGGACAGCCTTGCCTTCAAGGCCGGCCGTCCCGACCGCTGCGATGCCGTGCCGTTTACCATTGTGATCCCGCCGCCGAACGTGACGGGCTCGCTGCACATGGGCCACGCCCTCAACAACACGCTCCAGGACATCCTGTGCCGGTTCGAGCGCATGCGCGGCCGCGACGTGCTGTGGCAGCCCGGCACCGACCACGCCGGCATCGCCACCCAGATGGTGGTCGAGCGGCAGCTGATGGAACGCCAGCAGCCCGGCCGCCGCGAGATGGGCCGCGCGAAATTTCTCGAGCGGGTCTGGCAGTGGAAGGCCGAGAGCGGCGACACCATCATCAACCAGCTCAAGCGCCTCGGCGCGTCCTGCGACTGGTCGCGCGAGCGCTTCACCATGGACGAGGGCCTGTCGAAGGCCGTCGTCAAGGTGTTCGTCGAGCTGCACCGCGAGGGTTTGATCTACAAGGACAAGCGGCTGGTGAACTGGGACACCAAGCTGCTCACCGCAATCTCGGATCTTGAGGTGCAGCAGACCGAGGTCAAGGGTCACCTCTGGTATCTGCGCTATCCGATCGAGGGCAAGACTTTCAGCCCCGAGGATCCCTCGAGCTTCGTCGTCGTCGCCACCACGCGGCCCGAGACCATGCTCGGCGATACCGGCGTCGCCGTGCATCCGGAGGATGAGCGCTATCAGAAGCTGGTCGGCCACAACGTGATCCTGCCGCTGGTCGGCCGCAAGATCAAAATCGTTGCCGACGACTATTCCGATCCGGAAAAGGGCTCGGGTGCGGTCAAGATCACGCCGGCACACGACTTCAACGACTTCGAGGTCGGCAATCGCCACGGCCTGCGCCGCATCAGCGTGATCGACAGGGAAGGTTGCCTCGATCTCGTCGACAACGAGGACTATCTGCGCGACCTGCCCGTAGGCGCCGGGGAGTTCGCCGAGGAATTCCACAAGGTCGACCGCTTCGCCGCGCGCAAGCGCATCGTCGAGCGGCTGGAGAGCTTCGGCTTCGTCGAGCGGATCGAGCCGCACACCCACATGGTGCCGCATGGCGATCGGTCCGGCACTGTGATCGAGCCGTACCTGACCGACCAGTGGTATGTCGACGCCAAGACGCTGGCCAAGCCGGCGATCGCGGCGGTGCGTTCGGGCGAGACGACGTTCGTGCCGAAAAACTGGGAGAAGACCTATTTCGACTGGATGGAGAACATCCAGCCCTGGTGCATCTCGCGCCAGCTGTGGTGGGGCCACCAGATCCCGGCCTGGTACGGACCTGACGGCAAGGTGTTTGTCGCCGAGACCGAGGAGGAGGCGATCAGCCACGCCCTCGGCTATTACGTCGAGCAGGAGGTGATCACGGCCGAGCAGGGCCGCGAGATGGCGCTCGACCGCAACAAGCGCGAAGGCTTTATCACGCGCGACGAGGACGTGCTCGACACCTGGTTCTCCTCGGCGCTGTGGCCGTTCTCGACGCTCGGCTGGCCCGAAGACGCGCCCGAGGTGCAGCGCTACTACCCGACCAATGCGCTGGTGACCGGCTTCGACATCATCTTCTTCTGGGTTGCCCGCATGATGATGATGGGCCTGCACTTCATGAAGGAAGTGCCGTTCTCGACGGTCTACATCCACGCCCTCGTCCGCGACGAGAAGGGCGCCAAGATGTCAAAGTCGAAGGGCAACGTCATCGATCCGCTCAACCTGATCGACGAATACGGCGCCGACGCGCTGCGCTTCACGCTGGCGGCGATGGCGGCACAGGGGCGCGACATCAAGCTGGCCACCAGCCGCGTCGAGGGCTACCGCAATTTCGCGACCAAGCTCTGGAACGCCTGCCGCTTCGCCGAAATGAACCAGTGCGCGGTACCTGATGGCTTCGAGCCGGCGAAGGCGAAGGAGACGCTGAACCGCTGGATCGCGCATGAGAGCGCGCACACCACACGCGAGGTGACCGAGGCGATCGAAGCCTATCGCTTCAACGATGCGGCCGGCAGCATCTATCGTTTCGTCTGGAACGTCTATTGCGACTGGTATGTCGAGCTCGCCAAGCCCGTGCTGCTGGGCCCCGACAGTCCCGCCAAGGACGAGACCCGCGCCATGGTCGCCTGGGCGCGCGACGAGATCCTGAAGCTGCTGCACCCCTTCATGCCCTTCATCACCGAGGAGCTGTGGGAGGTGACGGCCAAGCGCGACGGCCTGCTCGCGCTGGCGCCATGGCCGCTGCAGCGGACCGAGCCGACGTCCGAGCAGCTTGCGATGCTCGCCGCGACGACGGGGACGACCGATCCGCTGGTCTCGCCGGCCTGGGTGCTGCCGATCTTCGACCATGCCGACTTCACGGATCCTGCGGCCGAGGCCGAGATCGGCTGGGTGATCGACCTCATCACCCAGATCCGTTCGGTGCGCGCCGAGATGAACATCGCGCCGGCGACGTTGACGGCGCTGGTGCTGGCGGGCGCCTCGGCCGAGACCAGGGAGCGCGCGCCGCGCTGGACCGACGTCATCAAGCGCATGGCGCGGCTGTCGGACATCTCTTTCGCCGACCGCGCGCCCGACGGCGCGGTCCAGCTGCTCGTGCGCGGCGAGGTGGCCGCGCTGCCGCTCAAGGGCGTGATCGACGTCGCTGCCGAGCGCACGCGTCTCGACAAGGAGATGGCCAAGGCCGACGCCGACATCAAGCGCGCCGAGTCGAAGCTGGCAAACGAGAAATTCGTCGCCAATGCGGCCGAGGAGGTCGTCGAGGAGGAGCGCGAAAAGCGCGAGGCCGCGCTGGCGCGGAAGGCCAAGCTGCTCGAGGCGCTGGAGCGGCTGAAGCAGGCGTCGTGAGTTCGCTGTCATTCCGGGGCGGCTCAACGAGCCGAACCCGGAATCTCGAGCTTCCGGGTTCGATGCTACGCATCGCCCCGGAACGACGATGGTCACTTCGGAAACGGCTTGCTCAAGAACTTCGATCCCCTGATGCCGTAGCGCCAGGGCAGCTCGACCGCCTTGGTGATGCCGATCCGGATGCCGGTTGCGACCTCGACGTCCTCCGTCCGCGCATGCAGCGCGATCGGCGGCCGGTCCAGCGGCAGCGTGTTGTGCGCGATGGTGATCCCGAGCGCCTCGGTCAGCTTGCCCGGGCCCGAGCACAGCGCGTGCAGATCCTGGAGATGACGGCGGCGGCGCATGGTGGCGATGCCGTGCGTCGGCTCGATCGCGCGGATCAGCACGGCGCTGGCCGAGCCTTCCTCCTCGCAGACGAAATTGACGCACCAATGGATGCCGTAGGAGCGATAGACGTAGGCATAACCGGGCGGGCCGAACATCACCTGGTTCCGCGGCGTCGGCCCGTTGTAGGAGTGCGCCGCCGGGTCGGTATGATGATAGGCCTCGACCTCGACGATGATGCCACCGATTCCGTCGACCAGCATCGTCGCGCCGATCAGGTCGGGCGCGACCTCGTGGACGCTGCGGCCGAAAAAGCCACGCTTCAACCGTTTGCCGAGCCGCGGGGGTGAGGCGTTCGATCTTGGAGCCATTCGAGATGAGAATCGCCAGAGGACAGAGCAGGATATTGCCCATATCTGCCATGTTCCCCGAAGCGGGGCGAGGCGGGTTGCGATGCCCCGCCAGACCGACTAGGTAGGACCTGAACAGACCGGACACCCCATGGTCGTAATCGTCGATACCATCTCGAACCCGCTGCGCCCGCGCCACCCCGAAAAGGTGAACCGGCCCGATTCCGCTTCCCCGCCGAAGCCGGACTGGATCCGCGTGCGCGCGCCCAACACCCGCGGCTATGCCGACACCCGCAACATCGTGCGGTCCAACGGCCTGCACACGGTGTGCGAGGAAGCGGGCTGTCCGAACATCGGCGAGTGCTGGGACAAAAAGCACGCCACCTTCATGATCATGGGTGACACCTGCACCCGCGCCTGTGCCTTCTGCAACGTCAAGACCGGCCTGCCGAATGCGCTGGACGCGGCCGAGCCGCAGAACGTCGCCGAGGCGACTGCCAAGCTGGGGCTTGCCCACGTCGTCATCACCTCGGTCGACCGCGATGACCTCGCCGACGGCGGCGCCGAGCATTTTGCCCAGACCATCCGCGCAATCCGCGCCGCGTGTCCCTCGACCACGATCGAGATCCTGACACCGGACTTCCTGCGCAAGGAGGGGGCGCTCGAAATCGTCGTCGCCGCCAAGCCCGACGTCTTCAACCACAATCTCGAGACCGTGCCGTCGCGCTATCTCACGGTGCGGCCGGGCGCGCGCTACTTCCATTCGATCCGGCTGCTGCAGCGGGTCAAGGAGCTCGATCCCACCATCTTCACCAAGTCCGGCATCATGGTCGGTCTCGGCGAGGAGCGCCACGAGGTGCAGCAGGTGATGGACGATTTGCGCTCCGCCGACGTCGATTTCCTGACCATCGGCCAGTACCTGCAGCCGACCCGCAAGCACCATGCGGTGATGCGCTACGTGCCGCCGGACGAGTTCGCCTCTTACGAGAAGGTCGCCTACACCAAGGGCTTCCTGATGGTATCCGCGAGCCCGCTCACCCGCTCGTCGCATCATGCCGGCGAGGATTTTGCGAGACTGAAGGCCGCGCGGGCAGCTCACGCCCGCTGAACCGCCATGCCCAAATTTTCGAGCAAGCGCCGTGTCAATCACAGCGCATCCGAGATGTTCGACCTGGTCGCCGACGTCGAGCGCTACCCGGAATTCGTGCCGCTCTGCAGCGCGCTGAAGGTTCGCCAGCGGATGGTGAAGCCCGACGGCACCGAGGTGCTGGTCGCCGACATGACGGTGTCGTTCAAGCTGGTCAGGGAATCCTTCACCAGCCGCGTGACGCTCGACCGCGCCAATCTGAAGATTCTCGTCGAATATCTGCAAGGTCCCTTCAGCAATCTGGAAAACCGCTGGACGTTCGAGCCCAAAGGTGAGGGCGTCTGCGACGTCGGTTTCTTCCTGTCCTACGAATTCAGGAGCCGCATGCTGGCGTTGCTGATGGGCTCGATGTTCGATGCCGCCTTCGCGCGCTTCTCCACCGCGTTCGAGAAGCGGGCGGATGCGATCTACGGCCGGCCGAAGCTGGCGTCGACATAGCTGTTGCGGCTTCTCGTGTCCCGGACGCGCCGTAACGCGTAGCGTTGCTGCGCAGAGCCGGGACCCATGACGCCACGGCACTCGCTGCGACATGGGCCCCGGCTCTGCAGCGCATCGTCGGAGGGACGCTGCGCTGCGTCCGGGGCACGAGAGCGGGGTGTTGCGTACGAAGGCGGAAGCAAGCCAGAAGCTTTCCGCAGAGACAGTATCAATCCCGTCATCCTGAGGTGCGAGGCATGCGATGCGAATGCATCGCATGCGGAGCCTCGAACGATGCGCGGCCGAACTGGCGCAGCGGGGGCCGTCGCCCTTCGAGGCTTGCTCTGCGACGCTATCGCGCTGCAGCGCGCGCACCTCAGGGTGACGGTGACGCATAGGGTTTGCAACGTACTCGCCTTCATGCGGACACAGCATCGCATGCTCGCGGCGCACTTCGCCCGAGTTTTGCCTGGTCGCCTCACCCTCATCAATTGAAAGAGGGCGCAGGGAAGGCCGGGAGCCGGTTGGCTCCCATGGACCGCCATGCCAAGAGCAGACTGCGTGTGCTTCATGCATAGCGGAGAACAGGGCAACCGGAGACATCCCGGCCTTCCCTGCGCAGTGGTTTGACGGCTTATGCCGAGCTCTCCCCGGGGAGCGTTGCACTATTGCCCCCGTCGCCTTGCAGATCGCTGATGCGCGCACCCGGTCGGGCCGCCACATCACCGCAAGACTTGACGCACAGACCCCGGGCGTCAGGACCACACGGTTTTGCCGTACGCATGTCACACCGGTCGTGTGCGCGCCGGCCGTCGCTCACGGTTGCCCGCCCTGCGATGCCTCTCGCGCCGATGTGACTTGCGTCCACCGCAGCTCACCCCACGTTTCGTGACGATCGCGATACGCCCCTCTGACCGGGATGAGGTGGCGGGACGATGCGATAAATCCGAATTTCTGTAAAGGCGAATATTTTCGCGCTGATGTCTTGCCCTACGACTGGCGTGTTTTGCCCGTCGGGCAACGCAAAGGCTTGTAGCCCGATCGGACCACCGCGCCTCTCCCGGCACCGTGCTCGATCACGCCAGCGCATTGCTCGCGGCGGCTTGGGGTGGCTCAGCCCCGCGGCGATCGCGGCGGCCTGCGCTTTACGGCGTGACGGCGCGGCGAGCGGGTCACGCGCGGGCGCAGGCGGGTTGCGGCGGCGCGCGGCTTGGTCTGGGCCTGCGGGCCGCGGGCGAGATCCATGAGCATGCGCAGCGCCTCGACGACGGAGCGTTGACGCACGGCGGTGCGGCCTATCGCGCCGAAGCGATGCTCACGGTGGATGATCCGGCCGTCGCGTGCCGCGGCGGCGAAGTGGACGAGACCGACTGGCTTGCCGGGCGTCGCGCCGCCGGGGCCGGCAATGCCGGTGATGGCGACGGCGAGATCGACGCCGGCGCGCTCCAGCGCGCCGACCGCCATCGCGGTCGCGGTTTCCTTGCTGACGGCGCCGAAATTGGCGAGCGTGCCGGCTTCGACGCCGAGCATCGCGCGCTTGGCGTCGTTGGAATAGGTGACAAAGCCGCGATCGATCACGTCGGACGAGCCGGGGATGTCGGTCAGCGCGCCGGCGACGAGGCCGCCGGTGCAGGATTCAGCGGTCGCGATCGTCAGCTTGCGCATCCGGCACAGATCGAGCAGCGAACGGGAGAGGGCGCGTGCGTCGCTGCCGCCCATGATCTTACACGCTCCAGGGCAGACGGATGGTGGCGCTCGCGGTGGCCGCGATGCCTTCCTCGCGGCCGGTGAAGCCGAGCCGCTCGCTGGTCGTCGCCTTCACCGCGACGCGCGAGATGTCGACGCCGGAGATCTCGGCGATGCTCGCGCGCATGGTGTCGCGCAAGGGGCCGATCTTCGGCCGCTCGCAGATCATCGTCACCTCGAGATTGGCGACGCGGCCGCCGCGCGCCGTGACGCGCTCGATGGCGTATTTCAGGAACTGGTCGGAGGAGGCACCCTTCCACTTCGGATCGCTCGGCGGGAAGTGCGAACCGATGTCGCCGTCGGCGAGCGCGCCGAGGATGGCGTCGACCAGCGCATGGAGGCCGACATCGCCGTCGGAATGGGCGAGGAAACCCTTGGTGTGCGGCACGCGCACGCCGCACAGCATGACGTGGTCGCCTTCGCCGAAGGCGTGCACGTCGTAGCCGGTGCCGGTCCTGATATCGCCGAGCTGGGCCGCCAGGCGCGCTTCCTCGCGCACGAAATCCTCGGGTGTGGTGAGCTTCATGTTGGCAACATCGCCTTCAAAGGTTGCAACCGTCAATCCTGCCCATTCGGCAATCGCGGCATCGTCGGTGAAATCGCTGCGGCCGTCCTGCGCCGCGCGACGATGCGCTTCGAGGATGACGTCGAAACGAAAGGATTGCGGCGTCTGCGCGATCCGCAAGGAGGCGCGGTCCGGCGTGCCCTCGACATTGCCGCTCGCGCCGGTGAGCTTGATCGTATCGGTGACGGGGACGACGGGGATCGCGGCGCCGGTTCGGTTCGCCGCCTCGATCGCGCGCGAGATCAATCCGTCCGAGACGAAGGGGCGCGCGGCGTCGTGAATCAGGACGATATCGGGCTTGTGTTGTGCGAGCGCTTCGAGGCCGGCAAGCACCGAGGCCTGCCGCGTCGCGCCGCCATTGGTCGGCGGCTCGTGCTCGAGCCCCGCGACCGCGGCCGTGAACATGGCGCTGTCATCGGGGTTCACCACCGGCTGCACCGCAAACACGTCGGCGTGGCGGCTGAAGGCTTCCATGGCGCGATAGATCACCGGCACGCCGCCGATCTCGCGATATTGCTTCGGCCCACCGGCGCCCGCACGCAGTCCACGCCCGGCTGCGACGAGGACGACCGCGGTGCGCTGTGATTTCGCCATAGGACTCAAATACTCAGTTGGTGATGGGAGAGTCGGGGAGTGGGGTGATTGCCGCATGCCTCTAGCACGGCAGGCCCGCAAAAAAAGGGGGTTTCCCCCGATTGTTCGCAACGGCATTTTGCTGCACTGCACTTGAAAGACTTGCAGAATTGTCTAAACTGTAGGCATGACGCTTGACTGCACAAGAATTGTGCGCAAGATAGATCATGGCAGGCGCGATGAGGCCCCTGCCCAGTCGACGAGACCCCTGTGACCGGTTCGGCAATATCCGGCTCTAAGCCGTTGAAAATAGGCGATATTGATGTCGCCATTCCGGTCTTCCTGGCGCCGATGTCGGGGGTGACTGACTCGCCCGTCCGCCGGCTGGCCGCGGAGCTCGGGGCCGGTCTCGTCGTGTCCGAAATGACCGCCAGCGATGAGCTCGCCAACGGCCATTGGATGTCCCGGTTGCGTTGCGAAGCCGCCGGGATTGGTCCGCACGTGGTCCAGCTCGCCGGCTGCGAGGCCCATTGGATGGCCGAGGGTGCCCGGATCGCCGAGGCCGGAGGCGCCGATATCATCGACATCAACATGGGCTGTCCGGCCCGCCACGTCACCGGCGGCCAGTCCGGCTCGGCCTTGATGCGCGACCTCGACCACGCCGTCAGCCTGATCGATGCCACCATCGCGGCGGTGAAGGTCCCGGTGACGCTGAAGATGCGGCTCGGCTGGGACGACCGCAGCCGCAACGCGCCGGAGCTGGCGCGGCGCGCGGAAGCCGCCGGCGTCAAGCTCGTGACGGTGCATGGCCGCACCCGCAGCCAGTTCTACAAGGGCGAGGCCGATTGGGACGCGATCCGCGCCGTGCGCGAGGCGATCGCCATTCCGCTCGTCGTCAACGGTGACATCACCTCCTACGAGCGCGCGCTCGCGGCGCTCAAGGCCTCCGGCGCCGATGCCGTGATGATCGGCCGCGGCGCGCAGGGCCAGCCCTGGCTGCCCGGCCAGATCGGCCGCCGCCTGAAGGGCGGGTCTGAGGAAGCGGTGCCCTCGCTCGAAACCCAGCTGCATTATATCCGCACGCTCTATGAGGGCGTCTGCGCGCTCTATGGTCTTCGCGTCGGACTGAGACATGCCCGCAAGCATCTCGGCTGGGCGCTCGACGTCGCGGCCGCGGCGAGCGGCGCGTCGGTCGGGAAGCTGAAGTCGTGGCGCCAGAAGATCCTCACCTCGGAGGATCCGCGCCTCGTCCACCAGTCGCTGCAGGATGCGTTCGACGACTTCGCATGGAGCGCTGCTGCATGAGCTCAGCCGCTGAACATCGCGGTCCATCCGACAGCGACGCAATGCTCGATGCCTTGCCCAATCCCGTGCTGATGATCGGGCCCGACGGCAAGATCGTCGCCGCCAACATCGCCACCGAAGCCTTCTTCGAGATCTCGACGCAGTTCCTGAAGCGGCAATCGTTGAAAGAGCTGGTGCCGTTCGGCAGCCCCTTGCTGGCGCTGATCGACCAGGTGCGCTCGTCGAACTCGCCGGTCAACGAATACAAGGTCGATCTCGGCACGCCGCGCATGGGCGGCGACCGTCAGGTCGACCTGCACGTGGCTCCGCTGACCGAGCGCCCCGGTCATATCGTGGTGATGCTGCAGGAGCGCACCATCGCCGACAAGATGGACCGCCAGCTCACCCATCGCAGCGCGGCGCGCTCGGTGATCGCGCTGGCCGCGATGCTGGCGCACGAGATCAAGAACCCGCTGTCCGGCATCCGCGGCGCGGCGCAGCTGCTGGAGCAGCAGGCCTCGTCCGAGGACCGCATGCTGACGCGCCTGATCTGCGACGAGGCCGACCGCATCGTGACCCTGGTCGACCGCATGGAGGTGTTCGGCGACGAGCGTCCCGTGGTGCGCGGTCCCGTCAACATCCATTCGGTGCTGGACCACGTGAAGCGGCTGGCGCAGTCGGGTTTTGCCCGCAACATCCGCTTCATCGAGGATTACGACCCCTCGCTGCCGCCGGTGCTGGCGAACCAGGACCAGTTGATCCAGGTGTTCCTCAACCTCGTGAAGAACGCCGCCGAAGCCCTGATCGACGTGCCCGACGCCGAGATCCAGCTCACCACCGCGTTCCGCCCCGGCGTGCGCCTGTCAGTTCCCGGTCAAAAATCCCGGGTATCCCTGCCGCTCGAGTTCTGTGTGAAAGACAACGGACCGGGCGTGCCGGACGATCTTCTGCCCAACCTGTTCGACCCCTTCGTGACCACCAAGCAGACCGGCTCGGGCCTGGGTCTTGCATTGGTCGCCAAGATCGTCGGCGATCACGGGGGCATCATCGAATGCGAATCTCAGCCGCGCAGGACCACCTTCCGCGTGCTGATGCCGATGTATTCCACATCGGCGAAACATGCCGATCAAAGCAGTCGCGCCGACTCTGCCGGGAAGTCGTCGCCTGTGTCACAGGGGGCAAAATGAGGATTAACAATGCCCGCAGGTAGCATTCTCGTAGCCGATGACGATACCGCCATCCGCACCGTTCTCAATCAGGCACTGTCCCGGGCCGGCTATGAGGTCAGGCTCACCGGCAATGCCGCAACGCTGTGGCGCTGGGTCAGCCAGGGGGAGGGCGATCTCGTCATCACCGACGTGGTGATGCCCGACGAGAACGCCTTCGACCTGCTGCCGCGGATCAAGAAGATGCGGCCGAATCTGCCGGTCATCGTCATGAGCGCGCAGAACACGTTCATGACGGCGATCCGCGCCTCCGAGCGCGGGGCCTACGAATATCTGCCGAAACCCTTCGACCTCAAGGAGCTGATCGCCATCGTCGGCCGCGCGCTCGCCGAGCCGAAGGAGCGCGTCTCGACGCCGGACGAGGACGCCGAGATGGAGGCGATCCCGCTGGTCGGCCGTTCGCCGGCGATGCAGGAAATCTACCGCGTGCTCGCACGCCTGATGCAGACCGACCTCACCGTGATGATCACGGGCGAATCCGGCACCGGCAAGGAGCTGGTGGCGCGCGCGCTGCACGATTACGGCAAGCGCCGCAACGGCCCGTTCGTCGCCGTCAACATGGCCGCGATCCCGCGCGACCTCATCGAATCCGAGCTGTTCGGCCATGAGCGCGGCGCCTTCACCGGCGCCAACACCCGCGCCTCCGGCCGGTTCGAGCAGGCGGAAGGCGGCACGCTGTTCCTCGACGAGATCGGCGACATGCCGATGGAGGCGCAGACGCGGTTGCTGCGCGTGCTGCAGCAGGGCGAATACACCACCGTCGGCGGCCGCACGCCGATCAAGACCGACGTGCGCATCGTCGCGGCCTCCAACAAGGATCTGCGCGTCCTGATCCAGCAGGGCCTGTTCCGGGAGGACCTGTTCTTCCGCCTCAACGTCGTGCCGCTGCGGCTGCCCCCCTTGCGCGAGCGCATCGAGGATCTGCCGGATCTGGTGCGGCACTTCTTCGCGCTCGCCGAGAAGGACGGCCTGCCGCCGAAGAAGCTCGACACGCTGGCGCTGGAGCGGCTGAAGCAGCACCGCTGGCCCGGCAACGTGCGCGAGCTGGAGAATCTCGCCCGGCGTCTCGCCGCGCTCTATCCGCAGGACGTCATCACGGCGTCCGTCATCGACGGCGAGCTCGCGCCGCCCTCGGTCAGCCCGGGCGCTGCGGTCCAGCAGGGCGTCGACAATCTCGGCGGCGCCGTGGAGGCGTATCTGTCATCGCACTTCCAGGGCTTTCCGAACGGCGTGCCGCCGCCCGGCCTCTATCACCGCATCCTCAAGGAGATCGAAGTGCCGCTGCTCACGGCCGCGCTGGCGGCCACCCGCGGCAACCAGATCCGCGCCGCCGACCTGCTCGGCCTCAACCGCAACACGCTGCGCAAGAAGATCCGGGATCTGGATATCCAGGTCTATCGGAGCGGGGGCTAGTTGCTCGACCGGGACGGTGGCTCAGCTCCCCCTACCAAGGCAGAGCTGAGCCTGTCCGGATCGCGCTGGCCGTTATGGCAGACGCGGTGAGCAGAAGTCCGCATCAGAGCAAAATGTTCCGTCCGCGCCGTAAAATCGGTCATCCGGCCGCACCGCGCGGAACCGCACCTATCTGACGAGCCGGCCCGAGGCCGGCATGACGCTGGCGACATTCACCAGCGGCTGCTGGAGACCCAGGCCGTTGACCAGGAGGTCGGCGGCCACGATCAGCAGCAGAACGGCCGACACCATCGTCGCGAGAAAATATCTATCCATGCCGGGTCAAGCCGGGATGACGGGAATCCGTTCCCGTCCAGGCGGCATGTGGTTGTGGATGATGGGCGTCGGTCGCGAAGGAAGCGCCGCGGAATTGTCGCAATTCGGCAACAATGTGGTACGAATACATCAGTATCCGCGCGCCCGCGGACCCCTTTTCAGCATCGCCATTGCCGGAATGACCAGCGCAGAGACCTCGGCCGCACACTTCGACACGGCCCCAGCGGATGAGCCCCGGCGTTGGTCGGCTCGGCGCTGGCTGGCGCCGTTTGCCGTGGGGCTGGCGCTGCTGTCGGCGTTCCTGACCTTCCTGGTCCTGACCGGCCTCACCAGGATCGAGCCGACGCCCGAGGTCGTCCGCTCGTTCTACCTGATCAACGCGGCGACGATCCTGCTGCTGGTCGGCATCATCGTCCGCGAGCTCTGGCAGCTGATCCTGGCGCGGCGGCGGGGCAGGGCGGCGGCGCGCCTCCATGTCCAGATCGTCAGCCTGTTCTCGATCGTGGCGGTGCTTCCGGCGGTGCTGGTGGCCGTCGTCGCCAACGTCACCATCGAGCGTGGCCTCGACCGGCTGTTCTCCGGGCCGACCAAGCAGGTGATCCAGAATTCGCTGACGATCGCGCGGGCCTATATGCAGGACCATGCCCAGCTGATCCGTGGCGACATTCTCGGCATGGCCAACGACATCGCGCATGCCCGGCCGCTCTACGACCAGGATCGCCGCTCGTTCCGCGAGATGCTGACCGCCAGCGCCGGCTCGCGCAATCTGCCGGGCGCGATGATCATCGACAAGAACACCAACATCCTGGAATCCGCCGACACCGGCATGCGGCTCGCCTATTCGCCACCCGCGCCCGACTTCCTCAGCAACGTCAACGAGAACGAGCCCGAGATCGCGGTGCTCCCCGATGCGAGCTTCGTCGCCGCGGTGATCCGGTTGCGCGCGTTCAGCGACACCTTCCTCTATGTCGCCCGGCCCCTTGATCCCAACGTCGTCAATCAGCTCAAGCAGACCGAGGTCAGCGTCGCCGAATATGCCCAGATCGAGTCGCGCCGGCTCGGTATCCAGGTCGCCTTCGCGCTGATGTTTGCCGTGATCGCGCTGACCATCCTGATGGCCTCGGTGCTGATCGGCCTCAACTTCGCCAACTCGCTGGTCTCGCCGATCCGGCGGCTGATGAACGCTGCCCACACGGTCTCGACCGGCGATCTCCATGTCCAGGTGCCGGTGCACCAGTCGGAAGGCGATCTGGCCCAGCTTGGCGAGACCTTCAACAAGATGACGCAGGAATTGCGCAGCCAGCGCGACGAGCTCGTCAACGCCAGCGACCTCATCGACAGTCGCCGCCGTTTCATCGAGGCCGTGCTGTCCTCGGCGAGCGCCGGCATCATCGGCGTCGATGCCTCCGGCAGCGTCGGCATCTTGAACCGCTCGGCCGAGAAGCTGATCGGGCACGCCGAATCCGAGACGCTCGGCCACCCGCTCTCCGAGGTGCTGCCCGAGCTCGACGAGATGATGAAGGCGGCGCGGGAAGGGACCCAGCGCCTGGTGCAGGGGCAGATCACGATCACCCGCGACGGGCAGGAACGCAATCTGTCAGTCCGGGTTAGCGCCGAGAAGAATCAGCCGCACGACAGCTACATCATCACGCTCGACGACATCACCGAGCTGGTCTCGGCGCAGCGCACCTCGGCCTGGGGTGACGTGGCGCGCCGCATCGCCCACGAGATCAAGAACCCCCTGACGCCGATCCAGCTCTCGGCCGAACGCATCCGCCGCAAGTTCGGCAAGGACATCACCGAGGTCAAGGACAAGCAGATCTTCGAGCAGTGCACCGACACCATCGTGCGCCAGGTCGACGACATCCGCCGCATGGTCGACGAGTTCTCGCGCTTTGCCCGCATGCCGAAGCCGGTGATGGAGGGCGAGGACGTCGCCGACACCGTGCGGCAGGCCGTGTTCCTGATGAAGGTCGCTCATCCCGAGATCGATATTGAGGCCGAGTTCAAGCAGGATCCGCTCCGGGCCCAGTTCGACCGCCGGCTGATCTCTCAGGCGGTCACCAACATCGTCAAGAACGCCACCGAGGCGATCGAGCAGGTCCCGCCGGAAGAGCTCGGCAAGGGCCGTATCGACGTCGTCGTCTCCCGCGAGGGCGATGACGTGCTGATCGACGTGATCGACAACGGCATCGGACTGCCCAAGGTCGCGCGCTCGCGGCTGCTCGAACCCTACGTCACGACGCGGGCCAAGGGCACCGGCCTCGGCCTTGCGATCGTCGGCCGCGTGCTGGAAGACCATGGCGGACGCATCGAGCTGAAGGATGCCTCCGACTTCCGTGAGGGCCAGCGCGGTGCCTGGATGCGGATGCGCTTTGCGATCTCCGGGCAGCCCGCCAAAGCCGAAGGAGCCGAGCAAGCGCCGGTGGCCAGGGAAATCACCAAGGACGCAGTGACGGGGCCGGCGAAAGAGGCGGCGCCGGAAACAAAAGGGCCGGCGGCCGAAACCAAAGAGCCCGCTGAAAAGACCAATGATTCAACGAAAATCGAAGCCTCAACAGGCAGCTGACATGACAGGCGCGATCCATGGCAAGTGAAATTCTGATTGTCGATGATGAGGCCGATATTCGCGATCTCGTTGCGGGCATTCTCGAGGACGAGGGCTTCGTGACCCGAACCGCACGCGACAGCGATACGGCACTCGCCGAGATCGCCAACCGCAGGCCGCACCTGGTGTTCCTCGACATCTGGCTGCAAGGCTCCAAGCTCGACGGCTTGCAGCTGCTGGAGCAGGTCAAGAAAGACAACGCCGATCTGCCGGTCGTGATGATCTCCGGCCACGGCAACATCGAGACCGCGGTCGCCGCGATCAAGCGCGGCGCCTACGACTTCATCGAGAAGCCGTTCAAGGCCGACCGTTTGATCCTGGTCGCGACCCGGGCGCTGGAGAACTCGCGGCTGAAGCGCGAGGTGAAGGAGCTGAAGCAGCTCGCGCCGAGCGCCAGCCAGCTCGTCGGCCGCTCGCCCAGCATGAACCAGCTGCGCCAGACCATCGAGCGCGCCGCCAAGGCCAACAGCCGCATCCTGATCGTCGGCCCCGCCGGCGCCGGCAAGGAATTGGCCGCACGCACCCTGCACGTGGCCTCGGGCCGTGCCGACGGTCCCTTCGTCGTCATCAACGCCGCCGCGATCACGCCCGAGCGGATGGAGCACGAGCTGTTCGGCGTCGAGCAGTCCAACGGCGAGCAGCCGCGCAAGGCCGGTGCGCTCGAGGAAGCCCATGGCGGCACGCTGTTCATCGACGAGATCGCGGACATGCCGCGCGAGACCCAGAACAAGATCCTGCGCGTGCTGGTGGAGCAGTCGTTCCAGCGCGTCGGCGGCACCGCCAAGGTGCAGGTCGACGTCCGCATCATCTCGTCGACCGCGCGCAATCTCGAGGAGGAGATCGCGGCCGGCCACTTCCGCGAGGACCTCTATCACCGGCTCTCGGTGGTGCCGATCCGCGTGCCCGCGCTCTCGGAACGGCGCGAGGACATCCCGGAATTGATCGACTATTTCATGGAGCAGATCTCGGCCGGCAGCGGTCTGCCCAAGCGGCAGATCGGGCAGGACGCGATGGCGGTGCTGCAATCGCATGTCTGGCCGGGCAATGTGCGCCAGCTCCGCAACAACGTCGAGAGGGTCATGATTCTCGCGGCAGGCGGGCCGGAGGTCATCATCACGGCGGACATGTTGCCACAGGACGTCGGCTCCATGGTGCCGGCGATGCCGACCAGCAACAATGGCGAGCACATCATGGGCCTGCCGCTGCGTGAGGCGCGCGAGGTGTTCGAGCGCGACTATTTGATTGCACAGATCAGCCGTTTTTCAGGAAATATTTCTCGCACAGCCGAGTTCGTTGGCATGGAACGGTCGGCGCTGCATCGAAAGCTGAAGGCGCTCGGTGTCGGCTAGCGCATTTTCGCGCGAAGCGGCCACCGGCTGGCATGAGGAAACGGACGTCAAAACAAGAATCCAGCGCCGCGACATTGCGGCGGCATCTTAGGGATAAAGCAGGAAAATCATCGATTTCCGTATTTTTTCGGAGCAATCAGGCGGGGGCTGCCGCGTGAAGCGGCTTGCCTAATAGGCCCACCTGTCCTCTAATCGCACAGCTGTTCCGTCCGAGGGGGATCTCATGACGGAACGGCAACCGGGAGAGGCCCCGAACCTCACAAAGAGGGCCGCAACCGGCGCAATAAAAAGAAACTCAAAGCGAGAAAAAAACAATGGCGGCAGACCGCGCACAAAACCTACAGGACACCTTCCTCAATCACGTTCGCAAAACCAAGACGCCACTGACGATCTTTCTGGTCAACGGAGTAAAGCTCCAGGGCATCGTGACCTGGTTCGACAATTTCTGTTTGCTGCTTCGGCGCGACGGTCATTCGCAGCTGGTCTACAAGCATGCGATCTCGACCATCATGCCTGGTGCTCCGATCCAGCTGTTCGAAGGCGGCGAGGATCAGCCGGCTTGAGAGTGATCTGATTGGAACCCCGGAATTTCGACGGGGATGCCGACCGTCCGCGGTCGGCAGGGGCAAAGCAGACGGGGCGGGTGCTTGTCATCGGCCCCTACTTGCGTGTGCGCGCGGGCAGTGCCGACGCGCAATCGGAAACACATGTCTTGCGTGACGCCGAGGCCCGGCTCGACGAAGCCGCCGGCCTCGCGCGCGCGATCGATCTCGTCGTCGCCGACGCCATCATCGCGCCGATCAGCCAGATCCGTCCCGCCACCTATATCGGCAAGGGCAAGGTCGAGGAGATCGCTGGCCTGATCAAGACCCTCGAGGTCGAGCTCGTGGTGATGGATTGCGCGCTGGCGCCGATCCAGCAGCGCAATCTCGAGAAGGAGCTGCACGCCAAGGTGCTGGACCGCACCGGGCTGATCCTGGAAATCTTCGGCCGCCGTGCCAAGACGCGGGAAGGCTCGCTCCAGGTCGAGCTCGCGCATCTCAACTACCAGCGCTCGCGCCTGGTGCGCTCATGGACCCATCTGGAGCGCCAGCGCGGCGGCTTCGGCTTCATGGGCGGCCCCGGCGAGACGCAGATCGAAGCGGACCGCCGCCTGATCCAGGAACGCATCTCCAAGCTCGAGGGCGAGCTGAAGAAGGTGCAGGCGACGCGGCGGCTGCATCGTGCGGGACGGCAGCGCGTGCCGTATCGCGTCGTCGCGCTGGTCGGCTACACCAACGCCGGCAAATCGACGCTGTTCAACCGCCTGACCCGCGCCGACGTGCAGGCCGCCGACATGCTGTTTGCGACGCTCGATCCGACCTTGCGCGCGCTCAACCTGCCGCATGGCGGCAAGGCCATGCTGTCGGACACGGTCGGCTTTATCTCCAACCTGCCGACCCAGCTCGTCGCCGCCTTCCGTGCCACGCTGGAGGAGGTGCTCGAGGCCGACGTCATTCTCCATGTGCGCGACATCTCGCATGAAGATGCCGAGGCGCAGCAGAGCGACGTCGACGCGGTGCTGCGTCAGCTCGGCATCAATCCCGATGATTCAGGCCGCATCATCGAGGTCTGGAACAAGATCGACCGTTACGATGCCGAGCAGCGCGAAGAGCTTTTGAACATCGCGGCGCGCCGGCCCGTCGACCACCCGGCCATGCTGGTCTCCGCCGTCACGGGCGAGGGCGTCGATGCATTGCTCGCCGCGATCGAGGAACGCCTTGCCGCAAAGCGCACCACGCTCGATCTCTCCATCGACGCCGCCGACGGCGCCGGCATCAGCTGGCTGCATCGCAATGCCGAGGTGCTGGCCAAGGAGCTGCACGACGGCCGCTTCGACATGACCGTGCGGGTGGACGAGACCAAGCGGGACATCGTGGTGTCGAGGTTCGACGCGGTGCCGCATCACGCCGCATAAATGCTGTCGTCCCGGACAATGCAGCGCTCGTAGGGTGGGCAAAGGCGCAAAGCGCCGTGCCCACCATCATTCCGCGATATGAGGCAGGTGGTGGGCACGCTTCCGCCTTCGCTCTTCGAGCTACAGCGGACAAGTCGCTTTGCCCACCCTACGAATTGGCTTTCGCCAACAAGTGAATTACGGGCGCGCTTCCTTGCGCCCCTCTGACGCTGTCTCCTCACCCTTCGCTTCATTCCACAGCGCATCCATCTCGGCCAGCGACGCCTGCTCCAGCGTGTGTCCCTGCGCCTCCAGCGCGCGTTCGATATAGGCAAAGCGCCGCTCGAATTTCGCGTTGGTTGCGCGCAACGCCGCTTCCGGATCGGCATCGACGTGGCGGGCGAGGTTGACGAGGGCGAACATGAGGTCGCCGGTCTCTTCCGCCAACTCCTGCTTGTCGCCACGGTCGAGCGCGGCCTCGATCTCGTCGGCCTCCTCGCGGATCTTTGCCAGAACGGCGCGCGGGTCGTTCCAGTCGAAGCCGACGGTCGAGGCCTTGCGCTGCAGCTCCATGGCGCGGGTCAGCGCGGGCTGGCCGGCCTTCACGCCTGACAGCAGCGATTTGTGCGCCGGCGTCTCTTCGGGCGGCCGGCGCGCGGCGCGTTCGGCTTTCTCCTCGGCCTTGATGCGGTCCCAGACCTCCTTGACGTGGGACGAGGCGAGGTTGCCGTCCTTGTCTGCGAAGACATGGGGATGGCGTCGGATCATCTTGCGGGTGATGGCTTCGACGACGTCGCCGAACGCGAAAGCGTTCTGCTCCGACGCCATCTGGGCGTGGAACACCACCTGGAGCAGGAGGTCGCCGAGCTCTTCGCGGAGATCATCGAGGTCGCCGCGCGTGATGGCATCCACCACCTCATAGGCCTCCTCGATCGTGTAGGGTGCGATGGTCGCAAAATTCTGCTCGAGGTCCCAGGGGCAGCCGGTCACCGGCGTGCGCAACGCCGCCATGATCTCGATCAGGCGGGAAATATCGCGGGAAGGGGTCATTGCGGGGCTATTCTCCTGGCTCCCAGCTTTATGCCAAAAGCCGGCCGCCGTTCCCAGCGCGGGCGTGCGGAACGGGCCGATTTCCACCGATTGGCTGAGACGTCCCACAATGCTAAAGCGCGGGCCATGAGCGACACATTTTCATCGGAAACCGCGCTGGTGCTGTTTTCCGGCGGGCAGGATTCCACCACCTGCCTCGCCTGGGCGCTCAGCCGCTTTTCCCGCGTGGAGACGCTGGGATTCGACTACGGCCAGCGCCACGCCATCGAGCTCGCCTGCCGCGAGCGGCTGTTCGACGGCGTCAAGGCGTTGCGCGCTGATTGGGCCGCAAAGCTCGGCGACGGCCATACCCTGTCGATCCCGACGCTGGCGGCGGTGTCCGAGACCGCGCTGACGCGCGACGTCGCGATCGCGATGGGCGCCGACGGCCTGCCGAACACCTTCGTGCCCGGCCGCAACCTCGTATTCCTGACCTTCGCCGCGGCGCTGGCCTACCGGCGCGGTATCACGCACATCGTCGGCGGCATGTGCGAGACGGACTATTCCGGCTATCCCGATTGCCGCGACGAGACAATCCGCGCCATGCAGACGGCGCTCTCGCTCGGCATGGCCAGGAAGTTCGAGCTGCATACGCCCTTGATGTGGATCGACAAGGCCGCGACCTGGCAGCTGGCGCAGGATCTCGGCGGCGAGGGGCTGGTCGATCTGATCCGCGAGCACTCCCACACCTGCTATCTCGGCGAACGCGGCGCGCAGCACGATTGGGGCTATGGCTGCGGCGAGTGCCCGGCGTGCAGCCTGCGGGCGAAGGGGTGGCGGGAGTTTGTGGCGGGGCGGTGAGGGCTGTCACACCCACCGCCGTCATCCTGAGGTGCGCGCCCTTGCGCGCCTCGAAGGATGGGCTGCAAGCGCGCCCGGAGCCCATCCTTCGAGGCTTCACCTTGCGATGCAAGGCATCGCAAGGTTCGCGCCTCAGGATGACGGCGGAGAGTGGGGCGGCCGCCGTACAGCAATGGCAAAGGACTATCGAAAATCCTCCGGCCGCAGCTCGATCGGCTTGCCATGCGGCGTGCGGTCGGCGGCGCGGTCCCAGGCATCGCGATAGCGGTGCAGCGTGTCCGTCGAGGCGACGCCCTTGCTTGCCACCAGGCCTTCCAGCGTGGCGAGCCAGTGCAGGTAATAGGTCTCGCCGGTGTCAGGATCGCCCGCGGCCTGCGCTCGTTTGATCTGATGTGCGAGTGCTGCAGCCCATTCCGGCCAGGTGAACACCCCGCGCTCGTGCAGCGTCAGGGCCATCGCAAATGCATGCGCCTCCCAGGGCGCGCGGAACACCGGACCGTCGTCATCGCGCGGAATGCTGGGAATGGCCGCCGTCGCGGCAGCGGCAAGCGCGCTGCTCATCACGCCGGATCCAGATAGGGCTCGAAGGCATCGATCGACACCTTCAGGGTCGGATCGCCGTCCTCGCCCCAGAGGTCGCGGCCCTCGAACACGACCGTGTAAAGCCATTGCGGATGTTCGCCGCGCTCCATCGCCGCCGTATCAGGAAACACGTGGCAGCCGTGCTTGAGCTCGACAACGCCGACATGGCCGCGGACATAGCGCGGCAGCCTTGTATGCGTGGTCGGATGGATGTTCTTGGCGCGGACGCGATCGCCGATCTTGAACTTGGCGGGCGCCGGGGCGGGCCGGGCGAACTTGCCGCGCACCATCACCCGCTCGACATTGGCGAGATCGAACTTGCCGTGCTTGAGCGCCTTTGCGGGCTGCATCGCATGGCCGGCCTCGACCTCCTCCCTGGTGAGGTAGCCCTTCTCGATCAGCATCTCCTCGAGCCCGAGGAACCACTTCTTGTAATAGGAGCTCGAGAGGTACACGTGTGGCGGCAGCGTCTCGCGATAGTAACGCGAGGTGTCGATGTTGAAGGCGCCGGCCGCGCCCATCGCGCGCACCATCGCGAGCACACGTGACTCCCATTCCTCGTGGAACATCGGCTCGTTCGGCTCGGGCTCGACCTTGCCGAACCCGTCCATGCCACCCATGTCGTGCACGCCGTTCATGACGGCGCTCCCGGCGTCCTGGGAAAGCCTGTGCCGATCATGGAATCGCGGGTGACGAGCTCGGCGAGCTGCTCCTCGCTCCATCCCTCCGTGCCCGCTGGGCGCATCGGTAGCACCAGGAAGCGGGTCTCGGCCGTGGAATCCCATACCCGGATTTCCATGTCCTTGGGCAGGGTGACGCCGAAATCGGCGAGCACGCCGCGCGGATCCTTTACCGCACGCGAGCGGTAGGGCGCGGCCTTGTACCAGACCGGCGGCAGCCCCAGCATCTCCCAAGGGTAGCAGGAGCATAATGTGCATACGACCATGTTGTGGCGCTCGGGCGTGTTCTCGACCACGACGAGATGGTCGCCGACGCGGCTGACATGGCCGAGCGTGCCGATCGCCTTGGAGCCGTCCTCCAGCAGTGCCTTCTTGAAGGCCGGATCGGTCCAGGCCTTGGCGACGACGCGGGCGCCGTTGTGCGGGCCGATCTTGGTCTCGTAGGCCTGGATGATGGCATCGAGCGCGGCGGGCTCGACATAGCCCTTTTCCGTCAGGATGGTCTCGAGCGCGCGCACGCGCAGCTCGGTCTCCGACAGCTCGGAATGGTCGTGATCGTGGTCGTGGTGGTGCTCGCTCATGGCGCGAACATAGTCCCAGAATCCGGGCCTTGTCGAGGCGAAGACTCTGCTAACATCTCGCCATGGGCTGGCCTGGCGCTGTCCGCTGGCGGCCGAACGAGATATTTTCGGTCGACGAGATCTACGGCCGCAACATTATCGGCGAGAACGCTAGTGAGCCGGAGCACCGGCGCACCGGACGTCTGTGATCAAGAGCAACAAGAACAGGGGAGACTTCCGTTGACCAATTACGTGACGATCGAGAAGGGTCACGGGCCGGAGGGGCGGATCGCGATCGTGCGGTTCGACCGCAATGACGGCATCAATGCGCTGTCGCCCGAGGCGCTGCGCCAGCTCACCGCGGCCGCGCGCAGCTTCGAAGATGATGCGACAACCTCCGTCGTGGTTCTGACCGGCAGCGCCAGCGCGTTCAGTGCCGGCTTCGACTTGAAAGACGACGAGGGCCGCTCGCGCAACGAGATGGATCTCGGCACGCTGCGCCGGCACCTCAAGCTCGGGCCGCGCCTCACCCACGCCTGGCAGGAGATGGAGCAGATCACGATCGCGGCGATCGAGGGTTTTTGCGTCGGCGGCGGCGTCGCGCTGGCCGTGGCGCTCGACTTCCGCGTGATGGGGCACGACGCGCATCTGCGCGTGCCCGAGATCGGGCTCGGCATGAACATGAGCTGGCAGAGCATTCCGCGCATGCTGCATCTGATCGGACCCGCCCGCACCAAGCAGGCGGTGATCCTGGCCGACCAACGCATCTCGGCGGATGAAGCCTATGAGTGGGGCCTGGTGGAACAGGTGACCGATCCCGGCCATGCCTTCGAGGCCGCCATGGAGCTCGCCCGCAAGGTCGCCGCGCAGCCGCCGCTCTCGGTTGCGATGACGAAGCTCACGGTCAACCGGCTCGCGCATGCGCTGGACGATCTCGCCAGCCATATGGACGTCGATCAGTTCGCACTCGCCAGCTTCAGCGAGGATCACAAGGAGGGCGTTGAGGCATTCCTGGGCCGCCGCAAGCCACGCTTCAAGGGTCGGTAGCCAAGGCGCTCTCGGATATCCGGCGGATGAATTTTCTTGGGCTGGGGGCGATCGGGGAAATTTCGTCCATCTCCCTGCAAATATCTGCAATTGCAAGAAGGATCGGAAGAGGCGATGCTGTGTGCTGCGGATGCAGCGCGCGACTCCTTCGAGGCGGTTTGCTGCTGCTCCCCTTCCTCGTCGCCGATGCGACCGGCGCTTGTTTGCCTTCCGGGCGGACGAGAGAACTTTTGTGCATGAAGGCCGCTTCCATGAATGCCCATCAATCGCTTGCGATCGGACAGCCGATCGAGAGGTTCGAAGCGATTTCACCTGCTGCCGACGAACCGGAGGCGATGGTTCGTTTCGCCGGCATCTCGAAGACCTATCCCGCTTACCGCGGCAAGCCCGGCGTCAACGCGCTGCAAAATATCGACTTCGCCATTCCACGCGGATCCATCACGGGCGTGATCGGCCGCTCCGGCGCCGGCAAGTCGAGCCTGGTGCGGCTCATCAACGGACTGGAGAAGCCGACCACGGGCCGCGTGATCGTAGATGGCCGCGATATCTCGGCGCTGGCGGGCCGCGAGTTGCGGCTGGCGCAGCGCTCGATCGGCATGATCTTCCAGCATTTCAACCTGCTGTCCTCGCGCACTGCGGCCGACAACATTGCGCTGCCGCTGGAGATCGCCGGCTGGTCCAAGGCCGACATCAAGGCGCGCGTGACCGAGCTGCTCGCGCTCGTCGGCATCGCCGACAAGCATGACCGCTATCCGTCGGAGCTCTCCGGCGGCCAGAAGCAGCGCATCGGCATCGCCCGGGCGCTGGCGACGCGGCCGAGCGTGCTGTTGTCGGACGAGGCGACCTCCGCGCTCGATCCGCAGACCACGCGCGCGATCCTCGATCTGCTCGCCAACATCAACCGCGAGCTCGGGGTGACCATCGTGCTGATCACCCACGAAATGTCCGTGGTGCGCCAGCTCGCCAGGGACGTCGTCGTGCTCGACGCAGGTCATGTGGTCGAAAGCGGCCATGTCGCCGATATCTTCACGCACCCGAAGCATCCGATCACGCAGTCCTTCCTGGCCGAGGTGATCGGCGACAGCCTGCCGGTCTCGCTGGCGAGCCGGATCGTGGCGGCGCCGTCTGCCGACGGGCAGGCTGTGATCCGGCTCCAGGTGCGCGGAGCAGGGGCCGGCGACACCCTGGTCGCCCGGCTCGCCCGCGAGCTCGGCCTCGACGTGTCGTTGCTGTCGGCGCGCATCGACGAGATCGGCGGCCAGCAAGTCGGCTCGCTCGTTCTCGGCATTCCTCTCGGTATTCCCGGCGAGGACGCGGTGACGCGGACGCTGGCCTTTCTGTCTCAACATCAATTCCCGGCGGAGCATCTCGGCTATGTCGCCTGAGCTCATCAACCTGATCGTCCAGGCGACCTTCGAGAGCCTTTACATGGTCGGCATCGCGGCGCTGCTCGGCACCGCCTTCGGCCTGCCGCTCGGCGTCTTCCTCGCGACCAGCCGGAAGGGGGAGCTGTTCGCGGCTCCGATCGTCAATCGCGTGCTCGGCATCGTCGTCAATGCGACGCGGTCGACGCCCTTCATCATCATGGTCGTCGCCATCATCCCGTTCACGCGCCTCGTTGCCGGCACCTCGATCGGATCGACCGCGGCGATCGTGCCGCTGACGACCGCGTCGGCGCCGTTCATCGCGCGCCTGGTCGAAGCTGCGATCCGCGAGGTCGACGGCGGCCTGATCGAGACCGCGTCCTCGTTCGGCGCCTCGCCGCTTCAGATCGTGTTCAAGGTGTTGATCCCGGAGGCGCTGCCGGGACTTCTGCTGGCGCTGACGCTCGCGGTGGTCAGCCTGCTCGGCTATTCCGCCATGGTCGGCGCGGTCGGCGGCGGTGGCCTTGGTGATCTCGGCATCCGCTACGGCTATCAGCGCTTCATGCCGGAGATGATGCTGGCGGTCGTCGTTGTGCTGATTGCGCTGGTGCAGCTGGTTCAGAGCGCCGGCGACTATCTGGCACGCCGGGTCAATCGCCGGCTGCGGCATCGCTGAGAGACCGCTCCGTGCGGAACGGAGCGCAGATCGACAGTCTGGAAATATTCCAATTCTAAAGAGCGCGTCTCGCAGAATGCGCCTTGAGCTGCACAGCTCGCTTGAGCGCATTGGTCGCACGTGCTGCGCACACGTCTGGAGAAATTCTAGCCTCGTTCCTATCGCACTCCGAAACCGCCTGAGCTAGGGCGGAACATCAAGAACGATACCGGCAAAGCCGGCAGTGCGTGGGGCTTCGAAAGACGTGACCGACTTCCAATTTTCTTCGCGTGGCAACACGCGTTCTCGCCGGATCCAGATTCTCTGCCTCGGAGTGGTCAGCACGCTCTGCCTCGTCATTCCCTTCGGTTCCGCACAGGCCCAGACGCAGATTCCGGCTGTCACCGTCGATGCACCGGCTCAGCGCGCCCGTCCTGCGGCGATCGCTTCGTCGCGAAGATCGGCGACGCGGACCTCGCGCGCCAATCGCCGGTCTCCCGCGCAGCAGGCCGCGCTAACCCAGTCGGCATCATCGATCGGTGCTACGGGCGAGCGCGCCAACGGCCCGGTGCGCGGTTTCGTTGCCACGCGGAGCGGCACCGCCACCAAGACGGATACGCCGCTGATCGAAACTCCGCAGTCGGTGTCCGTGATCACCACCGACCAGGTCAGGAACCAGGGTGCGGTCTCGATCGGCGAGGCACTGCGCTACACCGCCGGCGTCAGCGGCGACGTCAATGGCGGCTCCGACACCCGCTTCGGCGCGCTCCAGATTCGCGGCTTCGACACGACCATGTCCGGCCTCTACGTCGACGGCCTGCGGATTCCCTCGAGCAACTACGTGCACTTCAACGGCCTCGATCCCTATGGCGCCGAGCGCCTGGAAGTGCTGAAGGGGCCGTCCTCGGCGATGTATGGCGGCAGCGGCACCGGCGGCATCCTCAACTACGTGACCAAGCTGCCGACCGCACAGCAGTTCGGCGAGGTCTCGATCTCCGGCGGCAGCTTCAACCGCTACCAGGGCCAGTTCGACATGGGCGGCCCCGCCAACAAGGAAGGCACCGTGCTGTGGCGCCTGACCGGCGTTGTCCGCGACGGCGAAACTCAGGTCGACTTCACCAAGGACAATCGCGTCTTCATCGCGCCCGCGGTCACGTTCAAGCCGAACGAGGACACGACGATAACACTGCTCGCCAACTATCAGCGCGACCGGGCAGGGTGGGGCCTTCAGTTCCTGCCGGCCTCGGGCACGGTCTGGCCGAACAACGGCCGCACCATCCCGGTCTCGTTCTTCGCGGGCGTGCCGAGCTTCGACGCCTTCAACACCGAGATCGCGACCGCCGGCTATCAGCTGTCGCACAATTTCACCGACAACATCACGTTCCGGCAGAACCTGCGCTACGCCTACCAGCACAACGAGGAGAAGGTCTTCTACGGCACCGGATACACCGACGAAGCGGCGGGACAGCTCGGGCGGTTCGGCAGCTACAGCAACTCGTACATCAACTCCTTCGCGGTGGACAACCAGCTCCAGGGCAAGTTTGTAACCGGCATCCTCAGCCATAATACCCTGGTCGGGCTCGACTATCGCAACACCACGTTCCGCGACACCGCCTTTGCCGTCACAACGTCGTCGCCGGAGCTCAACGTCTTCAATCCGGTCTACAGCTACGACTGGACCATGGGCGGGATGTACGACAACAAGGGCGTCAAGCAGTCGCAGCTTGGCCTCTACGCGCAGGATCAGATCAAGCTCGGCCGGCTCTCGTTCCTGCTCGCAGGTCGCCAGGACTTCGTGACGACCCAGGTCGACACCAATCTGGCCCCGGCCGATACGTCGGTCACGAAGGATGCCTCGGCCTTCACCGGTCGCGCCGCCGTCATGTACAATTTCGACAACGGCATCGCGCCTTATTTCAGCTATTCGGAATCGTTCCTGCCGGTGCTGGCGACCGGTCCGACCGGGCAGTTGCTCAATCCCGAAACCGGCGTGCAGTACGAGGTCGGCGTCAAGTACCAGCCGCTCGGCTGGAACGCGCTGTTTACCTTCGCGGCCTTCGACCTGACGCGCGACAACCTCAGCGTCTACGTGCCTACAACCACCTATTACGAACCGATCGGGCAGGTGAAATCGCGCGGCGTCGAGCTCGAAGGTTCGATGTCGCTCGCCGACGGCTGGAACTTGCGTGCCGCCTATGCCTATGTCGATGCCGTCGTCACGCAGGATCCGGTCAATGTCGGCAAGGCGCCGATCCCCGTGCCGCTCAACCGCGCTTCCTTGTGGAGCGACTACACGCTCCAGAACGGGCTGCTGGCGGGCTTGCAGTTCGGCGGCGGCATCCGCTATGTCGGCGCGACCTGGGGTGATGAGGCCAACACGTTCAAGGTGGGATCGGCCACGGTGCTGGACGCGCTGCTTGCCTACACCAGGGACAATTGGCGTCTGTCGGTGAACATCACCAATTTGGCGGATACGCGTTATGTCGCCGCCTGCTACGGCCTGTCGGGCTGCATGTACGCCGAAGGACGGAAAGCCATCGGCAAGCTGACCTACCGCTGGTGAGGTCAGATGCGGATGGTCCGGCGTACGAGCCGGATCATCCGGTGATACACATCGGGCAGAGGGGGCTGGCGGCCCGTGTTGCCACAGAGGCGGCCTGTCCGGCGATCAGAACGGATAGTGCCGCGGCCCGGTCTGCACGGTGATCCAGCGCAGCTCCGTGCAGATCGCATTCGCGCTCGGCTTCACGGACACTGCGTATTTCAGCCGCTTCTTCCGCAAGCGTACCGGCGAGGCACCGGGCGTATGGCGGCGGCGCGTCGCGGCACGGGCGCGAGCCGGGCGATCGAGGTCGACGCTGAATTCTGCCGACTGGCCGTGAGCGATCCAGAAGCGGGCGGCCGATCGCGCCGAACGCCTCGTCGCACGGCTCGTTTTCCAGTCTCGATAGATTCTAATGTTGCCGCTCTCGCACTGAAGCGATCCGTACGTTAGGCGATGGACGCAAGGGCCATCAGCAGGCAGACCGGCTGCCGGTGGTTCGAGTGAAGACGGTTCCGGGAATTGGGGGCCCGGTTCCCGGTGGAATGAGATCTGAGCGATGAGAGCGATATTGGGCAGGCTGCATCGGTGGGCGGGACTGCTCACGGCCGGATTCCTGTTCTTCTCCGGCATCACCGGCGCGATCATCTCCTGGGATCACGAGATCGACGACGTCCTGAACGGCCATTTGTTCGACGTCACCAGCAAGGGCCCGGCGATACCCTCGATCGAGCTCGCCAAGATGATCGAGCAGCGCGATCCCCGCGCGCGCGTCGTCTACCTCTTCATGACGCCGGAGGAGGGCCACTCGCTGTGGTTCTTCGTCATGCCGCGGATCGATCCCTCGACCGGCAAACGCTACGCGCTCGACTACAATCAGGTCTTTCTCGATCCCAACACCGGCGCGGAGCTTGGCCGGCGCTATTGGGGCGCGGTGTGGCCGGTGACGCGGGAGAATTTCGTCTCCTTCCTCTACAAGCTGCACTACACGATGCACATCCCGGAGTTCTGGGGCAGCGATCGCTGGGGCATGCGCGTGCTCGGCGTGATCGCCATCGTCTGGACCATCGATTGCTTCGTCGGCTTCTACCTGACGCTGCCCTCGCGCAGGCGCGCCAGGGCGGCGCGGGCGCCTAGCGTCGCGCGCCAGCTCGAGCGTGGCTTCTGGGCGCGCTGGGCACCGGCCTGGACCATCAAGACCTCGGGAAGCGCCTACCGGATCAATTTCGACATCCATCGCGCCTTCAGCCTCTGGACCTGGGGCGTGCTCTTCGTCATCGCCTTCACCGCGTTTTCGCTGAACCTCTATTTCGAGGTGTTCTCGCCGCTGATGAAGATGGTGTCGAACTATACGCCGACGCCCTATGAGCAGCGGCCCTATCGCGATCTCGACGATCCGATCGAGCCCAAGGTCAGCTTCGCCGAGATCGCCGCGCGCGCGGCGGCCGACGGCAAGGCGCGAGGCTGGACCATCCCGGTCGGCTCGATCAATTACGGCCCGGCCCACGGCGTCTATGCCGCCGCCTTCTTCCACCCCGGCGACGATCACGGCGCCGGCGGGGTCGGCCCGGCGCAGCTTTATTACGACAGCGAGGACGGCCGCCCGATCGGCGAACGGCTGCCCTGGGTCGGCACCGCCGCCGACATCTTCGTCCAGGCGCAATTCCCGCTGCATTCGGGCCGCATCGTCGGCCTGTTCGGCCGCGTCCTGATCTCGATCATGGGGCTGGTGGTGGCGGCGCTCTCGGTCACCGGCGTCGTGATCTGGTGGCGCAAGCGCCGCGCCCGGGTTCGTGTCCGCGAGACCGCGGCGGTGCGCTTGACCCGGCAGCTGACGCCGGCGGAGTAGGGTGCAACGGCGCGGTCGTTGCGGATGAACCTTCGCGCCTCGCAGCGGCACAAAGATGGAGATCGCCCCCAAGTCCGCGGACATTGAATGAGATTGCCTGCCTTGCTCTGCCTGCTCGTCCTGGCCACGCCCGCTGATGCGGCGACGCCCGAGCAGCACTATCTCGGCCTGCGCGATCGCTACATCGCAAAATTCTCGAAGGCCAAGGAGAGCGACGAGATCTACAAGCAGCACGATGCCGCTCTGAAAGAGCTCGCAGGCGTGCTGCGCGGCCTGGTGGGACCGGTCACGATCAAGGGACTTGCCGCGGACGGCACGTCGAACGTCGACACGCTGTTCCGGAGCGACGTCGGCTTCGGTCATCTCGACGGGCTCAGCTTCGCGACCGAAGACTACAAAACGCAGGCCGTGGTGACGACCACCACGCTGCTGACCCATTGGCTGCGCGAGCACCGCGACGACGGCATGCCGCAGGAAACGGGCGCGGCGTTCAGGTCGGATCGCTTTTATTACCACGCCATCCAGGACGCGGCATTCGCCAAATATGCCGAGCTGCCGATTGCCAAGCCCGCATCCGCGAGTGCTGCGTTCGCCGTGCTCGGCCTGCGCGGCAATGGCGGCCTGAAGGGTCCGCCGGATGAAATCGACGTCGTCGCGATAAGAGGCGACAGGGTGTACTTCATCGCCACAAGGGACGCCGTGAAGACGGCGGAGATCCCGGCCTGCGAGCGCGTGTGGAAGCAGATGATGGCGAAGCCCGTCAACAAGAAGGATCCGCGCGGCGACATGGCCAGGGAAGACCAGGCGATGGACGCCTACACCAGATGCTTCGCCAAGGAAGCGCCGAGCCAGAACTGGTACGCGGCGGCGGTCAAGAAGGCACAGAGCCAACTGGATCTGCTGCCGTTGCGCTAAAGCATGATCCGGAAAAGTGCGCAGCGGTTTTCCGAAATGATCATGCGCAAACAACAACCGCACCTTACGCCGACAACTCGACCGCCTTGCCGGCGTCATCGATCAGGTGCACGCGGTCGATATCGGCGCGCGGCAGCAACGATTGAATCTCGTTTTCCGGCATCAGGCTGAACGCCGTCGAAAATGCATCCGCGGCGGTCGCGCTGCGGGAAACCGTCGTCACGCTGCGATAGCGGCGCGCACAGCCACCCGATTTGGGATCGAACAAATGGTTGAAGCGCGCGCCGACATCGAACTGGCAGCCGTAGCCGCCCGAGGTGGAGACGGCGCGATCGACGATCGGCAGCACGGTTTTCGTCTGGCCGACAACGTCCGGATCGGCGATGCCGACCTCCCAGGGGCGTCCGTCCGGACGTGAGCCGATCGCCCGGGCTTCACCCATGTCGACCAGGCTGTGAGAGACGCCGTGCGTCCGGAGTAGGTCCACCACCTTGTCCGTGACGTAGCCTTGCGCGATCCCGTTCAGGGTCACGGCCATGCCCCTGGGCATCACGATCCGGTCGCGGCTGACCGACAGCCGATGGCTGCCGACCCGCGCCAGCGCGGCCGCGATCGCGGCCGGCGGAGGACCAGCGGGATCGGCGTCGTCTCGCGCGAAATGGCCGGCATAGAGTTCCCACAGTGGTTGCACCGTGACGTCGAACAGGCCGCCCGTCAGCGTGGCATAGCGCTGCGCGGCCGACAGCAGATCGACCATCTCGGCGGCGGGATCGATCAGGACACCGGTCCGGTTCAGCGCGACCAGGGCGGAATCCGCGAGGTAAAGGCTGAACAGCCGTTCGAGCCGCCGCGCCTCGGCGCAGGCCAGCACGATCAGTCGCTCCGCCCGGCTGCGATCTTCGTCGTGGATCTCCATCGTCGCGACCGCGCCCAGCATCGTGCCGCGCCAGGTCACCGGCGCGGCCTCTGCACGAACGGGATGCCCCGCGGCCAGCGCGCCGAAGCCCGCCGTCGCCGCGCTGATCCGGATGAAGCGTCGGCGCGTCAGGGTGCGCGTCATGGCGTCCTCCTCGGTCGTTCGCCTGGCGAGCCCTCGGCCGCTTCGTCGGCCGCGGCGGCGCCGGTGGCATTCGCCGACGCCAGGACGTAGTCCCGCGGCACCTCGTCGAAGCCGACGATCCTGCCGCCGTTTTCACCGGCGAACTTCTCCGCCGCCGCCCGGTCCGAAAACGGAACGGCCTCGTCGCCGCCCATGCCGCTCCTGACCCGGCTCTCGATCACGAACAGCGCCTTGCGCGCCTCGATCCAATTGTCGGCGCCGGGCTTGTCCCAGCCCGACGCCTTGCCCATGTCGGACACGTAGATCGCCAAAATGTCCTTCGGCTCGTCCGGCAACATGGTGAAGGCGATGGTGTCGCGCACCGACGAGAACCACACGGGCGCGATCAGGCTCGCGGCGAAGATGTGGCCCTTCGGGCCCGGATGCTCGAGCACGTTCATGCCGCAGTAATGGCCGATGTCTTCCGCCGTCATCCGATGCGGCGGCGGGACCTTCGCCACCTGCTTGTCGTTGCAGCCGGCGAGCGCCAGCGGCACGAGCAGGGCGAGAAGCAACGTTCGGCGCTTCATAGCTCCCTCCGCGAGAAGGCGAGCGCGGCCAGCCCCAGCGGCAGCAGCGTCCAGCCGAGCAGGGCGGTCAGCAGGACCGGTATCGTCAGGGACGTGGTTTGGGCAAGACCGGCCATGCCGGCGAAGGTGCTGACATTGGCGAAGCCGGTGAGGTTGATCAGCCGGTAGGCGTCGGTCGGGTTCGCCAGCAGCATGGCGTTGAGCGCGGCCGCCGAGATGCTGCGTCCCTGATCGAGCGCAAGCACGCCCAGCAGCGCCATGTCGTAGATCAGCACCAGCAGCAACCACAATCCGATGCAGATGCCGGCCGCCGTTCCGCGATCGCGCACGAGCGCGCTGACCAGATATCCGATGGCGACGAAAGCTGCGCCGAGCAGCACCGAGGAGCCCACCATGGCCGCGAAGGCCAGGAAACTATCGCGATCGATCTGGCTGCCGGTCGCCGCCAGCGCGCCGACCGCCGCGCCGTAGCCGAGGCAGGTCGCAAAGGCGAGCACGGCGAGGTGGCCCAGGAACTTGCCGAGCAGCACCTGCCATCGCGCCACCGGGTAGCTCAGCAGCAACAGCATCGTCCCCCGTTCCATCTCGCCGACGATGGCATCGTGGGAGATCAGAAGCGCGATCAGCGGAACGAGAAAGATCGTCAGGCTCGACAGGCTGACGACGACCACGTCCAGCGTGCGGACGCCCACGTTCCCGGTTGGCGCGCTGCCGAGAAAAGTCAGCGACAGCGCAAGCCCGGCGAGCAGGAGCGTTGCGGCAAGCACCCAGCGATTGCGGATGGCCTGGTGGATTTCCTTGGCGGCGATGATCAGGACGTTCATGGCGCCCGCTCCGATTGCCGAAGAAAGTGAGCGTAGAGCTCGTCGAGGGTCGGCGGGACCACGTCGACATCCTCCACGGCATTGCCGGCGGCCGTGGCGCGGTGCAGCAGCTCGATCTTCCGCTCCGGCGCGGCGTCGATCTCGACGATGTGGCCGTTCAAGCGGCGGCAGGTCGCATCCTGCGGCGCCCAGCCCGGGATCTCGCTCGGGGCCAGGCCTGCGACCTTGAGACGGATCCTGGTGGGCAGCCGGGCGAGACGACGCAGCTCGTCGATCGATCCGTCCGCGACCTTGATGCCGCGGTTCATGATGATGACCCGGCCGGCGCGCTCCTCGAGCTCGGTGAGCGCATGCGACGACAGCAGCACCGTTGTGCCGCCGGCGGCGAGCCGTGCGATGATGTCATAGAACGTCTGCCGCAACTCCGGATCAAGGCCGGTGGTCGGCTCGTCCAGCAGCAGCACGCGCGGCGCCCCAAGCAGCGCCTGCGCGAGGCCCAGCCGTTGGCGCATGCCCTTCGAGTAGGTGCTCACCCGGCGGCGGCTGGCGGCGCCGAGCCCGACGGTGTCGAGCAGACCGAGCGCCTTGGCCACGGGCTCCCGCTTCAGCCGGGCGTAGAAGGCCTGCGTCTCGCGGCCGGTGAGGGCAGGGTCGAAGGAGACGTTTTCGGGCAGATAGCCGAGCTGGCGCCGGCCGGCGAATTCGCCAGCGGCCGGATTGTCTCCGAGCACCGCGATGGCGCCGCTGGTTGGCCGGATCAACCCCAGCATGAGCTTCAACAGCGTGGTCTTGCCGGCGCCGTTGTGACCGATCAAGGCGACCAGCTCGCCTTCTCCAAGCGAGAACGAGGCATCGCGCACGGCCTCGACCCGGCCATACCTCTTGGTGACGTCGCTGACGCGTACCGTGCCGGTCATCGCGTCTCCTTCGGCGTGCTCTGCGGCGGCGATACCAGCGGATGGCTGTCGACCACGCCGCCGGGCAGCAACGCCGGAAACTGCGCCTGCGCCCAGCGGATCACCTGAACGGCGGGGCTGTTGATCAGGACCTTCGCAGCCGGCGCCGTCCACAGCACGCGGTCGATGAGGTCGTTCGGCCGATATGCCGTGTCGGCTATGCCGTCCCCGTTGAGGTCGAATGCCGGATTGTCGCTCCAGTAATTGCCGCGCCCGCCGGTCGACCAGTCGAGGTGCCGGGTGCCGACATATTTCACCTGATTGGCGTTGCTGACGAAGGCATTGCCGGTGATTTCGTTGCCTTCGGAGCCGGCCGTGAAGTGCACGCCGATGGCGCAACGCTCGAACCAGTTGTTGCGGAATTTGTTGTGATTGGTGTTGTAGATGAACACGCATTTCTCCGGGCCGCTCTTCAGAGTGCTCTCCCGTTTCGGCTGCGGAAGCATGCCTCGCTCGTCGTTGGGACCGTCGTCCGCCCTGTCCACCATCGTGTCCAACGGGCCACCAATCACCCGATTGCCGTCGATTTCCGCATAGTTTGCATAGTTGAACAGAAGCCCGTGATCGCGGTCGTGATCGGAGATGTTGCCGCGGATCACCAGCCGGTTCGAATACATGATGGCGTAACCGACATGGTTGCCGATCGAAACGTTGCCGCTCACTTCGCTGTCGTTGGTGTACATGTAATGGATCGCGAAGCGGACCTGCTCGAAGCGGTTTCCGACGAAGCGGTCCTTTCGGCTTGAAATGGTGAAGATGCCGTCGCGGCCGTAGCGGAACTTGTTGTTTGCGATGGTGACGTCGGGCGCATTCCACAGCGAGACGCCGTTCCCGGCCTCGCTGAGCCGCCCGCCACGCAGTCCATCGATCTCGTTGCCGGCGACGCGCGAGCCCTGGGCGCCATGCACATAGACGCCGAACAGGTTGCCCACCAGCCGATTGTCCTCGATGGTCGCGCGTTCGGCCGTCTTCTGCAGAAATATCCCGGAATTCATCGTCTGCAGGTCGCGCCCGGACGCCCGGATGGTCAGACCGCGGACGGTGACATCGGGGGCGCTGACCGTGATGACGTTGCCCGAGCCGTCGCCGTCGAGCACCGCCTCGCGACTCCCGACCAGCTGCAGGGGACGCTCGATCCGGATCGAACCGTGGTATTCGCCAGGCGCAAGCTCGATGACGTCGCCGGCGCGCGCGCCATCCAGCACTGCTTGCAGCGACTGGCCGGGCGCAGCCGTCAACGTCTCCGCACTGGCGAAGCCGGACAATCCGGCGGCGACCAGCGCCGCCGGAAACATGCGCAACAATGGACCCACGAGGTCGCTCCGATCAGATCGACTTCAAACCGATTTGGGCTCGACGAACATCCGGCCCTTCATCTCCATGTGCATGGCGTGGCAGAACCAGGAGCAATAGTACCAATAGACGCCTGGCTTGTCGGCGGTGAAGGTTATCGACGAGGTGGCCATCGGCCCGATCTCCATGTTGATGCCGTAGTTGACGATACAGAAGCCGTGCGTGAGGTCTTCGACCGCGTCGATATTGGTGATGAAGACGGTGACCTCCTCGCCCTGCTTGACCTGGAACTGCTCGAGGCCGAAGGCGGGGGCGGTGGACGTCATGTAGACGCGCACCTTGTTGCCGTCGCGAATGAGCTTCGAATCCGCCTCGAGGTTGATGCCGTCGGCCTTGGCCTGCTTGACCGCATCGGCAAATATCGGATCCGCGCGGTCATAGATCGAGATCGGGTTGATCTTGGAGCGGTGGACGATGGTGGCGTCATGCGGCTCGGCGAAGCTCGGGCCGTCATGCACCAGCTTCATCTGATCGCCTGAGATATCGATCAGCTGATCGTTCTCCGGCTTGAGCGGCCCGACGTTCAGGAAGCGATCCTTCGAGAACTTGTTCAGCGAGATGAGCCACTTTCCATCGGCCTCCTTGGTCTGCCCCATCGAGGTATGGTTGTGACCGGGCTGATAGTGCACGTCGAGCTTCTGGAGGATGGGATTGACCTTCTCACCCTTGAAGGCCCGCTTGGCGAGGTCGATGCTCCACTTGCAGACCTGGCTGTCGAGGAACAGCGTGGTGTAGGCGTTGCCCTTGCCGTCATAGGCGGTGTGCAACGGGCCGAGGCCAAGTTCGGGCTCGGCGACGACGACGTCGCGGGGCTTGATCTTGTCGTCGAACAGATCGTCGAATTTGCGCACGTCCATCACGGTCACGGTCGGCGAGAGCTTTCCGGCCGCCACGATGTGGATGCCGTCGGGAGCCGTGTTCATGCCGTGCGGATTGTTCGAGACCGGAATGTAGCGGGTGTAGGCCGAGCCTTTGCGGCCGTCGATGACGGGCACGCCGTTCATTTCCTTGAAGTCGCCCTTCTTCAGGGCTTCCTCGATCCGCTTGATGTTGAAGATGACCACCCAGTCCTGTTCGCTGGCGGTCATTTCCGCGAGGGTGACGCCTTCCTCACCGTTGTAGCAGGTCGCGAAGCAATACTTGCCCTGGTAGTCGGCATCGACGTTGTCGAGGTTGCCGCTGACGATCACCTGCCAGGCCACCTTCATCGTGTCGCCGTCGATCGCCGTGAAAATGGAGCGATATTGCTTGGGATCGTCGAGGATCTTGCCGTCGTTGGGCAGCGGTACGCCGTCCTCGCCGTTGGCGAAGACATAGCCCGTGCGCGGATATTTCTGCAGGCGCAGGCCGTGGACGGTGTGCTGGTTCGGCAGCTCGATGATCTTGTCGCATTTCATGATGTCGAGCCGCACCCGCGCGACGCGGCTGTTGGCCTTGTCGTTCATGAAGGCATAGCGACCGTCATAGGTGCCGTCCGTGAACGAAACGTGCGGGTGGTGGAGATCGCCGTTCAGGTACGTGCCACCGCGGTTCTTGAGGAACTCGCGGGTGGCGGGCTGCATCCCCTCGGTCAGGACCTTGAGGCTCTCGTTGGTCTGGCCCCAGCCGGTGGCGCTGCAACGGTTGAACACCGGGACGCGCATCAATTCGCGCATCGAGGGAAGGCCGATGATGCGCATCTCGCCGGACTGGCCGCTGGAGAAGAACACGTAATATTCGTCGAGCTCTCCCGGCGCGACCTCGGTCTTCTGCACGGCTGGCCGGGCCGCGGGCGCTTTCGGCGCAGCATTCTTGGTCTGCGCGTCCGCGGACGAGACGAAGCCGCCGTCCTTCATCGCGACTCCGCCGGCAAGGCCCACGCCTGCTGCGGCCGCCGTCGTTCCCAGCACTGTTCGTCGGCTGACGCCCTTTGCCTGTTCGTTCTCGCTCATGATAGCCTCCTCGGCTTTCGGTTTAGTTGGGTGGTGGAGAGATGACTGCCGACGCGCCGACAGGTTTGCCGCCGGCGGTGATGACGGTCGCGGGACCCTTGCCGCTCGAGCGCATCGAGGGCGAGGACATGGCCGCGAACTTCTCGCGCTTCAGCCGCACCTGGATCATGTGCGGGCAGCGGTGGTCGTCGTAATAGAGTTCCTGGCAGTGCATGCAGTAGATGCACTCATTGACGTTGATGTGCCCCTCGGGATGGATCGACTGCACCGGGCATTCCTTGGCGCAGCGTTGGCAGGGAGATCCGCATTCTTCCCAGCGCCGCAGCCATTCGAACGTCCTCATGCGGCCGGGAATGGCAAGCGCCGCGCCGAGTGGACAGAGGTAGCGACAGAAGAAGCGCTCGATGAAGAGGCCGATGACGAGCAGGGCGACGGCGTAGGCGACGAACGGCCAGCTCCGCGAAAACTTCAGGATGATCGCCGTCTTGAACGGTTCGACCTCGGCAAATCGCTCGGCCATCTCGACGGAGTAGAGCGACAGCCCAAACAGCCCGAGGAAGATGATGTATTTGATCGGCCACAGCCGCTCGTGCAGTCCCCACGGCACGGTGATCTGCGGCACCTTCAGCCATTTCGCGGCCGTGTTGGTGAGCTCCTGGAGCGCGCCGAAGGGACACAGCCAGCCGCAGAACGGGCCGCGGCCCCAGAACAGAAGCCCGCCGGCGGTGGCGGCCCACAGAATGAAGATCAGGGGAGCGGCGAGGAAGAATTCCCAGCGGAAGCCCGTCACCAGCGCATTCATGAAGGTGACGACGTTGACGACGGAGAGCTGCGCGTTGGCGTACCAGCCAAGCCAGACCAGAACGACGGCGAGATAGCCTCGTCGCACCCATGTGTACAACACCGGGCGGGCCACCAGCAGGTTCTGGAAGAAGAAGATGCCGGTGAGGGCGGCCAGCATGAATGCGGTGAAGCCGATCGAAACCGTGCTCGACCGCCAGATCCGCATCCAGAGCGGCTCGTCTGCCTCCGTGGCCGGTGCGGTCGCAGCACCTGCTTGCGAGGCCGGAGGCTCCGCACTCTCCGGCACCGTCACCGCGCGCTGCTCGCGGCGTATGTAGCTGTCGGGCAGGGCGTAGCCGAGGTCGAAAGTCAGGAATGCCTTGTCGCGGCCGCCGAGGCTCCGCTGCACCAGCAGCTGAACCTGCCACGGCTGCGTCGGATCGAGGGTGAACTCGGGAGGGGTGACGAACAGGCCGATTTCCCTGAACTCGGGCGCGCCGGCCGCGTCCAGTGCACCGAGGCGTGTATGGTTGCGGTCGCGGAACCGGGTGCTGTTGCCTTCCTGCAGGATCTCGATGCGGTCGAAGATGCCGCCGCGGACATAGGCCGAACCCTTGAAAGAGTAGGGACCGTTACCGGCGACGATGATCGCCTGCTGCCCGGGCTTCAGGCCGTCCTTCAACCGTCGATAGCCGTCTTCGCCGAGCAGGCTGCGGCCGATCGTGGGCGCACTCACGAGCGCGACATAGAGGTCGATGAAGGTGTCGCTGGCCTCACCCGGCTCGGGGTATTGGATCGCCGCCGCGCTGCCGGACTTTGCAAAGGCATCGTTGATGTCGCCGATGCTGAGATGAAGCCGGCGTATCGATCCATCGCCGACGAGGCTCTCCCAGTCGCGGACTTCACTTTGTTCGAGATCGAGCGTCTTGATGACGGGGGGCAGGGCTGTCGCAGCCGCAGCGCCGTCGCCGCCGCCGACGCGACCGCTCCGGATGAGCTTGGTCGCCGCGCGGACGACACTGTCGCCCATCACCAGCACGGTGACGGTTGCACCGCTCACGATATCGACCTGCGGCGGCCTCTCGGCCCCACTTGCGACAGGCTTCATGTCCTTGCCGATCAGGCCATTCACGGCCGCGACGATGCGCGCTTCCGGAATGCCGATCAGCACGATCGGCTCCTTGTGATCGACCAGCTTGATGCCGGTGATGACACCCGTCGGGTCGATCCCGGCCAGCAGGTGAATCGGCTTGCCGGAATAACCGACAGAGTTCGCGAAATCGGAGTTGAGGAAGACAAACCCCTGCAGCTGGTCGCCGCGGTACACCGGCGCGATCGGCGGATCGCCTTGCGGGGGGCCGAAGCGATCAGCTCCCGGGAAGAAGTCCGCAGGCGCAAGCTTCTGCAGATATGTCGGCAAATCACCGGCGGCGCAGGCAGGCGAAATATAAGTCAGACACATCAGCAGCAAGCCGGCGAGCGCTAACGCTGCAAGATTCGCGAAGGCGATCTCGTTACCCGGTCGCTTCGACATGTCGATTCAAATGCCATCTGCGCGACCACCCGGATCGCGCATGCCTTGTGATTCTTCTTCGATGATTTGTCGCCGCTGACGTGCCACACTCATCGCGCACGTCGACCTCTGTCAAGCCGAACCAAGATATTTGTATTTTTGTCCATCCGGAACCAATCATCCGTTTGCAGCGGGAACCCTCGCCATGCCGCTTTTGCGCACTTCATTGCTCAGCGCTGAGCCCTCCGGTGTATTGGAGTCTCTCGACGAGCTCTTTGCGCTAGCGCATGCAATGGAGCAGGAGGCCGCCGACAAGTACGATTCTCTTGCCAAAGAGATGCGCGTGCAGGGCAAGGATGATCTGGCAGAGGTGTTCACACATCTCGCCGCCGCCGAGCGCGAGCACGTGGACAGTGTGACGCAGTGGTCGCAATCGCGCCGCGGCAAACGCCCGGATCCCGCTATGGTGCGCTGGGAGGCGCCGGAAGCGCTCGCCCCGGACGCTGCCGCCGAGGTGAAGACGTCACGGTTGATGACGCCGTACCGCGCGCTCGCCATCGCAGTGCGCAACGAGGAGCGCGCCTTCGCCTTCTGGTCCTATCTGGCGGCCTACTCGCATGACCCCGAGGTCAAGAAGGCGTCCGAGGCGATGGCCAAGGAGGAACTCGGCCATGTCGCCACGCTGCGGAAGGAGCGGCGGCGCGCTTATCATCGGGAGCACGAACGGAGCAATCCCGAGACGGCGTTGCCTCAAATCGACGCGCCGCGGCTCGAACGTCGCCTGGTTGCGCAACTCGGCGATATGGAACAACGCCTGAGCGGGCCGGCGGCGGTCCGGATCCGGGACCTTCGCCAACAGACGCTCGAGATGGCCGACGCCGCCGCGGGGGTCGGGAGCTTTCCGGCGTCGATGGAACGCGAAGGCCCATTGGAGATCGCCGAAGCGCTCGTCGACGGCTACCTCGATGGCGCCGAGCGGTCGAACGACGCGGCCCATCTCGAAAGCCTGCAGCAGCTTGCCGAGCGCGCGATCTCGAGACTGGCCTGGCTGCGATCCCTTGCGATGGATTAGAGGCAGCCCGCCGTTCACGGCGGGTTTGGCTGCGCCGTTTAGGCGGCGGCGTTCTGGCCCAAATTCCACCCGCGTCCACCTTCGCCGAAAATCTGGTAGCCGCTATCCGTCACGGCAACCGTATCCTCGAGCTTGATGAAGCCGCGCTTTGGATGCTTCATCGTGGTCTCGATTGAGATCACCATGCCCGCTTCGAGAGGGCGGCGGGCGTCGCTGTCGTCATAGGGAACCGGACCCGTTGCGGTCAGGCGAGGGGCCTCGTGGCTGACGAGGCCCATGCCGTGGGCGAGGAAATCCGTGCAGCCGCGTTGGGTGATCTGCGCAAGCTGGCGCTCCGCCGCAACATAGATGTCGCCGCCCATCGCGCCCGGCCTGACCGCAGCAAAGGCGGCTTGCTGGACCGCCTCGATCTCGGCCAGATAGTCCTTCAACTCGGCATCCGGCTCGCCCAGAACCGCCATGCGCGCGACGTCGCCGATATAGCCGCGATAATTGCCACCGGAATCCAGCGACAACACCTCGCCATGCTCCCAGCGCTGCGATGACGGGGCCCGATTATGGCTGCTGCCGCAGGCAAGCAGGCAATACTCGAAGGTCAGGCCGCGGTTGGCTTCCGCAAGGCGCAACGCATCCGACAATTGCTGTTTGGTCGTACCCCGACCGTGACCACGGATCACTGCCAACATGGATGCAACGACGAGCTCGGACGCCGTCTTCAACTTCGCCAATTCCTCCGCCGATTTGACTGCTCGCAGCCGCTCCAGCACCAACACCGCGTCCTTGAGCGCGGCGCCGGGCAGGGCGTCGGCCAGCACCTTTCCTGCATCCATCGGCATGAACGGCATCTCGACCCCGACCCGCTTCGAGGGCACGCCCGCCTGACGGATCAGCTCTGCGGCGCGCTGGACGGCGTCCATTGAGCCATTCGATTCGGTCCGGACCAGCGGCACCCAGAGCGGCGCGACGGCGCGCTGGTGGGTTTCCAGCCGGTGCCCGACATAGATCGACTTCTCCGGAGCGCCCTTGGCATAGACCAGCACCGGCAGATAGCGGCTGACGCCCAAGGCATCCATGTAGTCGAAGAAGATCGCCCGTTCGGCTCCCAGCAAGTATTGCACGTTGTGCTTGGAAGTCGCGATCATAACGTCGAGGCCAGCCGCCTCCATGAGACGGTCGAGCTTGGCGGTGTCGAACGGAATGGCGCGCGAGCCGGCACGAGCAACAGTTTCCTGCATGACGGACCCTCCGGGTCGCCGCTGATCTGATCTTTCTTGGACTCCTGTCCGCGACCTCCGAGTTAACCGCCAGATGGTCGGTTGGCTCCAGATGTGGGCTGGAAGGAGGGTTCCTAATGGCTCAAGCAGCCGGCCGGCCGATCCACCTCACGCCCAATCCGTAATTCGCATAAGGTATATTATGGAATATATTTATCTACAATCAGATCAGTTATTTAGACGCTATTCCTGCCATTACGCCTTCACTGCCGCCGGCTTTCGGTCCGGGTCTCGAAGCCTGGTCCCGGTCTTCGGCGGCTACTGTGCATGGGGTTGTTTTTCAGATTTTGAATCGGCTCGATCTCTGCGAAGCCGATATTGCCGTGACCTTGGCCGGCTGCAATAAGCAGGACCTCGCGAGATCGCAGATGACCTTCTGGCCTTCCGTCCGTATAGGTTTGCGTCTCAGAACAACAACAAACCTTCCGAGGAAGCAGACTCATGAGTTTTTCCCGACGCACGCTTCTCAAGGCCTCCGCCGCGACCGCGGTCCTCGGCGGCCTCAGTGCGCCCCATGTGGCCCGCGCCCAGAGCGCCGAGTTCACCTACAAATACGCCAATAACCTGCCCGACACCCATCCGCTGAACGTCCGCGCCAAGGAGATGGCCGCGGCGATCAAGAGCGAGACCAACGGCAAGTTCGACCTCCAGATCTTCCCGAACAACCAGCTCGGCTCGGATACCGACATGCTGAGCCAGATCCGCTCCGGCGGCGTCGAGTTCTTCACGCTGTCGGGCCTGATTCTGTCGACCCTGGTGCCGGCCGCGTCCATCAACGGCATCGGCTTCGCGTTCCCGGACTACGATACGGTCTGGAAGGCCATGGACGGCGACCTCGGCGGCTTCGTCCGCGGCGAGATCAAGAAGGCCGGCCTCGAGGTCATGGACAAGATCTGGGACAACGGCTTCCGCCAGACCACGTCGTCGACCAAGCCGATCACCGGTCCTGACGACCTCAAGGGCTTCAAGATCCGCGTGCCGGTGTCGCCGCTGTGGACCTCGATGTTCAAGGCGTTCGACGCTGCGCCCGCCTCGATCAATTTCAGCGAGGTCTATTCGGCGCTGCAGACCAAGATCGTCGAAGGCCAGGAGAACCCGCTGGCGATCATCTCGACCGCCAAGCTCTACGAGGTGCAGAAGTACTGCTCGCTGACCAACCACATGTGGGACGGCTTCTGGTTCCTGGCCAACCGCAGAGCCTGGGAAAAGCTGCCGCAGGACGTGCGCACGATCGTCGCCAAGAACATCAACGCCGCCGCGGTCAACGAGCGCGCCGATACCGCCAAGCTCAATGCCAACCTGCAGCAGGAACTCGCGACCAAGGGCCTGACCTTCAATCAGCCGGCGGTGGCGCCTTTCCGCGACAAGCTGCGGTCCGCCGGCTTCTATGCCGAGTGGAAGGGCAAGTATGGCGATCAGGCCTGGGATCTCCTGGAAAAGGCCGTCGGCAAGCTGTCGTAACGCGTTGGGGCCATCATGGCTCGTGTCGAGGTCGAGATGACCGCAGTGGCGGGCGAGGCGGCGTTTCAGCCCCCTCGCCGACCATCGTTGCTGGCTTCGCTCGAGCGCCTGCTCGGTCTCGTCGTCGAAATCCCGGCCGCGATCCTGGTCGTCGCCGAGATCGTGATCCTGTTTGCCGGCGTGGTCGCGCGCTACGGCCTGCACCGGCCGCTGATCTGGTCGGACGAGCTCGCCTCGATCCTGTTCCTGTGGCTCGCCATGCTGGGTGCGGCGGTTGCGTTCCGCCGCTCCGAGCACATGCGCATGACCGCGGTCGTCGCCAGCGCGCGGCCGGCCATGCGGGCCTATCTGGATCTGGTCGCGACCTCAGCGGCCTTGGCGTTCCTGCTCCTGATCGTCTGGCCGGCCTGCGACTACGCCTATGAGGAAAGCTACATCACGACGCCGGCGCTCCAGATCTCCAATATGTGGCGCGCCGCCGCGCTGCCGGCCGGCATTGGCTTGATGGCGGCCTTTGCCATGCTGCGGCTGCTGCGCGCGGCCGATTGGCGGATGGTCGCGGCGGCCGTCGCCACCGTTGCCGCCATAATCGGCCTGTTCTGGCTGGCGGAGCCGCTCCTGCGACAGCTCGGCAATCTCAACCTCGTCATCTTCTTCGTCGGAGTTGCCGGCTTTTGCGTCTTTGCCGGTGTTCCCATTGCGTTCGGCTTTGGCCTGGCGATCTTTGGCTATCTCGCGCTCGCCACGCGCACGCCGGTCATGGTGCTGGTCGGGCGGATGGACGAGGGCATGAGCCACCTCATCCTGCTCTCGGTGCCGCTGTTCGTCTTCCTGGGGCTGCTGATCGAGATGACCGGCATGGCGCGGGCCATGGTGGCGTTCCTGGCGAGCCTGCTCGGCCATATCAGGGGCGGCCTGCACTATGTGCTGGTCGGCGCCATGTACCTGGTCTCGGGCATATCAGGCGCCAAGGCCGCCGACATGGCCGCCGTTGCGCCCGTGCTGTTTCCCGAGATGAAAGAGCGCGGCGCCAAGCCCGGCGATCTCGTCGCGCTGCTGGCGGCGACCGGCGCCCAGACCGAGACCATTCCGCCGAGCCTCGTGCTGATCACGATCGGCTCGGTCACCGGCGTGTCGATCGCCGCCCTCTTCACCGGCGGCCTCCTGCCCGGCGTCGTGCTCGCCATCACGCTCTGCATGCTGGTGTGGTGGCGCTACCGCCACGAGGACATGAGCCACGTCCGCCGCGCCACGGGTGGCGAGATCGGCAGAACCTTCGTCGTCGCCCTGCCCGCGCTCGCACTGCCCTTCGTGATCCGCTATGCCGTGGTCGAGGGCATCGCCACGGCCACCGAAGTCTCCACCATCGGCATTGTCTATGGCGCCCTCGTCGGGCTGCTCGTCTACCGCCGGTTCGACTGGCGACGGCTGTTTCCGATGCTGATCGAGACGGCGTCGCTGTCAGGTGCGATCCTGCTGATCATCGGCACCGCCACGGGCATGGCCTGGGGCCTGACCCAGTCAGGCTTCTCGCGCTCCCTGGCGGCGGCCATGACCGGGTTGCCCGGGGGAGCTGCGACCTTCATCGCCGTCTCGATCCTGGCCTTCACCATCCTCGGCAGCGTGCTGGAAGGCATTCCGGCGATCGTGCTGTTCGGACCGCTGCTGTTTCCGATCGCCCGGGCTGTCGGCGTGCACGAGGTGCACTACGCCATGGTGATCATCCTCGCCATGGGCATCGGACTATTCGCGCCGCCCTTCGGCGTCGGCTATTATGCCGCCTGCGCCATCGGACGCGTCGACCCGGCCGAGGGTATCCGGCCGATCTGGGGCTATCTGGCGGCGCTGCTGGCGGGATTGATCATCGTCGCGATCTTCCCCTGGATCTCGATCGGATTCCTTTGAGGCGCGGCGGTTTAAGGAGGGTGTCGATGAGCGAGCGGCAGAACCAGTACGATATCGGCCTCGACAAGACGCCCGCCAATTACGTGCCGCTGAGCCCGCTGAGCTTCCTCGCGCGCAGCGCCGCCGTCTATCCCGATCATGTCAGCACGGTCTATGAGGGCCGCAGCTTCACCTGGGCTGAGACCTATGAGCGCTGCCGGCGCTTTGCGTCCTGGCTCGCGCGCAAGGGCATCGGCGTCGGCGACACCGTCGCTGCGATGCTGCCGAACATCCCGGCGATGAACGAGGCGCATTTCGCCGTGCCCATGACCGGCGCCGTGCTCAACGCGCTGAACATCCGTCTCGATGCGCCGTCGATCGCGTTTCAGCTCGACCATGGCGGCGCGAAGATCATCCTGGTCGACCCCGAGTTCTCGCGTGTCATCACCGACGCGCTGGCGCAGATGACGGGCCCCAAGCCGCTCGTGGTCGACGTCGACGACGCATCGTTCAAGGGCGGCAGCCGCATCGGCGAGATCGAATATGAAGCGGCCGTCGCCGAAGGCGATCCGAACTTCGCGGCGATCACGCCAAACGACGAATGGGACGCGATCGCGCTGAGCTACACCTCGGGCACGACGGGCAATCCCAAGGGCGTCGTCACCCATCATCGCGGCGCCTATCTGAACGCCGTCAGCAACATCCTCGCCGGTGGTCTCGGCCAGCATCCGGTCTATCTCTGGACGCTGCCGATGTTCCATTGCAACGGCTGGTGCTTCCCGTGGACCATCGCGGCCGCCGCCGGCATCAATGTTTGCCTGCGCAAGGTCGAGCCAACGAAGATTTTCGAGCTGATCAAGCAGCACGGCGTCACCCACATGTGCGGCGCGCCGATCGTCTACAACACGCTGATCAACGCACCCGATGCGCCCAAAGGCAGCGCGGCCCGCCGCGTCGTCGGGCTGATCGCCGGCGCCGCGCCGCCGGTCGCCGTGCTGGAAGGCGCCGAAAGCATCGGCATCAAGCTCACGCATGTCTACGGCCTGACCGAAGTCTACGGCCCCGCCTCCGTCTGCGCCGAGCAGCCCGGCTGGGACGAGCTCCCCGCGGCCGAGCGCGCGCGCATGAAGCGCCGGCAGGGCGTGCCCTACCCGCTCGAGGAAAGCGTCACCGTCATCAATCCGCAGACCATGAGGCAAGTGCCGCGCGACGGCGAGACCATCGGCGAGGTCATGTTCCGCGGCAACATCGTGATGAAGGGCTATCTCAAGAACGAGAAGGCGACCAGGGAAGCGTTCGAGGGCGGCTGGTTTCACACCGGCGATCTCGGTGTGCTCGACGAGCACGGCTACGTCATCATCAAGGATCGGTCCAAGGACATCATCATCTCCGGCGGCGAGAACATCTCCTCCGTCGAGGTCGAGGACATTCTCTACAAGCACCCGGCCGTGCTGTTCGCCGCCGTGGTCGCAAAGCCCGATCCGAAATGGGGCGAAGTGCCCTGCGCCTTCGTCGAGCTGAAGGACGGCGCCAGCGCCAGCGAAGCCGACATCATCGCCTTCTGCCGCTCGCACATGAGCGGCTTCAAGACGCCCAAGGCCGTCGTGTTCGGACCGATCCCGAAGACCTCGACCGGCAAAATCCAGAAATTCCTACTCCGCAACGAGGTCGGATCGGCGAAGGCGATCTCGGCCTGAGCTGATTGCTCCCTACGCATTGGAGAGCTTTTACCCGTCCAAATTGCTTGATAAAGCCGGTCAAGCAGGGCACTTTCCGGTCGGAATCGCCGATATCAACCCGGCGGACCATCCCGCTCAGCCTTCCCGCGTGAAGGCAAGCTTCTCACCGGGACACTATGGCTGCGACGCCCGCCGACAAGCTCAAGCTTTTTCGCATCCGCCGCGCGCCCAAAGGCGGGCGCAAGGCGGCGCCTGGCCCCGACATCGAAGGAAAAATCCTCGACGCGGCGGAATTCGTCTTTGGGCATTTTGGCTTCCGGGGAGCCACGACGGCACTGATTGCCAAGAAGGCCTCGATCGCAAAGCCGCACATCTACTACTATTTCGAAGATAAGGAAGATCTGTATCGCGCGGTGCTCGAACGCGCAATGAACATGTGGGCACGAGACATCGACAGTCTCGACATGACTTCCGACGTCGAGACCATCCTAGTTCGCTACATTCACAGAAAGATCGATTTCTCGCGAGACCACCCTCATTTGTCGCGCATCTATGCCAACGAGATCATCAGCGGCGCGCAATTCATCGGCAGCTTTATCGAGAAGGTCTCGACCCCGTTGCTGCTCGACAAAGTCAAGACGCTGGACCATTGGGCCGCGACTGGGGCCATCCGCCCGATCAGCGCCGTTGATCTTTTCTTCTGCATCTGGGCGATGACCCAGGCCTATGCTGATTTTTCGAGCCAGATGATCATCATGAAGCGCAAGAGACAGCTCGAGGAAGCTGACTACGACGCGGCGAAGGCGACAATCGTCCAGCTCGTCCTCAGCGGACTCGGCCTTCAGGGTTACGACAGGTCGGCGGACCGGGCGCCCCCCGCAAAGCGGTCGAACATCAAGCGCGGCACCTAACTTCTTGTTTGGACGCCCATTTTTGGGCGCGAAACGGCTTCATCTGGTCCCGGGCCTGCTTCATATCTGGCACGGGCGATCAGCTTATTCCTTGTTCAGCCCTTGGTTGTGGCACAAAAGTCTCACCAGTAAGATCATCACTCGTCAAATCGCAAATTCGTGTTTGTAAAAGAATTTTATCGATCGTAAAATTATTTTATCGATCGTTATAACGATGGCATGTCGCTTGCTTCGATCCGATCGTCCCGCGTGGTGCGGGACATCAACGGCGGGGCCGCGGTTTCCAACGCACGCGTTGTTCCTGCGCGCCAACAACATTCGAGGTAGAGGACATGTCATCCAAGAGCGGCGACGTTCCCACGCTGATCATCACCGGTGCCCATCCGAAGCTCTATAACCATGACCTTGCGCCGACAGCACCGGAGGGACGGACCTGGGGTATATTTAGCCTGTTTGCGATGTGGATGTCGGACGTCCACTCAGTCGGCGGCTACACATTCGCAGCAAGCCTGTTTTTTCTCGGCTTGACCGGATGGCAAGTTCTCATCTCGATGACGGTGGGCATCACGGCAGTCTATTTCCTGATGAACCTCATCGGTCGCCCATCCCAGCGCTACGGCATCCCCTTCCCGGTCATGGCGCGCGTGTCGTTCGGGGTGATGGGAGCCAATCTTGCCGCCACGGTGCGCGGCGTGGTCGGCATCGTCTGGTACGGTGTCCAGACCTACTTCGCCTCTAAGGCGGTTCAGGTCCTGATCGTCACCTTGGTGCCCTCCGCCGCCGATCTGACACACAACAGCATAATTGGCCTGTCCACGCTCGCCTGGTTCAGCTTTCTCTTCATGTGGCTGTTCCAGCTCGTCATCTTCCTGAGTGGCATGGAGCGCATCCGCCGCTTTATCGACTTCTGCGGGCCGGTGGTTTACGTCGTTATGTTCGCCCTCGCGATTTGGATGCTGTGGCAGACCGGCTTTTCGAGCCTGTCGCTTCAGCTCAGCTCGCCGCCGGCTTCCAACGCGGCAACGATCGGAGTGATGGCCAATGCCGCGATGCTGATCGTCGCCTACTTCTCGGCGCTCCTGCTCAACTTCGGCGACTTCGCCCGGTTCGCCAAGGACGAGGACGCCATGAGGATGGGGAATCTGCTCGGCCTACCCGTCAATTTCCTGGTGTTTTCGATTATCACGGTGATCGTGACGGCCGGCACGCTGAAGGTGTTCGGGGAGGCGATCATGGATCCCGTCCTGATCGTCGAGAAGATCGGCAGCCCGATTATCGTCATCGTCGGCTCGATCACGTTCATCGTGGCAACCATGGGCATCAACATCGTCGCCAACTTCGTCTCGCCGGCCTACGACATCTCAAACCTAAATCCCGAGCGTATAGATTTCAGGATGGGCGGCCTTATCACGTCGATCCTGTCGGTGCTGGTCTGCCCCTGGCTATTCGTCGCGAGCCCCTCGGCCATCACGCTGTTCGTCAGCATCTTCGGCTCGACGCTCGGACCGATGTTCGGCATCATGATCGCCGACTACTATCTCGTCAAAAAGCAGATCGTGACGGTCGAGGACCTCTACACGATGTCATCAACCGGCGCGTTCAACTACGAAGGGGGCTGGAATCACAGAGCGCTGATCGCTCTGGGACTATCGGGCACGCTATCCATCGGATTGTCCCTGCTCGGCGCCTATGGACTTATCTTCAATGTCGGTGACTGGGGATGGCTCATCGGCGCCAGCGTCGGCGGATTGATCTACTGGGCCCTCTCAAAGGAGAAAAGGCCAGTCTCCGTCATTGTCGGAGCCGGCGAATGACATCCGGAGTTGCGGGTCGACCGCCATATTGGCAGCACGCCCGCAACATTCTGGGCATGCGCGTTCGGTCGAATGCGCATGCAAGCTCGATGCGACGTCACAGTGATCGTTGGAGATGTCGCTACCGGTTACCAGCCCCCTCTCCACTCTTGCCTGAGTGTAGGTCTACGATCGCTTCCTCCAGAATGGTGGCAACCTCCAGCAGCGAGATCACCAGGCGCGGCATCCGCCTGAGCCTCTCGTCGACCGCGACGGCGAACAAATCATTCCGCTTCCGGCTGCCGAGCAATCGCCACCGGCCAAAGGTGATCTTGTGGACGTTACCGGAGACAAATCCGACGGACGCCCACAATTGCTTCGATTCCAGCAAGAGCTCGCCAGCCATGCGATCCATCACGGCGGCGATCGCGATCAGATCCTCGATCGCGCCAGCAAGACCGCGTGCAGAGCTTCCCGGGCCGTCTTCATGGGAACGCTGCTCGCTCGACGCCCTGGGCGAGGGGGCCGCTCGCAATTCGGTGAGTTTTTCCACAAGCGCAGCGAAGCGAGAGCGGGCGGCGCGGACGAGATCTTCCAGTAAAGCAAGATTGGCCTGCGCCGACTCCGACATGACCTGCGGTTTGATCGTCGTGAAATACATCAAATGCTCCGTGAAAGTTGAAGTATTGCCAAAATCTAGGGTCACCCGAGCGGTGGCGCTTGAACATTCTCAGCCACGATTGATCAAAACGAGCCTGCAAGGAAATCACGCGGGGCATCAAAACCGAACGCAGACCGGGCCGATCGCTTTCGGCCGATCATGGGGAGCAAATCATGGCCGGTGACGGCCTTTTCGGCGATCGGCTTGCGAGGCTATTTCCAATGATCCAGGAGGCGAGCTCCGGCGTCGTCAAGTCGCTACAGAAAGGAACGTTCGCCGCAGTGCGAATGGCGTATTCCGGACCGGTCGGAGATCCAACGTTGCCGTCACCTCCGGACGAGGCCTTCGCGCTTTGCCTTCGGCTGCGGAATCAGAGAGCCGAGACGTGGCTGGACGGTCGTCACGTGCCAAAGGGCGCCTTGAAGGACGAGACGAGCATCTACGATCTGCGATGTGAAACGATCGTTCACTTCTATGAGCCGTTCGATTTTCTCTATCTGTACCTGCCGCACAACGCCCTAAGCGAGCTGGCAAACGAACTTGGTGTTGGTCGCGTTGAATATGACGTCGTCGGGGGTACGAACTCCCTCGATCCCATCCTGGCTCATTTGGGCGGTTGCCTTCTGCCGATGCTCGAAAGACCACATGAGGCCAATGAGCTGTTCGTGGGCCACGTCGCGATGGCGCTAAACATTCATTTCCTCAGGAAATACGCAGTCAGCCAACCTCGCAATCGCTCTTACCGCAGTGGGTTGGCGCCATGGCAGCTTCGGACGGCAAAGGCATTGATGCGTCAGAATCTCAATGGGGAAATTGCATTGGCACGGATCGCCAGCGAATGTGGCGTGTCAGCCGCCCACTTCGCTCGCGCTTTCAGAGTAAGCACGGGTACGCCGCCCCATCGGTGGCTGATGAGTCAACGTATCGAGCAAAGCAAGGCTCTGCTGATAAACTCAACATCGTCGCTGACGGAAATTGCGATCAAATGCGGCTTCTCCGATCAAAGTCACTTCACCAGAGTATTCTCGGCGGCTGTTGGCACCACACCGGGTCGCTGGCGATTGATCCGGAAGGACTAGCTAGGGTCCATACTCATCAACTCAGCATATACCTTTATTGAGCGCACGCGATCTCTTATGGTGTGTCAGGCGATCGAGCAACGCGGTCGTCTTCTTCACTGGCATCGTTGGGCAAGCGGCGCGGGCTACGCCCGTTGAGGGGTAGAGTGTTCGGCGAGCCTCAGCTCGGTCTCACGAGTGTTTCACACGTTTTGCGGATGCGGTCACACCTGTCCGGACTGCCGGTCGTGCCGTCGATTAAAATGACAGCGATCAGCCGGCCGCCTGCGGTCGCCACGTGTGTTGCGGCATCCGCCAAAAAACGGCCGCGCTCCATCCGCTTGGCATAGAGCGACATCGGTGGTTACCAAGCGTCAGATCTCCGTTGCTTCATAGGCGCGAAGCTCTGGCACGACATCATCCGGGATTTCCCGTAGAAAGCTCTGACCATCTTGTAGCCGGGAATGGCTGGGAAGAACCCGTTGCCGACCTTGAGACTTCGACTGATCGATCTACTCAGTAGGCCCCTCGCCTCCGGCGGAAAGGTACAAGCCAATCATCCGGACAAGTTCGTTTTTGACGTCCGGGTCTTCGAGCATGCCGCGGCGCGCCGCGTTATGGATCACTCCGTCGATGGCGTCCGAGATGATTAGCGAAACCGTATAATCGTTCGCATTTGTCTCTTGCGCCCGATATGTAGCGACAGCCGCCTGGTAGCAGGCGAGATATTCTGCCTCGAATGAACTGTGTGGATCCCTAAGGCCGTCAAAGCTCGGGGCTTCGTCGAGCAGTACTTCATGAAGTCCCGGGTGGATGCTGTGCGCTGCAATCATGTCGCCAACAAGAGCCTCCACGAACTGCATCACCGGCCGCCCCTCCTTCTGAGATCTCCGCATCACGGCAAGGCAGTCATCAAGGTGGCGACGACGAATGCCCTCGATTAGCGACAGCTTGTCGGGAAAATACTGATAAAGCGAGCCGATGCTTACCCCGGCTGCTTCTGCGACCTTGTTGGTTGTAAAACCGGCCCATCCTTCGTCGCCCAGAATACGAGCACCAGCTTCGATCATCGCCTCAACGGTCGCTCGGGACCGGGCCTGACGCGGCTCTTTCCGCATCACGGGCTGCGATTTTGCAATGCGAGTAGACATTATCCCTCCGCGCAGAATACAAGCAAATTACTCACATTCCATGGATTGGGAAAGGGATACGGACTATGAGCACGGCGCTTCGTACCGTGTATCGCTATCATGCATGGGCCAACAACGATCTATTCGGCAAGCTAGAGATGCTCGCCGGGGAGTCGCAAAAGGACGAAAGACACACCGCAATACGGCTGATCAATCACTACTATGTGGTGGCCCAGATATTTGCCGCTCATCTCAGTGGCACGAATCATCATTACGAGTCGGATAACACGGTCGAGACACCGACGTTGAGCGAGTTGCGCGCCGCTGTCGCAGCATCGGATCAATGGTACCTGGACTACGTTCAGAAGGTCTCCGCCGCGAAGCTTTCCGAATCTGTCCCGTTCACCTTCACCGACGGCGACAAGGGATACATGACGAGAGAAGAGATGCTGACTCACGTCGCACTCCATGGAGGATATCATCGCGGCGAGGTTGGCCGCATACTCTCCATCTTCTCCATAACGCCACCGTGGGATACATTCGCCGTGTTCCTCCATCAGAGTGAGCCATCGCGCAGGCAACAGGGCGACAAGCAGCCCATGCCAGCCATCCGGGCTGAGCGTGTTTGTGGACTTCATTTCCTCAAACCTTTTCGTGACCCGATAGAGAGTGACAAAGAGGTCGGAAATTCCGATCGGCACCTTCTACGGCCGTCTAGGTGACCATGAGATTGATGCGGGTGGGCTGAGCGTAAGCGCCCCGGCCTCCGGCGTGTTGTGCCGATTTCGAGGAAGCCGCCCCTCGTTTCCGAGATGATAGCGCCCCTGATTCCGAGATGATGTCGCTCCCCGGATACGGGACCGTGCTGGCTATCGTCGTTGTTGTTTCGTTCGTGGCTGTCGTCAAGCCTCTGGACGGCATTTGGCGCGGCGCATGCTGTATCTTCCGCCCGCACACCGGAAGGCGGCGGGCGGAAGGCCTCATCCTCACATCTTCTTGTAGGCGTCGACGATCGCCTGACCGTCGGCGCCGGCCTTCTTGAGCCAGTCGGCCGTGAGCTGCTCGCCGATCTTCTGGAAGCCGGCCTTCAACGCCGGGCTCGGCGGCTCGACATTCATGCCTTTTGCCTTGAGCTGGTCGAGGTACCAGGTGCTCTTGTCCTGCCAGGCCTTCCAGCCGCGGGTTTCCGCCGTTGCCGCCGCCTTGAGGATGGCCTCCTGGGTCGGCTTGTCGAGCGCGTCGAACGCGGCCTTGTTGACGAAGGTGTAGTCCTTGGGAATCCAGGCTTGAACGTCGTAGAAATATTTGAGCGACTCCCAGGCCTTCGAGTCGTAGCCGGTGCCGCCCGACGACATGAAGGAATTGACCACGCCGGTCGCCAGCGCCTGTGGCAGTTCGGCAGCCTGGATCGTGACAGACTGCGCACCGACCAGCTCGCCGATGCGCGCGGTCCCGACGTTATAGGCGCGCCATTTCAGGCCCTTCATGTCCTCGATCGTCGCGAGCGGCTTGTTGACATAGACGCCTTGCGGCGCCCACGGCACGACAAACAGCAGCTTGAGGCCCTGCGCATCGAGCTTCTTGACGATCGCAGGCTTGGAGGCTTGATACAGCTTCATCGCGTCCGGGAAGCTGGTCGCGAGGAACGGCACGACGTCGATGCCGAACATCGGATCCTCGTTCTCGTGGATCGAGAGCAGCACTTCGCCCATCTGCGCCTGACCGGTCACTACCGCGCGCTTGATGTCGGGTGCCTTGAACAGCGAGGCGCCCGGATGAACCGTGATCTGAAGCTTGCCGGAGGTGGCGGCCTCGACGTCCTTGGCGAACGCGACGAGATTCTCGGAATGGGGATTGTCGGCGGGATAGGCCGCCGGCAGATTCCATTTGGTCTGAGCCATAGCGGGTGTCGCGGCGAGCACGGCGCCGACGATCAAGGATGCGCGGATTATACGGGACATTATCGAGCTTCTCCTCACAGTCAATTTGAACACTTCGCACGCTCAGTCTGGGAAGGCGAGCTTGGGCAAGAACATCACGATCTGCGGATACTCCGTGATGATGAACACGGAAGCGAGCAATAGGACGAAAAACGGAAACGCTGCCCGCGCAACGGTGAACGTATCACGGCCGCTCATGTTCTGTAGCACGAAGAGATTGAATCCAACCGGCGGCGTGATCTGCGCCATTTCCACGTGAATGATGAGATAGACGCCGAACCAGACCAGGTCCAGGCCGGCCTGCTTGACCATGGGCAGCACGATGACCGCGGTCAGGACGATCATCGAGATGCCGTCGATCAGGCATCCCAGGATGATGTACATGATGCTGAGATAAAGCGCGAGCATCCCCGGTGTGAGCTGTTGCCCCTGCACCCAGGTGGCGAGCGCCGCCGGAATGCCGGTATAGGCCATCGCAGCGGTGGTGTAGGCGGCACCTGCCAGGATCAGCATGATCATGCAGGTCAGGCGCGTCGCGCTCATGATGCTCTCGAGGAAATTCTTGCGCGTGAGCGTACCGCTCCACCACGCCAGCAGCAGCGCGCCCGTGACGCCCCATGCGGCGCATTCCGTGGCGGTCGCGAAGCCCAGCACGAGTGAAAGAAACACGGCCAGGATCAGGAGCAGGCAGGGTGCGAGCTTCGCCGATTCTTGAAGCTTCTGCCGGAATGGCATCGGCGGATCGCGCGGCGGGACCTTCTTGGGATTGAGCAGCGACCAGATGATGATGTAGCCCGAATAGAGCACCATCACGAGCACGCCCGGCAGGAATCCGCCGAGGAACACCTGAAGCACGGAGACGTTCGCCGTGACCGCGTAGACCACCATCGGGATCGAGGGCGGAATCAGGAGGCCGAGCGTGCCCGCGCCTGCGAGCGATCCGAGACTGAGGTTCTTGTCGTAGCCGCGCTTGTCCAGCTCAGGCAGCGCGATTTTTCCGATCGTCGCGCAGGTCGCCGCCGAAGAGCCCGACACCGCCGCAAAGATGCCGCAGCCGATCACGTTGACATGGGTCAGGCGTCCCGGCAGCCACTGAACCCAGGGCGACAGCCCCCGGAACATCTCTTCCGACAATTTGGTGCGGAAGAGAATCTCCCCCATCCAGATGAACAGCGGCAGCGCGGCCAGGGTCCACGACGAGCTGGCGCTCCAGGTGGTGGTCGCAAGCACCGCGCCGAGCGGCAGGCTCGTGGTCAACGCCATCGCTACGAAGCCGACAAGTCCAAGCGAGACCGCGATCCACACGCCGCTTCCCAGCAGCAGGATCATGACGCCGAGCAGAACGAACGACAGCTCGATCATGCCGAGATTGGCCATGGTCAACCTCCGCCGCCCTGCGAGATGCGCTCGATGAATTCGTCCGGCGTCTCGTCCGGCGAGCCCTTCTCGTAGCTTGGGCGGCCGCCGCCGACGACATTGACCATTTCGTCGATGAGCGCGATCGATAGGATCGCAAGCCCGCCGGCGAAGCCGAGCTGGGGAATCCAGAGCGGAAGCGCGACGACGCCCTGCGCCACATCGTTGAAGCGCCAGGAATCGTAGGTCATCTGCACGGCAAAGCGGGTGAAATAGAGAATGAAGGCGGTGGCGATACCGAGCGCCACGATCTCAGCGACCTGCTTGGTCCGCCCGTGCAACCGTTCCAGCAGCAGGCCGACGCGGATCATCTCTCCGCGCTTGAAGGTATGCGCAAGGCCGAGGAAAGCCATCGCGGCCATGCACCACGACGCGAAATCATCGCCGGCGGGAATGTTGATCGCGAACTGGCGCCCGACCGACATGACCATCATGATGGCAAAGATCGCAACCAGGAAGACGCCGGCGGCGTAGCCTGCCCCGAGATAAAGAAGATCCAGCGCGCGCCGCACCAGTCCTCCAGCCGTTACGTCGTCCCCTGCCACGCAATCCCATCCTCACACGGAGGCGTTTCGGCGGGCCCGGCGATCGCATCTCGCGCATCGCCGATCCTGCCTCAATATCGCCCTTGGCCAATGCCCTGTCTTTCAGACGTTAGATCAACATGATGGAGCCGACGCAAGCAAGGACTATGCCTGCCGGCGGCGGAATTTCTACCGCAGGTTCAATGCGTCTCCAGCCGCAGCCCGTCGAAGGCGGGCACGACGCCCGCGGGCAGCGATTGCCGGATGACCTCGTAATCGACGTCGGCGGTCATGTTGGTGATGACGGCGCGCTTTGGCTTGAACCGCTCGATCCAGGACAGCGCGTCGTTGATGCTGAAATGGCTGACATGGTTGGTGTAGCGCAGGCCGTCGACGATCCAGAGGTCCAGATTCTTCAGTGCATCCCAGCTCTCGCGCGGGATGTCGTTGAGGTCGGGTGTGTAGGCGGCATCCCCGATGCGATAGCCGAGCGCGGGAATGTTGCCATGCTGGACCAGAAAGGCCGTCATCGTCACGGCGCCCCCCTTCCCCAGGATGGTCTGGCTCTCGCCGGCCTCGATCGAATGCCGCGTCAGGATCGGCGGATAGTCGCTGCCCTCCGGCGAGATGAAGCAATAGGAGAAGCGCGACAGGATGTCCTTGGCGGTCGACTGGTTGAAATAGGTCGGGATGCGGCGGCGCATGTGCATCACGACCGATCGCAGATCGTCCATGCCGTGGGTCTGGTCGGCGTGCTCATGCGTCAGGAACACCGCGTCGATGTGATCGACATTGGTCGAGAGCAATTGCTCGCGCAGGTCCGGCGAAGTGTCGATCAGGATGCGCGTGGTGCCGTGCTCGGATATCCGTTCGACCAGCAGCGAGCAGCGGCGGCGGCGGTTCTTGGGATTGTCGGGATCGCAGGCGCCCCAGCCGAGCGCCGGGCGCGGCACGCCGGCGGAGGAGCCGCAGCCCAGGATCGTCAATGTCAGCGTCATGCGGCTTCCAGTCTCAAGCCTTCACCTTCGAGAACAAGCGGAAGAAGTTTTCGCTGGTCTGGCGCGCGATCTCGTCGATCGACACCCCGCGCGTCTCGGCCAGCACTCTTGCGACCTCCACCACATAGGCCGGTTCGTTGCGTTTGCCGCGGAACTTGCCTGGCGCAAGATAGGGCGAGTCGGTTTCGACCAGGATACGATCGGACGGCAGTTCGGCCGCGAGCGCGCGTAGGGCTTCCGACTTTTTGAAAGTCAGGATGCCCGTGAAACCGATATAGAGCCCGAGCGATACCGCCTTCAATGCCAGCTCGCGCCCGCCCGTGTAGCAATGCAGCACGGCGCGAAACGATCCGTTGGCCGCCTCGTCTTCCAGGATGCGGGCGCAGTCCTCGTCGGCTTCGCGGGTGTGGATCACCAGCGGCAGGCCGGTGGCGCGGGCCGCGGCGATGTGGGCGCGAAAGCCCCTCGCCTGGGCCTCCGGCGAGCCGTTGTCGTAGAAATAGTCGAGCCCGGCCTCGCCGAGCGCGACGACTTTGGGATGCTCCGTCAACGCAACCAGCTCGTCCGGCGCGATGCCGTCCTCCTCATCCGCGTGGTGCGGATGGGTGCCGACCGAGCAATAGACGTCGTCGTAGCGTTCGGCGATAGCGAGAAGCTGATGCAGCTTCCGAACCCGGGTCGAAATCGTGACCATGCGCCCGACCCCGGCCGCCCGTGCCCGCGACACGATCCCGTCGAGATCTTCCGCAAAGTCGGGAAAATCCAGATGGCAGTGGCTGTCGACCAGCATCGGCGAATGCCTCTAGGCCGCCGGCTCGATGTAGCGCGGAAACGCCGGCATCGGAGCCGGCAGCGTCGAGCCCGGCGCGATCCGCTTGGCACCGCCGAGCATGGCGAAGCTGCGCTCTCCCTCGGGGATACCGAGGCTGTCGAGCAGCTTGCTGGAAGCGGCCGGCATCGCCGGCTGAGCCAGGATCGCGATCTGGCGCACGACCTCGGCGGTGACATAGAGCACCGTCTTCTGCCGGGCCGGATCGGTCTTGGCGAGCGCCCACGGCGCCTCGCCGGCGAAATAGCGGTTGGCCTCCGCGACCACGGCCCAGACGGCGTTGAGCCATTGGTGGATCTGCTGCGTCGCCATGGCTTCGCGGGACGCGGCCACCATGCCGTCGGCCATCGCCAGGATCGCCTTGTCGTTGTCGCTGAACTCGGCGGGCTCGGGCAGCACGCCGCCTAGCTGCTTGGCGATCATCGACAGCGAGCGCTGCGCCAAATTGCCGAGATCGTTGGCAAGGTCGGCGTTGATGCGCGCGACGATGGCCTCGTGATTGTAGTTGCCGTCCTGTCCGAACGGCACCTCGCGCAGGAAGAAATAGCGCATCTGGTCGACGCCGTACTGGTCGGCGAGGTTGAAGGGATCGACGACGTTGCCGACCGACTTCGACATCTTCTCGCCCCTGTTGAACAGGAAGCCGTGGGCATAGACCCGCTTCGGCAGCGGGATTCCGGCCGACAACAGAAACGCCGGCCAGTACACCGCGTGGAAACGGATGATGTCCTTGCCGATGATGTGCACGTCGGCCGGCCAGTAGCGCCAGTTCTTGTCGCTCTCGTCGGGGAAGCCGACGCCGGTGATGTAGTTGGTCAGCGCGTCGACCCAGACATACATCACGTGCTCTTCGTCGCCGGGCACCTTCACGCCCCAGTCGAACGTCGTGCGTGAGATCGAGAGGTCGCGCAGGCCGCCCTTGACGAAGCTGACCACCTCGTTCTTGCGGGAATCCGGCCCGATGAAATCGGGATGATCCGCATACAGCTTGAGCAGCTTGTCCTGGTACGCCGACAGGCGGAAGAAGTAGCTCTTCTCCTCGACCCATTCGACCGGCGAGCCCTGCGGTCCGAGCCGCACGCCGTCGTCGTTCAGGCGCGTCTCGTCCTCGGCGTAATAGGCCTCGTCGCGCACCGAGTACCAGCCGGCATAGGTGTCGGCATAGATGTCGCCGTTCGCCTCCATGCGCCGCCAGATCTCCTGGCTGGAGCGATGATGCTGCTCCTCGGTGGTGCGGATGAAGCGGTCGAACGATACGTTCAGGCGCTCGTCCATCTCCTTGAAGCGGCCGGCATTTCGGGCGGCGAGCGCGGAGACGGACATGTTCTCGCCGGCCGCCGTCTGGACCATCTTCTGGCCGTGCTCGTCAGTCCCGGTCAGGAAGAACACGTCCTTGCCGTCGAGCCGCGCAAAACGCGCCAGCACGTCGGTCGCGATCGCCTCATAGGCGTGACCGATATGGGGGCTGCCATTGGGATAGGCGATGGCGGTCGTGATGTAGAAGACGTTATCGCGCGCGGGAGCGGCAACGGGCGCGGCAGCCTTTGGTGCAGCTGCGGGCGCTGCGGGTTGCGGAGTTGCGGCGGGCTTCGGCGCGCGCGGCGCCTTCGGCTTGGCAGCTTTCGGCGGCGCCACGACGGGAGCTGGCGCCGCGATCGCCGCAGGCGGAATTACCCTGGGCTTCTCGGATACCTTCTTCGCCGGAGCCTTGGTTGGTTTCTTGGCTGGCGTCGTGGCTGCCGTCTTCGTCGCCTTCTTCACCGCCTTCTTGGCGGCGACCTGCTTCTTCGCAGCCTTCTTGCCAGCCTTCTTCGACGTCTTCGCTGCGTTCTTCTTCACGCCCTTCTTGGCGGCAGCCTTCTTCGACTTCGCGGCCTTCTTGACGTTCTTGGAAGCCTTGCGCGCGCGGGCCTTTGTCGCTTTCTTCGCGGCAGTCTTGACGGCCTTCTTCGCAGCCTTCTTGCCGCTCTTGCGCTTGACGGTCTTCTTAGCTCGCGTTGCCACCACGAATTCCTTTACCGGCTTCTCGAAAATTTGGAAACGAACCTGCGCCTAGCGCGTTGCGTCCGCCAGCCAGCCGAACACCGAGAAAACCAAGGGCTTGCGCTCCAGATTGTAGGTTTCGGTGTCGCGCGCGGCGCGGACGATCTTTTCCCATACCTCGCTTAAGCGCGCAAGGCGCGGCAGGTTCTGGTTGGCATTGGCCTCGTCCGCATGCAGGCGTTCGGCGATCCAGCGATCGATGCCGTCGATGAAGGCGGCGAGCGCGACGCGGTCGCTGGTGCCGAGCGAATCGCCGAGCGTGTGCAATTCGCGCGGGTCGACCTGCGGCAGGCGCGCCAGCAGCGCGGCCGTGCGCTGCTGGAGCTTCAGCGCATCGCCGCCGAGCAGAGTCAGGGCCCGTGCAACGCTGCCCTCGGAGGCCTCCGCCGCCTCGCGCAGCGCAGGATCACTCGGAGCGAGCTCGGCGGCCGCAGCCGCAGCCTCGATCACATCGTCCGTTGCGAGCGGCCGCAGTCGCAGCTTGCGGCAGCGCGACTGGATCGTGGCGAGCACGCGCGCCGGCGCGTGGCTCACCAGAAGGAACAGCGATTGCTGCGGCGGCTCTTCGAGAATCTTCAGAAGCGCGTTGGCTGCGTTTGGATTGAGCTCGTCGACGGTGTCGACGATGCAGACCCGCCAGCCTTCGGCCGCCGCCGTCGAGCCGAAGAAGCCGATCGTCTCGCGGGTCTCGTCCACGGTGATCACGGTGCGCATCACGCCGCGATCGTTGGCGGTCCGCTCCAGCGACAGCAGGCTGCCATGCGAGCCGGCCGCCACCTGCCGCGCCACGGCGTCATCCGGATCGACCGCAAGGTCTTGGGCGTGCTGCACGGCGGGCGCCAGCGGCTGGCCATGGGCGAGCACGAAGCGCGCCATGCGATAGGCCAGCGTCGCCTTGCCGATCCCTTGCGGCCCGCCGATCAGCCAGGCATGCGGAATCCGCCCGCTGCGATAGGCAGTCAGCAGCGCCGTCTCGGCCTCGCGATGACCGAACAGGCGGCTGGTCTCGCGCGGAGGCGGAATGGCGCTTTCGCGCTCGGACTGGCGCGGGCTCATGCTGAAATCACCGAAGCCGGTGTGGGAAGGAGACGATCGCGCAACGCAGCCCAGACCCGGGCCGCGACCGTGTCAGGGTCGGAATTGGCGTCGATCAGCACGCAGCGCGCCGGATCATCCGCAGCGATCTTGCGATAGGCTTCGCGCAGGCCCTGGTGAAAGCTGAGCTGCTCGCTTTCGAACCTATCGGGCGTGCCGTTGCCGCGGCGCGCGGCGGCGCGCTGCAGGCCGATCTCGACCGGCAGGTCGAGGATGATGGTGAGATCCGGCTTGAGATCGCCGATCGTGACCCGCTGCATCGCATTGATCAGGCCCTCGGGAACGCGGCCGAGGCTGCCCTGATAGGCCCGCGTCGAATCGGCGAAGCGGTCGCACAGCACCCAGACCCCCTGGTTCAGCGCAGGCAGGATCACGGTGCGGACATGATCATCGCGCGCGGCGGCAAATAGCAGCGTCTCCGCCTCCGGGCCGAGCAGCCTGCCCATCCCCGACAGCACCAGGTGACGCATGATCTCGGCGCCCGGCGAGCCGCCCGGCTCACGCGTGACGCGGATGCGGAGCTTGGCCGCCTTGAGGCGGTCGGCGAGCTTCTTGATCTGGGTCGACTTGCCGGTGCCCTCGCCGCCTTCAAAGGTGATGAAGCGTCCGCGTCCGGACGGTCGCTGTCCCGCGCTCTCACTCATGATCAGAGCTTCTCGGCGCCTGCGCGGAACATGCCGATCACGAGCTCGCTGGCGCCGTCGATCGCGCGCCGCACGGTCGAGCCGGTGCCGATCGCTTCGCCCGCATAGACCGGCGTCTCCACCGCGATGTTGCCGCTGCGCCAGACCCTGACCACGCCGACCTTCTGGCCGGCTTCGACCGGCGCCCGCACCGGGCCGCTATAGACGACGCGCGCGATCAGCTTGTCGCTGCCGTTCTTGTGCACCATCACCTTCACCGGAGTCTTGGCGACGAGCTTGACCGATCGGCTCTCGCCGCCGAACACCTTGGCGTAGCCGACGGGCTGGTCGGCCGCGATCAGCGTGCGGGTCTCGAAATTGCGAAAACCCCATTCCAGCATCTTCTTGGCTTCGGTGGCGCGATCGTCGGGGTCGTCCAGTCCGTTGACGACGACGATCAGCCGCGTGCCGTTCTGAACGGCCGAGCCGACCATGCCGTAGCCGCCTTCCTTCGTGTAGCCCGTCTTAAGACCGTCGGCGCCTTCCATCGAATTGAGCAGCGGATTGCGGTTGGGCTGGCGGATCTTGTTCCAGGTGAATTCCTTCTCGCCGAACAGTTTGTAGAATTCGGGGAAGTCCAGGATGATGTGCCGGGCGAGCATGCCGAGCTCACGCACCGTCATCTTGTTGGCGGGATCGGGCAGCCCGCTGGAATTGCCGAAGGTCGACCTGGTCATGCCGAGCTCGCGGGCGCGCTTGGTCATGAAGTCGGCAGCGAAGATCTTTTCGTTGCCGGCCATCGCCTCGGCGAGCGCGATACAGGCGTCGTTGCCGCTCTGGATGATCGCGCCGTGCAGGAGATCGTCGACCGAGACCTTGCTGTTGATGGCGGCAAACATGGTCGAGCCGCCCGAGGGCGCACCGCCCCGCCGCCAGGCGTTCTCGCTGATCCGGTACTCGTCGGTCAGCTTGATGTCGCCCTTCTTGACGGCATTGAAGACGACTTCCGCCGTCATCAGCTTCATCATGCTGGAGGGCGCGCGCAGCTCGTCGGCATTCTTCTCGAACAGCACGCTGCCGCTCGTGGCTTCGATCAGGATCGCGGTCGGAGCATCGCCGTCGAAGCCCGCATCGTCGGCCTTCTTGACGCCCTGGACGCTCTGGTTGGCGGCCAGAAGCGCCCCGCTCCAGCCGACGCTTGCCGCCAGGATCGTCGCCATCAGGCCACGCGCCAGCGCTCCGGCGGTGAACCGGGGGCGACGTAGCGAAAGAAGACGACATGCCATGGCCAAGCCCTGAGAGCAGCGTTCTAACAGCTGGAATCGGCGCGAACAACGCGACGTTGGACGCCTGCCCAGAGATTGCACGATTCTCGCCCTACCCCTATCGTGGCACCTCACCTTTCCCGACCAAATCCCTGAAACAAGGCGGAAAAGCGATGTCCTCCACCCGCATGATCAAGGCCAACGGCATCGATCTCTTCATCCGCGAAGCCGGCCAAGGTCCGCTGGTGGTGCTATGCCATGGCTGGCCGGAGCTGTCCTATTCCTGGCGCCACCAGATCCCCGCGCTCGCCGCCGCCGGGTTTCACGTCGTGGCCCCCGACATGCGCGGCTACGGCCAGAGCGCGGCGCCGCCCGAGGTTGCGGCCTACTCGATCTTCGACACTGTCGGCGACGTGGTCGGCCTGGTGCAGGCGCTCGGCGAGACGAGGGCGATGGTGGTCGGCCACGATTGGGGCGCGCCGGTCGCCTGGCATGCGGCGCTGTTCCGGCCCGACATTTTCATGGCGGTCGCGGGCCTGAGCGTGCCGCCGCCGTTCCGCGGCCGCGGCAAGCCGCTCGACCTGCTCCGCCAGGGCGGCGTCACCAATTTCTACTGGCAGTATTTCCAGGCGCCGGGTGTCGCCGAGGCCGAGCTGGAGCGCGACGTCGCCCGCACCATGCGCATCGTGCTTGGGGGACGTGGCCTGGCCGACCCAACCGCCGCGATGTTCGTGCAGGAGGGCAAGGGCTTTCTCAGCCACGCGAGCGCCGAGGAACCGCTGCCGGGCTGGCTCAGCGAGGCGGATCTGGCCTATTTCACCGAGAGCTTCCGCAAGTCCGGCTTTCGCGGCGGGCTGAACTGGTACCGCAACATCGATCGCAATTGGGAGCTGACCGCGCCCTGGCAGGACGCGCAGATCCGTCAGCCTTCGCTGTTCATCGCCGGCTCCAAGGACGCCGTCATCACCGGCCTGATCGGCGCCAAGCGCGTCAACGAGCTCGACCGCGTGCTGCCGAATCTGAAGCAAAAGCTGATCATCGAGGGCGCCGGCCATTGGGTGCAGCAGGAACGGCCCGACGAGGTGAATGCGGCGCTGGTGACGTTCTTGAAGGAGAGCGCGGGCTAGTAGAGCCCGCGGCCGCTCAGGATGTTGCGCGCCTCGGCGGCACCGTCGGACGCGGTCTCCGTCGCGAAGCGGCCGTCCCCGTCATAGGACACGGCGCGAGTGTTCTGGAGCGCCCGGCCCCGGCTGCGGCTCGAGGCCGACATCTCCGAGGTCGCATTGAGCGAGGCCATGTCGGCCGAGGTGCTGCCGAGATTATAGGGCCGCCCCTCCGGCATCGGCACGTCGCCGCGAATGGCACCGCGGCTCGCCCCCGGCAATTCCGGCACGAAAGGCTTGGCCGAGGCGACCCGGACCATCGAGGGCGACGGCGCCGGAACGCCGGTGCGCAGGGTCGCCAGAAGCTGGCGGTCGTCGGAGCCTTCGAGCGGCGCCCGGCCGACATATTCGACGCGGACCTTGGCAACACCATTTCCTTTGAATTCAAGGAGTTCGGCGGCCTTGTTCGAGACGTCGATGAGACGGTTGCCGTGATAGGGTCCGCGGTCATTGACGCGGACGATCAGCGACTTGCCGTTCGAGACGTTGGTCACCCGGGCGTAGGACGGCATCGGCAGGGTCGGATGCGCCGCGGTCAGCGAGGTCATGTCGAACACTTCGCCATTGGCGGTCAGGCGGCCGTGGAAATCGTCGCCGTACCAGGACGCCATGCCCTCGGCGCGATAGTTGACGTCCTCCTCCGGCACGTAGGTCCGGCCGGCCACGACATAGGGCTTGCCGACGCGGTAGGTGCCGCCGCCCTTCGGTACGGGGTCCCCGAAGGCCACGACCCGGGGGCTCGACGACACGCCGTATTTCGGATCGACGCGGCTGGCGAATTTGTTGGAGGAGGCGCAATTGGCCAGCGCAACGCAGGCTGCGACCGCCGCAACACCACGCGCGGCCCGCAAAACCGAATCTGACCGTCGGATCCCCATTCGCCCCAAATACCACTTTGCCGGAGGCGTACCCAACCCGCTTTGGCTACGGGGAGCGCTGTCCGGTCATCTGATCCGAAGCGGCCCACCACCGTCTCGGAAGCGGTAACGATAACGCAACCCGAACACGGCGGAAATGGGGAGCCCACGACGATCCCGCCGGGATGGTAAACGGGACGTTCGCATTTTTCCGTTGTTCTACGGAACGAGCCCGCCCGCGCTGTGCCACGGCTGGACACTCTGTTGCGCCAAATCCTCACTCCACCCCCATTGTCGCGCCGCTCACTGGAATTCTTTTGACTGTGCAAGGCCGCCCGCGTTCTCTCGGATGCAAGGGCGGGATTTGGAATTTAACGATGATCGAGACGGTTTCGGCACTGATGGGTCTGGTAAGCGCGGGGATCTTCCTGGCCCATGCGTTTGAAGGCTACCGCACGAGGGCCTGACGGCACTCGCGCGGGACGGCAAGCATCACCTCTTTCAAGGCGGCGCGTTCGGATAATTTTAGTCGATCCGACCGAGCATCGAAAACGAGAGTGGCAGGTGTCCCATGCGCAATCATGACCTGGTATCTGACGGCTTCCTGGCGTTGACCGCCGGCGGCTTGGTCTTGCTCTGCTCGAGCCTCGTGGCCCTGGCCTTCGCCTGAGCGCCACCCTCTCCTTCCCGCGCACTCAGCGCAGGCCCAGCAGGGAGCGGCGATAGAGGCCGCCGCGGGCCTCGCTCTGGCAGACGAAGCTGCCGTCGAAGCCCTCGCCGTACCGCTTCTGACCCTTGCGGTAGTAGACGCCCTTCCTGAAGTCGAGCCAGACCACCTTGTCTTGCGGACAATGACGCTGCGCCTGCGCCTCGTAGCGAAACGGCGTCAGCGGTGTCGCGAAGACCTCCGCGGAGCCGCCAACCACGATCGCGCCAGCGAGCGCCATCCGACCGGTCCATCTGCCGAAGCCGCTTCGCGTCACTCGCCCGCCTTCCCGATCCGCGTCGCCATGCGACGGCCCCCGGCAACGGTAGCACGAAATGGCACGCGGAAGGCGCCAGTCGCGCAGCGCTTCCACCGGCGTCTTGTCGGGTTGGAGGAACGCGGCATTGTTGCGCCGGCGCACGCACGCCGCGTGAGAGGCAGCGGATCGCCGTCTATTGCTTGTCTGCTTCGAGCTGCGCGAGCGCCTGATGCAGGCACTCCTGGAGCTTCTGCGCGACCTGCTCACGCGCGACGCCCCTGGCGGCAAGATCGGCCGATACCTTGTCCACCACTTCGTTCATCGTCTGGTTCTGCAAATAGTCCGTCACCAGCGTCGTTGCGTAATTGTCAGCGGCATCGCCGTTCAGGCCGAGCCGGCCTGCGGCCCAGAGACCGAGCAGCTTGTTGGACCGGGCCGTGGCCCTGAACATGAGTTCTTCGTCGTGGACGAATTTGGCCTCGAAGCCCTGCTCGCGCTTGTCGAACGTGGTCATGGTCAGCTCCATTGCACTTTCGCTGATGGGAATCGGACTGGCTGGTGGCGAACGTCTCCGCGGTTCATGTCGTTCAGATTCACCTGAAGCTTCCTCCCGGACGGCGAAGGCCGTCAAGCCACCCGTCGCACGGCACAACGCGAAAGCGCCCACCGGCGGGAAAGGCCGATGGGCGCGTCTGGGATCAATTCAACGGTCTGGCTGGATGAGCGCGTTCGCTCAGCCCTTGGCCGCGGCGGCCTCGCGCGCGAGGCGCTCGGCTCTAAGCCGCTCCTTGTTGGCGTAAAACGCCTTCTGCGCCGCTTCATGGTCGCGCATAGCCTTTTCGGCCTCGATCCGGCGTGCCGCATCGCGCGCCTGGCGCTGCTCGGGGGTCAGGGGTTTGCGTCGGAAGGAAACGTCTTCAGTCATGGCGACATAACGCGGCTGTGAGGAAAGAGTTCCTCGCCCCCCGTTCCCGCCTTCAGACAAAATCTCGGAAAACAACCCCATGCACAGTAGCTATACCGTTGAAGGACAAAGCTTTTCTATAGGCTCGGGAAGGCCCTTGAGCTCGATCTCGGCGATGACGGGCAGATGGTCCGAGATGGCTCGCGCCGCCTCGTCGGTCCACACTTTCCGGATCGGGCTGTCGGAGGTCGCATAGATCCGGTCAAGCCGCATCAGGGGGAGACGCGACGGGAAAGTTCGCAGTCGCGTACGGTTCGGGCAGACCTGCGCGAGCACCCGCCGCACCGACTTGACCCAGAACCAGTCGTTGAAATCGCCGAGGACGACGGTCCTCGCTGGCTTGACCAGGTTCACCAGGGCCTGAGCCTGCGCATAGCGCTCGTGGATGCTTAAGCCCAGATGCGTGGCGACCACGCGCACGTCCCCGGCCGGCGTCAGCAGGCTGGTCGCAATGGCTCTGCGCGGCTCGCGCTCCCGATACGACACGTCGACGATCTCCGGGACAGCGGAGAACGGAAAGCGGCTCAGGAGCATCTGACCGTACTCGCCATCCTCGGTGACGATCGACTTGGCGTGAACGCCGTGATCTCCGACGACACTCGCCAGTTTCGCGAACGGATCGTCCGACCTCGACCGCGAATCCACCTCCTGAAGCGCGACGACATCAGGAGACCATTTGCGAAGGATGGAGCAGACACCATCCAGATCGAATTTCGGATTGAGGTTGAACGTGCCATGCACGTTCCAGGTCATGAAGCGCATCAGCGCCTCCCGGCCAGCCAGGTGGCCAGGAATTGCGCGCCGGCGCAGATGCCGAGCCAACCCAGGAACGCCAGCACGAGCAGCAACATGCTGCTCCAGGACGCATTGCGGGCTACATCCGCGATCTGAGCTCCCAGAACCGCCATCGCAAGGTTGCCTGGCGTCATGCCCAGCGCGGTTCCGATCATGAAGTCACGCAGAGGCAGCGTGCTCGCGCCGGCCACGACATTCACGATCGAGAACGGTGCGATGGGAATCATCCGGATCACGACGACAGCCAGGATGCCCTTGCCGACGACGCGGTCCTGGATCCGCGCCGCCCGCCGTCCGAGCAATTGCTGGAGCCGCTGTCGTCCGAGTGCCCGTCCGATCACGAAAAGGATGAAAGCACTGAGCAGGACACCGGCGCTCGCCGTGACGAAACCCACCCAAGGCCCGAGCGCGGCCGCCGTTGCTGCAATGAGCACGAGCACCGGAAACACGACTAGCCCGCCGACGACAAAAGCCGCGATCGCGAATGGCGGCCCCCAGCCGGACTGCGAATAGGCAGACAGCAAATTCGAGACGCGCCCGGTGTCGGCGAAACCGCTCAAGGACGTGTACGACCAGGCCATTGCCAAGCCAAAAAGCGCCAAGGCGATCGATACGATCCCGATGATGGTCTTGGTAGTCCACATGCGCGATGCCGCCCGCTCGAGGTGAAGAGGCCGCTCAGGGTCCGCCACCGGCTGAACCATCGTGGCCAGAGTGCTGGTCAGGACCGAGAACTCCACGTCCCGCAGCGCCTTCGTCCGATCAGCTCTCGACATCTCGTCCAGGAGAGCAAAAAGGCGATCGTCGTCTTGCCTGACGCTGCGTTCGTCGAGGCCGCAAAAGTGGCCGATCAGGCGTCGGCGAACCGAAGCGATGAACTCCCGGTGCTCATCGGATTCGGCTTCAAAGATCAGGTCACATTCGCTATCGGCGCCCATCGACCGATTGTTCAAATTGGCCGATCCGATTCGCAAGATCCGATCGTCGACGATCATGAGCTTGCTGTGCACCATCACGGCGGCCTCCCCCTCCCCGTCGCGTGAGACCGGGTAGACGAAGCGGATTCGATCGGCCACACCCGCCTCGCTGAAGCAATCGATGAAGGCGCCGCGGCCGTTTTGCATGGCCTGGGATTCCAGCCACGAGGAATGCAGTTTCGGAGCGACGACCAGAACCCGCAGCGACGGCACGCGCTTCATCTGCTCCACCAGCTCACGCGCGATCTTGATGGCGCTGGTGAACTGGTTCTCGATGTAGACGAAGCTCGTCGCGGACCGGATCGCCGCAATCAGCGAGCGTTCGACCTCCCTGATGGTCGAACCCACCGGGCAAACGACGTCGGTCCTGGCGATGCCCACCGGCATCTGCTCGGCCTCGACCGACACATGCGACGGCCAGCGCATGCTCTTCGGCGCGCGGCAATCATGCGTCTGTTGGCCTGCCGCACGCCAGCGCTCCTCCGCCAGCTCGAACAGCGAGGCGGCAGCATCCCCGTCGACCAGGCATTGGACATCGTGAAACGGCTTGTATGGCTTGCCCTGGGGATCGCAGCGCAACGGCTGATCGGCGCAATGCTCGCTCGTGTCCCAGCGCCTGATCGTCAGATCGAGCCCGCCGACGAACGCCAGCGCACCGTCGATGCAGACGATCTTCTGGTGCTGGGCCGAACCGAACGGAAGCGTCGAATCCAGCTCGAACTGGACGCGGCCGTCGGTGTCGGCGGTGAATTTGGCCGCGGAATTCCATTCCCTTTCCGAGGCGTAGAACGAGACGAAGTCCCAGACCAGAATGTTGATCCGCAGGCCCGGCCGGCGCTGCACGAGTGCGCGCAGGAATGGGCCGAGCTGTTCGGGCAGACCGTCATCCGCCCGTCCGGAAGCTCCGACCAGCCTGGTCTCGCTATGGATATCCCACCCGACGATGTAGACGAGGTCTTGAGCCTCGAGCAGCGCCTCGCGCAGGGCCGCGAAATAAGCGGCCGCATCGTTCAGGACCGCCACGCGCCGCGCCTTGCACCGTCGCCAGACGGTGTCGCCGGGAACCAGGGTCGATGAACTCTGAAGCAGGTGGACCTCGCAAATCACGTTCGCGTCTAAACGCGCTGAACGCTCAAGGGGTTCCACGCTACAGGGATACGGTTCTGTGTGCGATGGCCGGAGATAAGACCTTCGATCAGACCGCCGCGCTGCTGGCTCCCCTCCGGCACGGGGCGCGGCTTTGCACGGCGCGGCTCCGCAATCGCAATGTCGTGAGACCGCAACATGATTGAGACAGGTCAATACGGGCTGGATCAAGCTCTGGGAACCTGGCGTCGGCAAGCAGATGGAGACGGCCATGTCACAGCAGAGCAGCGTGCACTATTATCTCAATTGGGCCAAGGAGCGGATCGACGAGATGGATGCCGCATTGGCCTCGTTCGAGGTCAAAGCCGGCCAGGCCAAGGCAGAATCCAAGGTGAAGACGGATCAACTGCTGTCCGACCTGACGAAGCGCCGTGACGAATTTCAGGCGATGCTCAAGAGCCAGGCGGAAGCAGGTGAAGCCGCCTGGACGGACGCCAAGGCCGACCTGGAAAAGCAATGGGCCGGATTCGAAGCCCAGATGAAGACCTACTTCGAGGGTGCAGGCAAACAGTTCGAGCAGCAGCAGGCTACGTTCAAGGACGTTGCGGCGGCACAGGCCAAGGCCTGGCGCGAAGCCGCGGACAAATTCCGCGAAGCCGCCGGCAAAGTCGCAACAGCCCGCACCGTCGACGTCGATGCCGCGCTCAAGCAGATGAAATCGGATGCATCCGAAGCTGAAGCGCGTCTGCAGAAGCTGAAGCAAGCCGGCAGCGAATCCTGGTCGGTCCTGAGCGCCGCCCTCGCCGAATCCCGCAAGGCGTTCGATCAGGCGAACCAGGCTGCCTGGAACGCGCTGAAGGGCGCCGGTCCGAAGAGCTGAGCCGGTTCGCAAACGCGCCAGCAAAAGCGAGGCGGACAGAGGATCACGCGGGGCCCAGCCTAGCTGCGAGCCAGGCTTGGCTCACGCGCTCGCTACGGCTGGTCTGTTGCCATTGCGCGCATAACGTCGCTCTTGATGCGGATGGGTGGCCGGACCACATGAGGCTGTCCGATCTGGAGCCATGCTTCGTCTGCCGGGGCTGCGGATGTCGCGGCGCCGACGCGCGACCCGACTTCGAGCGTGGCAATCCAAAGCTTGCGATCATAGGCGCGAAAGACGCCGCCCACTGAGGCGGACCGTTTACCGACGACCTTCGTCTCTCGTGAGTGCTGCTAGTCTGTCCAACTGGGTGGCCAAGCCGGCGAAGCTCTTTGCGATGTTCTTCAAAAGGGAGGCCCGCGAGGCTGAAATACCTGGACCTCTGGAAAGTACTTTGTAGCGCTCTGCTGTTTCTTGGCAGGCTGCGGCGGTAATCATTTCGGGCTCCGTTGCCAAAAAAAATCATAGGTGAGAACCGCTGTCATACTACCCTAGGTGGCTACACGCCAAAATCACAGTTGCGACAACGTTTGGCGCGGCCCAGGCACTCGTCTACGAACGGGACCCCGTCGCGACGGTTAGCCTCTCACATCTGACGAAGAACAGGTGAGACCCTCCTTTGGTACCTCCCAGCCGTCCAGACAGCGGCTGGGGCATTTTTTCGTTGGTGCGGCTCGCCCGCGTGAACCGGCGGGCTCAAGTGTGCCCTCCCGAGCCCTATCGCCGCGCCCTCTCGCGAGCAGCATTAAGATCCGCTTTGGTCGCAGGGATTGCCGCTGCATCGGCGGATGGTCGGCTTGGGGGCGGTTCACTAAGGTCTCGTGCCCATCGTGCGCCGGATCGAACCGTCGCGCTGGAGTTGGCGTGATCGGAGCTCGCGCAAGCAGAGACAAGTAGGCCAGCAAGGCCGACCAATACCGCCCGCGTCGTCGCCTGGATGCACATCCTCGTCTAACCGAGATGCTGCCGAATCGATCCCCCGGATCATAAACGGAGATTTGGAAAGTCGGAAAATGTGACCCGCCAGCAAAATGTGGTTGCGTGTGAACGTTCTTAAAACCATTGGGGAAGCAGCTCCCCCTCGGCTTGTTTCTATGGTACCATGGTTTATGGCTAAGACACGTGTGGTACCAAAGAAAAAACGAGGCCCGCCGCCGACTGGTAAGGGGATCCAGGTTGGCGAGCGCTGGCATCCTTCCGAGCTTGCGGCGATAGATGCATGGATCGCATCATCACGCGACAAGACCCTCACCCGAGCGCATGCTATTCGCCGGCTCGTTGCGATTGGCCTTAGGATCAAGATCGAAAGTCAGGGCAAAAGCGAAGACATGAAGGGGCGCCGAGATGCCAAGCAACGCGCTCGCGAACTAGCAGCCGATGCGATCAGCGAGATCGCCGATACGGCAGCCAGCCCAGAGGCCCAAGTCAGCCGTAAGCGGCGCCTCGTCAAAGGGCCGGAGGAATTTCAGAGCATTCGACGCGACCGGCCAAACCGGAAGTGATCGGTGGACGCATGGTGGACGTTACGGGAATGATTTCTCCAATGCTCGACCAGGCGATGCAGCATCTTCGGAGCAATCCACCAAAGAGCAGTAGCTGAACCCTAGTTCGCCCCTCGGCAGCCACCCCGTATCTGTGACAAGCCGTGCAGCTGGCGTCGAGCCCTTCCGTCCAACCAGCTGATTTCGCTGTGAAGTTCCGGGGTGGTCCCAAAGAAAGGGGGAGCGCTGTGCTGGCGGAAGGGGTGGGATTCGAACCCACGGTACCCTTGCGGGCACGCCGGTTTTCAAGACCGGTGCCTTAAACCACTCGGCCACCCTTCCAAGCTTTTGAAGTTATTGCAAAATCTGGAAAGCCTCGAAGCCAAGAAATCGCGTTTGCTAACCGGTTTGCTAACACTTCATTTTGAGCGCTCGCTTATAGCCGCTCGCAGGTCATTGTCCAACGCCTCGATCGCATCAGCCTACATATTCGGCATCTCGTGACTATAGAGGTCGAGCGCAGTTGCAATCGTACTATGCCCTAGCCGCTCGCTCGCGATCTTCGGACGTAAGCCGCTCTCTGCCCGGTTTGATCGGGCTGCCGTCGGCCTGCGCGAACACGAAGCTATCCCGGCTTAGCTTGACGCCGAGCTCAAGTAGCTCCTCAGCCTGCCGTGCGCGGTGAGCCTGTAGCTGCTCAACCATCAGGCTGGAGAGCGTCACGGGGCGCATTCTCACCCTCATCAAAGCTCAACCGCAGGCTATGCTAGCATATGAAGGTCAGTCGGCTCTGGTTCTGCACCCGCTGCCGTCAACATCGCGTGGACCTGACCTCGATGGTGGGTCTGGTGATTGAACAGTTGAATAACACAGAGCGTCTTTGGCTTCTCGACACGAGTTGAACCGTCGCCAGGATACCAAACAAGCGTCCCGTTCAGGTCCGCGTCGAGCAATAGCGTTGACCACTCTTCGATTTCCTCGTTCCGTTGCATACGGAGCGCCTTGAAGGAATCCCAATCCGAGGGATTTGTGAGGGAGTGCTTGATGGTTTCCTCTGGACGCTTGTTCCCCTTTAGTCGCTCCAGTATCAGGGCATCAGCCCAATAAAGATGGTTCAATGTAGCTGCGATCGATTGGAAGAACGCACCTCGGTCCTTCCAACGATCCTCATTGGTAAGCCCATCGGCTGCAGTTACCAAAGAGGCGTTCTGCCAAGTGTTGTAGCGGGCCATCAGTCGGCAGTATTCGGCTGAGATCATATTCTCAGACTCCAATGGTTTCGATGTTGGCTGATTTCGGGATGCTGCCCCAGAAGTGGGGCGGCTGGCGCTGGCTGATACCGTGCTTGCGGCGCACGCCTGCTGATCAGGTTGCCACGATGGGCGGGCTGACCTTGAGATCGTCAACCATTTACGGGCGGATTTCAAGCGTTATGCAATTGGCGCGCGAACTGTGGAACGATCGCGATGCGCGGCTGGGTGGCCCCGTGGGAGATAGCGGCTGGCGTCGCGCGTAGGCATCAACGCAGTTGCAATGAGCGCCGCTGCTCAGCCTCATCCAGAGGCTTGACGGCGACCGGCCTCCCGCATTTGGCAAAAAGCAAACGGCGCCCCGTAAGGAGCGCCGTTCGAAACCGTTCGCAGCTGTGTCCGGCTCAGTACCCGCAGGATGCGCAGTTCATCTGCACCGGGGCGTAATAGGAGTAGCCGGGCGAGACCATCTCGACGCGCTGGCGCGTGGCGTATTGCGGCGGGATCTGCTGGTACTGGACGCTGGGCGGCGCGACCATCACTGTCTGCGGCACCATCACGGTGCGGTATTGCGCGGGTGTGCGATGTGCGACGACGGCGCCGGGCGACACCATCACGGTCTCGTCGACGGCGCGGTACTGGGGCGGCACGTATTGCTGCTGATAGCAGGTCTGGCACGGCGGCGGCGTGTAGCAATTGTAGCAGCCGGCGGAGGCTGCGCCCGTCATCGATATCGCGGCGACGGCGGTCGAGAAAACAACAGCAAGAGTACGCGACATCATGTGGTGCCCCAGTTGCCCGAAATGGATTTGCGAAGGTGGCGCATTATACGCCGCAAAATCCAGGGCCGCTGAAGTTTATCAGGGCATCCTTAATGCGAACGGCCGATCACGGCCGACCGGTAAGAACTCGTTGACCACGCCCATCAACGCGCGACGTGGCGTCTCCCGTTCATTCGCCTCCGATGGCCGAGCTCAATGCCTCGCAGCTCTTTCCAAGAACTCCAGCAGCGAGGGATCGGTCTCCTCGAGTTCGACAAAGCGGCGACGAAGCTCGTCGGCGACATCTGCGGTGGCATCTCGCGACCATCCCTCCGCGGTATTGAAGGCCACGATACGGACCGGATGGAGATATTGGCCTTCGGCGAGATGTCTGAGCAGGGTCGCGCGATTGGCGTCCTCCTCGGCCGTCTCACACCAGGCGCGGCCCAGCCGCCGGCCGAAGTCATCGAGCACGAGATAGACGTCGCGGTCGGTCGTGACTTGCGGCACGAGTGATGGAGCATGACTCATGGCTAACTCCGCTACTGACAATCCGGACCGTTGCGGACGGATTTCGAATGTGCCACGGCCTCGGGCCGAATTCGGAAAAATGGATTTCGGCCATTATCCAGAGGATGGCACGATTAAATCGTAAATAAAATAAAAATTAATGAAATTTAAATAGCGGGATGTGGACAAATGCATTAGGTTGATGATGCCTGGCGGGCGAGCCCGCTTGTCGGGTGCCCACTTCGCAAACGGCTCTCGCCTCCACCCCCCAATAGCCCACACCCCGGACGGCGGGGGCCGTTTCTTTGCAGACCTCCGGCCCCACTGTCCTGCAACAGCGCATCATCTGCGCTGGCGTGGAGTCGCCATCCGCTCCGGAGCAATCGATCCAGCCTTGCGATCCAGCCTTGCGGCGCCGCCGATCAGGCGCCTACCTCAGGCGCCGCTTGACCTCGCGCACGGCGCCGCGCGCGGCGCTGGTGGTGAGTGCGGCGTAGGCCTGAAGCGCAGTCGAGACGTTACGCTTGCGACCCACTGCCTGCCAGGCGGCATCGCCCTTCGCCTCCTCGGCGGCGCGGCGATTGGCGAGCTCCTCATCGGAGACCTCCAGCGTGATGCTGCGGTTCGGGATGTCGATGGCGATGATGTCGCCGGTGCGGACCAGGCCGATATTGCCGCCCTCTGCCGCTTCCGGCGACAGATGGCCGATCGACAGCCCCGAGGAGCCGCCGGAGAAGCGGCCGTCGGTGACGAGCGCGCAGGCTTTGCCGAGGCCCATCGATTTCAGATAGCTGGTCGGATACAGCATCTCCTGCATGCCGGGACCGCCGCGCGGGCCTTCGTAGATGATGACCACGACCTCGCCGGCGACGACCTTGCCGCCCAGAATGCCGTCCACCGCCGCGTCCTGGCTTTCGAACACGCGCGCCGGGCCGGAGAATTTGAGGATCGAGGCGTCGACGCCGGCGGTCTTCACGATGCAGCCGTCCTGCGCGAGATTGCCGTAGAGCACGGCGAGGCCGCCGTCCTTGCTGAAGGCGTGGTCGAGATCGCGCACCACGCCCTTCTCGCGGTCGGCGTCGAGCTCGTCGTAGCGGCGCTCCTGGCTGAAGGCGACCTGGGTCGGAATGCCGCCGGGCGAGGCGCGGAAGAAGGTGCGCACCGCTTCGCTCTTGGTGCGCTTGATGTCCCAGCGCTCCAGCGCCTCGTTCATGGTCGGCGCGTGCACGGTCGAGACCGAGGTGTCGATCAGGCCGGCGCGATCGAGCTCGCCCAGAATGCCCATGATGCCGCCGGCGCGATGGACGTCCTCGACATGCACGTCGGCGACCGAGGGCGCGACCTTGCACAGCACCGGCACGCGGCGCGAGAGCCGGTCGATATCCTTCATGGTGAAGGCAACCTGCCCTTCATGGGCGGCGGCGAGCAGATGCAGCACGGTGTTGGTCGAGCCGCCCATCGCGATGTCGAGCGTCATGGCGTTCTCGAACGCCTTGAAGTTGGCGATGTTGCGCGGAAGCACCGAAGCGTCGTCCTGCTCGTAATAGCGGCGAACCAGATCGACGATGGTGTGGCCGGCCTCGACGAACAGGCGCTTGCGGTCGGCATGGGTTGCGACCACCGAGCCGTTGCCGGGCAGCGCGAGGCCCAGTGCCTCGGTGAGGCAGTTCATCGAATTGGCGGTGAACATGCCCGAGCAGGAGCCGCAGGTCGGGCACGCCGAGCGCTCGATCACCTTGACGTCGTCGTCGCTGACCTTGGAGTCGGCCGCGGCGACCATGGCGTCGATGAGGTCGACGGCCTTGGTCTTGCCGGCCAGCTTGACCTTGCCGGCCTCCATCGGGCCGCCCGAGACGAACACGGCTGGGATGTTGAGCCTGAGCGCCGCCATCAGCATGCCGGGCGTGATCTTGTCGCAATTGGAGATGCAGACGAGGCCGTCGGCGCAGTGCGCGTTGGCCATGTACTCGACGCTGTCGGCGATCAGCTCGCGCGACGGCAGGCTGTAGAGCATGCCGTCATGGCCCATGGCGATGCCGTCGTCGACCGCGATGGTGTTGAACTCTTTCGCCACGCCGCCGGCCTGCTCGATCTCGCGGGCGACGAGCTGGCCGAGGTCCTTGAGATGGACATGGCCAGGCACGAACTGGGTGAAGGAATTGACCACCGCGATGATCGGCTTGCCGAAATCGCCGTCCTTCATGCCAGTCGCGCGCCAGAGGCCGCGGGCGCCCGCCATGTTGCGGCCGTGGGTGGTGGTACGGGAGCGATAGGCTGGCATGGCGGTTTCCGTCCTCGGGTTGGGCTAAGGGCGGGAAAATCTGGTGCCGCCTCAGGCCTTTGTGGCCGGATAGCGCACGGGGTGGCGGGGCGCAACGGGAACTTGGGCATGACAGGGCTCCCCTGCTCCCGGCGCGGGGTTTTCGTCGTTACGTCCCGTCGTTCCGGGGCGATGCGCAGCATCGAACCCGGAATCCATCGGGCGGCAGCACCCGCGGGACAATGGATTCCGGGTTCGCGCCTTGCGGCGCGCCCCGGAATGACGGCGGGGGCGTCGGAGCCCCTATTGCAGCGTCGGATCGAGCCGGTCGCGCAGCCAGTCGCCGATCACGGAGACGGCCAGCGTGGTGATCACGATCGTGGTGGCCGGGGTCAGCATGATCCAGGGCGCCCGGGTCAGATATTCCCGGCCGTAGCCGACCATGTTGCCGAGGCTGGTCATCGGCGGCTGCACGCCGAGGCCGAGGAAGGACAGACCCGATTCCATCAGGATCACCTCGGGGAAGACCAGCGTGGTCGAGACGATCAAGGTCGAGGCGATGTTGGGCAGGATGTGCCTGAAGTAGATCCGCGGCGGCGTCGCCCCTAGCTGGCGGACCGCGGCGGCATAGCCTTGCGCGTTGGCGGAGATGGCAAGGCCGCGCGCGATGCGGGCGTAGCGCTCCCAGCCGAACAGGCCCATCAAGCCGATCAGGAGCGGCAACGAATTGCCGAAGAAGGCGAGCACGGCGAGGGCCATGATCAGGAACGGCATGCTGGCCTGGAAGTCGGTCAGCATCAGCACGAGCTGCTCGACGGCGCCGCGGAAATGCGCGGCGAGGAAGCCGAGCATGGTGCCGACGATCGCCGAAATCGCGGTCGCGCCGAAGGCGATTAGCAGCGAGATGCGGATCGAGACGAGAAGCCGCGACAGCACGTCCCGGCCGAGCTCGTCGGTGCCGAGCCAGTGCGCGGCATGGCCGGGCGCCGCCAGCCGGTTGCGCAGGTCGAGCTGGGTGAAGCCATAGGGCGCGATCTTCTCGGCGAAGGCGGCGATCACGAGCATCGCGACGATCCAGGTCACCGCGAGGGCGACCGAGACCGGGATTGCCGGCAGGCTGATGCGGCGTCTGGCCGTGTCCTTCAGCGCGGCGTCGGTCATGCATGCGCTCCCTTGGCGCGCAGGCGCGGATCGAGGAAGCCATAGAGGAAGTCGACGATCAGGTTTGACGTGACCATGGTCATGGCGACCAACAGCAGGATGCATTGCACGACGGCAAGGTCGCGGTTGGCGACGGCGACGACGAGCAGGCGCCCTACTCCCGGCCAGGCAAACACGCTCTCAACCACCACCGCGCCCGCGATCAGCGTGCCGACCATGAAGCCGAGAATGGTCACGGTCGGGATCGCCGCATTCGGCAGCGCATGTGACGTCACCACCTTGCGCCACGGCAGGCCTTTGGCCGAGGCGGTGCGGATATAGGGCTGGCCCAGCACCTCCAGCATCGCGCTGCGGGTGAAGCGTGCCAGCACGGCAGCGCCCCCTAAGCTCAGCGTCGTGATCGGCAAAATGGCATGGCGCCAGCTGTCCTGCCCGCCCGACGGCAGCCAGCCGAGCTGCACCGCGAAGACCAGGACCAGGATCAGCGCGAGTACGAAGCTCGGCACGGTGAAGCCCGCGACCGCCGTGGTCATCACGGCGCGATCGATGGCGGAGCCCCGGTGCAGCGCGGCGTAGATGCCGGCGGGAACGCCGATCGCGACCTTGAAGAAGAAGGCCGGCAGGGTCAGCGCCAGCGTCGCCGGGATGCGCTCCAGCACCAGCTCGATCGCGGGCCGTCCGTCGCGCATGGAGCGGCCGAGCTCGCCCTTGGCGATGGCGCCGAAATAGTCGAAATATTGCGCCCAGATGGGATCATCGAGGCCCCATGCCTTGCGGAACGCCGCGAGCACTTCGGGCGGCGCCTCTGGTCCCAGGATCATCAGCGCGGGATCGCCCGACAGCCGCAACACGATGAAGGCGAAGGTGACGACGAGGACGATCGTGAGCGCGGCGCGGCCGATGCGGACGGCGAAATAGCGTCCCATCACGCCGCATCCCGCGTTTGCACGCCCGTGACGAGGTGGCAGGCCACCTGACGGTCGTCGCCGACAGCGGACAACGCCGGCACCTCGCTTGCACAGCGCGCAATCGCGCGCGGACAGCGCGGATGGAAGGCGCAGCCTTGCGGGCGCGCCGCCGGGTTCGGCGGATCGCCCGCCAGCACGATGCGGCCCGCACTGCGGCGGCCAGGTGCCGGCGACGCCGAGACCAGTGCCTGCGTGTAAGGATGCTCCGGCCGCGCGAACAGATCGTCGGCACTGCCGATCTCGACGATGCGGCCGAGATACATCACCGCGACGATGTTGCTGATCTGCCGGACGACGCGCAGATCGTGGCTGATGAACAACAGCGTCAGCGACAGCTCCGCCTGGAGATCGCAGAGCAGGTTCACCACCTGGGCCTGGATTGAGACGTCGAGCGCGCTGACCGGCTCGTCGCAGACCAGGAAATCGGGCTTGGTGGCGAGCGCCCGCGCCAGCACGATGCGCTGGCGCTGGCCGCCGGAGAGCGCACCCGGATAGCGCGCGCCATGCGCCGGCGTCAGCTCGACCGCGCGCAGCAATTCGCGGACGCGCTCCTCGCGATCCGCGGGCGTGCCGATGCCGTGAATGTCGAGCGGCTCGCGGATTTGAGTTGCGACCGGCAAGCGCCGGTCCAGCGCGCCGAGCGGGTCCTGGAAGATCATCTGCATGCGCGCCCGCTGCGCGCGCCATGCGGCCGTTGCGGGCATCGCAATCGGCTTGCCGTCGAACCGCACCTCGCCGCGATCGGGCGGCTCGAGACCGAGCACGATACGCCCCGTTGTCGATTTGCCCGAGCCGGACTCACCGACGAGACCCAACGTCTGCCCCTTGGCAATCGCGAGCGACACGCCGTCGACGGCGTGCACGGCCGTAGCTCGGCCGAACATGCCCGAGCGCATCGCATAGCTGCGCGAGATCGCGGACACCTCGACGAGCCGCGGGCTCATTCGGCGGCGATCCCAAGCAGCGCGCGGCGGGAGGCCTCGGCGCGAATGCAGGCAACGCGGCGGTCATCCGCGATCGGCGCCAGGCTCGGCGCGGCGAGCCCGCACGGCTCATACGCCAGCGCGCAACGCGGCGCGAAGGCGCATCCACCAGGCATTTTTGCGGGATCGGGCACCGTTCCGGGAATGGCGGTGAGGCGCCGGCGGGGCCCGTCGAGCGGCGGCAGTGCACCGATCAGGCCCTGCGCATAGGGGTGCGCGGGATCGGCGAAGAGCTGGTTGCTGGGAGCTTCCTCGACGATGCGGCCGGCATACATCACCGCGACGCGGTCGCAGTTCTCGGCGACGACGCCGAGATCGTGGCTAATCAGGACCAGCGCCATCCCGAGCTCGCGGCGAACCGTCGAGAGCAGCTCCAGGATCTGCGCCTGGATGGTGGCATCGAGCGCCGTGGTCGGCTCGTCCGCGATCAGGAGGTCCGGATTTCCCGCGAGCGCCATCGCGATCATGATGCGCTGGACCTGGCCGCCGGAAAATTCGTGCGGATAGGCGTCCAGCCGCCGGCCTGCGTCGGGAATGCCGACGAGATCGAGCAGCAGCCGCGCTTCCGCCTTCAAGGCATTACCTTGGAGATTCCGATGCAGCGCCAGCGCTTCGCAGAGCTGCCTGCGGATCGTCAGCACCGGGTTGAGCGAGCTCGCCGGATCCTGGAAGATCATGGCGATACGCCCGCCCCTGACGCGGTCGAGCTCGGTGGCCGGCGCGCCGAGGATCTCGCGCCCCTCGAGGGTCACCTTGCCGGAGACCTGCGCATGCCGCGGCAGGAGGCCGAGTGCGGCGAGCCAGGTCACGGACTTGCCGGAGCCGGACTCGCCGACGAGACCGAGGGCTTCGCCCTTGTGCAGGGTGAGATCGACGCCGCGCAGGACCGGCACGCCGCTGAAGGCGACGCTGAGACCTGCAATGTTGACCAGCGGCGCCACGGCTACGCCTCGAAATTGCCGGCGCGAAAATCCATCGCGAAAGCCGGCGCGGCCTTCCACTTGATCGATTTCGGCTTGGCGGTGAAGGTCGCGTTCTGGTGCAGCACCGTGTAGGCGGGATCCTCGCGCTCGGCGATCTCCAGCATGCGGCGGAACGCCTTCTTGCGCGCGGCACGGTCGGTCGAGGTCTCCAGGAATTCCGAGAGCTTGTTCAGCTCGACATTGGTCCATTCGCCGATCTGCTGCTGCTGGCCGTTCGGTCCGTGCTGGGCGACCAGCGAGGACACGGGATCGTTGAACGCCGCCGAGTTCGACCAGTCGCGCACGGCGCGGGTCGGCGCGCGCTCCATGATCTGCGACCAGTTCTCCTTGGTCTCGATCTGCACGTTGAGGCCGACCGATTTCCACATCTCGACCAGCACCTGCGCGGTCGCGACCTGGTTGGTGTAGTAATTGTTGAGCAGGCGGTAGGGAATCGGATCGCCCTTGTAATTGGCCTGCTTGAGCAGATCCTGCGCCAGCTTCGGATCATAGGCCGGCACGTTCCAATCGGCGTTGAACATGTCGCCGTAGAACTCCCATTGCAGGCCCTTCGGCACGCGGGTGCGGCCGGCCCACAGGCTGTCGACGATGGCCTGGCGGTCGATCGCATGGGTGAAGGCGCGCCGCACCAGCGGATTGGCGAGCACGGCGTGGTTCTTGTCGAACACGGTCAGGCGGTGGTTTTGAATCGTGCCGCCCTGCACTTCGAACGCCGAATTCTTCTCGATGCCGGCGATCTGGTCCGGCGGGATGTCGCAGGCGAACTGGTATTCGCCCGACAGCAGGCCGTTGATGCGGCTCGCGACTTCAGGCACTTCGAGGAAGCGGATGCGCTTCAGCGGCGGACGGCCGCCCCAATATTCGTCGTGGGCTTCCAGGGTCAGCGACACATCGGGCTTGAGCTCGACGACCTTGTAGGGGCCGGTCGTGACGGGCTTGCGCGCCCAGTCGAGATAGCTCGCGGACTCCTCCCAGGCGCGGCGGTTCATGATGTCGGAGCCGTAGCGCGACAGCCGGCCCTCGATGGTGACGTCGGGCGTCGCGTTGTAGAAGCGCACGGTGTACTTGTCGACAGCATCGACGCGCACGAGGTCCGGCCAGATGCGGCGGGCGACGGCCGGCACATCAGGCGGCAGCTCCTTGCCGGGCCGCGGCGTCGGGATCTTCTCGAACGCTTTGATCGTGGAGCGGTTCTTGGCCTCACTCTCGCCGAACATGCGCTCGCGGCTGAAGGTGAAGACGACGTCGTCGGCCGTAAGCTCGTCGCCATTGTGGAACTTGACGCCCTGGCGCAGCTTCACCTCGACGGTCTGGTCGTCGAGGCGGCGCCATTCGGTGCCAAGGCCCGGCACGGCTTCCAAATTGCCGCGCCAGTTCTTCGAGATCAGACCTTCCCAGATCGAGGAGAAGAACACACGCTCGCCGACATTGGACTGCTCGCGCAGCACGTCGAGCACGTTCGCGTTGGTGACCTTCTGCACGGCGATCGTCACCGACGGACGGTTGTCGCCTTGCGCGATGGCAAAGCGCGGCAGCAGCAATGTGCTCGCGGCCGCGCCGCCGGATTTCAGGATGGTGCGACGGGTAAATTTGCTCATGGCGGTAACCCCTGCCCTGGATGATGTTGTTATTCGGCGAGACCGAGCGCGGCGAGATGGGCTGCACCGGCGCGGACATCGTCGTGATTGCGAAGTTCGAGGATCAGGCGCGGGTTGGACGTCAGCCGTCCCAGCGCGCGGAACACGGCGACCCAGGGGATGTTGCCCTCGCCCGGGGCCCAGTGCCGGTCGGCAAAGCCGTCGGTGTCCTGCAGATGCACATGCGTCAGCATGTCGCCGGCGGTCTCGACGTAGTAGTCGACCGGCGGCGCGCCGGTGGAGATGTGGGCGTAGTTGGCGTGACCGGTATCGAGCGAGACGCGAACCTTGGCGCTTTCGAGTGCCTTGGCGAGACGCACGCGGTCGCGCGGATCCTTGTCCTCGATGTTCTCGATGACGATCTCGCAGCCGACGGTTTCGGCGCGGGCGACCACTTCGGCGAGCGTCGCCTTGACGCGCTCGACGAGATTGTTGCGATTGTCCGGATAGAGATCGAGATTGTTGTGATCCCAGGTCGTGAACGGCGAATGGATCACCATCTGCGTCGCGCCGAGGAACTCGGCGGCATCCAGCCCCTGAAGCAGGCGCTTGGTCACCGCCTGACGGATCATGGGATCGTGGCTGTCGATCTTGAAGCCCCAGAACGGACCGTGGATGCCGAGCCGGCCGGTATGGCCTGACAGCATCTGCTTGATCTCGCCAGCGGTGCTGCGCCAATCGCTGTCGAGAAGATCGGCGCGGAAGAAATCCTGGATTTCGAGATCGCGCTGCCGCTCCAGAAGCCAATCGCGATGCGCGGGTATCGACTTGATGGACAATGCGGCGCCCAGCACCGGCTTCGACATGGCTTGCTCCTTGACCGTCAGCGATGACGGGAGCAGCGCTAGACCAGTTCGATGACAGGCCGGTGAAATGCAGGTTTCGCAGCGCCGGGAGATGTGGACATCTTGACCGCGCGCTCCGGATTCAGACGACAGCGATCGCGGCGCCGATGCCGAACGAACACACCGCAACCGTTATCGTGTCCGTAGTGATCCGGAATGGAATCCTAACCAAGCTTCGCGTACATCGCCGGACATCGATCGGCGGCCACTTCCACGGGCATCATCCTCTGATCGCGCGCCACGGGGTTGGGGGACCACATGGGGCGGGGGATTGAAGGCTGGGGCAAGGTGACGAGGTCCGGACTCCTAGGCACTCCGGACCTCGACACTTTCTGAGATTGAACGCAAGAACGCGCCGTCCGGTTGGGGCATCCGGGCGGCGCGTTGTCGTTTCAGCGTCGTGTTTCGCTCAGCGCGTCTGCGGTTCGATCGTCACCGTGCAGTCGCCCTGCCCCTGTGTTGCGACCACGATATTGCCCGCGGCGGCGCCGAGGGCGATCGGCGCGGACGAGCCGCCGCCGGGCATCTGCACCATCACGCTCATGGAATCCCCGCGCGCGGTCGATCCCACGGTTGAGGGTTCTGCCTGGGCGACATTGCCCGACGCGTCACGCCGCATGACCTGGCAGTTCACGTTACTTGCGCCGGCCGCCGCCATGCTCGATGAGGCGGCGCCGCCCATTTGCGCGCGGGCTCGCGACGGATCGCGCGGCACCTGGCTGACGATGCGATGCGTACGCGGCTCCACGATGACGACATCGTCATCCGTGGCGAAATATTCGTAGTCGCGATATGCCGGCTCGATCGACACGATCTCGGGCGGCAGCCGGTGGAGACGCACGCGCGGCGGAATCGTCTCGCCGACCCGGATCGAGATGTTCAGATTGCGCTCCGGCTGGGCCAGGCGCGCCCTGCTCACCGTTTCGGAGATCCGCACCTGCTTCTCGGACGTCACCTGGGCCTGCTGATTGACCTGCGTATTGGTCTGGGTGGTCTGGGTGGCTTGATTGGTCTGCGTACCAGAAGGCGCGGTCTGCGCATTGTTGGTCGGAGCCGTCCGGCTCGTGTCCGTCGCGGTGGCTGGCCGGTTGGTCTGCTGCGCCGGCTGCTGCTGATCGGCAGCATTGCGCGGCGGCTGGGCCTGGTTCTGCTCCTTCTGGTTGGCCGCAGCCCCAGTCCGCTCGTTCTGCTGACCGGCGGGACCGGTCCTGGATTTCTCGGTCTCGGCCGTTGATTTCTGCGGCGCAGACTTGTCCTGCTTCGTCTCTGCGCTGCTCTTGCCGTCGCGTCCCGGTTTCGCACTCTCGGCTTCACGGTTGCGATCGCGCGCAGGCTCGCGGGATTCTTGTGCCTGATCTCTGGCCTTCGGCTGGTTACGCTCGGCAGAATTGGCCGGCTGGCGCTTGTCGTCGTTGGCCTCCTTGGCAGCGCCGCCCTTCTCCTCGCGGCCCGCGCCCTGCAGTCGCTCCTGGGCGCCCTGTGCACGCTCTTGAACACGTTCCTGGGCGCCGCCGCGCTGCGGCGCGGCGCCTTTCGCCGGCTCCTCGGTCCGTTTCGGCTCGTCTTTGCGCTCACCGGGCGCCTGGGCGTAGGCGACGCCGGAAGCAAGCATCAATCCGATAGCCGCAGTCGATAGCATCAAGTGCCTGCGCATAGTCCCTCTCCTCGAAAATTCGCAACAACACAGGCAAACGTACTGTGGGTGCGAAGGTTCCTGAGGAGGAACGAGGGCGATCAAACCGGGCTTACATCGCGTCCTTGAGCGTGAGGCGGGCTGTGAATGTCACACTGGTCTTGCCGACCAGCGCCATGCCTTCGACCTCGGCGCCGCCGGCGGAATAGTCGCCCGAGAAACCGCAGGTGACCTCCCTGCCGCCGAAGGCGAGCGTCCTGCCGACGGCTTCGGTATGCTGGTTGACGATCATGTCGCCGCGCCACTTTCCGTTCCGGAAGGTGTAGCTGCCGGTGTAATAGAAATAGCTATCGCCACCCATGATGCGGCCGTCGCAGAGCACCACGACGCCCCTCGCCTGGCCGCGCTTGCCGTCGCGCATCTCGATGTCGAAGATGTAGAGGCCGTTGACGACCCTGGGCTCCTCCTGTGCTCCATCCACCGCCGACATCCGATCATCCCCCACCGATCCGCCGCCCGATCAGTTCGGCACGTTCCGCTCGAGATCCTCGAGCCAGGCCGCCGCGCTCGAATCCGACGGTGCGCGCCAGTCGCCGCGGGGCGACAATGAGCCGCCCGCCGAGACCTTCGGGCCGTTCGGCATCGCCGAGCGCTTGAACTGGCTGAAGGCGAAGAAGCGGCGCAGAAACACTTCGAGCCAGCGGCGGATCTCGGGCAGATCATACGCCCTGCGCCGGTCGCTCGGGAAGGCCGGCGGCCATTCGCCCTTGGCCACGTCCTTCCAGGCGTGCTGCGCCATGAAGGCGATCTTGGACGGGCGCATGCCGAACCGCAGCGTGTAGAACAGGTTGAAATCCTGCAGCTCGTACGGTCCGACCGACGCTTCCGTGCTCTGCGGCTTCTGGCCGGCCTCCACCGGCACCAGCTCGGGCGAGATTTCGGCCGCCAGGATCGCGCCGAGCGTGCGGTTGACGTCGGCGCTGAACTGCCTGGACGAGATCACCCAGCGGATCAGGTGCTGGATCAGCGTCTTCGGCACGCCGGCATTGACGTTGTAATGCGCCATCTGGTCGCCGACGCCATAGGTGCACCAGCCGAGCGCGAGCTCGGAGAGATCGCCGGTACCGATCACGATGCCGCCGTGATGGTTGGCGAGCCGGAACAGATAATCCGTACGCAGGCCGGCCTGAACGTTCTCGAAGGTGACGTCGTAGACCTTCTCGCCCCGGCCGAAGGGATGGCCGATGTCCTTCAGCATCTGCGTCGCCGTGGTGCGGATGTCGAGTTCCTGCCAGCTCGTCTGCAGCGCCTGCATCAGCGCCAGTGCGTGGGTCTTGCTCTCGCTGCCGGTGGCAAAGCCCGGCATGGTGTAGGCCAGGATGTTCTCGCGCGGCAGGCCGAGCAGATCGACCGCCTTGGCGGCGACGATCAGCGCGTGGGTGGAATCGAGCCCGCCCGAGACGCCGATCACGACGCGCTTGGTGCCGGTGGCGCGCATGCGCTGCACGAGACCTGCGACCTGGATGTTGTAGGCCTCGTAGCAATCCTGCTCGAGCAGGCTTTCGTCGCTCGGTACGAACGGGAAACGCTCCACCTTGCGCAGGAAGCCGATGTCGGCGGCCGGTGGCTTCAACGCGAATGTCACCTTGCGGAAAAACGCCTCGCGCTGCCTGCGGTTGTCGTCGAACGTGCCCATCAGCGCGCGCTCCTGCCTCAGCAGGTCGAGATCGATGTCGGCAGTGGTGATCTGGCCGCTCTGCCGGAAGCGCTCGCCCTCGGCCAGCAGCACGCCGTTCTCGTAGATCGAGGTCTGGCCGTCCCAGGACAGATCGGTGGTCGATTCCCCTGCCCCGGCGGCGGAGTATACATAAGCCGCGAGACAGCGCGCCGATGTCGACTGGCACAGCAGCGCGCGCGAGCGCGCCCGGCCGATCGTGATCGGGCTGCCCGAGAGATTGATCAGCACGCTCGCGCCGGCGAGCGCGAGCTCCGAGGCCGGCGTCACCGGGATCCACATGTCCTCGCAGATCTCGACGCCGATGGTGAGGCCCGGAACGTCCTCGGCCGAGAACAGCAGGTCGACGCCGAACGGCGCATGCAGCCCGCCGAACGCGATCGTTTCCCCGACCATGCCGGCGCCGGAGGCGAAGTGCCGGCCCTCGTAGAATTCGCGGTAGGTCGGCAAATAGGTCTTCGGCACCACGCCGAGAACGTTGCCGCGATGTATGACGACGGCGCAATTGTAGATGCGATGGCCAAAGCGCAGCGGCGCGCCGACGATCAGGACCGGCATCAGTGCCGCGGAGGCCTCGACCAGGCCGGCGAGGCCGCGCTCGACGGCATCGAGCAGCGGGTCCTGCTTGACCAGATCCTCGATGGCATAGCCGGACAGGCACAGCTCGGGAAACACCGCGACCGCCACCGACTGCTCGTGGCAGGCGTTGGCTGCCGCCAGCACAGCCTTTGCGTTGGCCGAGGGATCGGCGACATGGGACGTGGTGACACAGGCCGCCACGCGCGCAAATCCGTGGGCGTAGATCGAGTGGAAAGTCATCGAGCGCAGTACCCTTGGTCTCTTCGCTGCCGAAGCCGTCAGCTCCGGATCATATGTAGCCCATCGGCCGGGGCGCGTGCAGGCCATCCGCCGTCATGCATAACGGATTTGCAGGGCCGCCGGTTCGCGCCCGACAAGCTCATGCGCTGCGGGCCAGCACGCCCGACAGGTCGTCGCGCAGCCATTCGGCGATCCGCGGCCAGGCATGCGCGTGGGTGCGCGCCCCCATGAACAGGCCAAGGTGGTTGCTCGGCTCGGAAGCCGCAGCAATGAAGGCTGGCGGCGTGCCGAGAAGACCAGCTGTGGCGAGCGCCTGCGCAGCCGGCACGACGTCGTCGTCGAGCCCAGCGAGCAGGAAAACCGGCGCCTTGACGTCCTTCGGATCGACCGTGCGGCCAAGCGCTTTGAAGCTGCCGCCGGCGATCTGGTTCTCCCGGAAGATCCGGTTGACGACCTCCAGATAATACGCACCCGGCAGATCGAGCGTCTCCGCGTTCCAGTGGTCGAAGCGCGCGAGCAGCGCCGCGCCTTCCTCGTCCGACAGGTCCCTCTGCAACGCCGCCACGATATCATCGCGGTTTGGCGCCTTGGACCACAAGCGGAGCATCTCCCCGCCGCTGACATTACCGCCACCGCGTGCGACGAGCTGGTCGTACACCATCTCGGGCGCGTTGCGGGTGAGCCGGCACAACGGCGAATCGATCGACAGGTCGACGGGGGTGCCGACCAGCACCAGCCGCCGCACCTTGGCCGGAAAGCGCGCCGCATAGAGCAGCGACAGCCAACCGCCCTGGCACAGGCCGACCAGATCGATCGGCGCGCCGATCTCGTCGATGGCGACATTGAGATCGCCGAGATAGCTGTCGATCGAAAGATAGCGCATGCTGGGGGTGGCTGAGCGCCAATCGGTGAGATAGATCCGGTCGATGCCGCCGTCTTGCAGGGACCCCACCACACTGTGGCCGGGCGCGAAATCGGCGATCAAAGCCCGATGCAGCGCATAGGGCGCGCAGACTAGCACGGGCTGACCTGACCGGCTCTGCGAGCAATCGCGCAGGCGCATCGTCGCAAGCTCGAGCGCAACGCGGTTGGGCGTCGTCCACGGCAGGTTGCTCTCATCCTGCTCTGCCCGGCCGCGCTCGACCCACCAGAAGCAAGCGTCCATGGCCAGCCGGGCTGCCGTGAACGGCCATAGCAACGACTCGTCGGGAGCACGATCCGGTCCGCTTGGCCGTTTGCCGATCTTGTCCACCATGACGAGGTCCTTATAAAAACGCCTCGAGGCTGACGACGGAGACGCCGAGCTCGCGAAAGCTCCGATGGGCCGCGGCCACCGAGCCGTCGAGATCGATGCCGCGGCAGGCGTCCTCGATGACGGCCACCTCCAACCCAGCCTTGCGCGCATCCTCCGCCGAGAAGCGGACGCAGAAGTCCAGCGCGAGACCGGCGACAAAGACAGTCTTCAGCTCACGTTCGCGCAAATAGCCGAGCAGGCCCGTCGCCGTCTTGTGGTCGTTTTCGAACAATGCCGAATAGGAATCGATGCCGCGGCGAAACCCCTTGCGCACCACCAGGCTCGCCCTGACGACGTCGAGATCGCGATGGAATTCGGCGCCCGAGGTGCCCTGCACGCAATGCGCCGGCCAGAGTACCTGGGTGCCATAGTCGAGCTCGATGGTCTGGAACGGCTGCTTGCCCGCATGGTTCGTCGCGAATGAAACGTGGTCGCGTGGATGCCAGTCCTGGGTCAGCACCACATTGGCGAATTTTTGGGCGATTCGGTTGATCGCGGGGACGACCTTCTCACCGCCGGGAACGGCGAGCGCTCCGCCGGTGCAGAAGTCGTTCTGCACATCGATCGCCAGCAGCACGTCGTGGTCGGAAATCTTCATCGCCAGTCTCATTCCATGTGCCCGGCGCGCCGGCCGCCGGACAGGCCCGCCTTAGTGTCGGTCTTCCCGCCCAGCTTCGCAACCGCCGCCACCGTGCGGAGCCTGCGCGAATTGGTCACTACGGCCGCCAGGATGCAACGGTTTGGCCTCGTCCGTGTTGACTAGGCGCACCCGAGGGCGGATTCTCGAAACTGTTCGTGACGGGTGGATGGGGTCGAAGGCGCGGAGGACAGGGTTGCCGAGGCCGGAAGGCGGCGGCGGCCACGAGATCATGAATATCGGCAAGACAGGACAGATTCTTCTCGCCGATATCGGCGGCACCAATGCGCGCTTCGCGCTGAGCCGGAGCGAATTGGGCCAAGAATTGGGTCAAGGCGATCAATCCGGACCGATCGATTATGTAAAGGTCGCCGACTTTCCGACGGTGCGGGAGGCCATCGCGGACGTCCTGGCGCGTCGGGCCGGTGGCGAACAGCCCCGAAGGGCCGTGCTGGCCGTGGCGGGTCCCGTCACCAACAACCGCTGCGTCATGACCAACAGCCCCTGGGTCATCGACGGCAACGAGCTGCAACCGGCTCTGGGCTTCGACAGCGTCCACGTGCTCAACGACTTCGAGGTGGTAGCCTGGTCCCTGCCCGCCTTGCAGCCTGCCGATCTGATCCCGCTCGGCGGCGGCGATGGCCTGCCCGGAGAGCCGTTGCTGGTGGTCGGTCCCGGAACCGGCTTTGGCGTCTCCTGTCTGGTCCAACGCCATGGCGCGCGCCTCGCCGTCGTCACCGAAGCCGGACACGCGACCCTGCCGGCGGAGAATGAGCGCGAGGAACGCGTGATCGCGCGCTTGCGCCGACGCCTCGGCCACGTCTCCATCGAACGCGGCGCGCTCTCGGGTTCCGGGCTGCAAAATCTCTACGAAGCCTTGGCGGAAGTTGACGGCGCTCAGGTGCCGCATCGCGATGCTGCCGGCATCACCAAGGCGGCCCTGGAGGGCAGCTGTCCCGTCAGCCGGGCGACGCTCGAGATGTTTTGCGCCATCTTGGGCTCGGTCGCCGGCAATCTCGCGGTGACGTTCGGCGCCCGCGGCGGCGTCTATGTCGCCGGCGGAATCGTGCCGCGCTTTCCCGAGTTCCTGACCGCCTCCGCGTTCCGGCCGCGCTTCGAAGCCAAGGGCAGGTTCCAGGACTATTTGCGCAACATCCCGACCAGGCTGGTGATCAAGCCCGATGCTAGCTTCGTCGGCCTGAAGATGTTTGCCGACCATAACGTGGATTGAGCTGCGGGAACTAGCCCCGCGCCGTTCCAATATTCACAGGTGATTGCGGCGAGCGCGCGGTTCCACGCAGGATCGTGCTTGCCTATATGTTCCCGATGCGAAACAATCAGACCGTGTGTGGCGTAGTTGCGGGGGCGTGACATGCGTAAGCAGGATCTGGGTTTCGACTATCACCGCTATCACCGCCTGCTGAGCGAGGCGGACGACGAGGACAAGCGGCTGGCCCTGATCGACCTCCTGATCGAGGAAAAGGCGCGAGACCGGCTGGCCGCGCAGCGCGCCTCGGACCGGGCGGCCATGACGGCCCACACCATTGCCAGGGTGCTGAAGAACGGCCGCAGCTGAGCCGCGGCGTCTTGTCGTCAGGCGTCTTCATCGTCAGCAGTGCGGCATCTGTGCCGTCGCTCAGTGCGGCGCCTGGGCCGAGGCTCCAGGAAACATCGAATCGATCATCGCCTTGAGCTGATCCATTGCGATCGGCTTGCGCAGGATCGGCCGGCGCCGGAGCAAGGACGGCAGCAGTTCTGGCCCGTAACCGGTGGCGAACAGAAACGGCTTGCCGCGACGTTCGATCAAGTCGGCGACGGGATCGACGTAGACGCCCATGAGATTGATGTCGAGGATGGCCAGATCGTATTGCGCGGTCATGGCGAACGCGCTCGCGTCCCGAACATTGTCCGCTTCCGCGACGACGTGGTGGCCGAGTTCCACCACCATGTCGGCGATCATCATCCGGATCAACGCCTCGTCTTCGACCAGGAAAACGGAGAGTCCGTCCGCCATCTCAACTCCGCAGTCAGCTTGCGAAGCTAACCATACATCAATTGCGGAGAGGATACACGAATTCGTGGCGGGCGCCGTTAATTCAGAGGCGCCCGATCCGATTCAACTTGATCAATCCAGTCCGCGCTCGTGGCTCAGGCGCACCATCTCCTGGATGAAGACCTGCTTCTGCTTGTCATCGAGGCTCGAATAGAGCGGCTCGGCGGCGTCGGCGACATTGCGCTGGTCGGCGGCACGGTCGATCAGAAACTGCGCCTCGTTGCGCATCTGCTCGATGATGTCGTCGGGCGGATCGCGCTTGGCACGCGCAACCCGCAAGTTGAGCCGCTCTGCACCATTATGTCCCAGGTAGTGCATCGCGCTCGAAAAGCCGTACCAGTGCTTCTCCTGTTCGGGCGTGAGGTTCAGCTCGGTCTTGATCCGCTCGATATAGGAATCGCTGTTGGCCACGATCTGCTCGGCGGTCTGCTGCGGCGCGCCGGGCTGGGTGAGGACGGTGACGTCCTTATTGTCCTTGCCCTGCGGAGCGTTCTTCGCTTCCTTGCTCGCCTTGGCGCCCTTGCCGCCTTTGGCAGTCTTGGCGTCCTTGTCCTTGGCTGCGCCCTGCTGCTTGGCGTCCTTGCTGGACTCCTTGGCGGCCGGCGGCGGATTGCCGCCATTGTTGCCGACGCCGAGCACGCCGGTGAAGACGCCGACGACCCCGCCGATGGCGCCGCCGAGCACGCCACCGACCGGACCTGCCGCCTTGTTGCCGGCGGCCGCGCCGTCCTGAACGCCTTTGACCAGACCTTGCGCATTGGCCACGGCGGCGGCACCGAGCAGCAGCGCGAGCGCGGCCCCGAGCGCGATGCATCGCCGCATGTGAAGCCGCGCTGACGGCACCGGGTTGATCATTCTCGTCTCCATCGTCGATCTCGCTCGCCTGTTGGGCGGCAGCCAACCCGCCCGCCGTAACTCTATCGTTTCCTCCGCTTCGCGGTCCAGCCGCAGCCAGGTGCTGTCCACGCCCGAAAAGTCTTTCGCGCGAAGCGGTTATGAAGGCTCATTCGAAACTGCGGCGTAATTGCGCACGGATTGTTCCTGGCCGGTTCAGGCCAAGTGTGCGTCGCAAAAAACAAGCGTTGGCAGCTCACGACCGCCACAGCACGCCAACCTTTCAGGACACAACGTTAGTTCTAGGTGCGGGCCGTTCGGGTTTCTCGACAGACGCGATCAATCATGATCTGATCGCGCTACCAATTTGCTGCGGCATCGGTGAATTGCCATCGGGCCGACGGCATCAACAAGAAAATCGAACAACAAGAAACTCGGAAAAGACGTCTTAGAGGAAACTCCAACAACAAACACCCAAGCGAGGAAACGAGATGTCACGCAAGAGACTGACGCGACGTCAATTTGTGGCTGCCACTGCAATGTCCTCCGCGGCGCTGATCACGGCGCCCTACGTCCGGGGCGCCTACGCCGCCGGCAAGCTCGCAATCGGGTTCTGGGACCACTGGGTGCCCGGCGCCAACAAGACCTCGACCGAACTGGTCAATGAATGGGCCGCCAAGGAGAAGGTAGAGATTTCGATCGACTATATCTCGAGTCAAGGCAACGGAATCCAGCTGAAAATCGCCGCAGAAGGCCAGGCGAAATCCGGCCATGACATCCTCGCGATGCCGACATGGTGGCCACACGCGCAGTCCGATCTGCTCGAGCCCATGAACGACGTTATGGAGCCGTTGATCAAGCAGAACGGCGAGGTGAACGGCACGGTCCAGTATCTCGGCAAGTCCGGCGATAAATGGCTTGGCGTTCCCGCCACGATCGGCAGCCAGATCAAGGGTCCCTGCTCGCGCATCGATCTGTTGAAGAAGCACGCCGGCATCGATGTGCAGGAAATGTATCCGGCCGGCAGCCCGCCCAAAGCCGACAACTGGACGACGGACACATTCCTGAAAGCGGCAGAAGCGTGCAAGAAAGGCGGCAATCCGTTCGGGATCGGACTGGGTGAGACAACCGACTCAGTCGATACTGCGGGCGCGTTTTTTCAGGCGTTCGGTGGCCAGCTCGTCGACGGCAAGGGCAACATCACCGTCAAGAGCGATGGGGTAAGGCAGGCTCTCGAATTCTACAAGAAGCTCATCCCCTTCTTGCCAGCGGGCGTCGCGTCCTGGGACGACTCCCACAACAACAAGGCGCTGGTTTCCGGCGAGGCCTCGCTCATCATGAATCCGCCCAGCGCCTGGGCAGTCGCCAAGCGGGACGCGCCGCAGGTCGCCGAGCAATGCTGGACCCACGGCTTCCCCGTAGGACCGAAAGGACGATTTGCGCCGTTCCTTCCGTACTTCTGGAGCGTCTGGAATTTCTCCAAGAACAAGCCAGCCGCCAAGAGCCTGCTGGTTTATCTATCGCAACCGGCTGCGGTCGAGAGACTCGTCGCGGCCAGCGGTGGCTATGACCTGCCGGCATTCGAGAAACTCACGACCCTGAAGACCTGGGCGGAAGAAGGCCCGCCGAAGGGCACGCTGTTCCACTATCCAAATCCATTCAAGCACCAAACGCTGTCGATCGCCGCCTCACCGGCGCCGCCGAAGGTCGCGCAACAGATCTATACCCAGGCCATCCTGACCAAGATGTGCCTGAGATTCCATCAAGGCGAGGCGATGGAAAAGACGCTGGCCTGGGCGGAAGGCGAGTGTGAGGGCTACATGCGGAGCTAGGACGGAGGGAGATCGCCGCGACGGCCCGCGTGTTGCGGGGACGCTGCGGCGAATCCGTTTTCGCGCCAGCGCAAGCGAAAGCCGACGTCATGCCGGCTTTCGCCGCAATCCCGGGAATTGGTTTCATCGAAGTGAATCGCGCAAGGAAGATACATCATGGCTGATGTCGCATTGCAGCCGAACAAGGTAGGCGCAACGCAACCGGCACGGAAACGCTCCAGCCTGCACAAGGCGCTCAAGCGAAAATCGACCGCCGCTTTCCTCATGACGCTGCCGCTGATTCTGCTGATCGCCATCCTGGTGATCTATCCGGCGTTTTATTCGCTGCATCTGGCGTCGCTGAATAAGTCGATGCAGCGGTTCGTCGGCCTCGGCAATTTCGAGTTTCTGTTCAAGCGCGAAACGTTTTGGCTCGTGGTGAAGCAATCCTGCATCTTCGCGATCACAGCCGTCATCTTCAAGGCTCTGCTGGGCTTTATCATTGCGCACTTCGTTCACAACATACCGGCCAAGGGCCAGCGCAAATGGCGCGGCATGCTGCTGGTACCGTGGGTAATCCCCCCGGCGATGAGCACACTGGCGTGGCTGTGGCTGTTCGACCCCTCCTACAGTGCGTTCAACTACACGCTTTCTTTCTTCGGTATCGGGCCGATCCCGTGGACCGGCGATGCCATGTGGGCCCGCTTCTCGGTCATTCTCGTCAACATCTGGGTCGGCGCGCCGTTCTTCATGATCATGTATCTGGCGGCGCTGAAATCCGTGCCGGAGCAGCTCTACGAGGCCGCCGCCATCGATGGCGCCAATTGGTGGCAGCGCCTCTGGTATGTCACGTTGCCGATGATGCGAAACATCATCGCGATCACAACGCTTTTCTCGCTGATCGTCACCTTCGCCAATTTCGATATCGTCCGAATCTTGACCGCCGGCGGTCCGCTGGATCACACCCATATTTTCGCGACCTGGGCGTTCCGGATCGGTATCGAAGGCAGCGACATTCCGCTCGGCGCCAGCGTCTCGCTGTTCATGCTGCCGATCCTGGCCATCGCAGCGGTATTCATCCTGCGGGATGTCAACAAGCGCGGGAATGAAGCCTGATGAGCACGGTAACAGTCGACAAGAGCGCGCCGAGGCGCACGGTCAAGTATGGCAGCATGAGCCGCGACCGGACATGGGCGCTGCGATGGTCCTATTTTTTCCTCACCCTGTTCGCGATCTTCTCGCTTGTGCCGCCCCTCTACATGCTGGTCACATCGCTCAAGACCAGCGCCGAGATATCGGCGGCGACCAATCCGTGGTGGGTTTTTCACCCGACGCTGGAAAACTATATCGGATTGCTGACCTCGAACCAGTTCCTGACGTTCTTCCGCAATTCCGCGTTCGTCTCGATCTTCGTGGTGACGATCACCATGCTGATCAGCGTGCCGGCCGCTTTCGCGCTGGCGCGAATGCGGTTCTGGGGCTCTGCGACGCTCGCGACCGGGGTTTTCCTGACCTACCTGATCCCCGAGACGCTGCTGTTTCTGCCGCTGTTCAAGATGTTTGCGGCATTCGGCGAGCTCACTGGAATACAGCTGATCAACAAATGGTATGTGCTGCTGATCGTCTATCCGACGCTCACGGTGCCGTTCTGCACCTGGATTATGATCGGCTACTTCGCATCGATCCCGAAGGAACTCGATGAAGCCGCCATTATCGACGGCGCGTCATGGTTTCAGACGCTGACACGCATCTTCATTCCGGTTGCCTTCCCCGGCATCATTGCGGCGACCATTTTCGCCTTCACGGTCTCCTGGGCGCAATTTCTCTATCCGCTGGTGTTCACGACCTCGACCGATCAACAGGTGCTGCCGGTCGGCATCATCACCAGCCTGATCAAGGGCGACGTCTTCAACTGGGGGCAGATCATGACCGGCGCGCTGCTCGGCGCTGCGCCGCCGCTGATCGTCTACGCCTTCCTGATGGACTATTACATTGCCGGCCTGACCGCCGGTGCGACAAAGGGTTGATGGCGAGGAGCTGAAGTTCGATGGCTGAAGTTGCTTTGCGGAAGGTAGTCAAGCGTTACGACGACGTCGAAGCCGTGCGCGGCATCGATCTCGACATCGCCGACCACGAGTTCATCGTGCTGGTCGGTCCCTCCGGCTGCGGCAAGTCGACGACGCTGCGCATGATCGCAGGGCTCGAGGACATCAGCGACGGCGACATCATGATCGGCGGCGACATCGTCAACGACGTGCCGCCGAAGGACCGCGACATCGCGATGGTGTTCCAGAACTACGCGCTCTACCCGCACATGACGGTCGCGGAGAACATGTCGTTCGGGCTGCGCCTGAAGCACTATCCCAAGGCCGAGATCAAGGCGCGGGTGACGGAGGCCGCCCGCCTGCTCGACATCACCGACCTGATCGACCGCAAGCCGAAGCAGCTCTCCGGCGGCCAGCGCCAGCGCGTCGCGATGGGGCGGGCCATCGTGCGCAATCCGAAGGTCTTCCTGTTCGACGAGCCGCTGTCCAATCTCGACGCGAAACTGCGCGTGCAGATGCGGATCGAGATCAAGAAGGTGCACCAGAAGGTGCGCACCACCACCGTCTACGTCACCCACGACCAGGTCGAGGCGATGACGCTGGCCGACCGCGTCGTGGTGATGAACAAGGGACGGATCGAGCAGATCGGCACGCCGAACGAGCTCTATCACAAGCCTGCGACGCGCTTCGTCGCCGGCTTCATCGGCTCGCCGGCGATGAACTTCATCCCATGCCGGCTCGAGGACGTCGGGGGCACGCTGCAGATCCGCCTCACCGACCGCATTGCCTTCCCGCTGCCGCCGGCCCGGGCCGCGCGCTACAATTCGCTGCCGCGCACCGACAAGCTGCTGCTCGGCCTGCGGCCCGAGCATCTCACCGAGTCGCATGCGCATCTGGAGCCCGGCGTCGAAACCTTCGACACCGTGCTCGACGTCACCGAGCCGATGGGAATGGAGACACTGGTCTATTTCGGACTCGAGGGCACGCCGGTCTGCGGCCGCGTCAATCCCAATGCCGGCGCCAAGGACGGGGCTCCCATGCGTTTGGCGATGGACCTCAACAATATGCACCTGCTAAACGAGGCGACCGGCGCCGTGTTGTGACGCCGGTTCAAGAAACTCGCGCAGGCAGGGGACGATGGCGACCAACAAGAAGAAGATTTTCGTTACGCAAACTTTGTCGCAAGGGGCACGCGCCCTCCTCACCCGGCGGGACGATATCGAGCTCGTCGAGTTTGCGAACCTGATCTCGGCTGTGGATTTCGAGGCCTTGCTGAAGCGCCACGCGCCGGTCCACGGCGTCGCGCTCGGCGCCACCGCCTTCGGCGAGACCGAGCTCGAGGCCGCAAGAGACATGAAGGTGGTGACCCGGATCGGCGTCGGCTACGACGCCGTCGACGTTCCCGCCCTCTCCCGCCGCAAGGTGCCGCTGATGGTTGCGGGCAGCGCAAACTCGCCCTCGGTCGCGGAAGCGGCGCTGTTCATGATGCTGACGCTGGCCAAGCGCGCCCAGGAGCTGCACGCCTGCGTCAAGGACGGCAAATGGGCCGACCGGCTCGGCATGCTGCCGTTCGATCTCTACGGCAAGACCGTGCTGGTGATCGGGTTCGGTCGCATCGGCAGCCGCACCGCCAAGCGCTGCCTGGCGATGGAAATGAAGGTGCAGGTCTACGATCCCTACAAGCCTGCCGCCGAGATCAAGGCTGCCGGCTGCGAGCTCGTCGCCGACCTCGACGCCGCGCTGCCGAACGCCGATTTCGTCACCATCCACTGCCCGAAGACGCCGGAGACGGTCGGCCTGTTCGATGCGGCGCGGATCGGCCGGATGAAGCCGAGATCCTATCTCATCAACACCGCGCGCGGCGGCATCGTCAAGGAAGCCGCGCTCCACGACGCGCTGGTCTCGGGCAAGCTGGCCGGCGCTGGCATCGACGTGTTCGAGGTGGAGCCGCCGCCGGTCAGCAACGCGCTGTTCGCCCTGCCCAACGTCATCATCGCCCCGCACGTCGCCGGCGTCACGGTCGAGGCGGTCCAGCGCATGAGCGAGCAGACCGCGCGCAACATCCTGAGCGTGCTCGACGGCGATCCGATCCGGCAGAACGTGATCAATCAGGACGTGCTCGGCTGAGCTGAGCTGAGCCAAGCTGGGTCCTGGCGGGCGACGGAAGCGCCCGCCTTCGGAACGCCAGGAAGCGTCCCATTTTGGCGCAGATCGGGCCCCAACTCAGCCTTAATCAAGCGCGCCTAATGTTCCCGGCCGCGGCGGCAGTGGGACAGAACTAGCCGGCCGCGTCGAGCTGGAGGATGGAGCCTTGTCAGAGATCGACCCGACCGACCACGCGCTGGCGACCATCGCCAGCATTTTGGAGCACCCCGAGCCCGTCCTCGTCGTTCGTGAGACCGAGACCATCCGGGAGACCGAGATCGTCGTCGTCGGTGAGCAGCCGTCGGTCGAAGAACATCATGCTGTCGACGAGCATCCAATGATCGACGAGCAGCCGCTGGTGCCGGAGCACATCGATGCGGATGGCTACAGCAAGGTTGGCCCTGGTCCGATGGTCGCGATCCGCCTCAAATGGACGGTCAATCGCGGCGATGACGGCCAATTCTACGTCCACGAGACCATCGGCGAGCAATCCGCCCCCGTGGTCAGCGGCCCCATGACGAGCGAGGCCGCCGTGCGCTTCGTTGACGAACGGGAGGACGAGTCACATCGTCGCTTCGAAGAGCTGCGCAGCGAGATCGCCGGCCGAAGCTCGCTCGCCGACTACGAGCGCAAAGGCGAAGCGTAAAGCGCACCGGAGTTCGCCGTGCACCTCTCCCGTAGGGAGAGGTGCACAACGAGTCTCCGCAACTACTTCCTTCCGAGATAATCCTTTTTCACAAGCTCGACGCCCGCGTGCCGCAACAGGTCGTAGGCGGTCGTGACGTGAAAGAAGAACTGGGGGACGCTGAACGTCAGCAGCAGCGTCCGCCCGGTGAAGGGCAGCTCGGTCCCGTTCTTCAGCTTGAAGAAGACATTGCGCTCCGCCGCCGCCTCGATCTCTGCGCGCGGCAGGCTTTCAATGAACTCGATCGAGGTCGCGATGCGCGCCTGGAGCCCGGCCATGTCGTGCTCCAGCGCCGGCAACGCTACGGGCTCGCAGTCGGCCAGCAAGGCCGGCGCGACGACGGCGTGGCGACAGGCTTCACCCACCTGCTGCGCGAGGTCGTACATGTTCGGCGCAAGGCGCATGCCGAGCAGGACTGCCGGGTTGAACTTGCGGGCCTCCGCATAGGCGACGCCCTTGTCGAGCAGCGCGGAGAGGTTACGCAAATACGGCACGAAGAGGCCGACCGAGGCCTCGTACGTCGAGATCGTCACGTCGAGATTCCTTTCAATTCCGCCTCGCCAGAGGCGCGCATCTGGTTTAAATCCACGCTGTGAAGAGCTGTACAATGACAGCTTACGCAGGGGTGGAGAAGAGATGATCGTGCGTATCGCATTGGCTTTGGCCGTGGCGTTGTTGGCAAACCTTTCGGCCCAAGCGCAGCAGGCGCCCTCGCGGCTCGACGAGATCGTCAAGCGCGGCACCTTGCGGGTCGGCATGACCGGCGACTACAAGCCCTTCACCTATCTGGACAAGGCGACGCAGACATTCAGCGGCTTCGACGTCGACATGGCGGAGTCGCTCGGCAAGGCGCTTGGGGTCAAGGTCGAATACGTAGCCACGGCCTGGCCGAAGCTGATGAAGGATTTCGAGGCCGACCAGTTCGACATCGCGATGGGCGGCGTCTCGGTCACGCTCGACCGCCAGAAGAAGGGCTTCTTCTCGACGCCGATCATGCGCGAGGGCAAGACGCCGATCACGCGCTGCGCCGATGTCGGCAAGTACCAGAGCATCGCCGACATCGACAAGAAGGGCACCCGCGTGATCGTCAATCCCGGCGGCACCAACGAGCGCTTCGCGCGCGCCAACATCAAGGACGCCGACATCACCGTCTTCCCCGACAACACCGTGATCTTCGACGAGATCGCCAAGGGCAATGCCGACCTGATGATGACGGACGCCTCCGAGACGCGCTACCAGCAGAAGCAGCATCAAGGCGTGCTCTGCGCGGTGCATCCGGAAAAACCATTCGATTTCTCCGAGAAGGCCTACTGGCTCCAGCGCGACATGGCGCTGAAGGCCTTCGTCGACCAATGGCTGCACATTTCCATGGAAGACGGCAGCTACAGGAAGATCTACGCCGCCTGGTTCGATTAGAGCGTTGTCGCGCGAGGCAAGGAACCGCTGCCGTCAAGAAGACGCGCTGAGGTCAGACCTTGGAATCCCGTTCCGATTCCGTTGGCATGGCGCTTCAGGCCGCGTCCTCCTGTCGCTGCCTCGGCCCAACTTTGGACCGGCCCCTCGCCTATTGAACCCTGAACCGCAGGACGGCGACTCATACCGAGACAGTGATCTAGATCACGTTTTGCAATCGAACCGCCGCGTAAGCGTCGGTGCGGGGACCACCTGTTCAGGAGATGGAAATGAGGAAGCTGTTGGCCACGGCCGCATTCCTGTTGGCGAGCACAGCTGCCCAGGCGCAGTACACGTTCGAATATGGCGGACACACCATCCGCATCGACCCCGACCGCGGCACGGTTCAGATCCCCGGCGTGTACGACAACACCGGCCAGACCAAGGCCAAGAAGGCCAAGAAGAACGAAACGGCGCCGGGCCAGCAGCCGCCCCAGCAAGCCACGGTCGAGCCGCAAACGCCGGCTGCACCAGTTCCCGCGCCTGCCCCAATCGCCCCGCCGCCCGCGGCGGCCCAAGCGCCTGCGGCTCCTCAAGCGCCCGCGGCTGCCCAGGCGCCTGCGCCGGCCTCCGCGGCCGTGGCGCCACCGCCGGCTCCCCCTGCGGCGCCAACCGCCAGCAATGCGCCGGCCGAGACCGCGGTATTGCCGCCGCCCACGCCGCCGGCCCCCCCTCCGGCTCCGGCGCCGGCCACGCAGCAGGCCGCTCCCGCCGCGCCCCCACCGCCGGCCCCAGCCGCGGCTGCGGCTCCGCCGCCTCCCGCTCCACCCCCTGCTCCCGCGCCGGTTCAGGCGGCGGCGGTCGCTCCGCCCGCCCCAGCGGCCGCGCCCACGCGCGATCTCAATTCACCTCTCGGCGTCTGGCTCACCGAGGAGAAGGAAGGCAAGGTCCGCATCGAGCAATGCGGCAGCAATCTCTGCGGCTATTCGGTCGACAGCAAATCGAACCAGAACGGCGAGCAGGTTCTGATCAACATGAAGCCCGGCAAGGACCAGAAATGGTCCGGCCGCATTCTCGATCCGAACTCCGGCTCGACCTACGATTCGACCATCGCGATGAAGGGCACCGATCGCCTGCGCGTGCAGGGCTGCGCCTTCGGCGGCATGTTCTGCGGCGGCCAGACCTGGACGCGGGTGAACTGAGCGGCGCCGATTGGATCGAAGCCAACATGGCGCAGCCAGGCTGACGTTTATTCGCCGGACAACCGCAATCGGCAACGCGACTGCCAGTCGCTGTCACCGCCAATGAGAGCGCTGCGGCCCTCCTGTCACCGGGCCGCGCAATAACCCTCGATTGTGAACCATTTCATATCTGCCCGCCGTCGTTGCTTCTAGTCTGGATTGATAGCCAGACTATTTGCCACCGTCATACACCGCATTTGGCACCGTTTCGCCGAGACACGTAGACTCGAAACGAGTCATTCCCCCGACCTCGTTTCGGCGCCGGTAGTTGCGTAAGCGAGCGAGGTTGTTATGGAGGAACTCCGTGCGACACCATCGCTAGTCTCGGGTGACCGGGGCCCCCACTCGCTGATGTCGGAGCAAGGCATCAGGCGGCATGTCATCGGCGCACTCCGAAGTCGGCAGACGAGCCTGACCAGCGCGCTGCAGCCTCTGGTCCAAGAGCAAGCGCGCATGCTCGTTTCGGAATTCGGTTTCGACGCTCAGACCGTCGGTAAGATCCTGCAATCGCAAAACACCATGCTGAGCGTCTTGTCGGATCGGTATGACGCGCTCGATGAGGCCGCACATTACGGCGAGATTCCCTTCGTCGAACTGGCGCACGACGGCCGCATCGTCTATTCGAACGCGGCATTCGACAAGCTCTTGCCCGGCAGACGCGGCGTTCCCTTCTCCGGCCTGTTCGGATCACGTGCAGCCGACGTGTGGATGGCCCTCCAGGCCAACCACAACTCTAGCTTACGCGCAGACATCCAGACCAATGACATGGTTCGTCAGGTCAGAGTCGAAATTGGCCCGCTGCGCGACGAAGATGGCATGCCGGGCAATTACGCGCTGCTTCTCGACCAGAGCGCCGAACAGAGCCGCCTCGATGCCCTGCAGGATGGCGTGCTCCGCACCGACCTGATCGGCAAGATCCGATTCGCGAACGATCGCGCGGTGCAGGTTCTGGGATTCTCGGAATCAGAACTCAGGGAGATGCCGCTCTCCCAGGTGTTCGGACCCGATGACGAGGGAACGACGAACCTGTTCGGCGAATGGATCACAAAGCAAACGGGTTTCTCGGGTTTCGTTCGGCTGCGCCCAAAAGACGGGCGCTCCATTCTGGCAAGGGTGAGCGGAACTCCCTACATGGAAGCACCGAACAGTTCGGCGGGGCTATTGGTGCTGTTCGCTCCCCTTGCCGAAGATCGCGCGCGCCAGGAGCTCAGGACAATTCTCGCCGAGCACGATGATCCACAAGAGATCATCGAGGCAACGCTTCAGGCGATCGGCAAGGTCATCCCGTTCGAAATGAGCACGTTCGGGGTCTACAGCGATCTCAACGACTTTTGGCGGGCGCTCACGATCTTTCCAAAACCCAGCTGGGAGTGGAGCACGCGTTGGTTCAAGGTGCCACCTGGCGTGATCGAGTGGCTCGAGCAGGGCAAGACGTGGGACAACAATCTGGCCGCGTTCGTCGAGAGCCGCAATCCCGAGGAAAAGGACAATCCGGTAAGCAAAGCCATCATCGCCGACAAGTTCGAGTCGATGCTCGTATTGCCGATACGCAAGGCGGGAGGCCGGTTTGGAAGCTCGCTGGCTCTGCTGTCCCGCAAGCACAAATACACCCCTGCCGATCTACGCACGCTGCAAAATCTCGGCGTCGAAGAGATATTGCAGGCCGCCGACGCGGCCATGGAACATGCGCAGGCGCGCGCCTTGCGCAAACTCAAGGATGATTTGAACAAGGCACCGAGTGCGCGCGCCATCGCCGAGCTGCTGGCCACCGGCACGACGCAATGCCTGGGCTGGGAATATGTCGGCGTGTTCCGGATCGATCGCCTGCGCGGCAAGTTCGTGCTGGTCGCCGAGTACGTCAAGAACGACCGCAACCTGCTCGTGAAAGCGGCCGGCCGCAAGGCCGAATACACCCAGGAGCTGTCCAGCGGCATGCTTGGCAGCTGCCTGGCCGAGCGGAACATTCTTGTCGTCCCCGACGTCAGCGATACCGAGCGGAACTACGGCTTCATCAAGACCGCCCCCGATCAACGATCGGCCATGACGGTCCCCCTCCTCGTGAACGGCAAGATCGAGCTGATCCTGGACATGGAATCATCAGAGCTGAACGCGTTCCGTGGGCCCGATCGCGACGCGGCAAGCGGCCTCGCCGCCGACTGTGAACAGATCTTTGCGGCTCGCTGGCACGAAGCGATCGAGCACGCGCTCATGAACAGAATCGAGCAGGCGGCCGTCATCGTGGATGCCGTTGGGACGATCTGCCACATGAATGGTGCGGCGGCCAACATCTTCGGCCGGGCGCGTGACAAGAAGCTCTCGACATTTGGCGCCCGGCCTGAAGATTCCGCGCAACTGTCGGAATCCGGGATCCAGCACCGTCTTCGTCTACACCTGACGATCGGCGATGCGCCGCGCACCGAACTGACGGTTCTCGCAAGTCGCGAGCCGTTGAACGACGATTATGGTCATCAGCTCTGGCTGTTCACCAGCCTTGCCGATCAAAGTCGGGAGAGCGACTGGGGCTATCTGGAGGAGACTGTCACATCCGTTGCGCGCGAGACGCGCGCCCCGCTCTTGATGGCTGACGGCTTGCTGCGCGGCGCAGCGTCGCTCCTGAGCAAGCCAGAGCTCATGCAGAATTGCGCCGGTCTGCTCGAGCAGGCCGCCAACCACCTGCTCAAGGCCGATCTGACTTTCGAACGTCTGTCCGAGCGTCTCGTCGTGCAGCAGACGCCGCAGGAAGTCCCCGAACTATTCGACGCATTGGAAGTGCTCTATCACGAGGTCGAGGGCCTTCCAGTCGAGGATCGCGACGCGATCCACTTCATCGACGAGATTGCGACGCGCCGCCCCCTGCTGGTCAAGGGATGGACGAAGCGTTTGAGCTTTGCGTTTCGCTCTGCCCTCAGCTCCCTGCTGTCGTTGCGCATCACGCCGAACGACAAATTGACCGTGACGATCGCGGAACGACCGCAGCATCACCTCTCGGTGTCCATGCGCTTGCCCGCAATGATCGCCGACACCCTGGCTCCGTCGGCGGCGGACCCGATCGAGCAGAGCCAGCACCGGGCACGGCAGATGGCCAGCGTCGCGGTCGAGGCGATACGCAAGGCGGCCGAGCAGCACGACGGCACTCTGACCGATTTGGACGGCGCAGGCTTCGAGTTCAACCTGCCATTGTGCGCGCAGGAGGCACCGGTATGACAGCCAAGATTGCGATCGCCACCGCAGAGGCAAACATGTTCGAAACGCTGCGGGCGCAGCTGCTCGCGGCGGGAGTGGCCATGGAGGAATTGTACGACAAGCCTCTGATGACCCCGGACCAGACCAACGAGTGGCTCGTCGCGAATGAGACCGAGCTGCTCGTGCTCGATGCCCGGTTGCCGACCGACCCGACTGCCGTCTACGACACACGTACGACTCTCGGCGCGAAGCACGTGCTCAACACCGTCGTATTGGCCCAGGACCCGCACACTTCCGTGCTGGTCATCGCGCCCTCGTTCGGGACCTGCACGGACCTGGAGGAAGAGTGCCGGGCGGCGGGCAATGCGTTGATCCTGCCGATGGACGCGCTGCAGCTGCACCGGCACCGGATCTTGCGCCCGTTCATTGCGATGCTCACCGGTCGTCCGGACGAGACGAATGCGATCCCGGGCGCGTTCCGCGTGGTCGAGATCGAGATCCATAGCGCCAAGGTGGAATGCCGGCTCGGAACGGGCGAAGACGGCTCCCCGATGCTTCGCTGGAACACCATCAGCGATCTCGATGACCTCAAGTCTGCCGCTCAAACCTATGCGCGCGACGAGATGCCGCCGAACAATTGGCTCGGCCAGACGCGCGACGTTGGAACACGCCTGTTCAAGAGCTTCGTCGTCAAAGCGATCGGAGAACATCTGTTCTCGCAGATCGAGAAGTCCGCAGGCGGGCTGGTGGGACTGTCGTTCCGGTTCGTCATCAGCGACGCAGGCTTTTATGCGGTGCCCTTCGAGGCCAGCGTGCGTTATCTCTCGGAGGAAAATGGGCCATTCGTGCTGCTCTATGCGCCGATTGTCCGGCGCATTCCGTTCTTCGTCCGTGGAAGGGCCAGTGAGCGAGCGCGGATCAGTCCGGGCGCGAAGCTGATGTTCGTTCGCTCTCAGATCGGCGAACATCCCGATCTGAAGCTCGACAGCGCGATCTGCGATGGCAAGAGGTTCGACAAGCTCGGCAATATCGATGCCGAACTGGAGCACGTGGAAAAGCTGGGCGCCGCAGGCTGTTTCGATTTGAAGGTCGTCAATTTGTCGGATGCCCCGCCGGGCGAGGCCGCCTCCTATTTGCTGAAGCAGCTGGACGCATTCCGGCCCACCATACTCCACTACGCCGGTCACGCCTGGAGCGATGGCCAGCAAACCGCGACCCTCGTCCTTCCCGGGATGAAGCCAGAGCAGGCGGTCGGGCTGAAACTGGACAGGGTGGCGGCCTCCGACGGCCTTTCAGCGACGACGCTCGTGTACCTCTCGGCCTGCCGTGGCATCTCGAAGGGCTGCGTTCAGCAACTGGTGATGAACGGAATCCCCTATGCGCTGGGCTTCCGATGGAATGTCGAGGACGAGCGCGCGCCGCAGTTCGCCAAGGAGTTCTATGACGAACTGTACCGGACGCGGTCCGTTTGCGTGGCGTTCCGGAAAGCGTGCCGCGCATCGTGGGAAAGCCTGAACTACGACGAGGAAAGCCCGATCTGGCTTTCTCCGATCCTGCTGGCGCAGTCGACCGATTGGGCAACACGCTGCCACTGAGCAGCTCGTAGTGGAAAGAATGTCATGACAGTCTGGGCCACGCTCAAGAACGTCGTCGACCACTGGGCGAGCCGCGAGCTGCGGCGCCCCTATGTCGGCTACGTCGCTTCGACCGGCAATGGGATCACGGCGGGACAGACCTTCGTGCCCGAAGCGAGCTACTTCGGCGTGCGTATGGTTGAAATGGGCTTGCGCGAAGGCGGCAAGTTCTTCAACTCGTTCCTCCCGCTCGGCGTCGTGCTCACCGAGTTCAGCTTCGGCGACGGGCGCCAGCGCCGTCCCACGATTTTGAGCAATGACGAGATCGCCGCTCAACTGAAGGCAGCCGGTGCCGCTCCGGGCTATGTCGACTTCAGGAATATCTATGCCGTCAGGCGCGCGCCCATGAAGCAGGACAACCTGTCTCTGTTCGTCGGGCTCTTCCGCCTTCCGTTTCACGATGTGGCACAGCAGGTCCTGCAACTGGCCGCCGACCTGACGACGCAGACCGGCCTCGCGCCGGGCGTTTCCGACGGGTTGCGTGTGGCTGAAAAGATCTACGACCGGGTCGCCGGCCTGTTCGGACTCAACATCGTCACGCCGTTGTTCTCGTATGCCGACGGCAATGCGCTTGGTCGCAGCGGCTACCTGCTGGTTGCAGGTTCCTACCTCGAAGAAGCGGTCGCCAAGCGGTTGGTGGTGACCGACGACCGCTTGCTGCTGGACGGCCAGCGTGTATCTGGACTGGACTATTGCCTCCTGGCCGTCGAGTTCACGGCCAGCCTGCTGCCCGACGGGCCTGACTCGATCAACCCTCTCACGCAGCTCGGATTTCATCGACACTGGCAGGGTGTCGCAGGCAGCATCATGAGGCGGGAGTTGGAGCGTGCGGACGAGCACATGCTGACTCTGCGCGCCGAGGTGATAACGTCGCCCGAACTTGCCGAAAACGATCGTCTCGTGGCGATCGGCGCCTACCAGACCAGCTACGACAAGCTCGTGGAGCGCGTGACGCCGAAAAACGCTCACCGCGGCTGGGAAAAGGCAATTCTGGGCGCCCCCAACGACAAGACGATCGCCAAGCCGGCCGTGACAGAGCTCCTGAAGGGCATGCAAATCCGCCTGCTCACCGGCATCAGGGATGCCCCGGAGGATCCCGACAAGCTTTTTGCGTCCGAGGCCTTCGCATTGCGAAAAACAGTCGGCAAGACTTCTCTGGTCGACACGGACTCCGCCGTCGCGCTGGCGCGCGTGATCGATCGCGCTGCGGCAGCAAGGTGACGGCACGAACCAGCCGTTTCGCGGCTCTGCCCGGCTGACGGGACGGCGCCCGGACACGGTCCTCGCCGTCACCGTCCGGCCGAATGCGTGACAGTCCTCACATCGGCCCGCCCCGCCTTGTGACACGCTGCCCCGCAGGTTCAGCCAATGGGGCGTGTCATGCGATATCTTTGCAAGGGTATGTTTGCCGCGATCTGGGCCGTCGCCCTGCTCTGCGGACCGGCGAATGCAGCATCGACCAGCTTCGACGGCGCCTGGAACGTGCGCATCTCGTCATCCAGCGAGACCTGCGGCAACGGCGCCACCGTCGCGATCGGCATCAACAATGGTCAGATCGCATCGAGCAGCGCGGCCGTATCGGCCTCAGGCCGCGTCGCTGACGCCGGCAGCATCAATGTTACCTTGAGCACCGGCATCAAGCGTGCCGTCGGCTTCGGCCGGCTCAGCGGCACCTCCGGCTCCGGCACGTGGCGCGGCGCGCTGTGCAGGGGCACGTGGACCGCGCAGCGGATGTAGCCTGCCGTGTCCCGGATCGGCGCCGCATCGCCCTACGGCGCCGCGGCTTGTCCGGGACACGAGGCTCTAACCCAGCGCTGCGCCGTACTCGGCGTCGGTGACCGGCTCGAGCCAGGTCGAGTACACACCGTCGAGCGCCTCCTGCATGGCGATGTGGCACATGCCGTTGGTCGGCGTGGCCCCGTGCCAGTGCAACTCGCCCGGCGGAATCCAGACAGTGTCGCCGGGACGGATTTCCCTGACGGGACCGCCCTTGGTCTGGACGCGGCCGACGCCGGAAATCACGTAGAGCGTCTGCCCGAGCGGATGATGGTGCCAGTTGGTGCGGGCGCCGGGCTCAAACGCAACACGCGAGCAGTTCAGCCGTGCCGGCGCGGGTGCCATGATCACGGGGTCCTGCCACACGGTGCCGGTGAAGTTTTCCTTGGGCGCGCGGCGGGTCGGCCGCGTGCCTGCAACAGTGATCTCCATGGGATTACCTCGCTTGCTTCCCGGTTACTTCTTGCTGGCGGCGTAGCGCGCCTTGGTCTCGGCGTTCATGGGGTAGAGGCCCGGCAGCACGGCGCCGTTGTTGACCTCGTTGACGATCCAGGCCTCCATGCGCTCCTGCTCGACGCCCTCGTTGAGCACGTGCTCGAGCATCGCCTGCGGGATCAGCACGCAGCCGTCCTGGTCGGCGACCACGATGTCGTTCGGAAACACGGCAACGCCGCCGCAGCCGATCGGCTCGCCCCAGCCGACGAAGGTGAGGCCCGCAACCGAGGGCGGCGCGGCATAGCCGTCGCACCAGACCGGCAGATTGGTGCCGAGCACGCCCTCGACGTCACGCACCACGCCGTCGGTGACGAGGGCGGTGACGCCGCGCTTGACCATGCGGGCGCACAGAATGTCGCCGAAGATGCCGGCATCGGTGATGCCCATGGCATCGACCACGGCGATACAGCCCTCCGGCATCGCCTCGATCGCGGTGCGGGTGGAGATCGGCGAGGACCAGGATTCCGGCGTCGCCAGATCTTCGCGCGCCGGCACGAAGCGCAGCGTGAAGGCCGGCCCAACCAGCCGCGGCAGACCGGGGCGCAGCGGCCGCGCGCCGCGCATCCACACATTGCGCAGGCCCTTCTTCAGCAGGACCGTGGTGATGGTGGCGGTGGTGATGCCGGCGAGGGTCTTGCGGGCTTCGGGGGACAGCGACATGGAAACAGACAAGCTCCGAGGTGCGGGAAATAACGCGCGCATCTTGCGATCCGCAGCCCCTGCGTCAAGGGCCAAGAGGCTCGCAATAACGCAGGGCCGGTGGGCCTTTATGCGACGCGATAACAAGGCTTTATCGCCTCCCCCTGCATTAATTTATTGGACTTGAGGGCGCATTTACGCGAAGCAGGGGTGACGCGGAACTCAAAGCTCGAGCCCGCGCTTTCCAAAGCCCGATTCCGACAGCTCTTCGACAGCTCAATGGCCGCGACGCTTCCCCCGCCCCGCCTTCTGCCCAGTGGCGACAGCGCCGTCACGGTCGAGTTCAGCCGCACCATCGACGAGGACGCCAACCAGCGCGTGCTGGCGCTGGACAAAGCGCTCGCGGCAAGCCCCATCGACGGCATCACCGAGACCGTGCCGACCTATCGCTCGCTGCTGGTGCACTACGACCCCTGCAAGATCGGTTTCGACGCGCTCGGCGAAAAGCTGCTTCCGATCGCGATCCAGCCGCCGCCGCCCGTGACCAAGGCGCGCCGCTGGCGCATTCCCGTCGCCTATGGCGGCGAGCACGGCATCGACCTCGAGGATGTCGCCAAGGCGCTGAACACCACGCCGGACGACATCGTCGCCCGGCATGCGGGCGGCGACTACAAGGTCGCCATGATCGGCTTCACGCCGGGCTGGTCCTATCTCAGCGGCCTCGACAAATCGCTGCATATGTCGCGGCGGCAAAATCCGCGGCTGCTGACGCCGGCCGGCACGATCTCAATCGGCGGCGTCCAGGCCGGAATCCAATGCCTGGCGGCGCCGAGCGGCTGGCATCTGCTCGGCCGCACGCCGGTGCGCACCTATCAGCTCCACCGCAATCCGACCTTCCTGACCGAACCCGGCGACCGCGTGACGTTCTTCGCCATCGACCACAAGACGTTCGAGGAGCTGGACCGCGCGGCGGAAGCCGGCGAGATCATTGCCGAGCAGGTGGACGCATGAGCCGGCTTGTCGTCGCCAGCATCGGCCCGGCAAGCTCCGTCCAGGACGGCGGCCGCCTCGGTGCGCAGCGCTACGGCCTGACGGTGAGCGGCGCGATGGATCGGCTGTCGCTGGCCGCGGCGAACACGCTCGTCGGCAACGCGCCGTTCGCGGCCGCCGTCGAGATCGGCCCGTTCGGTGCCGCCTTCACCGCCCGTGACGGCGCCGTGCGCGTGGCGATCTCAGGCGCGCCGCGCAACGCTGACGTCGCCGGGAACCCGGTCGCCATGGACACGTCAGTGACGCTGAAGGACGGCGAGACACTGACCCTGGGCTTTGCCCGCGGCGGCGCCTTCACCTATCTCGCGATCGAAGGCGCCATCACCGGCGAACTCGTGTTCGGCAGTCTCGCGGTCAATGCCCGCGCCGGCCTTGGCAGCCCCTACCCGCGCCCGCTCCAGGCCGGCGACGAATTCAGCGTCGCTGCCGCGAGCGGCGCAGGCGAGCTGCGCATCGAATTGCCGAAGCCGATGAGCGGCCCGATCCGGGTTCTGCTGGGGCCGCAGGACGACGAGTTCGACGAGGCCAACAAGTCGCTGTTCCTGGACAGCGAGTGGAAGATCTCGGCAACCTCCGACCGCATGGGCTACCGGCTCGAAGGCCCCGCGATCAAGCATCTGCACGGCCACAACATCGTCTCCGACGGCACCGTCAACGGCAGCATCCAGGTGCCCGGCAACGGTGCGCCGATCGCGCTGATGATGGATCGCGGCACCTCCGGCGGTTATCCGAAGATCGCAACCGTCATTACGGCCGATGTCGGCCGTCTTGCCCAGACCTCGGCGGGAACCGCGTTCCGCTTCAAGGCCGTCAGCATGGCCGAGGCGCAGGACGAGGCGCGCAGGTTTGCGCAATTGATCCGCAGCCTGCCCGATCGCCTGCGCTCCTCCGACACCGTCGCGCTCAACATCGCGGCGCTCAGCGATGCCAACGTTGCGGGCTATGCGGTGAGCGCCATGGACGCAGGGACTTGGCAGGTCGCGGCCGAGCCGTAAGCTACAACGAGACCAGAGGCGGAGAGCACCCATGAAGACGATCGATCTCAATTGCGACCTCGGCGAAGGTTTCGGCGCGTGGGAGATGGGCAACGACGCCGCCATGATCGAGCTGGCAAGCTCCGTCAACGTCGCCTGCGGCTTCCATGCTGGCGACCCCGACATCATGCGCCGGACGGTGGAGCTGGCGAAGGCGCGCGGCGTCTCGGTCGGCGCGCATCCCGGCTATCGCGACCTGCACGGGTTCGGCCGCCATCCGATCGCGGGCCTCAAGGCTTCCGAGATCGAGAACCTCGTCGCCTATCAGATCGGCGCACTGCAGGCGATCGCGACCGCGGCCGGCCACAAGGTCACGCATGTGAAGGCGCATGGCGCGCTCTCCAACGTCGCCTGCGAGGACGACATGACCGCCAGGGCGATCGCCGCCGGCATCAAAGCGGTCGACCCCAGCCTGATCTTCGTCGTGCTCGCCAATTCGAAGCTGGTGAAGGCCGGCGAAGACGCCAACCTGCCGATGGTGCACGAAGTGTTCGCCGATCGCGCCTATGAGGACGACGGCAACCTCGTCTCGCGCAAGAAGCCCGGCGCGGTGCTGCACGATGCCAAGGCGATCGCCGAGCGCGTGGTGCGCATGGTGCAGGACGGCGCGGTGGTCTCGGTGACCGGCAAGGTGATCAAGATGCGCACGGACACGGTCTGCATCCATGGCGATACGCACGGCGCCGTGGAGATCGCGCGGACCTTGCGTCAGGCGTTGAAGGCGGCGGGGATCGAGGTGGCGCCGTTCAGGCGCGGGTGAGGCACGAAAGGTGCCGTAGGGTGGGCAAAGCGACTTGTCCGCCGTAGCTCGAAGAGCGAAGGCGGAAGCGTGCCCACCAAACCGAAGTTGTATATTGAGAGATGGTGGGCACGGCGCGAGTGCGCCTTTGCCCACCCTACGAGAGCTTTAAAACGGATGCACCGAGAGCGTGCCGAACACGATCGCGGCGATGACCGCAAAGGCGCTGTAAAGCGCCAGATGATGGGCATTCGCCCGGGTCTGCCGCGAGAGCGAGCGCGCGTAGAAGTGCAGTCTGGCTTCCGCCGATAGTTCGCGCATGGTCGATCTCCAACGCCCCATTTGCGGGAGTATGAGGGATCAACCAGGGCGGGAGGCAAGATGGTGGCGCAAATAGCGATGCGCCTCCTTCGAGGCGGCCCTCTCGCAGACGTAAATTCTCTTAAGGCTCGGGTTCCGAGAATCTTATTCGTTCAAATCCGAGCCAGTCGGAACCCGCCAAATGATAGCGGAACGGCAACTCTCGTAGGGGTGGGCAAAGCGAAGCGTGCCCACCACCTGTCTCAATCAGGAAGAGATGGTGGGCACGGCGCGCGAAGGGCGCGCCTTTGCCCACCCTACGGCGCCGCGCAGATCGAAGCAGGTTTCCCGCCCCTGCCCCCATGCGCCTTAATAGACATCCGCCTGGAAGCGCCCGGTCTTTTTGAGCTCGGCGACGAAACTGACGGCCTCGTCGGTCGAACGTGCGCCGAATTGGGCGACGATGTCCACCAGCGCGCGCTCGACGTCCTTGGCCATGCGCTTGGCATCGCCGCAGATGTAGAAATGCGCGCCTTCGGCAAGCCACGTCCACAGCTCGCGGCCGACCTCCCGCATGCGGTCCTGCACGTAGAACTTCTTTTCGCCGTCGCGCGACCAGGCCAGCGACATGCGCGTGAGCAGACCCGAGGTCTTCATCGCATTGAGCTCCTCCTGGTAGAAGAAGTCGCAATCGCTGCGCTGATGGCCGAAGAACAGCCAGTTCTTGCCGGGCGCGCCGGTCGCCTTGCGGTCGAGCAGGAAGGCGCGGAACGGCGCGATGCCGGTGCCGGGACCGACCATGATGATCGGCGTCTTGGGGTCCTGCGGCAGGCCGAAACCGTGCGCCTTCTGCACGTAGACCTTGAGCTTGTCGCCCTCATTGATGCGTTCGCCGAGGAAGGTCGAGGCGACCCCGAGGCGCTTGCGCTTGCCGATGACGTAGCGCACGGAATCGACGGTCAGCGACAGCTTTCCGGGCGTCGCATTGTGCGACGACGAGATCGAGTAGAGCCGCGGCTGCAGCGGCTCGAGCGCCTCGACGAAGGCCTCGGGGTGCGGCCGCGTGCCGGAAAACTTCTGCAGCCCGGCCATGACGTCGAGGGTAGCGGCATCGCCATCGGGGTCCTCTCCCTGCGCCAGCGCCCGCGCCTTTTCGCGCGCCCCGCCGCCGGTGATGAAGGAGATCAGCTCGAACAGGCTGTCGGGCGCCGGCGACAGCGAGACGTCGTCGATCAGCACCTCGCGCAGCGTCTTGCCGTTCACCTTGGTGGTGTGGGAGGCACCGAGCAGCGCGATGATCTGGTCGACGAGACCGACATCGTTGCGCGCGAACACGCCAAAGCTGTCGCCGACGACGTAGTCGAGCTTGCTCTCGGAGAGATCGAACTCGACGTGATAGGTTTCCTTCTCCGACTTCCCCTTGTTGAGCAGGCGGCGCGACAGGAAGGTCGCAGGCACAGGATTGTCGCGTGAGCGGCCCGGCTCCGCGATCGTCACCGTCACGGCCGGCGCCGGAGCGTCCGGCTTGTCCGCCGCCTTGGCCGCCGGGGCCTTGTCGAGCTCCTCGTAGAGCGACTTCAGCATCCGCGCGGTTTCCTTGCCGCCGGGGACACAGAGGTTGAGCCGCGCTTCGCTGCGGCTCGCGATCGCTTCCGAATAATCGTGGCAATTGTAGCCGCACTGGCCGCAATCCTGCTGCGCCATCGCCGCCATCATCTTGCGGCGCACCGGCCGTCCCTCGGCGAGCTTCATCCGCTCGGCGATCGGCATGGTCTGGTCATGCCAGGGCGCTTCGCCGTCGTCACCGTCGCCGGCCGCACCTTGCATGACGGCGGCGCCCTGCTCGGCCGACAGCGGCGCGGCGACGTCCGGCGACAGCAGCCCGGCAAAGAAACCGTTCAGCCAGGAGCGCTGCGCATCGGAGAACGGTGCACTGGCGGGAATGATATCGAGCCTGGGCGGAGGAGTGATCTGGTTCATGCGGACACCTGTGCATCGGCAAGCTTGCGCAGCGTCTCGCCGTCATGGCGGCGCGCGAAGGAAAGGAAGGTTTCGTCAGACGACGAGCGATGGGCGATATAGGCCTTGAGCAGCGCCTCGACCGTCTTCGGCGCGTCCTCGGCCTTGAGGTCGTGATAGACCTCCTGTCCGACGTCGGCGTCCGGGCCGAATCCGCCGCCGGTGAAGAGGTGATAACCCTCGACCGTGTCGTCCTCGTTGACGGGCACGCGTGCGCCGATCAGGCCGATGTCGCTGATGTAATGCTGCGCGCAGGAATGATGGCAGCCGGTGACGTGGATGTTGACCGGCTTGTCCATCGCGACGCGCGGCTCGCACCAATCGCCGATCTCGGCGGCGTGGCGCTTGGTATTCGCCGCGGCGAAGCGGCAGCCGGCATTGCCGGTGCAGGCGATCAGGCCGGCGCGGATGTGCGAGGCCTCGACCGCGAGCCCGATCTGCTTGATCGCCGCAATGGCAAGCTCGACGTTCTCGTCGCGCACGCCCGATATCAGCAGGTTCTGCCAGACCGTCAGCCGGATCTCGCCGTCGCCGAGGTCGTGCGAAACCTTGGCCAGCCCCCGCATCTGGTCGCTTGTCAGCTTGCCGAGCGTCAGCGACACGCCGATCCAGTTGAGACCGACCTGCTTCTGCTTGTGCACGCCGACATGCGCCATGCGGTCGGCGGCCGGCCGCGGCGCGAACGCCTCCTCCGGCACGCGCGTGAACGGCGTCTTCAGCCGCTCCTCGACCAGCTTGAGGAAGCCGTCATGGCCCATCGCGTCGAGCACGTATTTCAGCCGTGCCTTGTTGCGGTTGGTGCGGTCGCCATGGTCGATGAACACACGCACGATGGCGTCGGCGACGGCGGTCGCCTGCTCCGGCTTGACGATGATGCCGGAATATTTTGCAAAGTCCTTGTGGCCGGTGATGCCGCCGAGGCCGAGGCGGAACCAGACACCCGGCTCGACACCAAAACCGTCCTTCACCTCATACGCCGTGAACGCGATGTCGTTGGTCTCCTCTAGCACCGCGATCCTGCCGGCCCCGTCAAAGGCGACGTTGAACTTGCGCGGCAGGCCGTAGAGCGAGCGGTCGTTGAGGATGTGGTAGTGCCACTCGCGCGCATAGGGCCGCGTGTCGAGGATCTCTTGCGGATCGATGCCGGCCGTCGGCGTTCCCGTCACGTTGCGGATGTTGTCGGCGCCGGAGCCGCGCGAGCACAGGCCGAGCTCCTGGATGCCCTCGAGCAGCTTCACCGCATGCTTCGGCGGTATCTCGCGGAGCTGGAGATTGGCGCGGGTCGTGACATGGCTATAGGGGCCGCAGAGCTCATCGGCGAGATCGGCAAGGCCCGACAGCTGCCAGTGCTTCATGATGCCGTTCGGAATGCGCAGGCGGCACATGTAGGAGTCCTGCGTCGGCGCGACGTAGAAGATGCCGTAATAGCGCCAGCGGAAATTGTCCGCCGGGCTCGGCGGCGCATTATCGAGCGCCTGCTGGCGCAGCCGCGGATAGGCGTCGAAGGGATGCTCGTCGCGCTTGAACTTCTCCTGGTCGGCGAGCTTCTTGCCCGCCGCGATCACCTTGTCCTGCGCCTTGATGTGCACGGCATCGGGACCAACAGGCTCGGCATTCGCCTTGCCGGCGCCGCCGCCCAGACCGCGCCCGACCCGGCTGATCTGCAGACCGGTCGTGAAGCCTTCGAGATAGCGTTTCTGCTCGTCGGTAAAGTCGACTGAGAGCGTATCGATTTTCATGGTCGGTAACGAAGCTCCTGCGGCCACCTGGTGGCATCGACGGATATTGCGCGACCCGCGAGGACCGAGGCTGGCTCCAAGAGCCGGCTTCGCTACCCCAGCGGTCCGATCAGCTTCGTTGCTGCGGGACTCGGCTCAGCAGGCATCTGTGACAAGCTGGCCGCACTGCAATATTCAAGTTGCGTGCCAGCTTGGGGGAAATGGAAAGCTTTGCGTTTACAACCGATTACGCACACACCCGGAAGATCCCGGGTCGTACATTTTCACGAAATTCGTGCACCCTGGCCAACATTTGGGCAATAAATCTGCATGCTCAAAAACGATGCAGGTCGAATCAGGTTCGCCAGCGTCCTACCTCGAAGGCCTCGAGATGCCCCCGGATGTTGGCGGGATCGAAGACCGGGCCGGCGAAAGCGCCGAACGCCGCGGCAGGCGGCTCGGGCGGCCGGCGGCCGAGGGCCGCGTCGTACAAATCGGGCCTGAACACGGCCATCGCCGTCTTGACGCCCTCGGGCGTCAGTACCGTCTGCCCCCAACGCACCATCTGCGCATAGAGCCAGGCGGCCTGGACCGGATCGGGGCGCCCTGCCCCTTCCCGCCCCACCAGCAGATAGCGGCCGCTTTCGCGCAACGTGCCGTCAGGAGAAATCTTCAGGCGTCCGGTCAAGGTGCGCTGGATGACCTCGGCATCGACCCCGATCCGCTCGGGCTGCGCCAGGATCTGCGCCGCCTCGGTCAGGTTCGCCGGGTTCTCGATGAACTCGGCCGCCTTCACCGCCGCACGCACCAGGCTAGCGACCACGTCCGGATGCTTGTCGGCCCAGACCTGACGAACCGCCAACACCTTCTCGGCGGCGCGGTCGAGGATGTCGGAGACGAAATGCAGGATGTGACCGATGCCGAGATCGACCGCGATCGAGTTCCAGGGCGCACCGACGCAGAACGCATCGACATGGCCATTGGCGAGGCTGTCGACCATGTAGGGCGGCGGCAACACCACGAGGCGCACGTCCTCGTCCGGATCGACACCGGCCGCGGCCATCCAGAACCGCAATTGATAATTGTGGGTCGAGAACGGGAAGGTCATGCCGAAGGTCAGCGGCTCGGCACCCAGCTTGCGCCTGATGGCAACCACCTTCGCCAGTGCTTTCGCCGTCACCATCGGATCGAAACGGTCGCCGTCGATCTGCTCCATCAGCGCGGCATGAAGCGCCGGCGACACCGTGATCGCATTGCCGTTGATGCCGAGATTGAAGGGCGCGGCGATCGGCACCTTGACGTGGCCGAGCCCGAGCGAGGACGCGATCGCCACTGGCGCCAGAAGATGCGCGGCGTCGAACAGCCCGATATTGAGCTTGTCGCGGACATTGGACCAGGAGACCTCGCGCACCAGCTCGACGTCGAGCCCTTCGGCGGCGGCAAATCCCTTGTCGACGGCGATGATCAGCGCGGCGGCATCGACCAGCGGAATGAACCCGATGCGAAGGGGGGCGGTCATTTCAGCATCTCCGAGGCGGTGATGATCGACTGCGCGATCTCACCGATTTTCTTCTTCTCGCGCATCGCGGTGGAGCGCAGCAGCACATAGGCCTCGTCCTCGGTCAGGCCTTTCACCTTCATCAGGATGCCCTTGGCACGTTCGATGATCTTGCGGTCCTCGAGCTGCGACTTGGTGCGATCGAGCTCCTCCTGGAGCTTGGCGAAGGCGTTGAAGCGGGACACGCAGAGGTCGAGGATCGGCTTGATGCGCTCCTTCTTCAGCCCGTCGACGATGTAGGCGGACACCCCCGCCTCCACCGAGGCCTGGATCGAGGCGGAATCGCTCTGATCCACGAACATCGCGATCGGCCGTTTGACGGCGCGGCTGACCTGGAACATCGCCTCCAGCACGTCGCGGCTGGGGTTCTCCAGATCGATCAGGATGATGTCGGGATCGACCGCATAAATACGGGCAAGCAGGCTCTGCATCTCGCTGATATGGACGACCTGCGTGAATCCGGCCTCCCGCAATCCCTCCTGCAGGATCGCGGCCCTGACCGGGCTTTCGTCGACGATCACGATTTTGGGCGACTGTTCGGCGCTCATAGCTCACTCACGGCAGGTGCTTCATCCATAGCACGCCGGATCGCCCTGCAAAGGGTTGTAATTGTGGGCAATTGGGACTAGCTGAGGCCGGTCAATCAGGCAGATTTGGATATGGATCAGACGGCTGCGCCCAAGGTCAGCTTCGTGTCGCTCGGGTATGCCTGAGACAACGATGTAAACTTTCCGTACCGCCCGCTCGCAAGAAAATGCTCGCGCAAGCCGTCGTGTACTCTTTAAGGCAAGACTTCAGCTTTCGGCTGCGAAGCGGAACTCATGCTCTCAGGGAATCTTAGCGCCAACGATCATATTTTCGAGAAGAGGCACGGTGGCCAGCACCGCCGCCTCATTGCGGCCGGAGACCGCTAGCCGCACGACGTAGGTGTTGCCGTCCTTGTCGAGATCGGCGTAATGCGCGATCACTTCGATCGGCTGGTCCTTCAGGGACGGATTGTCGTAGCGGTTGATGATGACCTTAGGGTTGACCGAGGGAAGCTTGACGATCTTTGCATTCTTGCCGGATGTCGTTGCCCAATCCCGATCACTGGCAGCGACCCACTGAACCAATTTGGTCCGGCCCTTGTTGTAGCGGCCTTCGGCATAGATGATTGCTTCTGCGTCACCGAAGTTCTTCCCGTTAGGCACGAACATCGATGCGCCGTACTTAAGGCTCGCGGCCTCGTCCCTCACCCACCCATCAGGCGCTATCACGCGTGGCCTGAATTCCGGACACAATCGTTCTTGCCGATCGCAGACATGGATGATCTTGTCGACTTCAGCTCGCGCCGGAAACATAGCGCCATAGGAAACGGTAGCGAAAGCCAAGCCGAAGATGAATCTGCGCATCGCAGTTAAGCTCCGTGGAATAGCCAAGAAACAGAATAACAACTAAAACGTGCAGATTCGAGCAATTCATCTCGGCTCCTCCACTCGCTCGATCCGAATGAGCCTCCAGATCAGGAACCTCAGTCAGTCCGTATCTTTCCGAGTGCAGGTCAAGTACCGCGAGTACTGCTGTCGCGCCGCATACGTTAGTTGTTGAATTTCGTCATCGGTTCAATTAGTTGGATCGCAAATCCAGACAATTCAGATAGGCTCCAGGCGATTATGGACAGAGCGCCGCGTATTTCATTCACATCACTCGGCTGCCCCAAGGCTTTGGTGGATTCCGAGCGCATCATCACGCGCCTGCGCGCCGAGGGTTATGAGCTCGCCCGCAGGCATGACGGCGCCGACATCGTCATCGTCAACACCTGCGGCTTCCTCGACAGCGCCAAGCAGGAATCGCTTTCGGCGATCGGCGAGGCCATGGCCGAGAACGGCAAGGTGATCGTGACCGGCTGCATGGGCGCGGAACCGGAAGCGATCGAGCAGGCCTATCCCGGCGTGCTCTCCATCACCGGCCCACAGCAATATGAGAGCGTGCTCGATGCCGTGCACCGCGCGCTGCCGCCTGCGCACAATCCGCATCTCGACCTGGTGCCACCGCACGGCATCAAGCTGACGCCGCGCCATTACGCGTACTTGAAGATCTCCGAGGGCTGCAACAACCGCTGCACCTTCTGCATCATCCCGAAGCTGCGCGGCGACCTGGTCTCGCGCCCGGCCAATGACGTGCTGCGCGAGGCCGAGCGCCTGGTCGGCGCCGGCGTCAAGGAGCTGCTGGTGATCTCGCAGGACACCTCGGCCTACGGCGTCGATCTCAAATATGCCGAGAGCCCGTGGAAGGACCGCCAGGTCCGCGCCAAATTTTTGGACCTCGCGCGCGAGCTCGGCGAGCTGGGCGCCTGGGTGCGGCTGCAATACGTCTACCCCTACCCGCATGTCGACGAGGTCATCGCGCTGATGAACGAGGGCAAGGTGCTGCCCTATCTCGACATCCCGTTCCAGCATGCAAGCCCCGAGGTGCTGAAGGCGATGAAGCGTCCGGCGGCGCAGGACAAGACCTTGGCGCGGATCAAGCGCTGGCGCGAGGAATGTCCCGATCTCGCTTTGCGCTCGACCTTCATCGTCGGCTTCCCCGGCGAGACCGATGCCGACTTCGCCTATCTGCTCGACTGGCTCGATGAGGCTGAGATCGACCGCCTTGGCTGCTTCAAATACGAGCCGGTCGCCGGCGCCACCTCGAACGCGATCGAGAACCCGGTGCCGGAAGAGGTCAAGCAGGAGCGCTACAATGCGCTGATGGCCCGCCAGCAGAAGATCTCCGCGCGCCGGCTGAAGCGCAAAGTCGGCACGCGCCAGCAGATCATCATCGACGAGGTCGGACCGACCGTCGCCAAGGGTCGCTCCAAGGCCGATGCGCCGGAGATCGACGGCGCGGTGTACCTGACGAGCCGCCGCCCCTTGCGCGTCGGCGAGATCGTCACCGCCAAGATCGAGCGCGCCGATCAGTACGACCTGCACGGCAGCGTCGCGGGGTTCTGACGGCACCTCGCTGTTGCGATCGGTCTCGCCGCGAGGTTGCTGCAACCTCTCCCGCTTGCGGGAGAGGTCGGCGCGAAGCGCCGGGTGAGGGCTTTGTCCTCATCGGGAGTCTCATTGTGGATAGAGCCCTCTCCCCACCCCTCTCCCGGCAAGCGGGAGAGGGAGCGGACCACTGCTCGGGCTACAACTTCACACCAGCCATTTCGGCACCCAGCGCTCGGGGCGCGGGGCACGGGCGAGATCGGCCTTGGCTTCGGACAGCAGCGCCGGCTCGCCGTCGATGGTCGGGCGGACATCGTATGCGAAGCTCGGCATGACGCGGCCGTCGGCATGGAGGCCGAAATTCATCGCGTACCACAGCCCAAGCTCGGGCTGCGCACGGCGCATCTCCTCGCGCAGATCGCGCAGCAGAGACTCGATCGATGCGGCCTCTTCGAACGGCTGCGGCCCGCGCGAGAGCACGCGCGCTTCGTACTGCGCGCCGACGATCGCGACCTCGAAGCGGGTCTGGTCCCAGGGCTTCTTGCCCTTGGGCAGATGCGCCGCGAGCCGCCAGCCGAGCTCGGCCATCAGCCGATGATTGGCCCAATAGTCCTCCCGCTCCCGGCTCCACTTCTCCATGAAACCGCGGAAGTCGGGCAGCTCCGACGACATTTCCTCGGCCGCTGTCGGCTCGCCCTGCGGCCGTCCGGCGAGCCATTGCGCGAGCTCGACCGTCTGGCACTCCACCTCCTCGCACGGCTTCAGATCGCTCCAGGTGTCGTCGAATTGTTGCGATGTCAGTTTGGCGAGCAGGCCGTCGAGGCTCGGCGCCAGCAATTCGTAATCGCCCTCCGACCCCAGCCCGACGATCGGCGGATTGTCGCGGTCGAGACCTGCGCCGTACCAGCCACCGACGGCCGAACCGTCCGGCAGCCGCATGAACAGCGAAAACCTGTCCCGCAAGGGACTGCCGTCGATGATCGGCGCGTGATCGGAGAACTGGCCTTGCAGCGAAAAACAGCCGACGCTGCCCCACGGGCGCCCGTCGAGCCAGGCGGCAAAGTCGACCAGCAGCGGAGGCGCTTCGATGCCCGGCGGAAATGCGCCGCGAACGCTGTCGAGATCGATTGGATAAGGCGTATCGGACAAGGCTGAAACTGTCTCGTTGGTCCCGCCCCTCTTGGTCTGAGCCGAGTTGCATCCGGTTCGAACCAATTCGCGTACCTCGATCACAAACGCGCCAGCGACGCGATGGTTTCTGCGGGCGCGACAATGAAATGACGGGAAACCAGCGGTATCCGGGAGCGGACTATGCCCGCCCGATGACCGCATCGGCCTCGCTCGCACGCTTCGTCGTCTCGGCTGCCGCGGCGCTACGCGGAGCGTATTGTGACACTATAGTGCATTCACGCAGAGGTCACGGACTCGGCCTAACTCTGCCCGCGCTTTTCAACGCGAGCGAGGAACGAGGATGAGCCTCTCGGGCATGCTGCGCACACAGCGCTTCGACGATTACCGCTTCTACCACCAGAGCACCGTCAACCAGACGCTGCACCTCTTCAGCGCCGCGATCTTCCTGTTCTGCTACGCGCTGCTGTTCGTTGACCCCGCACTCGCCGGCATCGTCGGCTGGCTTGCGATGCTGACGCGGCAGACCGGGCATTTCTTCTTCGAGCCGAACGGCTATGACGCCGTCAACGACGTCAGCAACGAGTACAAGGAAGCGATCAAGGTCGGCTACAACCAGACCCGCAAGATCATCCTGCTGTTGGTATGGGGCAGCGCGCCGATCGCGCTGTATTTCCATCCGGCGCTGTTCGGAGTTTTCGATCCGCCGGCCGGGCGTCTCGACTTCATCCGGCACGTCGGCACGCTCTGGCTCGCGATCGGCATCGGCGGCGGCCTTGCCCGCATGCTCCAGCTCTTCGTCACGCGCGACCTCACGACCGGCCTGGTCTGGTCGTTCAAGGTGCTGACCGACCCCTTCCACAACATCGCGCTGTACTGGAGATCGCCGCTCAAGCTGATGCGCGGCGAGCTCTTGGACACCGCGATTGCGGACGCGGATTGGGGCGAGGAGGATGCCGAGGAAGCCGCCCACCTCACCTGACCGATGCACGCGAGGCGGGTGTTCGGCAAAACGCCCGCTTGACAAGCCCTGCCATTCGGCTGTACGGACGCGCCCCATGATCAACCGGACCAACCAGCGCACCACCATGCTCCGTCGTCGCTCCCGCGACGATGAGAGGGTGCGCCATGTCCGACGACGCCGCTGAACCACTAAAATTCAGCCGAAGTTTTCGAGAAGGCCGCACCCGCAAGGTGCGGCCTTTCTGCTTTTTGCGCCCGTTTTCCACCCGCCTCCAGAGGAGTTCGACATGACGACGCATCCGTACGACGCGCTGATGGACATCACCGCACGGCCGAAAGCCGTGTTCGTCCGCGGCGCCGGCTCCTACCTCTGGGACGACGGCCGCAAGCGCTATCTCGACTTCGTGCAGGGCTGGGCCGTCAACTGCCTCGGTCATTCCCCGCCCGCGGTCGCCGACGCGCTGGCTTCGCAGGCCAAGCGGTTGCTGACGCCGAGCCCGGCATTCTACAACGAGCCGAGCCTGAAGCTGGCCGAGGCGCTGGTCGCAGCCAGCGCGTTCGACCAGGTGTTCTTTGCCAATTCCGGCGCCGAAGCCAACGAGGGCGCGATCAAGCTCGCGCGCAAATATGGCAGCCTGCACAAGGGCGGCGCATTCGAGATCATCAGCTTCGAAGGCGGCTTCCACGGCAGGACGCTGGCGACGATGTCGGCCTCGGGCAAGAAAGCGTTCGAGCCGCTGTTCGAGCCGAAGGTCGCCGGCTTCAAGAAGGCCAAGCTCAACGACATCGCCTCGGTCGAGAAGCTGATCAACGACAACACCGTCGCGGTGATGCTCGAGCCGATCCAGGGTGAATCAGGCGTCTGGCCGGCAACCGATGCGTTCCTGCAGCAGCTGCGCACGCTGACCGAGGCGCACGGCCTGCTGCTCATTTTCGACGAGATCCAGACCGGCATGGGCCGGACCGGAAAACTCTTCCACTACGAGCACACGGGCATCTCGCCCGACATCATGACGCTCGGCAAGGGCATCGGCGGCGGCGTCCCGCTCGCAGCGCTGCTCGCGACCGAACGCGCCTCCTGCTTCGAGCACGGCGACCAGGGCGGCACGTTCAACGGCAACCCGATCATGTGCGCCGCGGGCCTTGCGGTGCTCGAGGAGGTCGGCAAGCCGGACTTCCTCAAACAGGTCGCCGAGACCGGCCTGCTGCTCGAAAGCGAGCTGCAGAAGGTCTCGGCACGGCACGGCCTCGGCGGCGTGCGGGGACGCGGCCTGTTGCTCGCGCTCGACCTCAAGCTGCCGATCGCGCCCGGCATCGTCGCGCAGGCGTTCGAGGCCGGCGTGCTCCTGAACGCGCCGCAGGTCGACACGTTGCGCTTCATGCCGGCACTCAACGTCGCGAAGGCGGAGATCGCCGAGATGATCGATTGTCTCGACGGGATCCTGACCAAGGCCGGCGCGGCACGGCGGGTGGCGTAGGGCTGTCTCGTGCCCCGGACGCAGCGCAGCGCCACTTCGGCGGTGCGCTGCAGAGCCGGGGCCCATCTCTGCGCATCGTGCGGTGCTTCTGGGTCCCGGCTCTGCGCCGCAACGCGTGCGCGTTGCAGCTTGTCCGGGACACAGATGCGGATGACGACGAAAGTCCTACGGCTTCAGGATCGAAGCGCCCGTGGTCTTGCGGCTTTCGAGATCGATATGCGCTTTCGCGGCGTCCTTGAGCGCGTAGGCGTGATTGATCGGCACGTGCAGCTTGCCGTTGATGACAGCAGCAAACAGCGTGTCGGCGCCTTCCAGCAGCTCCTTGCGCGTGCCGATGTAATCGTTGAGCTTCGGCCGCGTCGCGAACAGCGAGCCGTGATTGTTGAGCTCGGCGATCGCGAATGGCGGCACCGGACCTGACGCGTTGCCGAACGAGACGAACATGCCGCGCGGCTTCAGGCAGGACAGCGAGCCCGGGAAGGTCGCCTTGCCGACGCCGTCATAGACGACGTCGCAGCCCTCGTTGCGGCTGATCTGCTTGACGCGCGCGACGAAATCCTCCTCGTTGTAGAGGATGACGTGATCGCAGCCATTGGCCTCGGCGAGCTCGGCCTTCTCGCGCGAGCCGACCGTGCCGATGACATGGGCGCCGAGCGCCCTCGCCCACTGGCAGGCGAGCAAGCCAATGCCGCCGGCGGCGGCATGGATCAGCACGCGGTGATGCGGCTCGATCTTGAAAGTCTTGTGCAGGAGGTACCAGACGGTCAGCCCCTTCAGCATCAGCACCGCCCCCTGCTCGTGGGTGATGTGGTCGGGCAGCTTGACCAGCTTTTCCCAGGGGATGTTGCGCTCGCCGGTATAGGCGCCGAGATTGTGATAGTAGGCGACGCGGTCGCCGGGATGAAAATTTGTAACGCCTGGCCCGACCGCGATCACCTCGCCCGAGGCCTCGTTGCCGGCGATGAAGGGCAGCCCCGGCGCCTTGTAGAGGCCGGTGCGGTAGTAGACGTCGATGAAGTTCAGGCCGACCGCGTGCTGGCGGATCCGCACCTCGCCGGGACCGGGCGCCGGCACGTCGACGCTCTCATAGACCAGAGCCTCGGGCCCCCCGACCTTGTGCACACGGACCGCTTTGGTCATCGCCTGATTCCTCTTCTCCAGGGCGCAAGCGAAAGGCATCGCGCCCGCCTTGTCAACTCGATGGCAGCTGGAACGCCTAAACCCGGCGGGCGCGGTGCGCCTGCTTCTCGGGGATGCGCGAGACGATCACCGATATGAAAATGACGTTGTCGATGCCGAGCACGATCTCGAGCGCGGTCAATGTCAGCAGCGCCGCCGAGGCTTCGGGGCTGGTCAGCAAGTGCATCATGCGAAGGATCTGACGAGGCGGATCAAGGCGTCGCTGAAGCTGATCCAGAGCGCGATGGCGCAGAGCGCGATGGTGACGCCGGTGCCGACGCGAAAGTCCATCTCCAGCACGTAGAGGCCGAGCACCGCCCAGATCGCAATCAGCGACATCGTCAGCCAGCGCAGCCGCACGACGCGAACCGGATGCAGCACGTGGAACGGCACGAAGGTCAGCACGACCAGCGCGGTCACCAGCAGCGTCGACCACAGCGGCGGCCAGTGCAGCAGGAACAGATAGAACGCCGCCGCATTCCACAGTGCCGGGAAGCCGCGAAAATGATTGTCATCCGCCTTCATGCGCAAATCGGCGAAATATAATGCGCTGGTGACGATGATCGCGATGCCGAGCAAGGGAGCTGCGACGGGCAGCAACAGGCCGCTGGCCACGATCGCATAGGCCGGCACGAACACATAGGTGACGAAGTCGACCACGAGATCGAGCACGTCGCCCGACCAGTTCGGCTGCACGTTCTTGACGTCGAGCCGGCGCGCGATCGGACCGTCGATCGCGTCGATGATCAGGGCGACGCCCAGCCATTGAAACATCGCCGCCCAGTGCTCGCGCACGGCTTCCAGCATCGCCAGCAGCGCGAGTGCCGCGCCGAACGCGGTGAAGATGTGCACCGAGAAGGCCGCGGCGCGGATCGCGGGCGTGGGCTTCAGGGAATCCTCTTGGCTATCCATGACTTCTGCTATCAGAATGAGGCCGATTTGCACATCCGCCATTGCGGCGCGCCGTCGCATGATGGACCGTAAAATCAGGCGAAATCGGTTAACGGTTGAACTGGCTGCGGCCGCACCGTCAGGCGCTCCCGGAATGACAGCCGAGAGACTTGAGCTTGAATTTGCCGCCGGGCGTGTCATGTGTCGTTCCATGACAGACGCATCGACACTTTATGACACCGCCGTGATCGGCGGCGGGCCGGCGGGACTTGCCGCGGCGATCGCGCTGGCACAGGCCGGTGCCCGGACCGCATTGGTGGCACGCCGCGTTCCCTATGCCGACAACCGCACCACGGCGTTGCTCGGTGCCTCCATCGACCTCTTGGAGACGCTCGAGGTCTGGTCGCGCTGCAAGGACAAGGCGGCCGCGCTCGAGGTCATGCGCCTCGTCGATGACACCGGTCGGCTGTTCCGCGCGCCGGAGGTCCGCTTCTCCTGTCACGAAATCGCGCTCGATGCCTTCGGCTACAACATCGACAACCGCTCGCTGATGCTGGCGCTCGAAGAGCGTGCGGCTGAGCTGCCCAATCTCGTCCGTCTCGACGACGAGGCCGAGAGCATCGTCATCGAGGCCGACGACGTCGCAATCCGCACGGCCTCCGCACAGTTTCTCACGGCCCGCCTCGTGGTCGGCGCCGACGGCCGGCATTCGCTGTGCCGGGAGGCTGCCGGCATCGAGGTGACGCGGCGCGAGCTCAACCAGACCGCGCTGACCTTCAACGTCAGCCACGCGCGGCCGCATCGCAACGTCTCGACCGAGTTCCATACGCCGCACGGACCCTGCGTGTTCGTGCCCCTGCCCGGCGACCGCTCCAGCGTCGTCTGGGTCTCGGCTCCGGCCGAGGCCGAGCGGCTGCGGAGCCTTGATGACGCCGAGCTGTCCGCAGCGGTCGAGAAACAGTCGCATTCGATTCTGGGACGCATGAGTGTCGAGCCCGGGCGCAACCTGTTCCCGCTGGCGATCGAGCGTCCAAAATCCTTCGGCCGCGACCGCATCGCGCTGGTCGGCGAAGCCGCCCATGTAGTTCCCCCGATCGGCGCCCAAGGCCTCAATCTCGGCCTGCGCGACGCCGCCGACATCGCGCGGCTCGCCGGCGAAACCGTCGCGGCGGAACAGGATCCCGGCGCGAACGAGGTGCTCACGCGCTATGACCGGGCGCGGCGTCCGGACATCCTGAGCCGCACGTTTGCGATCGACATCGCCAACCGCTCCCTGCTCAACGATTTCCTGCCGCTGCAGCCGGTCCGCGCCGTCGGCATGCACCTGCTCGGCGCCATCGGCCCGCTCCGACGGTTTGCAATGCGCGAGGGCCTGACGCCGACTTGGCGAAGGTAGTTTGGCGACGGTAAGGCCCTTTACGGAAACGCCAGCCGTCCGGTCTGGATCGCCCACATCACGCTGGTCAGCGTGACCACCGACGCGAAGGTCCCGAGCAGCACGGCGACGGAGGCGGATTCGATCCAGGCATCGTTCTGCCGGGCGATCACGAACACGTTCAGCGCCGGCGGCAGCGAGGCCATCAGCACGGCGGTGGCGGCCCAGGGCTGCGCGAACGGCCCGAACGCGAGCATCAGGCCGAACGCCGCGAGCGGGTGAAACAGCAGCTTGATCGCGATCACACCCGGCACCTCCCATGGGACGCGGTCGAACGGGCGCAGTGCCACGGTCACACCGAGCACGAACAGTGCGGTCGGGGCCGCCGCGTTCTGCAGGAAGGTGATGGTGCGATCGAGCGCGACGGGCATCTCGATATGCAGGGCCGCGACGGCCGCGCCAAAGCAGGCCGACATGATCAGCGGGTTGAGCACGATCTGCTTCAGCACCACGCCGAAGGCGTGCACGATCGAGGGATGATCGCGGTCGGAGAGCTCGATCAGCAGCGGCACGATGGTGAACAGGAAGATGCTGTCGCAGCAGAAGATCAGCGCGGTCGGCGCCGCGGCCTTGCTGCCGAGCACGGCGAGCGCCAGCCCCGGCCCCATATACCCGATATTGCCGTAGCCGCCGGACAGGCCTGCGAGCGTCGCCTCGCGCAATGTCAGCCGGCCGAAAACCTTGCCCACGACCAGCGCCAGGGTGAACGCGGCGACGGTGGACAGCGTGGTCGCGACCAGGAACGGCGGGTTGTTCAATTCCGAGAACGGGGTCTTGGACATGATCGCAAACAGCAGGGCCGGCAGCGACACGTAGAGCAGGAAGAAGTTCATCCAGGCGAGGCCCGATTCCGGCAGGGATTTGACCTTGCCGCACGCGAAACCGACGAAGATCAGGCCGAAATAAGGTAGTGCCAGATTGAGGATATCGACCATTGATGAAGTGTTTTCTGAAGATTTGGGGGCTATCTCCCCCTCAAGTGAACGCCAATTCCAGATCAGGCCACTAGCATCGGCCACAATCCTGGTCTATCGACGGGGAATGATTAAAGCGCGGACCGCCAAATTCCAGATCGGACAGGTCGTGCGCCACCGGATCTTCTCGTTCCGGGGCGTCATCTTCGACATCGATCCGGAATTCAACAACACCGAGGAGTGGTGGCTGTCGATCCCCGAGGAGGTGCGGCCGCACAAGGATCAGCCGTTCTATCACCTGCTCGCGGAGAATGCGGAGTCCGAGTACGTCGCCTACGTCTCCGAGCAGAACCTGCTGCCGGACGATTCCGGCGAGCCGGTCCGGCATTCCCAGGTGGCCGAGATCTTCATCAAGAACAAGGATGGCGGCTACCGCCCGCGTAATCCCTCACTGAATTGAGTCGCACCGACAGGCGATCGACAAAAAAGGCGCTCGAGATGAGCGCCTTTTTCATGTCCGGGATTTGGTCCCGACTACTTCTGGCCAGCCGGTGGTGTACCGGGAGGCGCACCCTGCTGCTCCAGCTTCTTGCGCTGCTCTTCGGCCTTCTTCTGAAGCTCTTCCTGGAGCTTCTTCTGGGTTTCCTCGAACACCTTCGGATCGGTCGGCGGACCGTCATAGGCCTTCTGGAATTCGCCGGTGAGCGGCAGCGGCAGGGTCAGCGGCGCGCCATTGGCGTTGATCGCCTGGACAACGAGATTCTGGCCCTTCTTCATGTTGTTGATGAGCTCGGGCGTCGCCTCGTAGTCCGACATGCAGCCGTTCTGGAAGCAGATCACATAGGGTTGCTGCAGCGGCGCGTTGCTGTCGACGATGATGCGGGTGCCGTGCACGAGCTGCATGCCGAGCGGCAGCGTCACGCGCAGGATCTTCTTCGGCTCGCCTTCCGGCTCGATGATCACGGCGGCGATGACCGGCTGGCCCGATTCGATGCGGCCGTCCTTGCCGGTGAAGCAGACCTGCTTGGCGTTGGCGTCCTGGCCCTTGAGGCAGAACTTGGTCCAGGGGGCATAGATCAGCTGGATCTGCTGATCGGCCGGCTGGGCCGCGCCCTGCTGCGCCGGAGCGCCCTGGGCAGGAGCCGGCTGGGCGGGCGCCTGAGCGGTCGGCGCCTTGGGGGCAGCCTTGGGCGTCGCCTTCGGGGCCGGAGCCGCCTTGGGTGCGCCGGGGGCCGGCGCCGGCGCTGGCGCCGGGGTCTGGGCCTCGGCGGCAAACGGGACGGCCAATGCCGTCGCCGTCAACAAGGCGAGAATTCGCCCGCGCGGCCGGGCGGACGCGGCCAAGTAACGGAAATTCATTGCGGAAAACCCTTTCTGAACGGGAAGTGCCCGAACCGCTCCGAAGCATCGAACCTGGCCGCGTTGGGCGCGGCTCTCTCCCCGTCAATTGAGGCGGATAAGTGACGGGCTCGACGCTCTTGCGCGATCGGGTGCCTTCTTAACGTGGTCGACGAAAAGATCAATGCCGACAAGCGCCTTTGGCCACACCCGCAGCCGCGTCCGGGGAAATTCCCTGTGATAGGATTCGAGGCACGCCCGTCCTCGAATCAACCTGTGCCGATGTTCATGTTCCAACGCCTCGTCGAGGGCCCCGGTGTCCGCCTTTGCGTCCTGGTGCTGGCCTCTGCCCTTGTCCTGGGCCTTGGTGGCGGAGTGTCGATGGGCGCGGCACGGGCCGAGCAGGCCCATGCCATTGCCATGCACGGCAAGCCGGCGATGCCGGCCGATTTCACCCATATGCCCTACGTCAATCCGGATGCGCCCAAGGGCGGCCGCTTGACCTGGGGTATTCTCGGAACCTTTGACAGCCTCAATCCCTTCATCGTCAAGGGACTGGCCGTGCAGCAGATGCGCAGCTACGTGGTCGAGAGCCTGCTCGCGCGCGGCAATGACGAGCCGTTCACGCTCTATGGCCTGCTCGCCAGGAGCGTCGAAACCAATGACGAGCGGAGCTTCGTCACGTTCCGTCTCGATCCGCGCGCCCGTTTTTCCGACGGCAAGCAGGTCGCGGCCGAGGACGTGCTGTTCTCCTGGCAGCTGCTGCGCGACCACGGCCGGCCCAATCACCGGCAGTACTACGCCAAGGTCGCAAAGGCCGAAGCACCCGATCCCCTCACCGTCCGCTTCGACCTCACCGGCGCCAACGACCGCGAGCTGCCGCTGATTCTCGGCCTGATGCCGGTCCTGCCGAAGCATGCCATCGACGTCGCAACCTTCGAGGAGACGACGCTGACGGCGCCGGTCGGCTCGGGACCCTATCGCGTCACGGCGGTGAAGCCCGGCGCCAGCGTCACCCTGAGCCGCAATCCCGACTATTGGGGCCGCGACCTGCCCATCAACCGCGGGCTCTACAATTTCGACGAGATCAGGCTCGATTATTTTCGCGAGGCCAACGGCCAGTTCGAGGCTTTCAAGCGCGGCCTGTACGATTTCCGCATCGAGCACGAGCCGCTGCGCTGGCATGACGGTTACGACTTTCCGGCTGCGAGAAGCGGCGAGGTGGTCCGTGACACCGTGAAGCCGGGCCTGCCGCAGCCCTCCGAATTCCTGGTGTTCAACACGCGCCGCCCGATCTTCGCCGACATCCGCGTGCGTCAGGCGCTGACGCTGCTGTTCGATTTCGAGCTGGTCAACCGCAACTACTTTTTCGGGCTCTATTCGCGCGTTGCCGGCTATTTCGCCGGCTCCGACCTCTCGGCCTATGGCCGGCCGGCGGACGCGCCCGAACGTGAGCTTCTCAAACCGTTCGCCGCTCGAATTGCGCCCGACATCATGGACGGCAGCTACCGCCTTCCCGTGACCGACGGATCGGGACGCGACCGCACGACGCTGCGCGCGGCGCTGAAACTGTTGTCGGAGGCCGGCTACGATCTCGACGGCACGGTGCTGCGCAACCGCGCGACGAGAGCGCCCTTCACCTTCGAGATCCTGGTCACGACCCGCGACCAGGAGCGTATCGCACTCGCGTTCCAGCGCGATCTCAAGCGGGCCGGCATCGAGCCGAGCGTGCGCTCGGTTGATCCCGTGCAGTTCGACCAGCGCCGTCTGGCTTACGAATTCGACATGATCCAGAACCGCTGGGACCAGTCGCTGTCGCCGGGCAACGAGCAATATTTCTACTGGGGCAGCGCGGCCGCGGACAATCCCGGCACCCGCAATTACATGGGCGCAAAGGATCCCGCCGTCGATGCCATGATCGCCGCCCTGCTCGAGGCCCGTGAACATACGGATTTCGTCCCGGCGGTGCGCGCGCTCGACCGCGCTCTGATCTCGGGCTTCTACACAATCCCCCTGTTTAACGTGTCCGAGCAATGGATCGCGCGCTGGAATCGGATAGAACGGCCCAAGGCCACCTCGCTCTCAGGCTATTTGCCGGAGACCTGGTGGGCGAAGGGGCAGAAGCAAGCCACTCAAGCGAAGTGACGCCGTGAACCAGCCAGCAATATCGCCGACGCTCGACACGCTGTTTCAGCGCACGCTGATCCGGCAGCCGCATGCGCTCGCTTTGCTCGATCCCCTCAACAAGGCACGCATCACCGGGCACCAGCCGCGGCGGATGACCTATGCCGAGGTCGACACCGCCATCGAGGCGCTGTCGGCACATTTCGTCGAATCGGGCCTGCCGGCCAATTCTGTCATCGCGATCCAGCTGCCCAACACGATCGAGTTCGTGCTGACGGTGCTCGCCGCCCATCGCGCCGGCCTCGTCGTCGCCGTGCTGCCGCTCTTGTGGCGCCATGCGGAGCTGACCGCCGCGCTCAACCGCACCGCGGCCCGTGCCATCGTCACCACGAGCAAGGTCGACGGCACGAGCTATGCCGACCTCGCGATGCATGCGGCCGCCGAAGCCTTCTCGATCCGTCACGTCTGCGGCTTCGGTACCGACCTGCCCGAAGGCATGGCGTCGCTCGACGACGTGCTGGCGCGTCCGCCAGGGACCACGCGCGCCGTGATCCAGGACGGCCGCAAGGCGGCGATGATCTCCTTCGACGTCACCGCGGAAGGCTTTCGTCCGGTGCCGCGGCCGCATTTCAGCTTGATCGCCGGCGGGCTGGCGATGTCGCTGGAAGCCGACATCCGGCAGGGCGCGACATTGATGGCGGCGTTCGCGCCGATGTCGTTCGCCGGCCTCGCCTCCTCGCTCGCGGTTTGGCTGCTCTCCGGTGGCGCCCTGGCACTGCATCATCCCTTCGAGATCGAGGTGCTGGAGCAGCAGATCAACGAGCATGGTTGTGAGGTGCTGATCGCGCCGGCGCAGCTGGCCTTGCGGCTCGGCGATTCCGACCTGGCGGCGCGGATGCCGTCCTTGCGCAACGTCATCGGCCTGTGGCGCGCGCCCGAGCAGGTGGCCGCGAGCGATGCCTGGATCGCCCCGCATGCACCGCTGACCGACGTCTATCTGTTCGGCGAGGCCGGCCTGTTCGGTGCCCGCCGCGGCGAGGACGGCATGCCGGTCGCGGTGATGCCCGGGCCGCACGGCGCCCCGCGTGAGCAGTCCGGCTCCTCCATTGCCGGCGAAATCCTGCTGACGCCGAAGGGCACGCTCGGCCTGCGCGGCGCGATGGTGCCGATTGCGGCCTATGCCCCGCCGCAGCCGGTCGGTGAAACCCTGACGGCGCAGCCGCCGCGCGACTATGTCGACACCGGTTATGCCGCGCGGCTCGACCGCCCGAGCGGCGCAATCTGCATCACCGCGCCCCCCTCCGGCATCATGGCCGTCGGCGGCTACCGCTTCCTCTCCAACGATTTGCAGGAATGGGCCCGCCGGCTCGGCCAGGGCGCCCTCCTCACCGCGCTGCCCGACCGGCTTTCCGGCCACAGGCTGGCCGGACGTGCCCAGGACAACGCCCGCGCCCGCGAGGCGCTCAGCGAGCTCGGGCTTAACCCACTGATGGTCGAAGCTTTTCGCGATCGCTCCGGGCCGGTCTAGGCGCAGTTTCGCCGGATATGTTGACGCCGCATTAAGGCGGCCGAACTAGATTGCGCGGCATCTGTTGCGTCATCAGAGTTTCCCAATGTCCCAGGCGGGCCCGATCCTCTTTGTGTCCAATGCCGATCGGCCGCCCTTCGTCGGGGCGCTGGACGAGGCCCGGCTGTTTCCCGTGGTCGATACCGACTGGGCCAGCGCGGCACGCGCGGTCGAAGAGGTGCAGCCAGCGGCCATTCTCGCTGCGATGCATGGCGGACACGAGCCGCATCTGGCTGCACTGGCAAGGAAGATCGCCGAGCAATCGCCTTATCTACCTTTTGTCGCCGTGGATGCGGCGGGCACGCTGCCTCACAACGCCCTGCCCTTCTCCTCGCGCGGCGGCAATCCCGACCGCCTGATCGCACGGCTTCGCGCCGCACTGCGCGTGCGCACGCTCCACGCCACGGTGCTGCGCCGGCTGCCCGAAGTGAAAGTCGCATTGCCGCAAGGTGATCCCGCCCGCGATGCCACCGTGCTCCTGATCGGCCGCGGCGCGGCCTACCCCGCGCTGTCCGTCGCGCTCGGCGAACGCGTCGGCGTCGTCGGCGCGCTCTCGATCGAGGCCGCCGCGAAGCACCTCAACACCCGCGACCTCGACGGCGTGGTCCTTGCCGAGGGTTTTACCGCGCGCGTCACCGATGCCTTTCTCACGGTGCTCGCCGAGGACACCCGCTTCCGCAGCCTGCCGGTGATCGTCACCGCGCATCAGCTGACGCAGACTTACGATTTGCCAAATCTCGAGCTGATCCCTGGCGAGCCGGCCAGGGTCGCGGCCAATGCGTTGCCCCTGATCCGCCAGCACGCGATGGAAGCCCAATTGAGCCGCACGCTGCGCTCGATCGATGCCGGCGGCTGGCTCGACCCGCGCAGCGGCCTGCTCACCGTGGAAGCCTTCGCCCGCGATTTTGCCAAGGCGGTCGAGCAGACGCTGGCCCGCGGCGGCGGTCTGTCCGTCGCGCGTTTTGCTTTCGACCCCGGCAATTCCCGCGCCCAGCTCGACGCCGCGCGCATCCTCAGCCGCCTGATGCGGCAGATGGATTTCGGCGTAGCGCAGAAGGATGGCTCGGTCATCGTCGTGTTCGCGGAGACCGACTTCCGCACGGCGCATATGATCGCGCGGCGTCTGTCGGCGGTGATGCGGCATACCTCGAACGGCAAGCACGAGATGCGCAGCGACCCCGTCGTCAGCGTGGACTCGCTGTCGCCCTCGGATACGGCGAGGTCGCTGCTGGCGCGGCTGTCGGCGGATGCGTCCAGGGCGGCGTCGTAACCACAACCTCGCTGCTGTAGGGTGGGTTAGCCTTGCGACTGCGCGAAGCGCAGGCGCGGGGCGTAACCCACCACTTTTCTGCTCGCGGCAACCAAAGATGGTGGATTACGCCTTCGGCTAATCCACCCTACAGCATCTCGCCTCGCGCTCACGCCGCCTTCTTGCTCTCGGCGAGCTGCGCCAGCTGACGCATGATTTCCGTCGTGCCGGCCAGCCGCTCCTCCGGGGTTTCCCAATCCTGCAGGAACACCACCTTCTTGTCGGGGCGCACCTTGGCGGCCTGGCCGTGGCTGCGGATGAAGCTGACGAGGCGGTCGGGATGGGCGAAGGAATTGTCGCGGAAGGCGATGACGGCGCCCTTCGGGCCGGCGTCGATCTTCTCGACATTGGCCCTACGGCAGAACGCCTTGATCGCGGCGACCTTGAACAGGTAGCGCACCTCGTCCGGCAGCACGCCGAAGCGGTCGCGCATCTCGGCGCCGAAGTTCTCGATCTCCTCCTCGGTGTCGAGATCGGCGAGGCGCCGGTACAGCGACAGCCGCACCGAGAGATCGCCGACATAGTCCTCCGGAATCAGCACGGGCATGCCGATCGTGATCTGCGGCGACCAGCGGTCGGCGGCGGGCTCGGAGACGCCGGCCTTGAGGTTGACGATCGCCTCCTCCAGCATCGACTGATAGAGCTCGAAGCCGACCTCCTTGATGTGGCCGGACTGCTCCTCGCCGAGCAGGTTGCCGGCGCCACGGATATCGAGGTCGTGCGAGGCGAGCTGGAAGCCGGCGCCGAGCGTCTCCAGCGATTGCAGCACGGTGAGCCGGCGCTCGGCCTGCGCCGTGATCTTCTGCTGCGCCGGCAGCGTGAACAGCGCATAGGCCCGCAGCTTGGAGCGCCCGACCCGGCCGCGCAGCTGATAGAGCTGGGCGAGGCCGAACATGTCGGCGCGGTGCACGATGAGGGTGTTGGCGTTAGGAATGTCGAGGCCGGATTCCACGATCGTGGTCGACAGCAGGATGTCGAACTTGCCGTCGTAGAACGCGGTCATGATGTCCTCGATCACGGCGGGCGGCATCTGGCCGTGTGCGACCGCGACCTTCATCTCCGGCACGTTCTTGTCGAGGAAATCCTTGACCTCGGCGAGGTCGTCGATGCGCGGCACCACGTAGAACGCCTGCCCGCCGCGATAGCGCTCGCGCAACAATGCCTCGCGGATCATCAAGGGATCGTGCGGAGCGACGAAGGTGCGCACCGCGAGGCGATCCACGGGAGGCGAAGCGATGATCGAGAGCTCGCGCACGCCGGTGAGCGCGAGTTGCAGCGTGCGCGGGATCGGCGTCGCCGACAGCGTCAGCACGTGCACCTCGGAGCGAAGCGCTTTGAGCCGCTCCTTGTGCGTGACGCCAAAGTGCTGTTCCTCGTCGACGATCACGAGGCCGAGGTCGCGGAACTTGATGGCCTTGCCAAGCAGCGCGTGGGTGCCGACGACGATGTCGACCGAGCCGTCGGCGATGCCCTTCTTGACCTGGTTCAGCTCCTTGGCCGCGATCAGGCGCGAAGCCTGCGCGACGTTGACCGGAAAGCCCTTGAAACGCTCGGCGAAGGTCCTTGCGTGCTGGCGCGCCAGCAGCGTGGTCGGCACCACGACGGCGACCTGCTTGCCCTCGAGCGCCACGGCAAACGCCGCGCGCAAGGCCACCTCGGTCTTGCCGAAGCCGACGTCGCCGCAAATCAGCCGGTCCATCGGACGGCCGAGTTCGAGATCCTTCAGCGTGGCTTCGATGGCCCCTAGCTGGTCCTCGGTCTCGTCATAGGGGAAGCGTGCGCAGAACTCGTCGTAGAGCCCGGGCTGCACCGGGAGCTTGGGCGCCTCGTGCAGCTGGCGCGCGGCCGCGATCTTGATCAATTCGCCGGCGATCTCGCGGATGCGGTTCTTGAGTTTCGCCTTGCGGGTCTGCCAGCCGCCGCCGCCCAGGCGATCCAGCTCGACATTGGTCTGGTCCGAGCCGTAACGCGACAGCAGCTCGATGTTCTCGACCGGCAGGAACAGTTTGGTTTCGGCGGCATAATGCAGCTCGAGGCAGTCGTGCGGCGCGCCGGCCACGTCGAGCGTTTGCAGGCCGATGAAGCGGCCGATGCCGTGGTCGACATGGACGACGATGTCGCCGGCGGCAAGGCTCGTCACCTCCGAGATGAAATTGTCGAGCTTGCGGCTCGCCTTGCGCGGCCGCACGAGGCGGTCGCCGAGGATGTCCTGCTCGCTGATGAGCGCGATCTCGTCGGTCTCGAAACCGCTCTCGAGGCCAAGCACAGCGAGCATGGTCTCGTTGCGCGGGGTTGCCTGCACGGTGCGCCAGGAGTTGACGCTGGTGGTGTGGGCCAGCTTGTGGTCGCGCAGCATCGAGGTCATGCGGTCGCGCGAGCCCTCGCTCCACAGCGCGATCACCACCTTCTTGCGCTGGGCCTGCAGCGCCATGACGTGGCCGACCACGGATTCGAATACGTTGACATTGGTGTCGTTGCGCTCCGGCGCGAAGTCGCGGCCCTTGCGCGCACCGGCGTCGACGACACTCGTCCCGTCAGCCGGAACCGAGAATTGCGTCAACCGCACCAGCGGCATGCCGCTCTCGCGCTCGGCCCATTCCCCGCTGGTGAGATAAAGCCGATCCGGCGGCAGCGGCTTGTAGATCGCGCCGCCCCCGGGATGCTCCATCGCGTCGCGCCGGGCCTCGTAATAGTCCTGGATCTGCTTGAAGCGCTCGCGGACGGCGTCCTCGGCCTGCGGCTCGATCGCGATCGGAGCGCCTTGCAGATAGTCGAACAGGGTGTCCATGCGGTCCTGGAACAGCGGCAGCCAATGCTCCATGCCGGGATGGCGGCGGCCCTCGCTGACCGCCTCATACAGCGCATCGTCGCGCTCGGGCGCGCCGAACTCGGCAACGTAGCCCATGCGGAAACGGCGGATGGTTTCGGTGACGAGCTGGAATTCCGAGACCGGCACGAGGTCGAGCGAGCGCATATCGAGCAGCGTGCGCTGGGTCTCGGCATCGAAGGAGCGGATCGATTCCAGGCTGTCGCCGAAGAAATCGAAGCGGACCGGCTGCTCGAGGCCGGCCGGAAACAGATCGAGGATGCCGCCGCGCACGGCGTATTCGCCGGGCTCGCGCACGGTCGAGGAGCGGTTGTAGCCGTTGTGCTCGAGCCAGGCGACGATGGTGTCCATCGGCACGACATTGCCCGGGGCCACCGACAGCGCCTGCGCCGCGACCAGCTCGCGCGCGGGCACGCGCTGCACGGCGGCATTCACCGTCGTCAGCACGATCAGCGGCTTGTCGCTGCCGGTGAGCGAGGCAAGCCGGGCCAGCGTCGTCAGGCGTTGCGCCAGAATGCCGCCATGCGGCGAGACGCGGTCGTAGGGCTGGCAGTCCCAGGCCGGGAAGGTCAGCACCGGCAGATCGGGGGCGAAGAATTGCAGCGCGCGTTCGAGCTGCTGCATGCGCGGACCGTCGCGGCAGACCACGGCAAGGCTGACGGCCGCTTTCTTCGGCCGCGCCGCGATGGCCCGAGCCAGATCGGAGATCACGAGGCCTTCGGCGCCTTCCGCGACATTGGCAAGCGTCAGCGCCCGGCCGGGCGCAAGCAGCTCGGCCGGAGATTTCATCCCCTGTTTCATACGCCGCCGTCCGCGAGCGGATAGGCCTTGATGCGGGCGAACAGCGCACCGGTAACATCAGCCGGCAGCACCTTGTCGGCGGTGATGGCGGCATAGAGATCGGGATCGTTGAGATCGAGCAGCCTCTCGAGCTGCGCCAGTTCGTCATCGGACAGATTGCCGATCTCGGCATCGGCAAAGCGGCCGAGGATCAGGTCCATCTCGCGCGTGCCGCGGTGCCAGCAGCGGAACAAAAGCCGCTTGCGGCGATCGTCCAGCCCGCTGCTCGATCGTGTCGTTCCCGTCATGTCTCAAATCCAGTCAAACGCAGAAAGCCCGGACGTGCCGGGCCGGGGTGATATAGCCACTCGGGGTGGCCGTGTCAGCCCTTTGTTGCGACAAGTCGCTCATCCCGTCCGTCATGGCCGGGCTCGTCCCGGCCATCCACGTGGGGCTGCAAAAAAGACGTGGATGCCCGGCATAAAGCCGGGCATGACGGCCAGGAACAATCTTAGATTCCACTGATGCGCCCCAGCCTGCTCAATCCGCTGTTTGCTGCCGTGACCAGCCTGCCCGGCGTCGGTCCGAAGCAGGACAAGCTGCTGCAGTACCTGCTCAGCCGCAGCGAGACGCCGCGGCTGGTCGATCTCTTGCTGCATCTGCCGAGCCAGGTGATCGACCGCCGGGCGCGGCCAAAGATCCGCGACGCGGTGCAGGGAACTATGGTGACGCTGGAGGTCATTGTCGACCGTCATCGCCCGCCTCCGCCGCGCAACGCGCGCGCGCCGTATCTGGTCTATGCCAGCGACGACACCGGTGACGTCGTGCTGACCTTCTTCCGCGCCAAGCCGGGCTATGTCGAAAAGCTGCTGCCCGTCGGCGAGAAGCGCTACGTCTCCGGGACGCTGCAGATGTATGACGGCATCCCGCAGATCGTGCATCCCGACCGCGTGCTGGACGAGGAAGCGATCGCCAAGCTCTCGGGCATCGATCCGGTCTACCCCCTCACTGAGGGCCTCGCGCTCGGCTCGCTCCGCCGGGCGATCGCGCAGGCGCTGCAAAAGCTGCCGGCGCTGCCCGAATGGATCAGCCCGGAGGTGCTGCGGCGCTGCCACTTCCCGCCGGTCACCGAAGCGCTCACCCGCGTGCACCAGCCGGTCGAGCTGACCGACATATTGCCGGACCAGCCGTTCTGGTCGCGCCTCGCCTTCGACGAGCTGCTGGCCGGCCAGCTCGCGCTGGCACTGATCCGCGCACAGTTGCGTCGCCCCGCCGGCGTGCGCAATGCCGGCGACGGACATCTGCGCAACAGGGTCATCGACGCCCTTCCTTACGCGCTCACGCCATCCCAGCGCAGCGCTGCGGCGGCCATCGCCGAGGACCTGAAGCAGCCGCTGCGCATGCTGCGCCTGCTCCAGGGCGACGTCGGCTCGGGCAAAACCGTCGTGGCGCTGCTCGCGGCGGCCGCGGTCGCGGAGGTCGGCAAGCAGGCCGCGCTGATGGCGCCGACCGAAATCCTGGCGCGCCAGCACATCAAGACCATCGCCCCGCTCGCCGAGCGTGCCGGCATGCGCGTTGCGATCCTCACCGGCCGCGAGAAAGGCAAGGAACGGCGCGAGATCATCACGCAGCTCGCCGCAGGCGAGATTGACCTGCTGGTCGGCACCCATGCACTGATCCAGGACGATGTGACCTTCCACGACCTCGCGCTCGCCATCGTCGACGAACAGCACCGCTTCGGCGTGCGCGAGCGGCTCGCGCTGACGTCCAAGGGCGAAGCTGTCGACGTGCTGGTGCTCAGCGCCACGCCGATCCCGCGCACGCTGGTGCTGACCTATTTCGGCGATATGGACATCTCCGAGCTGCGCGAGAAGCCCGCCGGCCGGCAGCCGATCGACACCCGCGCCGTCGCCATGAGCCGGCTCGGCGAGGTCATGGACGGCGTCGGCCGTGCCTTGCAATCGGGCAAACTGGTCTACTGGATCTGCCCGCTGGTGGAGGAATCCGAAGCCGAGGGCACCGAACACCTCACCAACGCGACCAAGCGTTTCGAAAGCCTGCAAAAGCGTTTCGGCGATCGTGTCGGCCTCGTCCACGGCCAGATGAAGGGCACGGAAAAAGACCGCGTGATGGGCCAGTTCGCCGCCCACGAGATCGGGCTCCTGGTCGCGACCACCGTGGTCGAGGTCGGCGTCGACGTTCCCGCCGCCACCATCATGGTGATCGAGAACGCCGAGCGCTTTGGCCTTGCCCAGCTGCACCAGCTGCGCGGCCGCATCGGACGCGGCTCGGAGGCCTCGACCTGCATCCTGCTCTATTCGGAGCCGCTCGGCGAGATGTCGAAGGCCCGGCTGAAGGTGATCCGCGAGACCACCGACGGTTTCCGCATCGCCGAGGAAGATTTGAAGCTGCGCGGCGAAGGCGACGTGCTTGGTGTGCGCCAGAGCGGCCTGCCCGGCTACCGCATCGCGCGCCCTGAGGTGCACGGCCAGCTCATCGCCCAGGCGAGAGACGAGGCGCTGCGCATCCTGAAGGACGATCCGAAGCTGAAGGGCGAGCGCGGCGAGGCGCTGCGGTGCCTGCTGTATCTCTACGAACGCGACGAAGCGATCCCGCTGATCGGGGCGGGCTAGCTTGCGGCCCTTCGTCGCCCGACCTCGTAGGCCGCAACATGCGCGCGGGCCAGATCCAACAGCGGCGTCTCGATGCCCAGGGTACGGGCCCGGTTCGCCATATCGCCGAGGATATGCTCGGACTCGGTCATCGAGCCGCGCTCGATGTCGCGCAGCATCGAGGCCTTGAGCGGCGAGTCGAGGGTGGTGAACAGCTTGCGGTCGAACTCGATGAACGGCGCGCGCGGCTCATATCCCGATGCTGCGGCAACCGCACAGCATTCCGCGAACAGGCGGAAGATGGACTGCTCGCCGTTGGGCACGGCCAGGATGTCGCCGATGCTTGCACGCATCAGGCAGGTGATGCCCGCGATCGTCGAGAGTTGAACGAACTTCTCCCACATGTCGTGCGTGATCGCCTCGCTGGCGCGCACGTCGATACCGGGAACATCGAACAATGTCTCCAGCGCGAGGGCGCGTTCACTTAAGGCGCCCTCGATCTCGCCAAAGACGATGGTCTGGTTGGCCATGAAGTGAAGGACCCGGCCATCCGCGTCCAGCCCGGCACTGACATTGGCGAGACCGCCGAGGACGCGAGTGGCGCCGAACCTGGCTGTAAGAGCGTCGATGTGTTTCAACCCGTTCAGGATCGGCAAAATCATCGTGTGGGGGCCGACAGCGGGCGCAAACTGGCTCATCGCGTCGTCGAGCGAGTAGGCTTTCACGCCGACCAGCACGACGTCGAAGGCCTCCCTGAGATCGCCGGCCAGAAGGATCTTCGGCTGCACCACGAAGTCGCCGTGCGGGCTCACCACCTGCAATCCGTTCTGCCGCAGCTTACCGGCCCGCTTCTCGCGCACCAGAAAGGTCACGTCGCGGCCTGCCCGGACGAGACAAGCGCCATAATAGCCGCCGAGCGCGCCCGCGCCGATGACAAGCACTCTCATTCGAACTCCCGTCTCAGAAGAACCGCAAACACAATAGCAGATGGGCTCCGCAGCGTCTCATCTCCGTCATTGCGAGCTCAGCGAAGCAACCAGGATCTTTCCGCGGAGGGACTCTGGATTGCTTCGCTGCGCTCGCAATGACGCGTGGATAGAAACCCGCACACCGCAACCGCAAACCTTGCGGGAGCGAACGTGGGTACGTCAGGTCTTCTTCCGCGCGTTCCCCGCGGCAAACGCCTTCAGCAACGTGGCATCCACCGCCTCGCCCTTCGCATCATCCGCCAGATGCTCGAACCAGCGCGCAAAGCCCTCGTAGATCTGGCTGGCCGGATGATCGGGGCCGAGGAACCCGGAGATCTCCCGCATTTCCGCGATCCAGCGATAGGCCTTCGGAATCATGTCCGGCAGCGCGACCTCGAGCCGCGCCAGGATCGCGGGCTGGCTCAGTGCCAGCTCGTCGCGCAGCGCATCAGCGGCGCCCGCCTTGGTTGCCGCGATCACCATGGCCGAGCCGATACCGGCGAGGCCCTTGACGATGCCGGCATAGGACATCTTCAGCGCCGAGGCGGCGCCGACCGGGCCTTCGACGATCCGCACGTCGAGCCCGAAATCCTTCAGCACCGCGACGTCCTTGGCGTGCTCGCCGGACACGTAGAACGCAGGACTTTTGCCGCCTGGCTGCGGCGGAAAGCCGATGATGCCGCCATCGACGAACGGTGCCTGCGCCGAGCCGATGATCTCCTCGATCCCACGCACGGTGTCGACGTTGACGGCGTTGCAATCCACCACGATTGGCTTGTGCTCGCGCCTGACGATCAGCGCCGCCAGCCGTTTGGCCAGCGCGACGGCTTCCCCGGGCGGCACGATCGAAAGAATGATGTCGGAGCCAGCGATCGCATCGTCATCGGCACCGATCATGCCGGAATCTGCTGCGCGTTTGCGCGTCGCCTCGCTCCGCCCGGTCAGGGACGTCAGTACACGAGCGCCATGCTCGCTAAGGCGGCGGGCGACGGCGCTGCCCATGGCGCCGGGCGCGAGGATCGCAATGGTCTTGGACATCATGCACTCCAGATCGAACGCCGAGCGAGGCGCGCGGCTCGAGGGGAGACTAGCAGAGGATGCCAACGCGCGCGTGACCGACGCCATCCCGCAACGGAATGGCTCTACTCCACCTTCGCAGGCTCGGGCTGCATCGCCGACGCATTGGCGATGCGCGCGGCGTTCGCCATGCCCGCGAGTGCCGCGGCCTTCTTCGGATCGGGCGCCGAGCCCGGCTGCACCACGCCGGCCGACATGATCAGCGTCGCGGCATCCTCGGTGCTCATATCGACTTCGACGATCTTGCTTTTGGGCACGTAGAAGAAGAACCCGGTGGTCGGGTTCGGCGAGCACGGCAGGAACACCGAGACGTGCTCCTCCTGCCCCGGCAAGCTGCGCGCGACCTCTTCATTCGGCGATTGCGAGATCAGCACGATCGACCACATGCCCGGCGACGGAAACTCGACCAGGCCCACCTTCCGGAAGCTCGAGCCCTTGCCCGAGAACAGCGTCTCGAACACCTGCTTCAGGCCGCGGTAGATGGCGCGCACGGCCGGAATCCGGCCGAGGAGCGTTTCGCCGACATCGACCAGGGTGCGGCCGATCAGATTGGCCGCCAGGAAGCCGACCAGCGTCAGCGTGAAGAATGCGACGACCAGTCCCCAGCCGGGAACGACATACGGCAGATAGGTTTCGGGCCGGTAGGCCAGCGGCACGAAGGGCCGCACCACGCCGTCGACCCAGGTGACGAACCACCAGACCAGGTACAGCGTGATCGCGATCGGCCCTGTGACGACGAGCCCGGTCAGGAAATAATTGCGGAAGCGGCCCATCAGGCCGGTATGCGGTTCCGGGACGGGATCAAGAGGCGCAGGCGCGTCGTCGCGGGGGGTCATTCGGGTTCCAGGTCGGTCGCAACACACAAGCTAGGGTCTTCTAGCAGATTTTGGAAGACCACGACCGGCCGATATCCCGCCTGCCTATTCCACAGTCACCGATTTCGCGAGGTTGCGCGGCTGGTCGACGTCGGTGCCCATCACGACAGCCGTGTGATAGGCGAGCAGCTGCACCGGGACGGCATAGACCATTGGCGTGAACGCCGCCGCCATGTCGGGCATGACGATGGTGACGAGGGACTCGACGGTCGCCTCTTCCGCGCCCTTGGCGTCCGTCATCAGGATGATGTTGCCGCCGCGGGCGGCGACCTCCTGCATGTTGGAGACGGTCTTCTCGAACACCCGGTCGTAAGGCGCGATGACGACGACAGGCATGGTCTCGTCGATCAGCGCGATCGGTCCATGCTTGAGCTCGCCGGCGGCATAGCCCTCGGCGTGGATGTAGGAGATCTCCTTCAGCTTCAGCGCGCCTTCGAGCGCGAGCGGAAAGCTGGTGCCGCGGCCGAGATAGAGCACGTCGCGCGACTTGGCGATCCGATGCGCGAGCTTCTCGATCTGAGGCTCGGTGGTGAGCGCGTCTGCCATCAGGCGCGGAATCTCGACCAGGCCGTGAACCAGCTTGGTCTCGTCCTCGTCGGACAATTCGCCGCGCGCCTTGCCGGCCGCGATCGCAAGATTGGCCAGCACCATGAGCTGACAGGTGAAGGCCTTGGTCGAGGCGACGCCGATCTCGGGGCCGGCTAGCGTTTGCAGCACGGTCTCGCTCTCGCGCGCGATCGTCGAGGTCGGCACGTTGACGACGGCGATCGTGTGCACGCCCTCGGCCTTGGCATAGCGCAGCGCGGCCAGCGTGTCCGCGGTCTCGCCCGACTGCGAGATGAAGATGGCGAGATCGCCCTTGCGCAGCGGCGCCTCGCGGTAGCGGAATTCGGAGGCGACATCGACCTCGACCGGCAGCCTCGCAAAGCGCTCGAACCAGTATTTTGCGACGAAGCCGGCATAGCTCGCGGTGCCGCACGCCGTGATGTTGATGCGCTGGACGTTCCTGAAGTCGAACGGCAGCTTGACCGGCAGCGAGACGCGCTCGCTCGCCATGTCGACGTAGCGCGCCAGCGTGTGGCCGACCACTTCCGGCTGCTCGTGGATCTCCTTGGCCATGAAGTGGCGGTAATTGGCCTTGTCGACCAGCGAGGTCGAGGCGGCGTGCTTGATCTTGTCACGCTGGACGGCATTGCCATCCTTGTCGAAAATCGAAGCGCTCTTGCGGGTCAGCACGACCCAGTCGCCGTCCTCGAGATAGCTGATCGTGTCGGTGAACGGGCCGAGCGCGATGGCGTCGGAGCCGAGATACATCTCGTCGTCGCCGTAACCGATCGCAAGCGGCGGACCGTTGCGGGCGCCGATCATGAGATCGTTGTCGCCGGCGAAGATGAAGCCGAGGGCGAAGGCGCCACGCAGGCGCCTCAGCGCCAGCTTCACCGCTTCCACCGGCTTGTTGCCGCGCGTCAAGAGATCGTCGACCAGATGCAGCACGATCTCGGTGTCGGTCTCGGTGTTGAACACCGTGCCATTGTTCTCGAGCTCCTCGCGCAGCTCGCGGAAATTCTCGATGATGCCGTTGTGGACGACAGCGACGCGCTCGGTCGCGTGCGGATGGGCGTTGTTGACGGTCGGCTTGCCGTGGGTGGCCCAGCGGGTGTGGCCGATCCCGGTGGTGCCCGTCAAAGGCTCGGCTTCGAGCCGCTTCTCCAGGTTCTTCAGCTTGCCCTCGGCGCGGCGGCGCTCGAGGTGCCCGCCTTCGAGCGTCGCGACCCCCGCTGAGTCGTAACCGCGATATTCAAGACGTTTGAGCGAATCCACCAGCTGCTCTGCAACCGGCTCGCGCCCGAGAATGCCGACAATCCCGCACATGCGGATCACTATCCCCCAAATCGTCGAAAAATCGCCTAAACGACACGTCCGGCTTTTAGCGAAATTCAGAAGCAACCATTACTCAATAATTATTGCGGATTGAGACAGCGCGGACCGCAACCTGAGCTTCGCCTGCGTCGAATTGGCCGGCCTTAGACCGCGCACATTAACTTGCTGTCAACATATTTGGCCAACGATTCCGGCTCAGGAGAGTGAGGCCATGAAAGGCTCGTCCGACCGCAAAGGTCTGTCATCGACGTACTTGCGTGCCAGCGAGACCACGGGCACGCATCTCGCACATTGGCCGCCGCCCCAGCGCGGCAAGGAAAGCAAGCCCGTCTTCATGAAGCATCCCGAAGGCGAGCCGGTCAAGCGCGCCAAGCCGCGCGGCTGGCGCCTGACCCGCGCGATCTTCTCCGAATTCGCCGACGACGAATAGCGGAAAGCTCATTTCTCCGGCTTCTTGCCGCCCGTCTTCATCTCGCGAAAACGCGCCGCGCCGTCTTCCCGGATGGTTTGCTGGTTGCGCTCCAGCGCCATGGCGTCATCGGGCACGTCGCGCGTGATCACCGAGCCCGATCCGATATAGGCGCCGTTGCCGATTCTGACCGGAGCGACCAGCGAAGAATTGGTGCCGACGAAGGCGCCCTGCCCGATCACCGTCTTGTGCTTCTTGAAGCCGTCGTAGTTGCAGGTGACGGTGCCGGCGCCGATGTTGGAATTGGCGCCGACCGTGGTATCGCCGATATAGGAGAGATGGTTGACTTTGACGCCGGCCTCCAGCGTCGCCGCCTTGGTCTCCACGAAATTGCCGATCCGCGCGCCGTCGCCGAGCGAGGTGCCGGGCCGAAGCCGCGCAAAGGGGCCGATCGAGACGTTCTTGCCCAGCGTCGTCTGCACGATGTGCGAAAAGGAATGGATCACGGTGCCGTCGGCGATCGAGACGCCGGGGCCTATCACCACGAACGGCTCGATGGTCACGTCCTTGCCGAACTCGGTGTCGGCGGCGAGATAAACCGTCTCCGGAGCGATCAGGGTGACGCCGGCTTCCATTGCCGCCTTGCGCAAGCGCGTCTGCATCACGGCTTCGGCCTCGGCGAGCTGCGCCTTGGTGTTGATGCCGCGCACCTCGTCCTCGCTGGTCTCGATCACGACGGACTCCCATCCCTCTTTGCGGACGATCTCGACCGCGTCGGTCAGATAATATTCGCCCTTGGAATTGGCATTGCCGATCTGCCCAAGGATTTGAAGCGCCCGGCGCCCGTCGATCGCCATCACGCCGGCATTGCACAGGTCGATCTTGCGCTCGTCGGCGCTCGCATCGGCCTGCTCGCGGATCGCGACCAGGCGTTCGCCCTCGACGATGAAGCGGCCGTAGCCGGCGGGATCGGCAGCGCGGAAGCCGAGCGCGGCGATCGCAGCGCCCCTGGCGAGCGGCGCGCGCAGCCGCGCAAAGGTCTCGGCCGAGATCAGCGGCGTATCGCCGAAGGCGATCAGCAGATCATCGGCGCCGCGCGCAATGGCCTCGCGCGCCGCCAGCACCGCATGCGCGGTGCCGAGCCGCTCGGCCTGCACGAAGGTGAGCGCGTCGGGCCGGATGCGCTTCGCCTCATCCGCGACCGCCTGGTGGTCGGGACCGATCACGACCGCGAGCGAGCTGCCGGTTCCCTTCGGCGCCGCGCCGAGCACGTGGGCCAGCAGCGTCTGGTGAGCGACCGGATGCAGCACTTTCGGCAGACTCGAGCGCATGCGCGTGCCTTCGCCGGCGGCGAGCACGATCGTGAGGCTGGAACGGGCGGTCATCGAAATCCTGTCGGTTCGGCCGAATCAAATGGCGCGGCAGGCGGGCCGCCCTCAAGAGCTGCCGCCTTGCTACCCCCGCAAACGCCCGGAATTCAAGTGCGGCACGCATTTCCTGTTAATGTTCCTTGATTGATTCGGGGAAGCTTCGGGGCTGGGCACTTAACGTTCATGGCAAAGGATTCCGACCCACTGGCGGATGCCTTCGGCGCCAAGGAGACCGGCGGACTGTTCTCCGGACTCTTGGCTGAGGAAAGCGCGTTCGATCGCCGCCTGATGTGGCGTCTGGGCTCGTGGGGCGTGGCGGCCGTGGGCGCGGTCACCATCGCGGTGCTGGCCAATCAGGCCCAGCTCGGCTGGCGGCGCGACCAGGTTGCTTCCGCCGATCTGGCGCGCCAGGCTGACCGCCTCCAGATGCTCACCAGGGAGAGCCAGAACGAGGCCCGTCGGCTCACGGCCGCTATCGAGACGCTGAATACCGATCGCGACCGGCTGTATTCGCGCGTCACCGTGCTGGAGCAAGGGCTCGATTCCGTCACCGGCGCCATCGCCAGGCAGACCACCCCGCCGCCGCCGCAGGCCGGCAAGATGCAGGATGCTGCGCCCGCAGCCCCCAGCGTCGCGCCGGTTGCTTCGACGCCTGCTTCCGCCGCCGACAAGCCTCGCACCGAGGCCGCCAAGGACACGCTCAAGGACACGCTCAAGGATCCCCCGAAGGAAGCGGCAAAGGAGCCGCCGCCGCAGACCGCCGCGGCCGCCTCGCTCGTGCAGCAATCGCCGGCGATGAATTCAGCGTTGCCGACCATTCCGCTGGTCTCGTCCAAGTCGATCATGGCGCCGCCCGATCCGGCCGCATCGAAATTGATGCAGCCGGAGACGAACGAGAAGGCCGCCGAGAAGAAGGCCGAGCCGGCGCCCGCGCCGACCGAAGCCGTCGTGGCAGCCGCCAAGCCATCGGAGGCAACCGAGAGCGAATCGCCCGCGATCGCGGTTCAACAGACGCGTTTCGCGATCGATCTCGGCGGCGCCAATTCGGTCGACGGCCTGCGCGCGCTCTGGCGCGGCGTGACCAAATCCAATCCGGAAATCGCAGCGCTGCGACCGATCATCATGATCAAGGAAGGCACGACAGGGCTTGGCATGCAGCTCCGCCTCGGTGCCGGCCCGCTCGTCAATGCCGCCGCCGCCGCGAAGTTCTGCGCGAGCCTTGCCGAGAGCAATCGTCACTGCGAGACCACCGTGTTCGACGGCCAGCGCCTGTCGATGCGTGGCTCGGAAAAGGCGCAAGACAAACCCCAGGACAAGGCACAAGAGAAGTCGCAAGACAGGGTTCAGGAGAAGAACGCGGAGAAGAATCAGGACGCGGCCCCGCAAGCCGAAACCGCGCCCAGCGCCAAGCCCGAGAAGCCGCAGCGCCGCCGCAGCTACACTTCGAAACGCACCAAGCGCGAGGAGCCCGCGCCCGCTCCTGCGGCACAGCCGGCGCCGGCGAAGCCGGAGACCGCATCGGCGACATCGACCTTGTCGTCGTTCTTCAGGCGATAGGACGCCCCGTCTCCGACGAAAGCCTCTTGCATGCGGCGATCGGACGCTAGGACCTGAGCTGTCCTTTTGCAGCCCGTTTGCGTTCATTCACGGCGCGCCCCAGCGGCGCCTCAACCTTCCGAAACTCCCGGGCTTCGATGAATGAACTTGATGATGTGCTGAGGCTTCTCGTCGCGGCCGGAACAGGCCTCTTGATCGGCATCGACCGCGACATGAACGACAAGCCGGTGGGGATGCGAACGCTCGCGCTCGTGTCGCTCGGCTCCGCGCTGGTGTCGATCGCCGTGATCGAGTTCCAGAATTTGCGCGACCACCCGGATGCGATCTCCCGCGTCATCCAGGGCGTCGTTACGGGCGTGCTGACCGGCGTCGGCTTCATTGGCGCCGGCGTCATCCTGCACGACAGCAAGGCGAAAACCGTTCACGGCCTCACGACCGCGGCGACCGTCTGGATCGCGGCGGGGCTCGGAATCGCATGCGCGCTGGGCGCCTGGCTGCTCGTCGGCGCTGCGATCGCGGTGACGTTGCTCGTGCTGTTCGTTCTCGGCTGGGTCGAGCGCCGGCTGGGACTGAAATAGGTTTGGCCCCCCGGCGGCTTTGACGGCTGCTTGCGCACGTCTAGAGCGAGCCGGACCAACAGAAACATCGCCTGCCCTGTTGCCTGCCCGCGCCATCGCGACCATATTGCCGCCATGACAAAAAAGCCCTTCCGCCTCACGCCCTACCAGGTGCAGTTCCTGATCGTCGTCGGCTTCGCGTCCGTCGGCTATGCGCTTTATCTGCGCTACCTCGCGATCGAGCTGTCGCAGGTCGCTCTCGCCTGCGACGCCGGGCTTCAGACGCTGCTCTGCAAGGCGCGCTCGGTCTCGACCGTGCTGTTCAAGAATTCGGTGTTCGGCATCGTCGCGCTGGTGGTTGCGACGCTGAATCTGATGCGGCCGTCGATCGTGCTGCTCACGGTCGGCATCGTCGCGGCCGGCCTCGGCATCGTGCTCTACAATGTCGTGCTGTCGGGCCTTGCGATCGGCCTGTTCATTCTTGGATTTGCTCGGCCCGCGCCCGCCACAGCGTGAGCGCGAACAACAGGTAGATCGTGCAGGTCCACAGCGACTGCCAATTGTCGCGGCCTTCGTTGAAGAGCACGAAGACGGCCGACAGCGCCAGCACGCCCGCGAACACCGATTCCGCGATCGGACGCTGGCCGATCTGCGGCCGGTTCAGCATCAGCAGCGCGAACGGCACCACCGCCATCGTCAGCGCGGCGTAGGGAAAATCCTTGTAGCGCGGGTCGAACACGAAGCCGAGCGCGGTCGCGGCCGCGATCACTGCGGTCACCGCCAGCGTCAGGCCGAGAACGGCGGTGAGCTTCGACCATTTGCGCCCCTCGCGCGGACCGAGCAGGTCGAGGAAGGTCGGAAGGCTGCGGCCGATCACCATGGCCTGCGAACAGAAGATCGGCGACAGGATGCCGGCAAGCAGCAGCGCGCCCCAGAGCAGCCAGCCGCCGATGCCGTAGCTCTCGTAATACATCTTGTCGGCACCGATCCCGAGCAGGCTCCCCGCCGTCGTTGCCGAGATCCCGACGCCGAGCCAGGCCGAGAAGCGCGGCGTCCACGGCCGCCGGCGCAGCGTGATGATGGCGACCGCGAACACCAGCACGGCAAGGCCCATGCCCGCGCCCATGTACCATTTCCAGTACGGGAAATTGCTGATCGGCTCGCCCGGCGGATATTTCAGGCTCCGGCGCACCGAATCGTACAGGCCCCAATAGCCGCCGACGGTGCCTTCCAGCTTGCGCTTCCAGGGCTGGTCGTAGGACTCGATCAGATTGACACGGAACTTGTTCGCCTTGGCAAGGCCGAGGATTTCCGAGACCACGCGGGCCTGATTGGTCCGTGACGGCAGCGCGGCGTCGCGCATGCGCCCCTCGCTCGGCCAGCCGGTCTCGCCGATCAGGATCTCCTTGCCGGGGAACGCCACCACCATGCGCTCGCGGATCGTCTCGACATGGGCGGAGGCGAACTTCGCCTTGACCGGGAAATCCTCCCAATAGGGCAGGATGTGGATCGTGACGAAGTCGACGGCGTCGGAGACCTCGCGGTTCTTCAGCCAGTACTCCCAGACGTCGGCATAGGTGACGGGCACGCTGACCTGCGTCTTCACCAGGCGGATGAGGGAGACGAGATCCGCTGTTGTCATCTCGCCGCGCAGCAGCACCTCGTTGCCGACGATGAGCGTGGTGATGATGTCGGGGAATTGCTTGGCGAGGCGGATGGCGAGCCCGGCCTGCTCGTAGTTCTTGGTGCGGTTGCTGGAGAGCCAGATGCCCTGCAACACTTTCAGCCCACCGACCCTGGCGGCGATCGCCGGGACCTGGTCGAGCCCGTTCTCCATCGAATAGGTGCGGACGCAGTCGGTGATCTGCTTGAGCTGGCGCAGATCCTGCTCGATCTGCTCGGCCTCGATATGGGTCCACGCCTCCAGCGGCGTCTGCTCGCCGCGGAACGGCGCGTAGGAGACGCATTGGACCTTGTCGGCAGGGTCGATCGGGGCGCGCGCGAGCGTGATCGGCGTCGCCAACCACCACCACACGGCAGCAATCGCACCCAGTGAAACGAGCAGAAGCGCCAGTGGCGTACGAAGAGAAATCGGTTCCGTCCTCCGCGAAGGGTCCGTCGATTACCTGCTTGCACGCCGTCTGCCAAGGGGGGTGCCAAGGGGGTGCCCAAGTGCCGATCGCTCGGCGGATCCGCTCCCGCCCCGAGGAATTGGGCTGCGGCCGTTCGACCGGGCCCTAGCATCGTGACTTTGCTGGACAAAATTCCAAATACAGGTCATGGACTCCGAACGACTTTTCCGCCGCAATGGAGACCCATTTGGACGCCATCACCGACGCGTCCGCGGGATCCTGACGCGGACGGCCAGCGGATACATTGGGGAATTCATGCGGCAACGGGTGTTCGAGTCACGAAATGCGGTCCTGCGGCAGTTCGCCGCCACCTTGGCCGTCTCCTGCCTTCTCACTCTCGCCGGTCTCGGTGGCGCCTCCGCCCAGAGCGGCACGCCGGCCCCGGATCAAGGCAAGGCCGCCGCCCAGCCCGCCGACGCCGCCAAGGATGCCGCCCAGAACCAGCGCCGCACCGACGAGTTCGCCGAAGCCGCCCAGGTCATCAACGGCCCGGCCGGCAATCCCGAATGCGTCTGGCTCGGCCGGCGCGTGGTGCGGCTGATGTGGCGGGACGACCTCGATACCGCGTTCCGCCATCTCGACCTCTACGATCGTTTCGGCTGCCCCGGCGGCCACATCCAGGCCGCGTTCCGCTGCCTGACCCGGTTCGGCGGCCAGATCGATCCCAAGGTCGCCGAGACCCTCGACAGCCGTGTGCATGCCTGCTGGATCAACCCGGCCGCCCAGCCGCAGCAGGCGGCCGCCGCGGCGGCGCAGCCGGCCGCAGCCAACGCCCCGGCGCCGCAGCCGGCCGCCAGCCCCTCGCCCGCGGCAAGCCCGACACCGGCGCCCCAGAAATAGCCGAGAGTCGTTTCAGCTGGCGTTCAGGAACGATCGACCATAGAGACGGTTGGCACTGCCGTGCATCCTGAAAGGCATGCCCTCATAAGGACATGAGGCCATGACAGTTGTGAAACCGCGCGGCAGAGTTATGCTTCCTTTGCCGCGGACTTGGTCGGATCTCGGGGTCGGATCCGCTTCCCTGCCACCTCAGCCCCGTTTGGTTTAGCCGCGATGCGCGTTGTCGCCGCCGTTCTGTTGCTCGTGTCCGCGCTTCACGCCGGCATCTGGGGAGTCTTGCGCGACAGGGAACCTGCGCCGGATTTCAAGGGCCTGGTGCCGAGCCTGTCCTATACGCCGTTCGAACCGGGCCATGTCGTCGACCTCAACGTCGACCCCGACAAGATTCGCGCGGACATGAAGAAGCTCTCGACCCTCACGCGAGCGATTCGTTCCTACTCCGCGACGGAGGGCAACGAGCTGGTGCCGCCGATCGCGGCCGAGTTCGGCCTCAAGGTTACGGTCGGCGCGTGGATCGACAAGGACGAGGACCGCAACGAGCGCGAGATCAAGGCTGCGATCGAACTCGCCCGCAAGAACAGCAACGTCGTCGGCGTCGTGGTCGGCAACGAGGTGATCTACCGCGGCGAGCAGAAGGTCGAAGACCTCATCCGGATGATCAAGAAGGTCAAGAGCGCGGTCCGCGTTCCCGTTACGACGGGCGAGATCTGGAACATCTGGCGCGATTTTCCGGACCTCGCCTCCAGCGTCGACTTCATCGCCGCGCACGTGCTGCCCTATTGGGAAAACTTCCGTTCGGATCAGGCCGTTGACCAGGCCGTGGACCGCTACAACCTCCTGCGCAATCAGTTCCCGGGCAAGCGCATCGTGATCGCCGAGTTCGGTTGGCCGAGCGCAGGCTATAATTTGCGCAACGCAGACCCAGGTCCGTTCCAGCAGGCGCTGACCTTGCGCAACTTCGTCACCCGCGCCGAAGCGCTCGGCATGGACTACAACATCGTCGAAGCCATCGATCAGCCCTGGAAATTCTTCGAGGGTGGCGTCGGTCCCTATTGGGGCATCCTCAATGCCAGCCGCGAGCCGAAATTCGCCTGGACCGGTCCGGTGGAGAATCCCGATTATTGGAAGCTGATGGGCATCGCGCTCTTAGTCGGCGTGCTGCTGTCGCTGCCGATTCTGCGGATCGAAAAGGCGACCGCCAAGCAGGCCTTCCTGCTGTCGGCGACCGCCAACGGCGTCGGCGCCTGGGCCGCGACCGTGTTCGCCTACTGGAACGGCCACTATTTCCTTTTCGGCTCGGCCTTCGCGCTGACGCTCGGCATGATCCTGCTTGTCCCGCTCGTCCTCATCGCGATGGCGCGCATCGACGAGATCGCCGCGGTCGCCTTCGGCCGGCCGCCGCAGCGGCTGATCACCAAGGACAAGCCGGTCGAGAACGTGCCCGAGACCTACTGCCCGAAGGTCTCGATCCATATCCCCGCTTATTTCGAGCCGGTCGACATGCTCAAGCAGACGCTCGACGCGCTGTCGCGGCTGAACTATCCGAACTACGAATGCGTGGTCATCATCAACAACACGCCGGATCCCGCGTTCTGGCAGCCGATCCAGGACCATTGCCGCGCGCTCGGTGAACGCTTCAAGTTCATCAACGCCGAGAAGGTGCAGGGTTTCAAGGCCGGCGCGCTGCGCATCGCGATGGACCGGACCGCGGCGGATGCCGAGATCATCGGCATTCTCGATGCCGACTATGTCGTCGAGCCCGACTGGCTGAAGGACCTCGTGCCCGCCTTCGCCGACCCGCGCGTCGGCCTGGTGCAGGCGCCGCAGGAGCACCGGGACGGCGACCTGTCGATCATGCACTACATCATGAACGGCGAATATGCCGGCTTCTTCGACATCGGCATGGTCCAGCGCAACGAGCTCAACGCCGTCATCGTGCACGGCACGATGTGCCTGATCCGTCGCGCCGCGATGGACATGGCCGGCGGCTGGTCGTCCGACACGATCTGCGAGGATTCCGATCTCGGCCTTGCGATCCAGGAGCTCGGCTGGACCACGCACTACACCAACACCCGCTACGGCGCGGGCCTGTTGCCCGACACCTACGAGGCCTTCAAGAAGCAGCGTCACCGCTGGGCCTATGGCGGCCTGCAGATCGTCAAGAAGCACTGGCGCCGCTTCCTGCCCGGCACGAGCCGGCTGACCGCCGACCAGAAGCGCGAATACGGCCTCGGCTGGCTGAACTGGCTGGGCGCCGAAAGCCTCGGCGTGGTCGTGGCCCTGCTCAACCTCGTCTGGGTGCCGATCGTCGCCTTCGCCGACATCGCCATCCCCGACAAGATCCTGACGCTGCCGATCATCGGCGCCTTCATCGTCTCGCTGGTGCACTTCCTGTCGATGTACCGCGCCCGCGTCGCCATCAAGCCGGGCCAGATGTTGGGTGCCATGATCGCGGCGATGAGCGTGCAGTGGACGGTGTCGCGCGCGGTGGCGCAGGGCCTCATCACCGAGCACATCGCGTTCGCGCGCACCTCCAAGGGCGGCCTCAGTCGAATGTCGATCGAGTTCCAGGCGTTCTGGGAGGCCGTGATCGGCGCCCTGCTCCTGATCGGCGCCGGCGTGCTGATCGCCACCAACAGCTACAAGCAGATCACCGAGATCTACATCTTCGCCGGCGTGCTGGTGCTGCAGAGCCTGCCGTTCCTGGCCGCCGTCGCCATCGCCATCCTCGAGCTCAGCCGCATCAACTCGTTCCAGTTCTGGCGCGACAGCGCGATCCGCACCGCCGAGCTGATCGGCCTGCGCCCGGTCGCCCTGCCGCCGGTGGGCGCGCCGCAAGCCGTGTCGAACGAGGTGCGGCGCGAGACGCAGTGACGGGCGGGTGCGGCCATCCTTCGAGACGCCCGCCTGCGGCGGGCTCTGGCCGCGGTGGTCCAGCAACCTCCCGAAGTTCAGCGTGGATGACGCCCGCCAATCGGGTTGAAAATCCCGCCTTAAGCCGAGGATTCCGCGAGCAAATCCCCGTCCCTGCCAAGACTTTCGGCAGCCACGCCCGCTATTGACCTCCGCGCCCCATCCCCCTACACAGCCGGGGCCGAAAGCATGATCCGGAAACAGCCGGTTTTTCCCCGCGACGCAAATCGGGCGTAGCGGCAAGACATGCTTCTCGAATGTCCGAACACGATGGCGATCTTCGTCAAAGCCATCAGCGGCCATGGGAGCGCGTAGCTCAGCCGGTAGAGCACGTGACTTTTAATCACGGGGTCCTGGGTTCGAGCCCCAGCGCGCTCACCAAGCGAAATCAATGCGTTACGCTACACTCTAAATCGGGCCGCACCGCTCGGGGACCCGCTGGGGATCCGTTTGATGATGGTTGTGCGGGTAGTCGCCCGGATTGTCGTCTTCAAGGAAGATGCACCGGAGCGGCCGCACGGCCTTTGAGTGGCGCTGGACGGTGTCCACGCTGGTACGGGCTCCGGCCTTTCTGCAATCCGAGTTCATCTGAAGGGCTCCCTGTCCTTAAAGCTCACCTAATTCTAATCGTCATCCGATTGTCGCCCGCGGAGAACTCGGCCGGAGCGTCCCTCGCTCAGTGTGGAAGGCCGACGCAGGCTGCATCGCCGGGGCGCCCGTGAGGCAATCGCACAATTTAGCGATCGGGCCTTGCAGATATAATCTCGCCCGTTCTGGCGTCGGCGTGAAACTTCATCTTCTGACCATCCTTCATGCCTTCGCCTTCCCAACGACCGTCATCGGCTTCGATTTTGCTGACCAGCGTAAAGCCCGACTTGAGAACCTTCTCGATGACTTGCTGGATTGGCATCCAGTCAGCCCCCGGCCGGTCAGCATGCGCGGCGCTTACAGCAATTGCCGACAGAACGATTGCGATAACAACAGGTGCACTCCTATTCATGCGGGCCTCCTTGCTGCGTTTACCGACAAGTCTTCGCATCATTGTGGATCAAGGACACTCCCAAATTCAGCCGAGGGCACTGAGGGATAAGTACCAACACCGGCCGCGAGATACGAGAAGCGAGCCTACAATCTCTCCATCCGTCAATCTGCACGCAGCATGCGCACGCAGAACCCTAAGACAATCGAAGCTACGTCGGATCTCACATCTGGCGGACATCGTTCGGCCGGCTAGGTCTCTCAGGGCGCCACCAGTTTCTTGCGGATGGCGTAACGGACGAGTTCAGCTGTCGACGACATCCCCAGCTTGCGCATTGCCGAAGCACGATGGGTCTCGACGGTCTTCACGCTCAATTGCAAAATGGCGCTGATGGACCTGTTGGTGTGTCCTTCTGCTATCAGTTGCACTACGCCCTGCTCGCGCGAGGTAAGCAGCATATCCGACTTGTTCAGCTTGTTGATCTGATAGTCGTGGAGCAATTTCTCCAGCAACACGCTTGTGAAATAGGGCCTGCGGTCCAGCAGCGCTTCGACGGCGGAAAGCAGGTGTTTCCTCGCATCCGACTTGAACAAGAAGCCGCGGACACCGGCCAGAATGGCTTCGGTCAGCAGCTCTTCATTTTCGTGCATCGTCAGAATCAGAACTTCGCTGCGCAAGCGAAGTGACTTCAATCGGCGACTGACCTCAAGCCCGTTCATGAGGGGCATCGAATAGTCAGCGATCACGACGTCCGGCTTTGTCTCCAGAGCCAGTGCGACAGCCTGCTCACCGTTCGTTGCTTCACCGACAACGATCCAGTCAGAGCGCGTATCGATAATCGCGCGCAGCCCTGAACGCACGATTTCATGATCATCCGCAATCAGGATGCGCTTCACGGCATCGTTCTCCTATCCGACTGCTATCGGCGGAGATCATCGGCAGCAGAACAGTCGAGCGATCATACAGATCGCGGGCTGAGGCATTATCCTGCAAAACCCCGAGATGGCCGGGCGAATGTACCGACAGGACCGCGGCCACCCACCCCCAGAGAGGCATTGTCATGCCTCGACCAGCTGCGCGCGGACGGCGTATCGTACCAGCCCCGCGGTCGAGCTCACGTCCAGCTTGCGCATCGCGGCGGCGCGATGAGCTTCGGTGGTCTTGACGCTGAGGTTGAGGATCGCGCTGATGCCCTTGTTGCTGTAGCCCTCTGCAACCAGCTTAACGACGAGCTGCTCGCGCGGAGTGAGACCCGGATGCCGTTCTGCATTGCTGGATCCGCCGTTCAGTTCGTTCCGACATCTTTCGGTACAGAACTGCTTGTGCGCCAGAAGAGCATCGACGGCCGTCATCAGCAATCTGTTTGCATCCGATTTCACCAGGAAAGCGCGCGCACCTGCCTCGAATGCTTGTTGGGCGAGTAGGCCGGAGTTGTGGACCGTGAAAATCAGGACCTCGGTCTGCAGCGGGTATTGCCTGATCCGCCGCGCGACCTCCAGTCCGGTCATTCGCGGCATGGAAAAATCGACGATTGCCACGTGAGGTCGGCTTTCGATCGCCGCTGTTAGCGCCTTGCTGCCGTCGTCCGCCTCGGCGACCACTTCCCAATCCGCTCGTTGCTCGAGCACCGCGCGCAAGCCCGACCGCACCGCTTCGTGATCGTCTGCTATCAAAATACGCTTCATGGCGAGCACTCCAGTCGCTACTCGGCGGCTGGGGCCGAAACGAATTCGTTTCGCCTGCCGCCGGTGATCAGTGTTTTTCTTCCCTCAGTGGGTGCCTGCGGGGGCCCTCATGACAGTGGTGTCCTTTCGCCGGTTTCTCCTGGTCGTGACAAATGCATGCGGAACGACTGCGCACAGAACCGTGCCGGAACGATGCGCTGCCGGATCGGAGCGGATCTCCAGCGACCCTCCGATCTGCTCAAGCCTTGCTTTCATGGCTGGAATACCAACGCCGGTCGATATCGCCTGGTGGGTGCGGCCGGCCTGAAGCCCGCGCCCGTTGTCCCTGACGGTCAGCCGAAAATGACCGCCGGTCTCCTTGATGACGATGCTCACTTCCGTCGCCTTTGCATGGCGGAATACGTTCGTGAGCGCTTCCTGAACGACCCGAAGCAATGAGCGCTGCTTCTCGTAGGGCAGTCGATCGACGGCCGCCACGATCCTGGTCGTGACCCGCAACGACGTGCGGGCCGCGAATCCATCGGCATAATGCTCGATCGCGACCTTGAGCCCGTTGTCTGTCAGATTTTGCGGGTGCAGCAAGTAGGCAAAAGCGCGGATTTCCCTGAGCGCCTCGTCGATCGACGCGTCGATCTCATCGCAGAGGCGCTCGGCCCGGACGGGGTCGCCAATGGTCTGGCGGATGCGCATCAGGCCAAGGCTCGCGGCAATCAGATGCTGGCACGTCGAGTCGTGCAGATCAGACGCAATCCGTTGCTGGATCTCTTCCTGAATGGACAGGAGACTGACGCTCGCCTGCGCAGCGACCAAGCGCTCAGTGGCGCTTTGGAAAAATTCATTTCGCGCGATCCGATGGCTGCCGATCAACCGGATTGCACCACCGGCAGCGTCCATGATCGGAACGATGGTCGTTTCCATGTTCTGGCGCTGGCCGCCAAACGCCAGGCGATGGCGAATCCTGACCTCTGTTCCTTCTGCGAGACACGCGCGGAGAGCTTCGCTGACGGCTCTGGCGTCGTCGCTGCCGAGGCAGTTGAAAACGTCCATCTCCCGGATATCTTCCGACGAGACCCCAAGGCGAAGCTCGAATGCCGGATTTATCCCTTCATACACGAAGTGCCCTTCAAACGAAGGGTGTGCTGCAAAAAGAAGATCGGGTGAAAAGACCCAGTAAAGGCGTTCGCTGGTTTCTTCCGAGCCAAGTCGCAACCACCCTCTAGCACTGGTTCCACTCGACTCACAGGCGGGCGAGCTATGTGACTTCACGGTACGCACCACTATTCACCGGTGACGCCCGATATTGAAGCTCAACATATTGAAGCCCAATATATTGAGGCCGAACATCAGGAGTCTCCTCCCTGCCCGCCGGCGAGATATCCATCAATGAATCAGGAGACGCGCCCTTGGGGTAGGCAGAGTATACACCGTCAGGTTGCTCACACCACCAGGTAGTGTTGCTGACGGAATAAAATCTTGCATCGATGAGACGACATCGGGCGGATCGGATCAGTGGCCTTTTGCCAGATTATCCCGCTGCAATTCGAATAAGGTGCAACAGATACTCAAGCGCAGCAAACAGCTTTCATGATGGCGTCGAGGCGATCGCACCATGGCTAAGTCGCGGTGTGTTAGCGGCTCACATCGCCGCTCGTCTTCGGCCTGTTCTTCTTTCCTTTCGTCGCGTTTGGGGCTGCCTCTTGCGGCGGGGCGATCACCAGCGGATGATACGGCATCCGCAGCCGTTGAGTGCCGGCATCATCCCTGAGAGCATCGGTATCGAGACGCTGGCTCCGGTCCACAGAGTCGCGTGGGTCCGCCGCTGCGACGGATGCTGCCGTTAAACCGACAAGGACCCCAATCAGCACCCAAGCGCGCCTCAACGTCATCTTGCAGACCTCTCAAAAGGCGAAGTCGAGACGGGGACCGATCCTGAGATCCCTGTAGCGACGCACCATGACGTTCGATTCTCGTGCCTCGTACAGCACAGTCGTTGTGATCGAAACGTTGCTGGCAAAACTATACTTCAGGCCAATATCCGCGGAGTAGATTTGATCCTGTCGTCCCCTGTTCAGCCCGTCGGTGAACCAGAAGGCTTCGAACAACGGCGTGCTCACGATCGACCATTTTGGATCGAGCCTGACCTCTATGCCGAGCAAGGCATCGAAGCGCCAGCGGCGAGCTTCCGCAAGGTCGGAGAACCGGTAGGTCAGGAGCAGGAGCGGTGAGAATGTCACATTGTTCACGCGGAAGTCGCGCGCCACCGAGCCCATCACGTCGTCTGACGTGAAAGCGAGATCGCGATAGACGCCGTCGAAATCGTATCGGTGCTCGTAGATGGCGGAGAAGCGCCAGCCGTCCCAATTCTCCGTCAGGCGCGCTCCCATCCGCGCCACCGCGGCATTGCCGTCTTTCTCTCTCGCAAAGGCGTCATATTGCGCGCGTGCATAAAGCCGGTACGACAGGTCATCTGTGAGGTTCCCATCCAGCCTGACGCTTACGTCGGGCTCGTAGAAGAAATCCGACCTGCGGTTGTCTCGGCTGAACAGGGCATTGTCGGTGAAGCTCGGCGTGACGGAGCCGACGACGCTCCAGGACGGAGCGGAGTAATACGGTATGGGGCTGCTCGCCTTCAGTTCGGTGAGATCAACGTCCGCTGCCCAAGCGGTGCCGGTTCCCAACAACCCCAAGACCGGCAAAAGAGCTCTCGAGCTGTGCATGGTGTTCCTCGATGGCTTTTTGCGTGCACCAGGAATCGCCTCAGCCTGGTCGACAATTGTGGCGTGTTAGTGATATGATTCAAAATCCGTGATTGAATCGATGGACCGCGATTTCGTAGATTGCCGGAGGTTCTCGACGCATGGACCCAATCCTGCGCTTGATCCCAATCGATCGCGCAGGTGCAAGAAAGACCGGAGCGGCGCTCCGCCCTGACACGCCGGCCTCACGACGGAGCCCAGTTGGTGGTCTAATAGTCCGCAGGATCCCTGATGATCGGACAGGTCATGCAATGACCGCCGCCCCGGCCCCGTCCGAGCTCGGCCCCGACGATGGTGATCACCTCGATCCCTTCCTTGCGCAGCAAGGTGTTTGTGTAGGTGTTGCGGTCATAGGCGAACACCACGCCAGGGGATGCGCAAACCAGATTGGCGCCGCTGTCCCATTGTGTGCGCTCGCGCATATAGGCGTTGCCCCCGGTCTCGATCACGCGCAGCTTCTTCAGGCCAAGGGCTTCGGCCACGACGTCCACGAACGGCTTCTCATCCCTGCGCAGATCGAGGCCGGCCGAATTGTCTGCTGGACGGTAGGAAAAGGCCGCAATGTTGTTGACGATGTCGGGATACAGCAGAACGCAATCCCTATCCGCGAACGTGAAGACGGTGTCGAGATGCATTGCCGCACGAAGCTTCGGCATCGCAGCCACAATCACGCGCTCCGCCGCCTTCTTCTTGAACAAGGCCGCAGCGACCTGGCTGATCGCCTGCCGCGAGGTGCGCTCGCTCAAGCCGATCAGCACGTTGCCCTTTCCGATCGGCATCACGTCGCCGCCTTCCAGCGTCGCCAGGCCGTGGTCCCGCGTCGGATCGCCCCACCAGACATTGACCTTGCCGGCGAAATCCGGATGGAACTTGTAGATCGCCGTCGCGAGGATCGGCTCTTCGTGCCGCGCCGGCCAGTAGAGCGAGTTCAGCGTGACCCCGCCATAGATCCAGCAGGTCGTGTCCCGCGTGTATAGCGTGTTAGGAAGCGGCGGCAGCAGGTACTCGGTCATGCCGGCGGCCTCGCGCACGAGCTTGAGCATCTCGCCGCCATGGGCGTCCGGGAAGTCATGGGTCGAAACGCCTCCAATCAGCGTTTCGGCCAGATCGCGCGGTTTGAGGCTCTCGAGGTAACCCCGCAGTTCATCGACGAGACCGAGGCCGACCTGATCGGGAACGACCTGGTTGTCGAGAATCCACTTCTTGGCCTCGGGGATCGTGACGGTCTCCGCCAGCAGATTGTGCATCTCAACGACTTCGATGCCGCGGTCGCGCATCTTCTGCACGAAGTCGAAGTGATCGCGCTTGGCGTTCTCGACCCACAGCACGTCGTCGAACAGCAGGGTGTCGCAATTGGACGGCGTGAGGCGTTGATGGGCACGGCCGGGTGAGCAGACCATCACCTTGCGGAGTTGACCGACCTCCGAATGGACCCCAAAGGAAACCGAGCTATCCGACACCTGTCTTGCCATGGGAGTTCTCCCGGGAGTTGCCTTGCCTAGATGGTGATGTAGCCAGTGGCCAATCCGTGGATCCCGACAGCAGCGCCGACGGCGGCGGCAATGAAGATGACCCACTCGACGGCCGTAAAGACCCTCGCCTTCTGCTCCAGACGAGCCCAGAAGTAGAGTGCCGTGCCGGGCGCATAGAGGATCAAGGACAGCAGCAGGAACTTCATTCCGGCGGCGTAGATCAGGAACAGCGTGTAGACGACGGCGATGCCAGCGAAGATCATGTCGCGCGTTCTGTCGCTGCTGTTCTTCCCATAGGTCTCGCCCCGCCTGCTGAGCAGAAGCGCATAGGCTGCGACGAGAAAGAACGGAATGAGCGACATCACGCTCGTCAAATTGAGCATCAACGCAAACGCATCCTGCGACCAATAGGTGCTGATGACGAAGAGCTGAACGATCGCGTTGGTGAGCCAAAGCGCCGCGGCCGGCACCTTGTTCGCATTTTCCGTGCCGAACAGAGCCGGCATGTCCCTGGTCCGGCCGGCGGCGGAGAGCACCTCGGCGCAGATCAGCGACCAGGCGAGATAGGCCCCCAATACCGAAACCAGAAGCCCGACGCTGACGAAGATCGCGCCCCAATGGCCAACGACTGCTTCCAGCACCGTCGCCATGGAGGGCTGCCGCATGCCGGCGATCTCGGCGCGGGGAAGCACGGCATAGGGCAGCATGGTTACGAGCACCATCAGGCTCGTGACGATCGTAAATCCCAGAATGGTTGCAGCGCCGACATGCGCGCGCTCCTTGGCATAGCGTGAATAGACGCTGGCGCCCTCGATGCCGAGAAAGACAAATACGGTGACCAGCATGGTAGCGCGAATCTGCTCGAACAGACTCTTGTCCGGCATGCCCTCTCCGCCCCAGAAATTCGTTCGAAACAGGTCCGCGTTGAACCCGATGATCAGGATGACGATGAAGACGAGGATCGGCACGATCTTTGCGATCGTCACGATCGTGTTGATCGCGGCCGCCTGCTGCACTCCGCGCAGAATCATGAAATGAAACAGCCATATTCCGATCGAGGCGACGACGATCGCGATCACGGTGTTCCCGTCCCCGAAGACCGGGAAGAAAGCGCCCAATGTCGACTTGATCAGCACCCAATAGGAGACGTTGCCGATGCAGCTGCCTATCCAGTATCCGAATGCCGACAGGAAACCGGGATAGTCGCCAAACCCCTCCTTCGCATAGGCATAGACGCCGGCATCGAGCTCGGGCTTTCGCTCCGCCAGCGCCTGGAACACCCGCGCGAGGGTGTACATGCCGCCGCCCGCGATGCACCAGGCGAAGATCGCTCCGAACGGTCCGGTGGCGATACCGAAGGTTCTCGGCAGCGAGAAGATGCCCGAGCCGACCATCGAGCCGACCACCATCGCGGTCAACGCGAACAGCGAGAGCTTTTGGATTGACGGGTTCGCAGTCATGTGAAGACCTCGCCACACGATGGTGCGCGACAGTTCTACGATCGACTGCCCGACCGCTTGCACGATGCGCCTTGATCCCGGCTCGAAATATCGGGTGATCACCTAGTCTGGGATAGGGATTCTCCTCGCCGGGAAGCGAACACCTAACGTCATTCATTTCCACCCATGCTTCGTGACCGCGTGGGACGGGAGCCCAGCATTAGCTAGCGAAAGCTAGATCCGATGTCCCTTCCTAGGTGATGATCAAGAAAATTCATCCCTGCACGCCTAGGGTTTTATCCGATGCCGCGCTGGCGGACCGACAGCTAATCTTTAGGCGCGTCTCGCCGGCTACCAGCCCTGGCCCGCAGAACCCGACCAGAAGGAGGCTTGCATGTCCGACCTAGTAGCGATCGTGTATCCAACCGAGGCGAAGGCCGAAGAAGTGCGTCAACGGCTGCTCAAGCTGCAGAAGGAATATCTAATCACAATCAGCGACGCGGTGATCGCCGTGAAAACAGATTCCGGCGGCATCAAGCTCAACCAGCTCGTCAACACAACAGCGATGGGCGCGATGACCGGGAGTTTCTGGGGCCTTCTGATCGGCGTGATCTTCCTCAATCCGATCCTTGGTGTCGCGGTCGGCGCCGCATCCGGTGCGCTCGGCGGCGCCCTGGCCGATTTCGGCATCGACGACGCCTTCATGAAGGACTTGTCTGCCTCGCTGCACACCGGCAACGCCGCCTTGTTCGTCCTGATCAAGAACATGACGGCGGACAAGGTGCTGAAGGAGATCAAGGACGCCGGCGGAACCGTGCTGAAGACGTCCCTGGATGACACCAAGGAACAGGCCCTGCGCGACGCGCTCGCAAGTGCGGCGGAACGGCCGGCGGCCTGACCGGCCGCCTTCGGCCCGCTTAGCGCCGACCACCGGTGAGGCGCAGCAGCATCATGAACAGGTTGATGAAGTTGAGGTAGAGCGACAACGCCGAAATCACCGACTTGCGGCCTGCCGACACTTCGTCATCCCTGCCGTCGTACATCGTCTTGATTCGCTGCGTATCGTATGCCGTGAGTCCGGCAAAAACACCGACCCCCACAACCGAGATCAGCCAGTCCAGCCCCGATGACTCCAGGAAGAGGTTGACCACGGTCGCGATGATGATGCCGATCAGGCCCATGAACAGGAAGGTCCCAAGACGGGACAAGTCTCGCCGGGTGGTGTAGCCGAACACGCTGAGCGCCCCGAAGGTCGCGGCTGCGATGAAGAAGACGCGTGTAATCGATGCACTAGTGTAGATGTGAAGCAGCGTCGAGAGCGACACGCCGACCAGGGCGGCGTAAATGAAAAACAGAAGCCGTGCGGTCGACACCGACAGCGTATTGATGCGCGAGCCGATGAAGAAGACCAGCGCAAGCGGCGCCAGGATGAAGACCCACATCAACGGGCTCTGCAGCAAGGCCGGACCAGTCAGCTGATAGGTCAGCCACGCGACGACAGCGGTCAGGCCAACGCCTGCGGCCATGTAGTTGTAGATGCGCAGCATGTAGTCACGCAGGCCGGTGTCCACCGCGATTGTGTCACCACCGCCCGCACTCGAGGCCGCCAGGTTCTGATCATAATTTGACATTGCTCGTCTCCTCTCAGAGCTTGCTGACGGAGCAACGCTATCCCTCGGACTCAGAGGATGGCATCGGACAATCACCCGAACGCCGACGGGGAAACCACCCTGTTGCCCCCGTAAATTCCGCCGCAGCGACCATCCTGCGCATTACAAAGTGGCAAACTGGAACCACCACTCACGCGTCCTCCTTTGGAGGAGGCGCCTTACGCGTTTGTCACTAGGAGATGATCGCGGCGCGGCCTAATCGGCTGACATGCGCTACTATTTTCACATCGTCGATAAATACGGTCTCACGCCCGATGAGACCGGATGCGAATATGCCGATCAGGATACCGCGGTTCAGCATGCTCAACGGATTGCGGCCGAGCTCGCGAAGGCCGGTGAATTCTGCCGTTTCGGCGTCGTGCTTCTGGCTGCTGTTTCCGGGCCATCCGGTCCCGGCGAAGGCGCGATCGACCTCACGGCAAAGGCCTGAAGCCCGCGTGCAGGCCCTCGGCGATTTCCTGCCCCTGCTCTCTACAGAGAATCCCTGATGTGCGATCGGGAAGGCCGCGCCTAAGGTGTTGGCGAGATCGACGGGCATCAGTGCCCGCCGATCGCGGATTGGAAGGCCATTTTGGCATGGCTCCGTCACCGCACCAGGTCGATCAAAAGCTCTCCCGCAATGCGCTCATCGCACTCGTGGTGGGCTCGATGGTCGGCTCTGGCATATTCGCGCTACCCGCCTCGTTCGGGCGAACCACGGGTGCGCTCGGCGCAATGATCGCCTGGGCGATCGCAGGCACCGGCATGCTGATGCTGGCCTTTGTATTCCAGACCTTGTCACACCGCAAACCGGATCTCGATGCCGGCATTTACGCCTACGCCAGGGCTGGGTTTGGCGAGTATATCGGATTTGCTTCAGCCGTGGGGTACTGGATTGGATGCTGCCTCGCGGATGTCGCCTGCCTTGTCTTGATCAAGGCGACACTCGGGCAGTTTTTCTCCGTCTTCGGTGACGGCACAACGGCAGTGGCGATCGCTTCGGCATCCGTCCTGCTCTGGGGAGTGCATGTTCTGCTGCTGCGCGGCATCAAAAACGCCGCCGCGCTCAATACGATCGCGACCTACGCCAAGATCATTCCGATCCTGCTGTTCATTGCAGCCGCCGCCATCGCCTTTGATGGCAGGCTTTTCTCCATGAACTTCGCGGGAACGGAGCAGCTGGAGCATTCAGATGTGCTCACTCAGGTCCGCAGCACGATGCTGCTGACCGTATTCGTCTTCGTCGGGATTGAAGGCGCGAGTGTCTACTCCCGCTATGCCCTAAGCCGAACCGATGTTGGGTTCGCAACTATTGCCGGCTTTCTGACGGTGCTTAGCCTGCTCGTCCTTGTGACGCTGCTATCCTATGGCGTGCTGCTACGACCGGAGCTGGCGGATCTACCGACGCCATCCATGGCCGGCGTCATGGAAGCGATCGTCGGCCGCTGGGGCGGCGTGTTCATCAGCGTGGCGCTCCTGATCTCGGTCCTCGGCAACTACCTGTCCTGGTCACTATTGGCCGCTGAGGTGCTGCATTCCGCCGCGGTTCACCGCACCATGCCCTCCTTTCTCGCAACAGTGAACGCGTACAAGGTGCCTTCTGGAGCGCTCTGGCTCACCAATTGCGTCATCCAGACCTTCCTCCTGGTAACCTGGTTTGCGGAATACGCATTCACGCTCGCCTTGAAGATGACGAGCGCGATGACGCTGATCCCATATTTCTTTGTTGCGGCCTATGGTCTCAAGCTCGCCTGGACCGGCGAGACCTACCGCACTGGCGAGCGCGCGCGTGTTGGTGACTGGATCCGCTCGGCCGTTGCGACGTTCTACGCGGCCGGCATGATCTACGCAGGCGGACCAAAGTTTCTTTTGCTGTCCTCGATCCTCTATGCGCCCGGCACGCTGCTGTTTCTTATCGCCAAGCGCGAGCGCAAGGAAGCTGCGTTCAGGCCGCTCGAGGCAATCCTTTTTGCCGCGATCACGATCGCAGCATGTGCCGGCGTGTACGCACTGTCCACCGGAGCCATTTCGATTTGAGTCCTTGTCCCTGGCAGCATGGAGGCGAAAATGAGCATCCGAATCATCTGGGGCGCCCTGATCCTGGGCGGGTTGATGGCCGTTTCCGCATCCCCGACCCCGTTGCTAGCCCAGCCAACCGGCATGGAGGCGTCACCGAAGGACCCCGGCGTGTCGACGAAGAACGTGGCGCCCAATACCAATACGAACCCGACCAAGCACCGCCACTGGCGTCATCGCGGCGGCAAGCATCCGCACTTTGGCAGCCGGCGCGTCCGCACCTAGGTGCCGCGAACCATCATCCACCCTGGTGATTGGGCAGATCCATGAGCGATTCCAGGACAGGGCCGGAGCGGCTTGGAGAACTCGTTTCGCACGACGATTCCCCCGGCCTGCCGGAGCAGGCCAAGCGCAGCATTCTCGCGACGGGGCTCAGCCTGCTAGCTGCCTGTGTTTTCCTGTTTCTGGCGTGGCAGACAGTGTCCAGTCTCCTGCTCATCTTTGCAGGCGTGTTGTTCGGCGCATTTCTCGATGCCTGCGCAAGGGCACTGGCGCCGGTCCTTCCGCTCGCTCGCACCTGGCGGCTGACGCTGGTCCTGCTCCTGTTCTCCGCTCTTTCCGGATTTGGGTTGGTATGGGGCGCAGGCAAGCTACCGGAGCAGACGCGCCTCCTGTTGAAGGTCATGGACAGCCAGATCGACATCCTTCAGGAGCATCTCCTGTCATACGGCGTCGACCTCCTCGGCCCGGAATGGGGCCGCGACTTTGCACAATGGCTGTTCTCCGATCAGGGGCGCTTTCTCAGCCACGCCCAATTCGTGCTCGGCGGAGCATCGAGTCTTCTGACCGGCGCGTTAGTCATCCTGTTTCTCGGAATTCTCTTCGCCTTCGATCCGATCAGCCATCGCGAGAGCCTGGTCATGCTGGTGAAGCGACCCTACCGACCGCGAACAAGAGCGGTCATGGATGAGATGGGCAGCGTGATGCGGTTGTGGCTGATCGGACAGTTCATTCGGATCCTTCTCATGACACTGTGCGTCTGGATCGCGCTCTATCTGGTCGGCCTGCCCGGACCTCTCGTGCTCGGACTGCAGGCGGGTTTGTCGAACTTCATTCCCTACCTTGGACCGATCGTGGCGGCGATTCCGATCGCGCTGGTCGCAATGCCACTCGGCGGCTCGCTGCTGATCTGGGCCGTGCTAATCTACACAATCATCCAGTCGATCGAGGGCTATGTGATCGGCCCGCTGATCCACCGTCATGCGGTCGAGATCCCCCCTGCCTGGACGCTGGTCGCGATTGTCATGCTTGGCGCGCTGTTCGGGATACTGGGCATCGCGATGGCCATGCCCCTGGTCGCGATCGGCCGCGTCGCAATCATCCGGTTCTACGTCGAGGACCATCTCGGCGACGAGCCAAAGCCGACGTTCAGCAGCAAGAAAGCGTGAGTGGATGACTATGAGCGAGACTGATGTATCAGGCAGCGAGGGCGCGGCGTCCTCCACGCCGCAATCCAGGATGGCCCATTTCCTGTGGGAGCAACTCCCTTATGTGGTGGCGCTGGTGCTCGCCGTCGCAGGCGTCGCCTATACCAACGTCTCCCACCAGCCTCTCGTCGGCTACTGGGAATTCCTGGCGCTCGCCATTGGCGTGGTCTGCGTCGTCACGAAATGGCCGGAGACGCAAGGCAAGGACGCCCAGCTCCGATTGATCTGGACCCAGGCGCTGCACTGGATCGCCGTCCTGGTCACGATGAACATCATGCTGATGTCGGGGGTTCAGCAATTGCTTCCGACACCGGCAACCGGCCTGGTCCTGCTGACGTTGCTGGCGCTCGGCACGTTCCTCGCGGGCGTCAGCCTACTGTCGCTACAAATCTCGTTTCTCGGCCTTGCGATGGGCGTGACCGTCCCGGCGATATCATGGCTGAAGCAATCCGTCTTCTTCTTCTTGCTTGGCGCGGTGCTGCTAATCGGCCTCGGCATCACGTTCTGGCTTCGCCAGGATCGCCGGCCGGCGACCGCATCCATAAACAACCAGATGGAGGCTTGAATGCGAATGACACGGTTCCTTTGCGCTGCCGCATGCGCGTTGCTGTGCACCGCCGCCTCGCCCGTCCGCGCCGACGCATTCCGGGTCGGCCGACTGTTATGCCTCAGCTCCCCGCGCGTGGGCTTGGTCCTTGGATCGACTCAATCGCTGCGCTGCACTTTCTTCTATGCGCGCAGACCTCCTCGACAATATATCTATGAGGGGCGAATAAGGCGCGTTGGACTCGACCTGGGAGTGACCTCGGCGGGGACTCTCTCCTGGGCCGTCTTCGCCAAGAATTCGCGGATCGGCCCCGCTACGCTGCGAGGATTCTATGTGGGAGCAAGCGGCAATGTCGCATTCGGTCCCGGGCTCGGGGCGAATGTCCTGATTGGCGGCTCGCGCCGAAGCGTGATGTTGCAACCGCTGTCGATCGAGCGATCGATCGGAATCAATCTTGCAGCGGGCGTGACCAACCTGTCTCTGGGACCGCGCGGCAGGCGATAGCTCGTTCACCGGAATCGTTCCCGAGACTTCATGCGAACATTCCCGCATCGTCGCTCAGGGTTTCGTCGGATGTCGACGCTCCGGCTCCGAAGCTACCGTCGCGTCGGGGTAGCCATCTAATAGATCAGGAGCGTGGCATGACAGTCTATGACAGCCGGTCCGGCATTGCAGCTCTGGGCCCTCCTCCCCTGTGGGTCTGCGCTCTCCTTGGCGTCGTCATGATCGCCGCCGGTATCGCAGCTCTCAGCGATGTGGTGTTCGCAACCATTATCAGCGTCAAGTTGATCGGACTGACGGCGATCGCGGCCGGCGCGTTCGAGATCGCCCACGCCTTCTGGACCAAGGGATGGGGCGGCTTTCTGTGGCAGATCCTGCTCGGCGCCCTCTACGTCGCCTTCGGGCTCGTGCTGCTGACCCAGCCCGCCTCCGGCGCCCTGATCCTCACTTATTTCCTCGGCGCGATCCTGATCGCCTCAGGCGTCATTCGATGCATGCTGAGCTTTGCCCATTGGAGCCAGAACGGATGGATGATGCTGACCTCCGGCGTCTTCGGCTTGGCCGCGGGTGCGTTGACCCTGTTCAGCTTCCCCACCATCAGCCCGTGGCTCCTCGGATTCCTGCTTGGCGTCGACCTGATCTCGCACGGCCTCGCCTGGCTGATCTACGCGTTCCAGTCTGCGCGGCGGACTGCATAACATAAGGAGAAAAAGATGATGGATCTCCCCACCCGTCGCGCTTTCCTTGGTCTTGCTCAAAATGTCGTAGCCGGCGCGGCGATAGGCGCCATCGGTGTCCGCTTCATTGCGGTTGCGGAAGCGATGCCGATCGCACCCGACCTCGGCCAGAACGACCGGCCGTCGGATCTCCTGACGCAAGCTCAATGGGGACCGCCGCCTCCTCCTGGCTGGCGCCGCCGGCGGCCGCGCAGCCGCCGCTGGGTTTGCTGGTGGCATCGCGGACGTCGTCACTGCGGATGGCGGTGGCGCTAGGCCTACCCTTGCGCGATCCCCCACACAGCTGAAGGGCTGTGAAGGCCATGCAACTCCAACAGACCGATGGAGGACATCGTGCGCCACACCAATCTGTGGCTTCTCGGAGCCATTCTCGCACCGCTTCTCGTAGTGGCGACTTGGTACACCGTGGCGGTATGGCAGGAAACGCCATCAATGCCGTTTTACCGCAACGCCATCTTGGCGGGAGCTGCACTCCTGATGCTGGTGTCCGGCTGTGGCCTGATCGCACTGATGTTCTATAGCCGCCGCAAGGATTACGACGAGCCCGTGCGCAGCAATCGAACACCGCGGGAGTGATACGGCACCGGTGAAGCATCGGCCCGGTCCCAAGCCTGGTTGCAAGGAGCGGACCATGAACCTTGCTGGCGTTTCGATGAGGCTGCTGGCGGCAATTCTCCTGACGATCATCGCCAGTGGGTGGGCCAGGACCCAACCCGCCGCCCCTGGCCCACCCGCGGTCGGCGTCGTGGAAGCGACAAGGCGACCGATCACCGAGAGGAGTGAATTTCTCGGGCGGATCGAAGCGATCAATCGGGTCAATGTCGTTGCGCGCGTCACTGCATTTCTGGAACGGCGCCTCTTCGAGGAAGGCGCCGAGATCAGCAAAGGCGATGAGCTCTACCGGCTCGAGCGCGGTCCGTTCGAAGCGGATCTGGCATGGAAACAGGCGCAGGTAGCTCAACTTCAGGCCACACTCGAGAATGCCAAACAGACGACGGAACGCGCGCGGACTCTGCTCGGAGGCCCTGCCGGGCAACAGTCCACCTACGACGCCGCCATTGCGAACCAGCTCAGCCTCGAAGCCCAGGTCCAGGCCGCACAAGCCCAGGTTCAGGCCTCCCGGATCAACCTTGACTATACGACGATCCGCGCCCCGATCGCCGGCAAGATCGGACGCACGGCATTGACCGAAGGCAACGTTGTCGGCCCAAGCTCGGGCGTGCTGACCACCATCGTCAGCCAGGACCCGATGTACGTCACCTTCCCCGTGCCGCTGCGCCAGGGGTTGGAATTGCGGGAACGATACGCGCCGCAAGGAGGCCTGGAGGCCGTCGTCATCAGGCTGCGACTACCCGACGGCCGCATGTACGGCCAGTCCGGCAAACTGAATTTCGTCGACAACACCATCGCCCAAAACACCGACACGATCACCGTGCGCGGCGAGATCGGCAATCCTATCCTGCGGGCGTCCTCGGCGGCCGGCGTCACCGTTCACGAGTTGACCGACGGTGAGTTCGTTACCGTCGTGCTGGAGGGCGTCCAACCGATCGAGGTGCTAGCTATCCCGCGCTCCGCCGTGCTCTCCGATCAGCAGGGCCATTATGTTCTCGCCGTCGGCGCCGACAACAAGGCCGAGCAGCGCCGCATCCAGCTCGGGCAATCGACCCCGACCATCGCGGCGGTCATCGCCGGGCTCGCGGCCGGAGACAGCGTCATCGTCGAGGGCCTGCAGCGGGTTCGCCCCGGCCAGGTCGTTTTGCCGGGACCGGCAAGTCCCCTGATCCTGTCGAGCATGAAGGCTGCGGATGGTACGGCTCCGCAGGCAGCTCCCAGCACCTCCGGCAAAGCCGGCCGGGCGGACGACAAGCCATGATATCTGCGGTCTTCATCGATCGTCCGCGGCTCGCATTGGTGATCGCCTTCATCATCACCATCGCGGGCGCGCTCGCGCTGATGCAGATCCCGGTGGCGCAATTTCCGGACATCGTGCCGCCACAAGTCACGGTCTCGGGCACGTTCCCGGGTGCATCCGCCGAAGTCGTCGAGAGCAGCGTCGCCCAGCCCTTGGAGGCACAGATCATCGGCGTCGACCGCGCGCTCTACATGAAATCGACCAGCGCCAGCGACGGAAGCTACACACTGACGGTTTCGTTCGCGCTCGGCACTAACCCCGACATCAACACCGTCAATGTCAACAACCGCGTGCAGAGCGCGCTGTCGCAGTTGCCGACCGAAGTGCAGCAGCAGGGGGTGACGGTGCGCAAGCGGTCCTCGTCGATCCTGCAATTCCTCGTGCTCTACAGCGCTAATGGCGAGCAGGATCCGCTGTTCATCACAAACTACGCCATCATCAACGTGCTCGATGCGATTGCGAGCACCCCGGGGGTCGGCCAGGCCAATCTGTTCGCCAAGATGAACTACTCGATGCGGATCTGGTTTGACACGCAGCGGCTGACCAGCCTCAACCTTACGCCGTCGGACGTCATTGCCGCAATTCGCACGCAGAGCGTCCAGGCGCCGGTCGGCCGCATCGGCGCGCGCCCGATCAGTGACGACCAGCAATTCCAGTTCAACGTGCAGGCCCTGGGCAGGCTCGCAACCGTCGATCAATTTGCCAGTATCGTGCTGCGCGCCAACCCGGACGGCTCATCCCTGCTGGTGAAGGACGTTGCCCGCGTCGAGATGGGCGCGCAAAACCTCGACAGCGAAGCGCGGATCGACGGACGCGCAGCCGTCCCGGTCGCGATCTATCTGGCGCCGGGCGCCAATGCGATGACCACCGCACAAGCGGTGGCGGCGACGATGCAGCGGCTGTCGCAGCACTTCCCGACCGGGCTGAGCTACCTCGTGCAATACGATTCCACGAGTTTCGTGCGCGACACCATCGCGGAGGTGTTGAAGACGCTGGGCGAGGCCTTCGTATTGGTCGTGATCGTGGTGTACCTCTTCCTCGGCAATCTCCGGGCGACGGTGATCCCGGCAATCGCCGTTCCAGTCAGTCTGATCGGTACTTTCGCTGTCCTACTGGTACTAGGATATTCCGCCAATACAGTATCCCTGCTGGCGATGGTGCTCGCGATCGGCATCGTCGTGGACGATGCCATCGTCGTCGTCGAGAACGTCGAGCGAGTCATGCAGGAGGAGCCGGACCTTTCGCCGACCGAAGCCAGCAAGAAGGCCATGACCCAGATCACCGCGCCGATCATCGCGATTACCCTGGTGCTGCTGTCGGTCTTCGTACCCGTCGCATTCATTCCAGGCGTTTCCGGAACGCTTTTTCGCCAGTTCGCGGTGACGATCAGCGCCGCGATGATGATTTCGGCGTTGAACGCGCTGACACTGTCGCCCGCCCTGTGCGCGCTGTTCCTGCGCCACACCGGGCCAAGGCGCGGCATCATCGGCCGCGTCCTCGGCTCCATCGACTGGATTCGTGACCGTTACAGCAGCGGCGTCCGACGCCTCGTGCGCATGGCCGGCCTCTCCGTTCTGCTCGTCCTGCTCTTTGCCGCCGGCATCTTCGGCATGTCGCTGATCACGCCGACGGGTTTCCTGCCCGAGGAAGATCAGGGCGCCTTCTTCACGTCGGTCCAACTTCCGGACGGCGCATCGGTGGCGCGAACCAGCGAGGTCACCCGGCAGGTCGAAGACGTCCTGAAGCAGATGCCGGCCGTTGACCACGTTCTTGCCATCGTCGGTTTTTCCCTGCTCGACGGCGCATCGGAATCGAACAGCGCCCTCGTCGTCACCCGCCTGAAGCCATTTGCCGACCGCAAGGCGGCAGCGGATTCTGCGCAAGCGCTGATCCGGCAGACCTTTGCCGCCGGCGCGCAGGTCCGACAGGCCAATGTACTGCCGTTCAACCTGCCACCGATCATCGGACTCTCCACCGGCGGCGGGTTCGAATACCAGCTTCAGGCATTGGAAGGACAGAGCCCGGCCGAGATCTCGAGCGTCACAAACGCGCTGATCGGAGCCGCCAACGCCGATCCACGTTTGGCGCGCGTCTTTTCCACCTTCACTGCGACTAATCCGTCGATCCATCTCGACATCGACCGCGGCAAGGCGCAGGCGCTCGGCGTGGGGATCAACGACATCTTCACCGCCCTGCAGGCGACGCTTGGCGGCATCTACGTCAACAACTTCAACCGGTTTGGCCGCACCTGGCAGGTCAACGTCCAGGGCGAGGCGTTCGATCGCAGCGACATCTCGGATATCTGGCGCATCTATCTGCGCAACGCCACCGGGCAAATGGTACCGATCAGATCACTGGCCGGGATCAGGATCGTGACCGGCCCTCAGGTGATCACCCGCTACAACAATTACCGCTCGGTGACGGTGAACGGCAGCCCGGCGCCCGGAGTTTCGTCAGGCACTGCGATGGCCGCAATGGCCGATGTGTCGAATAGCGTACTGCCTGCGGGTTACAGTTTCGCGTGGACCGGCACCGCCTATCAGGAACAACAGGCCGCCGGCCAGACCGGTATCGTTCTGATGCTTGCGGTGCTGTTTGCCTATTTGTTCCTGGTGGCGCTCTATGAAAGCACGATGATCCCGATCCCAGTGTTGCTGTCCGTTGTCGTCGGCGTGCTCGGCTCCTATGTCGGCATCAAGCTCGCCGGCCTCAATCTCGACCTCTACGGCCAGATCGGGCTGGTGGTGCTGATTGCGCTCGCCGCCAAGAACGGGATTCTGATCGTTGAATTCGCCAAGGAGCAACGCGAGGCAGGCGTGGCGCTCGAGGACGCTGCGATCCAGGCCGCGCATATGCGCTTCCGCGCGGTCATGATGACCTCCGTTGCCTTCATTTTTGGTCTCGTGCCGCTCGTGATCGCGACCGGCGCTGCGGAGCTCAGCCGCAGGGCCGTCGGGACAGCCGTCTTTGCAGGTATGCTCGCGGCCAGCTCGATCGGAATCTTCCTGGTGCCGATGCTTTACGTGACGTTTCAGCGTCTGCGGGAGCGGATGAAGATGAGAGCCAAGGTCAAAACTGACGAGTTGTCCCGATGAAAAAGGCTAAGGCACGCTCGCCAAAACGATTTCCCGCAGCACGCGCGTCGGCGGAATCCACTGATCTTCCATCCCGTAGTTTCCAGCCGTCAAGGCAATGACGAGCTGCAACGCAGGAATGATGAACAAGCGTTGGCCGCCTTCCCCCTGCGCCAGCCACATACGCTCCAGGCGCCCGGCCGCCCATCCCTTCGGCTTGCCGAAAGCCACGTCGAGGAGAAACCACTGATAGCCATACCGGCGAAGCTCGTCGGAACTGACAACCGGCGTCGTGCAACGAGTGATCCACTCCGAAGGAACGATTTGCTGGCCGTTGAGCTGCCCACCCGAGAGCATCAGCGTTCCGATCCGAGAGAGGTCGCGAACCGACATCCGGGCGCCTGAGGCAGCGAATGGCTCACCATCGGGCCCGGCGGCCCATTGCGTCGGCCCCAGGCCGAGCGGATCGAACAACGCCTCGCGTGCGAAGTCGTGCAGTGACTTGCCTGATCCCTTGGCGATCAGCCGGGCGAGCAACGCGGTCGCTCCGCCGCAATAATTCCAGCGCGCACCAGGCCTATCGACAACCGGTCGCTCCAGTATGTAACGATAACGGTCGGTAGCGTTGTCCATTGCGGTTTCGCTGTTGCGGGGATCGGCATAAGGTAAGCTGCTCTCATCCCAATCCATTCCCATCGTCATCGACAGCGCATGATGGACGGTCACGCGCGAGCGTTCCTCGTCGGCAAGATCACGATACTCCGGGAATCCGGAAAGCAGGCTCGCCTCCGGCGCCGGCACCTTCCCTTGCTGAAGAGCGATTCCATAGAGCAAAGCCACGATGCTCTTCGAGCAGGATCGAAGATCGTGGAGCGTCTCCACCGAGAACTTCACCGTTCCGAGATCGCCAACGCGCGATCTTGACCCTCGAAATAGCGCTCGACGATCTGTTCTCCGTTCTTGAGAACAAGAAGACCGTGAATATTCCACACACGTCGCTCGGCGACTGCTTGATCGAGCCGTCTGATTACCTCGGTGGCGAATTGGTCAGAAGGAAACGTGGGCTGTTGCTGCCCCCGAGCCGGCAGGATTTGCGAACCCACGGCTGTTGCTATTCCTGACAATATCTGGCGACGATTTGGCAAAGCCTAACGTCCTCGTATCCGGGGGTATCGCCTTATATCAACATGTCCCGGCGAATGTCAGCATTGGGCCATTGAGACGGATTCATCTCGGGTTGTCGGCAGGTCGATATCCGCTTCTGTCCGCAAGCGCCGAAATGGGGCCAGCGTTGCGTTTGGCCTGACTGCCGTGAGTCAAACTCCCACACTTGCGTCGTCCTGGCCAAAATGTTGCTGTCGTCGCGCAAGCGCCAGCGTGGCGTTGTCTGACGAGAAAGACGTCGACATCACCGACGCCTTCCCCGCGCGCCGTGATGAATAGACCATGAATGCCGCGACGGCTTGAGCGAAAAACCATTTTCTTGCCCTGGAAACCGCGCGCGTCTCTGCGGCGTTTAGCTCTACACCACCGGAGGAACTGAACATGCCCTTGTCCAGTGCAGCAGCTGCTGCAGTCCTTGCGCTCCAGCTCGCGACACCCGCAGTCAACCAGACCGAAACGCCCAACCTGGTTCAGGTCCGTGAAGGGCCGTGCAGCTACGGGTTTGATACCGATATCTACGGAAGATGTTATCCGAACGGCGTCATTCCGCCGGAGTATCAAGCCGCGCGCCAACCCCGCGCCTACTATGAGCCGCGCCGATATTACAGGGAGGAGTACCGCCCACGGTGGCGACACCGCTATTACCGCGACGAGTATTGATCAATAGCCGCCACCGATCGCCGCGCTCTGGATTGAAGCTGGTGCCCAGTCAGATGGATCGCCAGCTAATTAGACCATTGGTGACAAGCCCGCGGCGCCGACGTCCGGCCTGACGTCGATCGCGGCGAAGCGCTTGAATTGAAATTGACCGGAGAACGTCCTGCTCAGATCACGCCCACAATGATCAAGACTCCGATCTCAACCAGTAGGAGCGTACCCGCTGCTGCGGAGATGAAAAACAAGTCACCTAAGGACAGGAACTGCATGATTCGCCTCCCAATTTGCCAGAAGCGGCCCCTACATCCTTTGAACGGCGTAAGCAGGGGGGCAGGATGATGGGGCCGCTTCCAGGAGGTCCTTGACGCGTGCGTCCGGCGCCAAGCAATTGCATTCTAGCCCAACTTTAAATCTTGTCCACCATTTAATTCATTTAATGCCATTTATTTTTTAATGTTTAATTTGCCGACTTCTGGAGCTTGCCCAAGGAGCATAACCGGCGGGCCCGCCAGCGTGGACAGAGCGCGGACCATCCTAAATCTTCTGGACGAGCGAGCTAGCTAACGGAGGCGCGGGCGGTTATGTGCGCCCCACAGGGCGATGAACAGGACTGCCGCGTTTCCAATTCCCAGCAAGACCAAGATGCTTTCCAGCATGACGAATCAAGCTCCGCCCGGGGAATCATACACCTGAGCGAAACTTAGTCATCCAGGCCAGCAAGACCTCTCGCGCTGCCTCAAGACAGATCCTGCGGCTCTTGCCGCGACGTTCCGCACGATCGGCGCGGCACGCCACGTTGCCAGCGTAAGGGTCCCGCCAGCATGCGCGGTGGCAGCGATGCGACCAACCCCACGAACGCGCCGGCCGGCACGGGCGGCCTACTGAGCCACCACCTCTCACTCAATGCTGGCCGCGAGGGGTCTTGTCTTCGCGGTTGAGAAACGCAAGCCGCCTCTCCAGTTCTTCCTTCTTGGCCACGAGTCTCGTGGCAAGAATGTCATTGACGACACTGTGGAGTTGCCACAGCTCTTCAATCGACATGCTTTCGAACGGCCTTCGTTCCATGAATCCCCCCGACTCACGAATCGTCTATAGCTTGGGGCTACAAGGGGGGAGCTGGCAACTAGTGGTTCGTTGAGTGCAGAAGGTTATCTACTCTGCTCGATTCCGCAGACTTCCCGCGCGACCTTGAGCGTCGGCGGCGCAACTCTGCTTGCATTAATCGAGTTCGCAAGAGGCCCAATTCTGCAATCTGACTTTCTAGAAATGCGATACGTTGGTGCAAGGCGACAGCAAGATAGGAAGTCCGATCGGAAATACTCATCACGACCTCATAAAATAACAATGACAAGAGTACAAAACGATCCCGGCAATCTCAGCATTACGCCACGAGGTTGGCACAATTGCAAGGCGAACCCAGTGAGAGGCATCCTGCGCGCGGGTTTTCCAAGGAACACCTCAAGGAACACCTCCAAGGAACACCTGGGCGTCCTGATGCTTGAATCGCTGCCGGCTCGCCGCCGAGCTGGCGGAGCGGCCCCGGCCTACCCCAAAAGCCCCCCTGCAGCCGGGGCCGTCTCTCTGCCAAGCGCAATATCGGAGTTTGCGTATGCGTTCCTCACCCTCGATCGTGCCGGCCGATCGTCTCGACCGTGACATTTACTTGGTGCTTGAGGACATTGGCGCGCGTGCCGGCTGCGCTTGGCGCGAGACGGACGAAGCCGATACAGATCTCGAAACCGTCCTGCAGCACATTCTCTCCGGTCAATACGCCTACCCCGCCCGGATTGTGTGCTTCAATCCGGGCGAAGGCTGGTCACGGGACGCCACCTCCGAGGTCGCCGACGCGCTCGCCCGGCGCGCAGCCGATTCTGACGCCGACGTCTCGTCCGCGCTGCAGGCTTTCATTGCCGCCCATGCGACGAGAGGTTTCGATGTTCAGCTCGCGCTGCCGTTGCGGAGCGCCGGCAAATAACGTTGAGCATCGACGCGGATCCGCGAGAAGGCGTCAACGTCAGCTCTATTGACCTTCCTTTTCAGGGCCGTGATTAAATCTTCAGAGCCGCGATTCAATTTTCGGAGCCGCGATTAAATTTTCCCCTAGCTTTTGTTTTGCCGACGATCCAGATTTCTGGAATTATACCGCCGATTTTATTGGGGGACATTGCGATGGCAAAGCCTGCCGTTTCCCGTGATGCCTTTCGTGGGTTGTTCGCTTTTTATGCAGCGAAAGCACATCACGACCACAAGCACGATGGCGAACATCGCTTATTGAAGCTGTTTGGATCGGCTGAAGACATTCCCGATAGATTGCTGGAGCAATGGTCGGAAGGAGCTGAACTGCTTGGCTCTGAAACCGCCGGTCGCATACTGGAGCCGCGCGCCCGTCAAATCGCGAATGACGGCGTACATTATGACCATGCCAGCGACTTTCTCCACGCGCTCTTGAGAGATCTCGGTCAAAAGGCGCAGTGACAATCCTGGTCAATATTACTCCCATAACGCTCGCCAATGCCAATCTCGATTTACAGCCCCCTCCGCGAGAGATTGCTAACGGAGAACTGTCCAAGACTTCGGCTAACCTTTGCTGAGGTTGAATCGATATTGGGAAAGCCTCTGCCGAGGTCGGCTTATAGATTCACTAGCTGGTGGAGCACACTAAATGGCAGAAGCCCACAAGCGAAGGCGTGGTTGTCCGCAGGCTTTGATGTCCGGGTATCAATGAAGCACCGCATCGTCGAATTCTATCGTTCTGGCGTGGAGCACCAATGATCGTCGACGAGCACCTCGGCCTCTCGCCCCCGATCCGCGATCGATTATCGGAGCCATCCACAGAGGCCGCGGAGTGGGAGGAACTGAACATGCCCTTGTCCATGCAGCCGTTAGGCTGCGCCATTCAACGACGAGAATATTCGCCGCGCTGCCGCTCTGTCTGACAGGTCGTGCGGTTGCTGCCGCCGGCGCCGCTTTGTCGCAGGAATCCGCCAATTTCCGATAGAGTCCAGTAGTCGCCCCGAGATGAACTCCCCGCAGCATGCGCCTATTGTGCCCTTCCCTTCCCGGCATTTTGGCGATGATCTGCGCAGCGAAAGACAGTCCGCCCGTTCTGATCTGCTCCAAGTGCAGACGGCCGATGGCGTTCTTGGCCACGCTCCCGGCCATCTTCACGCTACCGGCAGTGCATGCCTACCAGTGCCGTCCGTGTCTGCGGGTAGACACCATCCCGCTCGATTAAGGCCGGGAGAGCCGAGCTAGCGCGCTGCGGTGCGCAGTGCTCTCAACTACCGCACCTGCCATTGCGTCGCATCCGTGGCGGCTCCAGGCAGCCTGCCCCCAAAAAGCCGGAAGACAACGGGCCGGAAAGGTGTAGGATTCAGCAAAATCGGAGGCGCGGCATGTTTGAAATCAACGGCTTCGACACGGCGGGCGTCGTCAGCCTGAAGCGGGCTTCACTCGCCGCCGCCCTCAAGAAGGCCAAGGAGCTGGTCGAGGACGGGTGCTGGGACGTTCGGGTCGTCGATCCCAGCGGCCGCGTCTACACCTCGTTTGAAGAGCAGGCCGCCTAGTTCCGAGCGATCGCCTGCCGCTATCCGCCTCGGCCGACGTTCGACGGGCATTTTCAGCCAGCGCTGCGTTGCTTCGCGGCTTCACAGGCTGCCGAGCTAGGTGCGCGCTCTTTCCGTGACATTGGCTTGCCGTCGTCGGACGCGCGGTGCCATTGCCAGTCCACCGGTTTGGGCGCAGGCTCTCTCCAGGCGCTTCAGACGCCGCACGGGAGAGACGCATGAAGGAACCGGGCCTGGATGGTCGCCACCGCGACAAGGATGGCGGGATCAGCAAGAAGCACGGCAACACGCTGGTCGGCACGTTGCGCAAGATCTACGGCAAGAGTTTTGCGGCCGGGTATCCCGATGCGACGCAGCTCAGCGAGGTCCTGGCCCAGCTCAACGAGACGTCGCTGAGCCAGCTGCGCCGTGATCACGACACCGGTCATTTGGGACACAAGATCGATCACGCCTTGAAGTGACGCGCGGACGCGGCGCGCCGGACCAGCGCGGCCGTCGACGGGGCTGATCAGCTTGACGTGACGTCAGCTCTCCGGCGCCGCAGCCGGCACGCTCAGCGGCGCGCCGCCAACCGACACCGGCCCTACCGGCCCCACGGGGCCCACGGGCTTCGTCTCCCGCACCATCCGCTTGCGCATCGCGGCGGACAGTCCATAGCGCGCATGCGCTCTTCGGACGGACGAGGTGACGTCCGACATCACCGTGCTCTGCAGCGAGTCGATCTTCGCAATCAGCGTCGACAGCTGCGACGAGATCTTCTTCACATCGACCCGTTCGTCCGTGATGCTCTGTCGCAGCGACAGCAGCAGCATTGAATCCTGCTGCAGCAGAACCGAGTTCTGATCCGCGGCCTGATTGTTCTGCTGGAGCAAGGCGGTGTGTTGCTGCTGGGCTGCCTGAATGTCCTTCAGGGCCGCGACGACCGGATCCGGCTTTGGCGCGGACGCTTCCTGGCGCGGCAGCAGGTCAGCCAGGCTGCCGAGGTTCAGCGACGAAAGATCGGCCGGCGACGTGTAGATGGCGGCCGCGCCGTTGATGGCCAGGGCACACACCGAAAGCGCCAGGATCGATTTCCGGCGGGGCCGCTTGGCCGGCTCCGAAGCTTCGGGCATTTCGGGTTCGTGCCCTGCCGCGGCGGCTGCAAGGGCTGCGGCGTCGAGCTCTTCGGCAAAGCTTGCCGTTTCGAATGTCGTGGTCACGTGCATGGACCCCAATGAGCGAGCAACAGGAAGCCGCCCCTGGAACGTCCTCGCGACGAGTCCGTGTACGCAGCACCCTTACACAACTGCCTAGAATTGTGAGCATTTCGGATTAATTCCACGTTAGCGGCGGAGGTGGCTGACGGGCCCGGCGCCTCCGTTCGAGTACGGGGGCAGTCGCTGGGAGCGATTTCGCCTGTGGCCATCCTTCGAGACGCCCGCCGTTTGCGGGCCCTCAGGATGAGGACCGGGTGCGCCGCGATCGTTTCGACGAGCGCCGATGCTGCTTAGCCTCATCCTGAGGAGCCTGCGCAAGCGGGCGTCTCGAAGGACGAGGCGTGCGCTCAGGTGGTTGCGGCCGGCTTTTCGCCGATTCAAAAAGCTTTGTGCGAGCAGCACTTAGCTACTGTGCATGGGGTTGTTTTCGCGTTTTGAAGGCCGCCTCAGCCCTCGTCCAGCAGCTCGAACAGCTCCTCCACCCGCTCGAACGGGGTGTCCTGCATCTTGGCGTGATAGACCACGCGGTCGCCGGCGCGCTGCAGCGACTTGCCCCGCGACTTCCGCAGGCGTCCGGGCAGGAACGTCGCGGCCGCAGCTTCCGGGCCGACGTCGAGGCGGACGATGCCTCTGCGCTTGCATTCGATCCTGAGCCTCGCCGCGGCGAAGAAGTCGCGCGCGACCTTCGGTAAGGGTCCGAAGCGGCGGGCGGTTTCCTCCTCGAGGTCTTCGAGGTCGTCCTCATCCGTGCAACGTGCGGCGCGGGCATAGAGCTCGAGCCGGACCGGCTCGGACTGCACGTAGCTCTCGGGCAGCACTTCACCGAGCGGCAGGTTCAGGTCCGGCACCCACACCGCCTGCCCCTCGTCGAGCTTCTCCGAAGCCATCTTGAGGAGGTGACTGTAGAGCACCGGCCCGAACACCTGGACATGGCCGGATTGCTGCTCGGAAAACAGGTCGCCTGCGCCTCGCAGGTCGAGGTCGCGCTCGCTGATGGCAAAGCCCGCGCCGGGCCGGCTGAACTCCTCGAGCACGGCCAGGCGCTTCTCGGATTGTCCGGATTGCGTCTCGGTCAGCAGATGGGCGAAGGCGCGGATGCCGCTGCGGCCGACGCGCCCGCGCAGCTGATGCAGCTGGGCGAGGCCGAACTTCTCCGGCCAGCAGACCACGATGGTGTTGGCACGGGGAATGTCGAGGCCGCTCTCGACGATGTTGGTCGCGAGCAAGACGTCGGCCCTGCCCTCGACGAAGCTCATCATGCGGTCGTCGATCTCGTCCGCGGCCAAGCGGCCGTGCAGGCAGACGATGCGCAGGTCCGGCGCCACCGCCTGTACCCGCGCCAGCATCGGATCGAGATCCTGGATGCGCGGACAGATCAGGAAGCTCTGGCCGTGACGGCGCTGCTCGCGCAAGAGTGCCGAGGCGATCGCGGCATCCGACAGCGGCGCGATCCGGGTCGCGACCGGCAGCCGGTGCACCGGAGGCGAGGCGATCACGCTGAGGTCGCGGAAGCCGGCAAGACCGGCGGCGAGCGTGCGCGGGATCGGCGTCGCGCTCATCATCAGCACATGGACATTCTTGGCGAGGCCGGCGAGCTTGGCCTTCTCGGCCGCGCCAAAATGCTGCTCCTCGTCGATGATGACGAGGCCGAGATCGTCGAACCTGATGTCCTTGCCGGTGAGTGCCTGCGTGCCGATCACCACCTTGATCCGGCCGCTGCGCAGCCCCTCTCTCGTTTCGCGCAGCTCCGCGCCCGAGGTTGCGCGCGACAGGTTGCCGACCTCGATGCCGAACGGGGCAAAACGCTTCTGGAAGGTCGCGACGTGCTGGCGCGCCAGCACCGTCGTCGGCACCGCGACCGCCACCTGCTTGCCCGAAAGCACCACGGCCGCCGCCGCCCGCAGCGCCACCTCGGTCTTGCCGAATCCGACGTCGCCGCAGATCACGCGGTCCATGGGATGACCGGAGGCGAGATCGTCCAGCACGTCGTGGATCGCCTTGGCCTGGTCGATCGTCGTGAAGTAAGGGAAGCGCGCGACGAACTTCTCGTAGGCCGATCCCGGCGGCACCAGCTTTTCGCCGCGCCGCCGGCGGCGCTGGCTGATGTGCTTGGCGAGCGCCCTGCCGGCGGCCTGGATCTCGCGCTCCGCTTCGGTGCGGCGGGCCCACCATGTGCTGCCGTCCGCCTTGTCGAGCGAGAGCTTGCCGAGCTCGGCCGCGTAAGGCCACATCAAGGCAAGATCGGACGGCGGCACCAGCACCGCATTGTCGCCGGCGAACTTCAGGCGGATCATCTCCCGCAAGCCGCCACCGCCGGTGTTGACGGTCTGCAGGCCGTCAAGCACGCCGAGACCGCGCTGGAGATGGATCACCACCGTGCCCTGCTCGGGCACGTCGGCATGGTCGAACGCCGTGCTCCAGGCCCGCGCCATCGGCTGCGCATGATGCGCCCGGCTGCCGAGCACGTCGGAGGCCGTCACGACGACGAGAGGCTTTCTGCCCGGCACGACAAAGCCCGCATCGAGATCGGCCAGCAGCGCCGCCTCGCCGCTCCGCGCGCTCGCCGCCTCGTCCCAGTCCTCGCAGCGCGGCGCCTTGAGGCCGCTCATGCGCTCCATCACGCGCAGGTCGTCCTCCTGCGCCGCGGCGAGGATCAGGCGCGAACCCGCCCGCCGCGTCTCCTCGACGAAAGCACGCAGCGCCTTCCTGGCGGATGTCAGCTTCGAAAACTCCGGGATGGTCTGGAAGGACGCCGCGCGCGGCAGCACCTTCATGCCCCTGGAGAGCTGCTTCCAATCCCGCCGTCCGAGATATTCGCGCTCGCGCTCGGCGCGCGGCGCGGCCTCCTCGATCGTATCGAGCCAGCCGTCGGCGTGCGCCGGGACGCCTGCGTCGGCGATCCATTTGGCGCGTCCGCAATATTCGAACAGGCTCGCGCGCCTGCCGCCTTTGCCGGCAAGGCCAAGCCGCTCCGACATGGGATCGACGAGAAGCTCCCTGGTCTCGAAGATGATCCTGTGCTCGTTCGGATCGAACGCCACGATCCGCTTGATCGCACGATCCGAATGCTCGATCCGGAACGGCCCCAGCGCGCCCGCGGGAAAGATCTCGAAGGTCTGGCCGTGGAACAGCGCCCCGCCGGGATAATCCGGCTCGTCGTCGAGATCGTATCCGAGGGCTTCGAGACGCGTCTCGAGCTCGCGCTCGGAGAACGGGCCGCCGACCTTCAAGCTCAGGCTGAGGCGCGCCAGGCTCGCCGGGGGCGGCAGGCGCTCCATCACCGCTTCCGCCGTCGAGACGAGAAACAGCGGCTTCTTGGATTTCGCGAGGCGCCTCAGCACGGAGGCTCTACGCCCCGCGAGCTCGTGCGACGGCTCGAGCTGATCGAACGGCAAGGTGTTCAGGCGCGGAAACACCAGGACCTCGCATGCGGGGTCGAGCGCGTGAATGACGCTGCCCAGCCGCTCCGCCCTGTTCTCGTTCTCGGCGAGAAAAACGATGCCGCCGGGTCCGGACTGCTTCCACTGGGCAAGCAGGTGGAGAGCCAGCACCCCGAGCGGCGACGACGACGAGATCGTGGCGCGCTGCACCGCCTTGCTCGTCCTTGGCGACGTCCTGTTTGGCAACGCCTTGCTTGTCGACGTCCTGCTCGGCAACGTCTTCTTCGGCGACCTCTTGGCCACCCGCGCCTTCTTGGTAAGCCTCACTTGAATCCGTTTCTGGTCGTAAACCGTCGTCAACTGAACGCCAGCCGCCCTCATTCCGATTCGGCGACTTCGCGCCATGCATATGAGATTTGCCCCGCGAACGCACGCCTGGGAGCAACGTTCGGCACGGCGCAACGATCCCGACACAAGGGCTTGCTGATCGACCGGTGGAACGGAACTGGCGCGGCGCGGGAGCTGCGTCTGTCGATGCGACGCTTGGCGCGATTGTAACCATTCCGCGCACGGAGAGAAACGAAAAACCCCAGCGCTTGGAGCCACGCTGGGGCGTTTCGTTCAAATAAATTGGTCAAGCAATGACGTCTTCATAGCAGCGATTTCAGCGCGCGCTTGTGACCTGGTTCACATCTTGCGGCAAACAAACGACCTCAGCGCGGAGGCCCTGAGGTCGCCAACCTTTGTGGGGAAGGTTTTCTCTCACGGCCCGGGGCTTTTGGGGGGCTTGGGGTTGGGCCGCGAGCCAGGATTCGACGCCTGCCACGCCAAGTCGTTCCATCGCCGCCCCCGAAAGATTCGCCGGGATGGCCTGAACGTTCGACCCGTTCAATCACGCCGGAGCGGGATACCGCATTTGAGCGCGCACGCGCCGCGCGCTAGGATGCCGCCTTTTACGGAGGCTCATTTGAAACCATTCCTTTTCATCGCCATCGCGCTGCTTGCTATGGCACCCGCCCGCTCGCAGCCGCTGGTCGATCCGAGCAAGGTTGCTCCGGAATATCGCGAGGCAGCCGAGAAGCGACGGGCCGAGCAGCTGCGCCAGCGCGAATGCGCGCTGAAGGCGGATCTCGAGAAAGTGCTGCCCAGGGATCGCACCGCTTTTCTCACCCACTGCCTGGACACGATGGCAGCCGGTCAATAGCGGCCAGCTTGCCGCTCGAACCGGGTTTTCCCGACGCCGGCCGCGGTCGGCCGAAGGCCGCGCGCGTTCTACGACATCCGCCGCGATGCCGTTCAAGCTTTCTTCAGACATTTGGGATCAGCTGAATATTCCATTTTTTCAAAGTCATTGTTGTCCGCACATGAGTTCGGTCCAGATTCAGTGCACGCGCTGCAAGAGCGTGTTTCGCGATCGCGCCGGGCGGTTGCAGGACGGCTATTCCAGGCAATGCCCGACTTGCGAAGTGGTGCTGTTCTTCGCCGAGGATTCCCAGCATCCCTTCATCAAGCGCGCGATGCGCAATGCGCGCAAAGCCCGCAAGGAGATGCGGGAAGCCGGTGCAGCCAGACTGGCCGCTCCGGGGCCGCGCGCGGCGCAGTCGAGAGCGTTCGCCGGACGGACGCGATCGGCCGGACGCGAGGACTAGCTCACTTCCGCTTCTGCTTCCTCGGAAACAGGCGGTCGCGGATGTAGCGCGAGGTGGCTGTCAGACGGATGCCGCGCGGCTTCTGCCAGGCGGCGCGGTCGATCTCCTTCTTGTCGCCAATCGCCAGCCTGCCTTTGGCCCTCTTGGCAATGAAGATCGCGTCGCTCATCTTGCGGCCGGAGCGCTTGTTCCTGGTTTTCACTTCTTTCCAGAGACTGATCCTGCCGAGCTTCAGCTTGGGCAGCTCCTCCCTGATCTCCCGCCGCAGGCAATCCTTGGCGGACTCGCGCGCACGCTTGCGGCCGCCCGGAAACATCCACAGGCCGTCCGACCGGCGTCTGACCAACAGTACCTTGCCGCGCCTTGCGGCAACCAGCTTGGAAGACTTCGCCATTGCTGCCGTGGTTGAAACAGAATCGTTCCGATCGTAACTTGTCTAGTGGAACAGACAAGTTCGCAGCATGCTTTGTCCCGGCGCGGCACGGCCCGTCGGCTGCGAGATCAGTCCTTGCCCGCCCCTGCCCGGTCCTCGGTCCTGATCCAGGCCATCATCATCTCCCAGGCCACCGACAGGATGATCGGTCCGATGAACAGGCCGACGATGCCGTGGGCGAGCGTGCCGCCGATCACGCCGACGAAGATCACGATGGTCGGCGTGGTCAGGCCGCGCCCCATGACGAGCGGTTTCAACATGGTGTCGATGAAGCCGACGAGGACGAGAAACACGGTGAGCAGCAGCGCCGTGGTGACGTCCTTGGCGGTCCAGATCCAGATGATCACCGGCAGCAGCACGAGGAACGCGCCGATCTGCACGATCGAGAGCAGCAGCACGATGAAGGCCAAAAGGCCGGCGCTCGGCACGGCGGCGAGCTTGAAGCCGATGCCGGCGAGCAGCGCCTGCACGATCGCCACACCGATCACGCCCTGCGCCACGGCGCGGATGGTCGCACCCGCGAGCGACAGGAAATGCTCGGTCTGCTCCGGTACGATGCGAAACAGGAAGCCGCGGCCGGCCGCGACCAGCCTCGGCCCATGCGGAAACAGGAAGCCGGCCACGAACACCGAGACCAGGAACTGGAGCGTGCCGACGCCGGCATCGCCGGCAAGCGACAGCAGCGGGCCCGCCAGCGGCTGGAGATACGGCGCCACCTCGCGCACCAGCGCGCGAACGTTGGTGTAGGCCTGGTCCCAGAGCTCGTAGAGCCAGGGGCCGACCAGCGGCCATGATTTGATCTGCTCGGGCGCAGCCTGAAGCGCCAGATCGCCGGTGCCGAGCTGCTGTGCCAGCTCGCGCACGCCGTCCACCGCGCTGATGCCGAGCCAGGTCGCCGGGCCGATGACGATGCCGAGCGTGATCATGGTCAGGATCGCGGCTGCGGTCTTGGGCCGGCCACCGAGGGCTTTGGCGACCCAGCTGAAGGCCGGATAGAACGCAACCGCGAGCACGCCGCTCCAGGCCAGGATCGGCACGAACGGGCGGATGATCAGGAAGGTCCAGATGATCAGCAGGGCGAGCAGGCCGAGCCGGATCACGAGCTGGATGACGTCTTCTCCGGTCAGGAGCTGACGGAGACTTTTCACGGGCACTGCTTTCCTTGCGGCATGAACGCAAAACTTCCGGTGCTTGCGCGGCCCAGCCGTTATTGCCAGCAACGCATCCGGCGTCAAGGCGACTGGAACCGGTCGGCCCCGCGATTGGGAACACATCGGGCCATTCCGCCAATCCGCGACCGCGGCCGCCCCCGACGCCGGCCGGCCTTGGCTAACGCCCGTTAACCGGATTCCCGGGCGCCGGTTTACGCCGCTGCAAACGCCCGCGGCTACCGTGGATCGGGGTCACCAAAAAGCATTCCGTGCAATGGCCAACAGCATCTGGACGATCGAAGAATTCACCTGTGCGGGTTGCGGCATGAACTACACCGCGACCAGGGAGGAACACAGCGAAGCCCACGCCGGCCACTTCAAATGCAGCATCTGCAGCGGCGTAGTGCATGCCTGGTCCGGCAAGCATCATTTCTTCGGCTGGCAAGCCGTGAAAACGCGGCCACCCGTGTTCGGAAGGCGCTGGGCGGACGTGGAATGGTAGGCGGCCCACGCGCGCATCTTTGATTGCGCCGCGCGGTCGCCCGCGACGGGCGGGAGGATAGGCCGAATTGCAGCGGCGCCATTTGGACTCCGTTCACCGATCGCCGCTAGATCAGAACGGATCCCTCGCGCCGAACCATCAAAATCATGGCCGATCTCAACGCCGTCCTGACCAGGCTCAACGACCGCCTGCTCCGCCTCGAGGGCGAGCTGTTCGTGCTGCGCTCGCTGGCGCGCGCGACGCTGACGGCGGGCGACGACCATGCGGCGCGCATGCGCAAGCTGGTCGAAGCCGCAAAGGTCGCGCTCGACGATGAGGCCAGGCGCCCTCTCGACAAGCCGACACGCAAATATGTCGACGCGGCAACCGCGCTGGTGGAGGAATTGCTGGTCGAGCCGACCCCGGCGCGGCCATTGTTCACAGTGATCGACGGCGGCCGGCGCGATTGAACGACGACAAGCGCCTCGGCCCGCGATCAGCTGGCGCTGCTGCATGCCGGGCGCGCGAGCGCCGCTTCGATAGCATTGTCCCTGCGAGTAATTGTCATCGTAGCGGTGCGGACAGCGGGCGCGGCGGCGACCCGTAGCCTTGCCTCGCAGACCCCGCTAGTCCGCCGTGGAATTATCGGCCTTGAGCCGGCTGAGGCCGGCCTCGATGATCGCGATCTCCTCGTCGATCTGGCCGATCGGCAGGCTGAAATCATAGCCGGACCTGCTCTTCAGCTCGACCGCGAGCCGCTGCCTGTGCATCATCAGCTCGTCGAGCCCACGGCGGTTCTTCAGCCGCACATAGCTGTCGACAATCTGCTCAATTGCGCGCGGCATGAAATTTGTCCCGGCGAAAAGGCCCGCACGGCGCACCCGCGCCGGCGGGACATTTTCGGTGTCGCGGTACGCAATACAAATCCGCGACGGATTAGTCGATACGCCGGGCTGGTTGAGATCGCGTTACCGTTCCGTGATTTTCGTAATACGCGGCACTAAAAAAGGCCGCTGACGATTGCGCCAGCGGCCCAAGCCGGGTTTAAAAACGGATGCGGGTTGAAATGTCGCCAGCCCCGGTCCGCCCAATCTTATCAGCCCGCCCAGCGTCCTTCTGTTAAAAACGAAACACAGAAACCCACTTATCGGACGCTTGCCGTCCCGCCGTGGCCTTGCAGCAACGCTCATCGGCGACGCGGAAGCAAGTGCGCCGCGATCTGCGCCCGCCATGGCGGCACCGGAACGGCTGGCTGCGCAATCATGGCGTCCATCGCAGCCCGCGCCCTCGGCGTATTGTTGATAACCCACGCAAACGCTGCGCGGGTGGTGACAGGGCGTCCGGACGTGTTATCGGGGATGACGCAGTTGCGAGATCGGATCGGATACCCATGCGCATTACCCTCGTCGGCTCCCGCCATTTCGGCGTGACAACCCTGAACATGCTCCGGGAGCACGGCGTTTCGATCGTCCGGGTCGTGGTGGCCGACTCCGAGGATCGCCTCGCCGCGGCCGCCAAGGCAGCCGGCATCGAGGTCGTGGTGCAGGCCAACCCGAAGCTGGTGATAGCCTCCGAGATTGCCCCCGATACCGATCTGATCATCACGGCGCACAGCCACGCCCGGATCGGCAAGGACGCGCTCGCCGCCGCCAGGCTCGGCGGGATCGGCTATCACCCCTCGCTACTGCCGCGTCATCGCGGCAAGGCCGCCGTGGAATGGACCATCAAGGAAGGCGATCCGATCGCCGGCGGCACGATCTATCACCTCGCCGACCGCATGGACGCCGGCGCCATCGCCGCCCAGGACTGGTGCTTCGTCAAGAAGGGCGAGACGGCGCGAGAGCTCTGGGAGCGCGCGCTGGCCCCCCTCGGCCTCAAGCTCCTGGCCGATGTGATCGACTACGCCAAGGTGCACAAGGCGCTGCCCGCCAAGACTCAGGACGAGCAGTTCGCGACCTCCGCGCCAAGCCTTTCGTGAAGCCCGTCCAAGAGTTCGCTCCTGACGTTTACCCTTAACGTGAAGCCGCATTGATTCCGCTTGGAAAATCGCAGCCGAAAACGCAAATAAACTATTGTTCCCACAGGAACAATTTTCGATTTGGCATCGCAACAAATTTCCGTCACATTTGGTCCAGATAAGCGACAGCATATCAGACACATTCAAGGACGGATTTATGCGTTTTGCTCGCATTGCGGTGTTCTGTGCCGCTTCAGTTTTCACCGGCACCCTCGCCGCTTCCGCCTTTGCCCAGACGCCTTATGACGGCAACTGGCAGGTCACGATCGTGACCAAGAGCGGCTCCTGCGAACCCACCGCGAGTTCCATGCTGACGGTTGCCGACGGCAAGATCACTGCGCCCGGCGCTAACGTTTCCGGCACCATCGGCAGCGGGGGTCTTGTGAAAGTTTCGATCAATGGTGCATATGCCAACGGTCAACTCAACGGCAACGCCGGATCGGGGAAGTGGAATGGAGCATCTGCAGGCATACCGTGCAGCGGGCGATGGGAAGCATCGCGCCAATAAACCAATCGAGGCTCGCGCCCGGAGCCGGCGGCTGCTGATCGCGGCCGCCGTTTTGTTTGCGGCAGGGATCGCCGGCACTGAAAGCAAGGCCCAGTCGAGCCCGTTCGCCCCAATGGCGGGCAGCTGGAGTGGCGCCGGGACGGTGGCTCTGGATGACGGCTCGACCGAACGGATCCGCTGTCGGGCCAAGTACGCCCCGATCGGCCCCACCATGGAGCTGTCCCTGACCTGCGCCAGCGACGCCTACAAGTTCAACTTTGCGGCCAGCCTCAAGGCTGAGGGCAGCGCCATTTCCGGGAGCTGGTCCGAAATCAGCCGCAACATCTCTGGATCGCTCCAGGGGCGTGGCGCCGGCGGCAATTTCGAGCTGGTTGCCGCTGCCGCTGGCTTCAATGCCAACATCTCGCTGAAGACGAGCGGCAACAAGCAGAACGTCGCGATACGCGCGGACAGCCAGTTCCGCGGGGCGAACATCTCGCTGTCGAAGTAAGCCAGCACTCGATCTGACAATCGATCCGGCGGCCCCGCCGGATCGATTTTTTATGCGGCCGGCACGAACGCGGTGACCTCGATCTCGACCTTGGCCCGCTCGTCCGCGAGGCCGCCGATATAGAGCAGTGTCGAAGGCGGGAAATTGCGTCCAAGCGTTTCCTTCCAGGCCGCACCAATGCCGGCACCGGCTGCTTCATATTCGCTGCGGCTGGTCAGGTACCAGGTCAGGCGGACGATGTGCTCCGGACCCGCGCCCGCCTCGTCCAGCAGCTTGATGATCCGCTTCAGCGCCATTTCGACCTGTGCCGCCAGGTCGGGCGCATAATTGCCGGTCTCGTCGCCGCCGGTCTGCCCGGCCAGGACCACCCAGCGCCCCGGCCCCTCGACCGCGACACCATGGGAAAAGCCACGCGGTTTCTTCCATTCGGCCGGCTGCAAGATCTGCATGAGCGAAGCTCTCCCGATTTTTTTGTTGTTCGATGATGCCTAAAGCACGATGCGACAAGGATGAATCGCCATCGCGCCATAGCTTGCTGTTTAAGCATGATCTTTCCGGAAAACCGCTGCGCGCTTTTCCGGATCATGCTTTAGCACGGCCCGCTGCATCGCTGCATCCGCAGATTTGGCCGTTGCAAACGGCGGCGATGTCGCCGATACCGGCCCTCCTTTCACATTCCATCCTCCCGCAATCACCGCCGATGAGCGCGACACAGTCCAAAACGATGGCTGCACTGTGGATGGCCGGCTGGCTGTCGCTGATGCTGGTGATGGCGGTTGCCGGGCGCGAGACCACGCGCGAGTTGAGCGTCTTCCAGATCATGGAGGTGCGCTCGGTGATCGGGTTCGCGCTCCTGCTGCCCATCATCTCCCGCGCCGGTGGCTTCAAGGCGGTCGCGACCATGCGCCTGCCCCAGCACCTCGCTCGCAACGGGGTGCATTATTTTGCCCAGCTCGGCTGGTTCTACGCGTTGACGCTGATCGGAATCGGGCAGGTCGTCGCGATCGAATTCACCATGCCGATCTGGACCGCCGTGCTGGCCGCGACGTTCCTGTCCGAACGCATGACGCTCTGGAAGATCGCCGCTGTCGTGCTCGGCATCGTCGGCGTCGTGATGATCGTGCGGCCCGCCACCAGCGAGATCAATCCGGGCCAATTGATCGCCCTCGGGGCTGCAATCGGCTTCAGCATTTCCATGATCTTGGCCAAGTCGCTGACCCGGACCGAAAGCGCATTGTCGATCCTGTTCTGGATGATCGTGGTGCAGGCCGTCGTGGGCTTGCTGCCAACGCTCGCCGTGTGGATCTGGCCGTCGCCGCGTTTATGGGGCTGGCTGTTCGTCATCGGGGTCTGCGGCACCTTCTCCCATTATTGCCTCGCCAGTGCGCTCCGCCACGCGGATGCGACGATCGTGGTGCCCATGGATTTCCTGCGGGTTCCGCTGACTGCGACAGCCGGCTGGCTGCTTTATTCCGAGCGGCTCGACGGCTGGACCGTGCTCGGCGCGGCGCTGATCCTGTGCGGCAATCTCCTGAATCTGAAGCCGGTGCCGCCGGTTCCTGCCCGCGCCCAATGAACCTCGCGCCGCCTCGCGCGACAAAACGAAGTGGCCGTGTGATTTAGATCACGTTGGAGCGACCCTCCACCGTGCATATTCGGCCACACAGCAGCGGGTTGAAACGGACGTCCTGCCGTTTTGGTGGCGCGAGGTCGGGCACTTCGTGTAGGTTCGTTGCCAATTTGTTGCTGCCTGCAATTCGATTCTGGGGATTTCAGAATGCGCTATCTCACCCTCCTCGCCTCGCTGATGTGCATGGCGCTGTCGGTCAGTGCCGCGAAGGCTGACCGCCGCGTCGCTTTTGTCGTGGGCAACGGCTCCTACAAGAACGTCGCGCAATTGCCGAACCCGCCGATCGACGCCAAGGCGATGGCATCGACGCTGCGCAATGTCGGCTTCGAGGTGATCGAAGGCTCCAATCTCAGCCGCGACCAGATGACGGAGAAGCTGCTCGATTTCGGCCGCAAGGCGCAGGGCTCCGACATCGCGCTGTTCTACTATGCCGGCCACGGCATCGCCGTCAGCGGCACCAACTACCTGCTGCCCGTCGACGCCGACATCAAGTCGGAGATGGACGTCAAGCTGGGCGCGGCCATCAACATCGACCTGACGCTCGAGCAGACCATGGGCGATGCCAAGGTCAAGCTCGTCTTCCTCGATGCCTGCCGCGACAATCCGTTCGCCGCCAAGATCAAGTCGAACTCCGCGACCCGCAGCGTCAACGTGCAGAGCGGTCTTGCCGAGATGAAATCCGGTGAAGGCACCCTCATCGCGTTCGCCACCGGTCCCGGCCAGACCGCGCTCGATGGTCAGGAGGGCAACAACAGCCCGTTCACGCGTGCGCTGATCGACAACATCACCAAGCCCGGCGTCGAGATCCAGCAGGCCATGACGTCAGTGCGCGCCCAGGTCAATGAAGAGACCCGCAAGGGCCAGCTGCCCTGGGGCCACACCAACCTGACCGGCTCGGTCTATCTCAATCAGGCCCCGACCACGCAGGTCGCCAACGCGGCTCCGACCGCTTCGGGCATGGTGCCGGCTGCGACCGCCGGCTCGGACGGCGTCGAGCTCGAATATTGGCGCTCGGTGAAGGAGTCCAACAAGCCGGAAGAGCTCAACGCCTATCTCACCGCCTATCCGAACGGTCAGTTCAAGGCGCTGGCGCTGGCACGCCTCGCCGCCATCAAGAGCGGCCCCTCGACCGCGACCCGCGCCCTCAACGCTGGCGTCGATCCCGCAACCTTCACCGACGAGGCCACCCAGGTCACCGAGGACCAGATCGGCCTCGACAAGACCAAGCGCCGCGACGTGCAGCGTCGCCTGACGGCGCTCGGCTTCGACACCAAGCAGAGCGGCGCATTCGACGAGGAGACGCGATCGGTGCTCAAGCGCTGGCAGACGGCGCGCGGCTATCCCTCATCAGGCTACCTCAACAAGCTTCAGCACAAGGCTCTGCTCTCGGAGATCGTGGCTGCCCCGGCGACCGCGAGCGACACCAGCCAGAAGCCGGCCCGCCGCGCCGCCAGCGCCCCGGCCCAGAGCAGCGCGCCGGCACCCGCCCCTCAACGCAGCAGCCCCGGCGATGCCGCCGGTGCGGCCTTCGTCGGCGGTGTCGTCGGCGGCATGATGGGCGGCATGTTCCGCCGCTGAGGCGAGACGACGATCTCAGAATGCAAAAGCCCGGCTCACGCCGGGCTTTTTCGTTTGTGATCCTCATGGTGAGGAGGCGCGAAGCGCCGTCTCGAACCATGAAGGCCCCGCTCTCGCAGCGCCGCGTGGCGAGAGAGAGCCCTACTTCCCCGCGGCCTTTCGCAGCGCCTCGTTGATGCGATCCTGCCAGCCGGGGCCACCCTCCTGGAAGAACTCCAGCACGTCCTGATCGATGCGCAACGTGACCTGCTCCTTGACGCCGGGAACAGCCGTCTGTTTAGGCGGCGCCACGGCGACCTTGGCCGTCACCTTCTTGAACGCTGCCTCTGCTTCCGTCCTGGCATCGCCCAGTGTGCGCGGCCGCCTCGGTGGTTGCTCCGCCATGTCCTAGATTCCTTCAAACAAAGCCGTCGAAAGATACCGCTCGGAGAAGGACGGCACGATCGCCAGGATGGTTTTTCCCGCAGCGTCCGGCCGCTTGCCGATCTGCAGCGCGGCCGCAATCGCAGCTCCCGAGGAGATGCCGCCGGGAATGCCCTCATGCCGCGCCAGCGCGCGCGCGGTCTCGATGGCGGTCGTCGAGTTGATCTTGACGATCTCGTCGATCACGGCGCGGTCGAGGATGTCGGGGATGAAGCCGGCGCCGATGCCCTGAATCTTGTGCGGGGTATGCTGTCCGCCCGACAGCACCGGGCTCTCCTCCGGCTCGACCGCGACTACGCGCAAGCCGGCCTTGCGTGGCTTGAGCACCTGGCCGACGCCGGTGATCGTGCCGCCGGTGCCGACACCGGCGACGAAGAAGTCGATGTTGCCGGCGGTGTCGTTCCAGATCTCTTCCGCGGTGGTGCGGCGGTGCACCTCGGGATTGGCGAGGTTCTTGAACTGCTGCGGCATCACCGAGTTCGGCGTCGTCTTCAACAGCTCCTCGGCGGCGGCGATCGCGCCCTTCATGCCTTGCGCCGCCGGCGTCAGCACCAGTTCGGCGCCGAGAAAAGCCAGCATCTTGCGCCGCTCGATCGACATCGATTCCGGCATCACCAGCTTGAGGCGGTAGCCGCGCGACGCCGCCACGAAGGCGAGCGCGATGCCGGTATTGCCGGAGGTCGGCTCGATCAGCACGGTGTCGGGCTTGACGATGCCGGCCTTTTCCATCGCGACGATCATGGCCGCGCCGATGCGGTCCTTCACGCTTGCGGCAGGATTGAAATATTCAAGTTTTGCCAAAATCGTCGCATTCACGCCGTGCATGCCCGGCAGCCGACGCAAGCGCACGATCGGCGTATTGCCGAAGGCCTCGACGATCGAGTCATAGATCCGGCCGCGGCCGGCTTGGTGCGCTGCACCCGTGTTGGACGATGCGTCCATGATGAACTCCCTGTGGCGACAATCTGCTCTTCTATCGCGGCATTGCGCAGTTACAGACAGCTTGCGGCGACACGCAAGCGGCAATGCGGCACATGTTAAATACGCTGCATCGCAAAATCACGTGAGCGGCGAAGATCAGAAAACCAACGCATTTGTGTTGCGACCTCGTCAACCGTTTCTGCTTATGTTAGACTTACGTCTTAAAGCAGGGAGGTCACCACGATGTCAGCAATTGCTGAAGTGTTGTCGACCGTCGCGCCGAACCGCGATCCGCGTTGCAGCGAATTGCCCACCTGTCCTGTCTGTGCCGACTCCATGGTCGCCGCCGAAGCATCCGCCTACGTCTCGGACCACATGATCAGCTATCTCTGGACCTGCGATAATTGCGGCTATGGCTTCGTGACCAAGCATGCCGTGAAGCAACGCTTCGTGTGCAACTGAGCTAGCGTGGGGCGATGTCGCCCCTCGCCCAGCCCTCGCGCGTACGCCGATAGAACTCCTCAAACGTTCCGCCCGCGATCGCGTCTCTGATGCCCTGCATCAGGAACTGGTAGTAGGCGATATTGATTTCGGACAGCAGCATCGCCCCTAGCGTCTCGCCCGCCTTGACGAGATGGTGCAGATAGGCGCGCGCGCAGTTGCGCGTCGACGGCCATGAGCTCTCCTCATCCAGCGGACGCGGATCGTCGGCGTGGCGTGCATTGCGCAAATTCACCTGGCCGAAACGCGTGAAGGCGACGCCGTGGCGGCCGTTGCGCGTCGGCATCACGCAGTCGAACATGTCGATGCCGCGCTTCACGGCTTCGAGGATGTCGTCGGGCGTGCCGACGCCCATCAGATAGCGCGGGCGCTGTTTCGGCAGCACCGGCGCGGTCTCGTCGATCATCGCCAGCATCACCTCCTGCGGCTCGCCGACGGCAAGGCCGCCGATCGCATAGCCATGGAAGCCGATCTCGACCAGGCCTTGCGCACTCGCGTGACGAAGCCGGGGGACGTCGCCGCCCTGCACGATGCCGAACAGCATGTAGCCGTCGGGCGCGCTCTCGAAGGCGCGCTTCGAGCGCTCGGCCCAGCGCAGCGACAATTGCATCGCGCGCTCGATGTCGGCGTGCTCGGCCGGCAGCCGCACGCACTCGTCCATCTGCATGGCGATGTCGGAGCCGAGCAAGCGCTGCACCTCGATCGAGCGCTCCGGCGACAGCTCGACCTTGGCGCCGTCGATATGCGAGCGGAAGGTGACGGCGTTCTCGGTGACCTTGCGCAGGTCCGACAGCGACATCACCTGGAAGCCGCCGGAATCCGTCAGCATCGGCCCGTTCCAGCCGGTGAAAAGCTGCAAGCCGCCGAGCGCCGCGATCCGCTCGGCGGTCGGGCGCAGCATCAGGTGATAGGTGTTGCCGAGCACGATGTCGGCACCGGCATCGCGCACCTCGCGCCAGTGCATGCCCTTCATGGCGCCGGCGGTGCCGACCGGCATGAAGGCCGGCGTCCGCACCACGCCGTGAGGTGTGGTCAGGCGCCCGGTGCGCGCGGCGCCATCGGTGGCGAGCAACTCAAAGTGATTGGGAAGATCATTGTCGGGATTCATGGCGGTGCTTATTGCGTGTCGGAGCAAGTCGATCAACCCGCTCAACCCACGGTGCCTCAGACTGGGACAAAATCGAGCCGATTATTCCCGCTGCCAGCCTTGTTAAACAAAACGAAACAGTGTAGTTTTACCAAGGGCTGGACGAGGTGCCGCGGCAAGAATGTGCCGGCGGCGCCAAATGCGTGATCGCCAGCCACCGACAATGCCGCTTCCTTCCTGTTCGACTGACCTCTCCGGCCGCCCGCACGACCGGATCAGGCACACAACCGGCCGCCTGACCGGAATCCTGGTCCTGACGTGCAGCCTGGCGCTCGCCGCCTGCACCTCCATGCCCCGCACGCCCTATACGGCCAATGAAGCCAGCGTATCGCGCGTGCTCGAGATCGATGGCCTCAGGCGCTACGCCGACGACCCCGTCACGAAATTCAGCTTCGACAAGAACATCAGCACCGCGACGAGATCCTATCTGGCGCTCTCCGGCGGCGGCGCCGATGGCGCCTACGGCGTCGGCGTGCTCAACGGCTGGACCGCGGCCAGAACCCGCCCCACCTTCTCCGTCGTCTCGGGCGTCAGCACCGGCGGCCTGATCGCGCCGTTCGCGTTCCTCGGCCCGCAATATGACGACACCCTGAAGGACGTCTACACCTCCGGCATCGCGGAGAGCCTCCTCAACGATCCCAGCATCGTGCGCGTGCTGTTCGGATCCGGCCTGTTCGGCAACACGCGGCTGCGCGAGCTGGTCGCACGCTATGTCGGGCCGGAGATTCTGGCCCAGGTCGCGCGCGAAAACACCAAGGGACGAAAGCTGCTGATCGTGACGACCGATCTCGACACCCAGCGTACCGCGATCTGGGACATGGGCAAGATCGCCGCCGTCGGCACGCCCGAGGCGCTCAAGCTGTTTCGCGACGTGATGGCGGCCTCCGCCAGCATTCCCCTGGTGTTTCCGCCGATCATGATCGACGCCGAGGGCCAGGGCCGCAAGTTTCAGGAGATGCATGTCGACGGCGGCGTGACCGCGCCGGTGCTGACGCTGCCGGAAGCCCTGCTGTTCCAGGGCAGCCGGCTGCCGGGTAGTGCGAAATTTGACATCTACATCCTCGTCAACAAGAAGATCGAGCGCAATTTCGAGCTCGTCTCCAACGGCACCATCGACGTCGCCTCGCGCAGCCTGTCGGCGATCACCCAGTCGCAGACGCGCTCGATCATCTTCTCGACCTATGATTTCGCGAGGCGCAACCGTCTCGGCTTTCATCTCTCCTACATCGCGCGCGACTATCCGGCGCCGCCGTCGGAAGGGTTCGACACCGCCTATATGCGGGCGCTCTATCAATACGGATATGACAAGGCCGCGTCCGGCCAGGCCTGGAGCTCGGCGCTGCCGTGAGAATCGATGACGGAACCGCTGAAACCGTTGACGATACGGCCAATTCGGCCAGATTCGCGATGACGCCCCGGCTCCTGCGCGATATAGAGCGAATGACGAACGTCAGAAACGCGCAGGAATCATTGGGCATGGGATTGACTGCGACCAGGACGAGACCGGCAGCGCCGCGGCGCGAGGTGCCGAAATCCCGCGGCGGCCGGCCGACCAAGACCGCCGCCATCGAGCGCGACCAGCGGCTGATCGAGGTCGCCACCCGCCTGTTCCTGGATCGCGGTTTCGACGCGACCTCGCTCGACGCGGTCGCGGAAGCGGCCCGGGTGAGCAAGCCCACCGTCTATTCCCGCTACGGCGACAAGCGCGGCCTGTTTGCCGCCGTGCTGAGGCGCGAGATTGCGCGCTGGCTTGCGCCGCTGTCGGCCGCGGCAGAGACCCAGCTGAGCAGTGCCGCCGACATCTCGGTCGAGCAGCGGCTGGTCGAGATCGGGCGCGAGATGCTCTCATTCACCTGCGGTCCCGACGCCGTCGCCTTCAGCCGCATGATGACGTCACAGGCTATCAACTTCCCCGACGTCGCCAAGCTCGGCAAGGAGGAAGGCTGGCTCAAGGCCGTTGCCACCACTGCGCGCTTCTTCGATCATCTGGTTGCGCAAGGCGCGCTCGACGTCGAGGACACCACCATTGCGGCCGAGGTGTTTCTCGACGTGGTCGTCGGACACACCCACCGCATGGCGACCTTCGGAACGGCCCTCGAGCCGAAATCGGCCGAGAAGCGCATGCGCATCGCGATCAAGCTGTTCCTTGCCGGCGCGCTGGGTCCTGCCGACCGGGTCCGGGACGCCGCAAAGGGCCCGGCGCGGCGCCGCTCCTCCCGCTGACGATTCCGTGAACGCGCGCTCTTTCCCTAAGGGGCCGCCGCAACGGCATTGACCAAAACAAAACGATACGGTATGGTTTAGTTATAAGTCGGTACGGGCCGCTTTTAAGCCAGCCCCAAGGAGGTCCGGACCGATTCGATCGCCACGGCAGGTACAGCCCGCCGCGGCGTTCGGCGGCCGGCCTTTGCCCGGGGCCGGCCGCGAATTCTTTACGTTCATCCGGCACACTCGCAGGCCGAAGGTTTCGCACATGACGACAGCCAGACGACGGACCTTGCAACTGCTCGCGATCGCCTTGCCCGCGCTGCTCCTCGTCGCACCGTTGCAGGCGACCGTGATCGCGGGCACACCGACCGCGCTTCACAGCGACACAGATGGTGATGCCGAGGCAGACCGCCAGGCCGTCAGCCGCGAGATCGAGCGCTTCCGCAGCTCGTCGATCTCGATCAGCCAGGCCATGGCGATCGCCGAAGCCCGCCACGCCGGCGCCACCACCGCAGATGTGAGTTTTGACGGCGGCTCCGGCGTCGCGGTGTATCGGGTCAAGACCCTGCACAACGACCGGATCTGGCGCCACACCATCAACGCTGCGACGGGCGAACTCGTCGGCGGGGAAGCAGCCCTGCCCCTCGCCGAGCTCGACCACGACGACCGCAACAACCTTGCAGCACTTGGTGCGATCAGGCACCGCCTCGCGGATGCCGTGCGTGTTGCCGAGCGCGCGGCCTCGGGCAAGGCGATCAGCGGCGGCCTCGTGCGCGAACGCGGCCGGCTCAGTTTCGCGATCGTCGTGATCAGCGGCGACGACCTCAAGGAGGTCATCCTGGAGCCCCCGGGCGCCAGGGCAAAGTAGCGGCTGCGAAATAGCGGCTGCCCGATAGCGGCAGGGTTCGCCCCCGGCATCGACCGGGGCGAAAAGCCATTGACGACCGCAAGACTCTCCCGCATAAGTCGCCGCCATGTTCACGACCACCAAACGCACGACCAAAACCACCACGGCCTCAGGGGCCCGGGGAGGCGTGCGCGCGTAGTCGTCGACTGGAACGCATCAGCTCTACCGAAGCCCCGCCCTCGATGGTCCGGGGCTTTTTTGTTGTCTCATTCGCAAATCTCAATGGAGGACAAAGTGAGTAACGATCCCGTCGTCGCGATTGTCGGCGTCACCGGTGCGGTGGGCGCCGAATTCATCGCCACCATGGACAAGCGCGGCTTTCGCGTCGGCAAGCTCAAGGCGCTCGCCAGCGCCCGCTCGGCCGGCAAGACGGTATCGTTCCGCGGCCAGCCGGTCGTGATCGAGGAGCTGACCGAGCGGTCCTTCGAAGGTGTCGATATCGCCCTGTTCTCCGCCGGCGGCAGCATCTCGAAGAAGTATGCGCCGATCGCGGTCAAGGCTGGCGCGGTCGTGGTCGACAACTCCTCCGCGTTCCGCATGGACCCGAACGTGCCGCTGGTGATCCCCGAGATCAACGCCAGCCGCATCCGCGACCACAAGGGCATCATTGCCAATCCGAACTGCGCGGCGATCACCGCGCTGGTGCCGTTGTGGCCGATCCACCAGAAGAACCGCATCAAGCGCGTCATTATCTCGACCTACCAGGCCGCCTCGGGCGCCGGCGCCGCCGCGATGGAGGAGCTGGTCGAATCCACCCGCGCCAATCTCAACGGGCAGCTCTATACGCCGAAGGTGATGCCACATCCCTACGCCTTCAACCTCTTCAACCACAATACGGCCGTCGACCCCGACACCGGCTACAACGACGAAGAGACCAAGGTCATCAAGGAGACCCGCAAGATCTTCGAGGACGACACCATCGCGGTCGGCGTCACCTGCGTGCGCGTGCCGGTGCTGCGCGCCCATTGCGAGGCCATCACCTTCGAATGCGAGAAGCCGATCAGCGAAGACCAGGTCCGCGCCATCATGGCGCAGGCGCCCGGCGTGAAGGTGGTCGACGATCGCGTGAAGAACTACTTCCCGATGCCGATCGACGCCTCGGGCCAGGACGACGTCCTGGTCGGCCGCATCCGCAAGGATCTCAGCGACGCCAGCGGGCATTCGATCTCGATGTTCGTGGCGGCCGATCAGCTGCTCAAGGGCGCCGCGCTGAACGCGGTGCAGATCGCCGAGCTCCTGCCGCAGCGGGTGATGGCGTAGCAAGGTGCGTAGGGTGGATTAGCCGAAGGCGTAATCCACCTTTTCCGCTTCCGCGGAGATCGATAGTGGTGGGTTACGCCTTACGGCTAACCCACCCTACGGCACTGCCCGAAACAGCAGACACGCATCCCCATACGAATAAAACCGATACCCATTGGCGATGGCGTGCGCATAGGCTGCCTTCATCGTCGCCAGGCCGGAGAATGCCGACACCAGCATGAACAGCGTCGACTTCGGCAGGTGGAAATTGGTCATCAGGACATCGACGGCGCGGAAGCGATAACCGGGCGTGATGAAGATCGCGGTCTCGGCCGCGAAGGGCTGGATCGTGCCGTCCTCGCGCGCTGCGCTCTCGAGCAGGCGCAAAGACGTGGTGCCGACGGCGATGATGCGGCCGCCATTTTTTCGGGCGCTGTTGAGGCGCTCCGCCGTCTCCGCCGAGATCGTGCCCCACTCGGCGTGCATCTTGTGGGATTCGGTGTCGTCGACCTTCACCGGCAGGAACGTCCCTGCCCCGACATGCAGCGTGACCTGGTTGATGCCGACGCCGCGCGCGCGCAGCGCCTGCTCCAGCGCCGGGGTGAAATGCAGCCCGGCGGTCGGCGCTGCGACCGCGCCTTCGTTCACCGCGAACATGGTCTGGTAGTCGGCGAGGTCCTGATCGTCGGGCGTGCGCTTGGAGGCGATGTAGGGCGGCAGCGGCGGGCTGCCGAGATCGGCGATGGCCTGGTCCAGCGCCGGGCCATGGAACGAGAACGACAACGACAACGAGACCTCGCCCTCGGTGCCCTTGGCCTCGACCTCGGCGTCGAGATGGCCGAGCAGGCAGACCTTGCCTTCATTGCCGAAGCGGATGCGGTCGCCGGCGGCGAGCTTCTTGGCGGGCTTCACCAGCGCCTGCCAGCGCGAGCCGTCGAGCCGCTTGATCAGCGTCGCCTCGATTCGGGGTTCGGTCTCGCGGCCGATGCGGCGGCCCTTCAGCTGCGCCGCGATCACCTTGGTGTCGTTAACGACGAGCTGGTCGCCCGCCTTCAGCCATGACGGCAGGTCGGCGACGCTCTGGTCGCGCAGCGCACCGTTTTCCACGACCAGCATCTTGGCGGAGTCGCGCGGACTTGCCGGGCGCAACGCGATGCGCTCGGCGGGCAGGTCGAAATCGAACAGATCGGTGCGCATGTCGGAGTCAGCGCCACATAGTCATTCCTCATCCTGAGGAGCGCGGAACGCGCGTCTCGAAGGATGAAGGCCCCGCTGCGGCAGCTCGGCCTTCATGGTTCGAGACGGCGCTGCGCGCCTCCTCACCATGAGGGGATGGACTTATTCCTTGTCCGCGGCCATCCGCGCCTTGACGATCTTGTCGGGGTTCTGCACCGGCTCGCCGCGCTTGATCTTGTCGACATTCTCCATGCCCTCGGTGACCTTGCCCCACACCGTGTACTGGTTGTCGAGGAAGCGTGCGTCGTCGAAGCAGATGAAGAACTGGCTGTCGCCGGAATCGGGATTGGCGGCGCGCGCCATCGAGGCGGTGCCGCGCACATGCGGCTCCTTGTTGAACTCGGCCTTCAGCTTCTTGCCGGAGCCGCCGGTGCCGGTGCCCTGCGGGCAGCCGGTCTGCGCCATGAAGCCCTCGATCACGCGGTGGAACACGATGCCGTCGTAGAAGCCCTCACGGACCAGTTCCTTGATGCGGGCGACGTGGCCGGGTGCGAGGTCGGGGCGCATCTCGATGGTGACGGGGCCCTGCGTGGTTTCGAGGATCAGGGTGTTTTCGGTGACGCTCATGCTCGTCTCTCTTGCGTTGGGGGTGAAGTCTTGTCAGGTGACGTTTTGCGGTTACGGAACTGGATCGCGAATGGACGTCCCGCGGCGGCGCCGGCCATTGCTTCGGTAAATGGCACCGGCGTGCAGCGTTGCAACGCCTCCATCACCGCGATCCGGTATTGCAGCCGGTCATTGTCGGAGGCCTCCGCGGATTCATAGGTGATCCTTGGATGGCCCAGAATGTCGCCGGACCGGTTAAAGCTCACGACGACGGTGATGTCGAGTGGGCGGGCCTTGGTGGCGGGCGGCGGTCGCCAGCAGGTACGCAAGTGCCGGAACACGTCCTGGATGGTGTTGACCTGCCGATCCTCGGCGGCCGCGCCCGAGGTGCCGAGCAGCAGCACCGCGGCAACCAGCACGAGCTTGTCGCCACAGCGCGCCATCGCCGCCTCCTACTTGATGTCGGAGGCGACCTGCACCTTCACCATCTTGTCGGGATCGGTCACGGCACCGCCGGCGGAGCCGGGCGGAGCCTTCTTCAGCTTGTCGACGACGTCCATGCCCTGCACGACCTCGCCGATCACGGTGTACTGGCCATCGAGGCTGCCGCCGTCGGCGAACATGATGAAGAACTGCGAGTTGGCGCTGTCGACGCTGTCGCCGCGCCGGGCCATGCCGACGATGCCGCGGGCAAAATGCACCTTGGAGAATTCCTGCTTCAGGTTCGGATATTTCGAGCCGCCGGTGCCGTTGAAGTTCTGGCCGTCGCCGGTCTGCGCCATGAAGCCGTCCATGACGCGGTGGAACGGCACGTTGTTGTAGTAGCCCTCGCGCGCGAGCTGCTTGATGCGCTCGGCATGCTGAGGCGCGATATCGGTGCGCAGCTTGATGACGATGCGGCCCTTGGTGCTGTCGATGACGATAGCGTTGGCCTTGTCGAGGTTGGCCGGCAATTGCTGCGCCACGGCCGGCACCGCGAGCAGAAGCGCGGCAAGGACTGCGAGAATTCGGATCATGACAACTCCGGATCAGAGGGAAGAGGACGCGCGCCGTTATCCGGCGAATTTTGCCTTGAGCTGGGCCGCGACAATCGGCGGGACGAAGGTCGAAACGTCCCCGCCCATGCCGGCGATCTGGCGCACCAAAGTGGCGGTGATCGGGCGGACCATCGGCGAGGCCGGCAGGAAGACCGTGTGCACCTCCGGCGCCATCGCCTCGTTCATGCCGGCGAGCTGCATCTCGTAGTCGAGGTCGCTGCCGTCCCGCAGGCCCCGAATCATGATGGTCGCGCCGTGCTTGCGCGCCGACGTCACCGACAGATCGTCAAACGTCACGGCTTCGAGCACGCAGCCGGCCTTGGCCGCCACCGGCCCGCAGACGTCATGGAGCATCTTGAGCCGCTCCTCGGTCGAGAACAGCGGCTTCTTGCCGGGATGGACCCCGATCGCGACCACGAGCTTATCGCACAGCGACACGCTGTGCCGGACCACGTCCAGATGGCCGTTGGTGATGGGGTCGAAGGAACCGGGATAGAAGGCGATACGCGGCATAGCCCCCTCCTACCGCGCCCGGCCCGGCCCGGCAAGCCGGGCCGGTTCCCGGCCGTTTCCGGCAATATCCGGCCGGCCCTGTCGGGAATGGCCGGTTTGTTTCGTCCTGAGCGTAGTCACGAAACAAACGGGGGCCGAGACGAAACCATTTCCCGCGCCGGCGAAGACGTCCGGAAACTGGCCATGGTTACTAATCCGGCCAACGAATGACGGGCCGCACACTGGGCGTAGGCGGCCGCATCACAGGGGACTGTCAATGATCAAGACTCTTTCAGCGATCGCACTCTCTGCGTGTGTTGCCGCAGCCCTCACGCTCCTGCCCGGCTTTGCCCCGGCGGTCGAAGCCAGCGTGCCGCAGCCGCTGGCCAAGAGCGACCGGCTCGATATCCGCGCCATCGGCAAGGACTGCTCGCAGCAGGCGTGGCCCAATTTCGAGGCCTCGTGCCTGCGCAAGGCCGGCACCAAGGCCACGATCCGCGAGGCGCGCCTCGTGACCGCCAATCGGACCCCGTAGTCGGGCCTGTCAGGTTCGAATGATGAGCGGCGAACAGCGAATCGGGCAGCAAGTCCTGGTCGCTACTCCCTATTCGCCGTTCGTCCCGTTGCCGCTCTCCGCCTCTTCCGTGATGTGCTCGACAGACACCACGTGCTCGTCCTCGGCCGTGTCGAACACGATGACGCCTTGCGTCGAGCGGCCGGCGATGCGGATGCCTTCGACCGGGCAGCGGATCAGCTGGCCCTTGTCGGTGACCAGCATGATCTGATCGGCGTCCTCGACCGGGAACGAGGCAACCAGGTTGCCGTTGCGGTTGTTGACGCTCATGGCGACGATGCCTTTGCCGCCGCGTCCCGTGGTGCGGTATTCGTAGGACGAGGTCCGCTTGCCGTAGCCGTTGACCGACACGGTGAGCACGACCTGCTCCTGGGCCGACATCTCGGCGTAACGTTCCTGGGCGAGCTGGAAGCTGCCGGACGTCTCCTCGGCCTCGGCATCCACGGCGGCCTCTTCGGCCCCGGCTTCGCCGGCGACCGCGCGGCGCATCTTCAAATAGGCCGAGCGCTCGTCCGAGGTGGTCTCGACGTGGCGCAGGATCGCCAGCGAAATCACCTTGTCGGAATCGGCGAGCGCGATGCCGCGCACGCCCATCGAGGTGCGTCCGGTGAACACGCGCACGTCGGTGACGGGGAAGCGGATGCACTGGCCGCCGGCGGCGGTCAGCAGCACGTCGTCGCGCTCGGTGCAGATCTGCACGTCGACGATCGCCTCGTTGTCGTCGAGCTTCATCGCGATGATGCCGGAGCGGCGGACGTCGACGAAGTCCGACAGCTTGTTGCGCCGGACGTTGCCGCCTGTCGTGGCGAACATCACGTCGAGGTTGCCCCAGGTCGATTCGTCCTCCGGCAGCGGCATGATGGTGGTGATGCGCTCACCCTGCTCCAGCGGCAGGATGTTGATCAGCGCCTTGCCGCGCCCGTTCGGCGCGGCCACCGGCAGACGCCAGACCTTCTCCTTGTAGACTTGGCCGCGCGAGGAGAAGAACAGCACCGGCGTGTGCGTGGAGGCCACGAACAGGCGGCTGACGAAATCCTCGTCGCGGGTCTGCATGCCGGAGCGGCCCTTGCCGCCGCGGCGCTGGGCGCGGTAGGCCGACAGCGGCACGCGCTTGACGTAACCGGCGTGCGAGACGGTGACGACCATGTCCTCGCGCTGGATCAGGTCCTCATCCTCGACCTCACCCTCCTGCTCGATGATAACGGTGCGGCGCGGCGTGGCGAACTCGGCCTTCACTTCGGCGAGCTCGGTCTTGATGATGCCGAGCACGCGTTCGCGCGAGCGCAGGATGTCGAGATAGTCGGCGATCTCGCCGGCGAGCTTGTCGAGCTCCTCGCGGATTTCGTCACGGCCGAGTGCGGTGAGGCGCTGAAGGCGCAGGTCGAGGATGGCCCTCGCCTGTTCCATCGACAGCCGGATCGTGCCATCCGCGCTGATGCGATGGCGCGGATCGTCGATCAGCGTCAGCATGTCCTCGACGTCCCGGGCCGGCCAGTCGCGCGACATCAGGGTGTCGCGCGCAGCGGTCGGGTCGGGCGAGGTCCGGATCACGCGGATCATCTCGTCGATATTGGCGACCGCGATCGCGAGACCAACGAGGATATGGGCGCGATCACGCGCCTTGGCCAGCAGGTACTTGGTGCGCCGCGTGACGACCCGCTCGCGGAAGTCGACGAAGATGGTCAGCAGGTCCTTCAGATGCATGATCCGCGGACGGCCGCTGTCGAGCGCCACCATGTTGACGCCGAAGCTGGTCTGCAGCGGCGTGAATCTGTAGAGCTGGTTCAGCACCACATCCGGCACGGCGTCACGCTTCAACTCGATGACGACGCGGTAGCCGTCGCGGTCCGATTCATCGCGCAGGTCGCCGATACCCTCGATCTTCTTTTCCTTGACCAGCTCGGCGATGCGCTCGACCATCGTCGCCTTGTTCACCTGGTAGGGAATCTCGGTGATGATGATCGCCTCGCGCTCCTTGCGGATGGTCTCGATCGCGACCTTGCCGCGCATCACGATCGAGCCGCGGCCGAGGTGATAGGCAGAGCGGATGCCCTGCCGTCCGAGGATGACACCGCCGGTCGGGAAGTCCGGTCCCGGCACGATGTTAATGAGCTCGTCGATGGTGAGCGCGGGGTTGTCGATCAGCGCGACGCAGGCGTCGATGACCTCGCCGAGATTGTGCGGCGGGATGTTGGTGGCCATGCCGACCGCGATGCCGCCCGCACCGTTGACGAGAAGGTTCGGGAACTTGGCCGGCAAGACCGACGGTTCGGTCTCGTTGTTGTCGTAGTTGGGCTGGAAGTCGACGGTGTCCTTGTCGATGTCGGCCAACAGGGCCAACGCCGCCTTCGTCAGGCGCGCTTCGGTGTAACGATAGGCAGCAGGGGGATCGCCGTCGACCGAGCCGAAATTGCCTTGGCCGTCGATCAGCGGCACGCGCATCGAGAAGTCCTGCGCCATCCGGACCATGGCGTCGTAGATCGACTGATCGCCGTGTGGATGATACTTACCGATGACGTCACCGACCACGCGGGCGGACTTGACGTATTTCTTGTCGGGCGTGTGCCCCTGCTCGTTCATCGAGAACAGGATGCGGCGGTGCACCGGCTTCAGACCGTCGCGGGCATCGGGCAGCGCCCGCGCCACGATCACGCTCATGGCGTAGTCGAGATAGGACTTCTTCATCTCCTCGAAGATGGAGACGGGGCGAATGTCCGAGGGTTGCGCCGGCTGGTCGCCGGGCTTGTTGTCGTCGTCAGCCAAGGGGGAATCCGGTGAGTTTTTGTCTGGGAATCATATAGCGCATCGGGGGGCGGATAACCACCCTCGCAGGGGTTCGCGAAAGCGCTTTTTCCCTTCGTTTTTTCATGCACTTACAGGGTAAGCCGGAAGCAGTTTCCGCGCTCCGGCAGCCCCGCGCCGGGGGCGCCGGTTCTGGCCGCCGCTACGACCCGAAAATCACCGTATGCATGATCCGTCCGGGCATGAACGTGAACAGCCCGGCAACTACGAGTGCGCCGAAGAAGATCGAGATCATCGTGATCCTGTGGCGGCGGACATTGTGGGTTCGCGCAGCCATCACACCGAGCACCAGCGTCGCCAGCGTGAAGATCGATAGCAGATGGATCGGACTCCACGGCCCGACCAGACGAATCTCGTGGATCCAGAACGAGCTGAGCGCCACGACAAGCATTAGTGCTACCCAAAGCCAGCCCAGAGCCCGATGTGGCAGCCTTCCCTTGGGAGCGACGAGTTGGATCGCCCCGAGGAAGAACGCAGCCATGGCGGCGAAGGCATGCAGCGGGATCGGCGGAGCGGCATCAAGCAGCTGTGCGAGGCTCAAGGGGCGCGTTCTCCGGATTGGCCGAAGCCGGGCAGGCAACTAGAAGTTCTGCTCCAGTCCGAGCGGCCAACGGGTCAGCTGCCCCGACATTCCCGCCGACCATGAATTCATGGATCTCGTCTTGGTTCGGATCCTCGAAAGCCGGATCCGCCGTTTCCTGTCCCGGACCGAACCGTCTCCTCCCCAGCGTTAGAACGGGATATCGTCGTCCATGTCGCTGTTGCGGCCGCCGCCGCCGCCGGCGGCAACGGGACGGCGCGGCGCGCTGCTGACCGGGCCGGAGGAGCCGAAATCGCCGCCCGGCTCGTCACCGAAGCTGCCGCCTCCGCCGCCGCCACTGCGGCCATCGAGCATCGTCAGGGTCGAGTTGAAGCCCTGGAGCACAACCTCGGTGGAATATTTCTCGACGCCGCTCTGGTCGGTCCATTTGCGGGTCTGGAGCGCCCCCTCGATGTAAACCTTCGCGCCCTTCTTCAGATATTGCTCGGCGACCTTGCAGAGCCCTTCGTTGAAGATCACGACGCGATGCCACTCGGTCTTCTCCTTGCGCTCGCCAGTATTCTTGTCGCGCCAGGTTTCCGATGTCGCGATGCTCAAATTCGCAATCGGCCGCCCGTCCTGGGTGCGGCGGATTTCAGGATCCTTGCCGAGATTTCCAACCAGAATGACCTTGTTGACGCTTCCCGCCATCGCCGCTCTCCACTCCGAATGCCACTGATTTCAAAGGCCGAGCGCGCTGCCCGCGTTCCTCTGCGCCCTGTTGGGGCGACCCTATACGCTCGCGGGCGCCGCTCAGCCCATCACCCCCAAGGTTATCCCCACATATAGCATCGACCTCCGCAACGTTCCAGATTTGTTCTTCCTGCCGGTGCACCGAAACAGATCGTGCCAACTCAGCGCGCCGGCGCCCAGGAATGTTCCGCCGAAGGGAACCCTGCGAGGCTGGACGGTGGGCTTCGCGTACGACCACATCTTCCTCGGCAATCGCACCATGACTTTCACCGGCTCGGGCAACCTCCCGGCGGCCCCGCTTGGCGCTGTTACACGCTCCGAGCGTATCAGCCAGGACGTCGAATCGCCCTGATCCGGGTGAACTACCGCTGGGGCGGTCCGCTGATCGTAAAATACTGATATCCATCTGATATTGTTCGATGATTGAAGGCCGGCCTCGCACCGGCCTTTGTCGTTTGGCGGCAGGGTTCACCGACGCAATGAGTCAGTAACCATCACCTTTTCGACCGCTGTGGCTTTTCGGAGACACAACTTGCGGCTTCAGTGGTGTAAGCACCGCCCAGTTGGGCCGTTTGAGTCCGATGCCCTTCCGTCAAGGAAGGCAACAACAGAAACTGGGACTGGGATTAAGTTGAAAATGAAAAAGGCTTTGTTGGCTTCGGCCTGTTTGTTCGCTCTGGCGGCCCCCGCTTCGGCTGCTGATCTCGCGGCTCGCCCCTACACCAAGGCGCCGGTCGCTCCGCTGGCTTCCGTCTACAACTGGACCGGTTTCTATCTCGGTATCGTCGGCGGCGGCGCCTGGGAAGCCTCTTCGGGTGACCCGAAGATGCAGGGTGGTTTCGTCGGCGGCACCGCCGGCTACAACTGGCAGACCGGCAACGTCGTGTTCGGCATCGAGGCCGATGGCGCCTGGGCTGACGTGAACGCTTCGGCGACGGCGCTCGGGGTCACCGTGGCGTCCAAGACCGACGCACTCGGCACCGTGCGCGGTCGCATCGGCTGGGCCGTCAACAACATCCTGCTCTACGGCACCGGTGGTTACGCCTGGATCGACAACAAGATCACCGTCTCCGCACTGGGCGCGTCCGTGTCGGACAGCAAGTGGCACTCCGGCTGGACCGTCGGTGCCGGCGTCGAGGCGTTCTTCGCTCCGCAGTGGTCGGTCAAGGGCGAGTACCTCTATCGCAGCCTCGGCAGCGAGGACTACTTCTCGAACCTCGGTGCCCCGCTGGCCTCCGGCACGATCAACTTCCACACCGTGCAGGTCGGCGTGAACTATCACTTCGGCGGCCCGGTCGTCGCCAAGTACTAAGCTTCGCTGCAACGCTCCTCGCGTTACGAAAGGCCGGCCTCGCGCCGGCCTTTTTGTTGTCTCGCGTCCACCCACATCGCCAGCTGATGTTTTTCAAGAGATGTGGCCCCCAGGTGACACAACCTTTGGCTTCAATGGTGTAAAGCTCGGTTGGGTCATAGGGTCCGCTGCTCTTCCGATTCCGGAAGGCAAGAAAGAGAGACGGATACTGGGGAATGGATATGAGGAAGCTTTTGCTGGCTTCGGCCAGTTTGCTCGCAATCAGCGCGTTGGCACCGGCCTCGGCGGCCGATTTGGCGGCTCGCCCCTACACCAAGGCTCCGGTCGCGCCGATCGCGATGTACAATTGGAGCGGTTTCTACGTCGGCATTAACGGCGGTGGCGCTTCGAGCCGCAACTGCTGGGACGTCAACAATATCTTTGGCGTACCGGGTCCGGACACGGCTGAAGGCTGTCACAATGCGACCGGCGGCGTCGTCGGTGGCCAGCTCGGTTACCGCTGGCAGTCGACCAACTGGGTCTTCGGTCTCGAAGCCCAGGGCGACTGGGCCAATCTGAAAGGCTCAAATACCAGCCTGACGTTTGCGCCGCTGGTCAACGAGACCAAGATCGACGCACTTGGCCTCTTCACCGGCCAGGTCGGCTATGCCTGGAACAACGTGCTCTGGTATGTGAAGGGTGGCGCGGCCGTCACGCACGCCAAATACACCGGTCTGGTGGGCGGCGCCGTCTTCGATAGCGCAAGCGAGACGCGCTGGGGTGGTGCGGTCGGCACCGGCCTCGAATTTGGTTTCGCGCCGAACTGGTCCGTGGCGATCGAGTACGCCCATCTGTTCATGGGCAAGCGCAACAACTCCTTCACGATTGTCGGCGTCAACGACCGCATCGACCGGATCAAGCAGGACGTCGATATGGGCACCGTCCGCCTCAACTACACCTTCGGCGGCCCGGTGGTTGCGAAGTACTGAGCTTCGTCTCCCAACTCTCCCGTTACGAAAGGCCGGCCTCGTGCCGGCCTTTTTGCTTGGCCTTCTTTGTGGGGCATGCGCGTTCCATGCAGTTCCACGTCTGCTGCTGCCAGATGCCGCCAGCACCCCAACATTCCGTTGACGATTCGCAACTCCCTCTGGAAATCCGCCTCCGTTCTTCCTACGTTCGCTGCCAACCCCATCGGCGCCGATCCGGTTCCGGACGAAGCGCGGCTCTCTTGCTGGCGCGGTCGCGCACCCATGGGATTGCTTGAGGGCAACTCGGATGGATGAAGTGATCAAGGCGAAGCGCCAACAACAGAACGCGGGCTCGAGCCTGCGCGCAATTACGATCCGCGGCGCGCGCGAGCACAACCTCAAGAACATCGACGTCGAGATTCCCCGCGACAAGCTGGTGGTGTTTACCGGCCTGTCCGGCTCCGGCAAATCCTCGCTCGCTTTCGACACCATCTACGCCGAGGGCCAGCGCCGCTACGTCGAATCGCTGTCGGCCTATGCGCGCCAGTTCCTGGAGATGATGCAGAAGCCCGACGTCGACCAGATCGACGGCCTGTCGCCGGCGATCTCGATCGAGCAGAAGACCACCTCGAAGAACCCGCGCTCGACCGTCGGCACCGTCACCGAGATCTACGACTATATGCGCCTGCTCTGGGCGCGCGTCGGCGTGCCCTACTCGCCGGCCACGGGCCTGCCGATCGAAAGCCAGACCGTCTCGCAGATGGTCGACCGCGTGCTGGCGCTGCCCGAGGGCACGCGGCTCTATCTTCTCGCGCCCGTCGTGCGCGGCCGCAAGGGCGAGTACCGCAAGGAGCTCGCCGAATGGCTCAAGAAGGGCTTTCAGCGCGTCAAGGTCGACGGCACCTTCCATGAACTGGCGGAAGCGCCGACCCTGGACAAGAAATTCCCGCACGACATCGACGTGGTCGTCGACCGCATCGTGGTGCGCGCCGACATCGGCCAACGCCTCGCCGAGAGCTTCGAGACCGCGCTGAAGCTCGCCGAAGGCCTCGCCGTCGTTGAGTTCGCCGACGCGCCAGCGGCAGCTCCCACCGAAGAGAAGAAGAAGACCGCCAAGATCCACGACAAGAGCGGACCCGAGCGCATGCTGTTCTCGGAAAAGTTCGCCTGCCCGGTCTCCGGCTTCACCATTCCCGAGGTCGAGCCCAGACTGTTTTCCTTCAACAACCCCTATGGCGCCTGTCCTGCCTGCGGCGGCCTCGGCGTCGAGCAGCATGTCGACGAGGATCTCGTCATCCCCGACAAGGAGCTCGCCATCGGCAAGGGCGCGATCGCGCCCTGGGCCAAATCGTCCTCGCCCTATTACGTGCAGACGCTGACCGCGCTCGGCAAGCACTACAAGTTCACCCTGACCACCAGGTGGAAGGACCTGCCCAAGAAGACGAAAGACGCCATCCTGCACGGCTCCGGCGAGGACGAGATCAAGTTCTCCTACGAGGACGGGGTGCGCTCCTACGACACCAAGAAGCCGTTCGAGGGCGTCATCACCAACATCAACCGCCGCTACCGCGAGACCGAGAGCGAGTGGGCCCGCGAGGAGCTGGCGAAATATTTTCACGACGTGCCCTGCGAGGCCTGCAAGGGCTTCCGCCTCAAGCCCGAGGCGCTCTGCGTCAAGGTCGGCGGAAAGCATATCGGCGAGATCTCGGAGCTGTCGGTCAGGAAGGCCGGCGAATGGTTCGAGACCGTGCCCGCCGCGCTCAACGCGCAGCAGAACGAGATCGCCGGCCGCATTCTGAAAGAGATCCGCGAACGCCTCACCTTCCTGCTCGACGTCGGCCTCAACTACCTCACCTTGTCACGCTCCTCCGGCACGCTGTCCGGCGGCGAGAGTCAGCGCATCCGCCTCGCCTCGCAGATCGGCTCGGGCCTGACCGGGGTGCTCTACGTGCTGGACGAGCCCTCGATCGGCCTGCACCAGCGCGACAACGCCCGCCTGCTCGACACGTTGAAGCGGCTGCGCGACCTCGGCAACACCGTGGTCGTGGTCGAGCATGACGAGGACGCCATCCGGCTTGCCGACTACGTGCTCGACATCGGCCCCGGCGCCGGCATGCATGGCGGCCACATCGTCGCCGAAGGCACGCCCGCCGAGATCATGCGCAACCCGAAATCGCTCACCGGCAAGTACCTGACCGGCGAGCTCGAGGTCGAGGTGCCGGAGCGGCGTCCGCCGAACCATCGCCGCACCATCAAGGTGGTCAACGCGCGCGGCAATAACCTCAAGAACGTCACGGCGGAAATTCCGCTCGGCCTGTTCACCTGCGTCACCGGCGTCTCCGGCGGCGGCAAGTCGACGCTGCTGATCGACACGCTTTACCGCGCCATCGCCCGCAAGCTGAACAATGCCAGCGAAGGCGCCGCCCCGCACGACCGCATCGAGGGCCTCGAGCACATCGACAAGATCATCGACATCGACCAGTCGCCGATCGGCCGCACCCCGCGCTCAAACCCGGCGACCTATACCGGCGCCTTCACCCCGATCCGCGAATGGTTCGCCGGCCTGCCCGAGTCCAAGGCGCGCGGCTACGAGCCCGGCCGCTTCTCGTTCAACGTCAAGGGCGGCCGCTGCGAGGCCTGCCAGGGCGACGGCGTGATCAAGATCGAGATGCACTTCCTGCCCGACGTCTACGTCACCTGCGACGTCTGCAAGGGCAAGCGCTACAACCGCGAGACGCTGGAGGTGCTGTTCAAGGGCAAGTCCATCGCCGACGTGCTCGACATGACGGTCGAGGAAGCCGCCGAGTTCTTCAAGGCGGTGCCGCGCGTCCGCGAAACCTTCCAGACCCTGCACCGCGTCGGGCTCGACTACATCCACGTGGGGCAACAGGCGACAACGCTGTCGGGTGGCGAAGCGCAACGCGTCAAGCTCGCCAAGGAGCTGTCCAAGCGCGCCACCGGCCGCACGCTCTACATCCTGGACGAGCCCACCACCGGCCTGCACTTCCACGACGTCAAGAAGCTGCTGGAGGTGCTGCACGAGCTGGTCGCGCAGGGCAACACCGTCGTCGTCATCGAGCACAATCTCGAAGTCATCAAGACCGCCGACTGGGTCATCGACCTCGGCCCCGAAGGCGGCGACGGCGGCGGCGAGATCGTCGCCTGGGGCCCGCCGGAGGATATCGCGAAAGCGCCGCGGAGCTATACGGGGAAGTTTTTGGCCCCCGTGTTGGAGAAGGCGCGGAAGCCGAAACGGAGACGCGCGGCGAGCGAGGCGGCGGAGTGAGCTACGAGCTATAGGCCCTATAATCGAAGCAGCCACGAAACTTGGTCGCGCCATTTGATTGGAAAAACGACCGACAGCGGATGCTCCTCCGAACTCGACATCTTCTTGGCAGCGTCGGCGAGGATCGCGACATAGATCTTCGCATTTGCGGCATCATCCGCCAGGGGTGGTCGGCATGTTCCAGAATGACTTGACCGCTTGGCAACCAGGATAGGTCACCGAGACACGCTTCAAGGGCCTCCCAATTGTCCCCAAAGTAATTTGGGAACTTCAACTTTGCCGCAATCGAGGCAAGCAGCCCTGCTTTACTGGCGATGCCTGCCGGGATTTCGACGCGAATGATCAAGTGATTTGATGCATCCTCGTACCCAAAAATGAAGGGCGAGTGTTCTTTCATTGTCTCATCCGGGCGAGATCGATGCCAAAAATTCCGGCGGTACGCGGCCCGTCAGCCACACGCCGTTGTCCGCACGGTAGAACTTGTATCCTCCAATATGCATGCCGCCCGCATTGACCCTGAAAATGTGTGGCAAGCCGTGGCGCTGACCGACGCGCTCGGCCGTGGCTTCGTCGGACGACAGATGAACGTGTTGGCGCGCCTGCGGCTTCAGGCCCTCGGACAGGATCGCTTCGACAAACCGTGTCGCCGTCCCGTGATAGAGAATTGAGGGAGGCTCGCGCGGCGGGAGGCCAAGCTCCACTGGGACGGAGTGGCCTTGCGCGGCGCGAATGCTGAGTCCGTCGGCGGAGAGCGAGAACCTCTTCTTGTCGCTGCTTGCGACAACGCCGAGCAGATCGGCGCGCGCAAACTTGGTCCCGGACGCGTTGGCCTTTTCGACCAGCTCGTCGATGTTGGCCCAGCCCTCCGGGCCGAGCGTCAGGCCGATCTCATCGGGCTTATGCCGCAGCACAAAGCTCAGAAATCTGCTGAGGTGTATCTGATCGACCGCCATCTTTGCATTCCTGTTTCGCTCTTGTACATCCAGCCACGAATTGCGACCAGACCTTCAGGAACGCATGCCCTACGCCCTCGCCATCTTCGACCTCGACGGCACGCTCGCCGACAGCTTCCCCTGGTTCCTGCGCACCATCAACGATGTCGCCGATCGCTTCGGCTTTCGCCGTGTCGCCGATGAGGACGTCGAGGGGCTGCGGCATGCCTCGACGCGGGAGATTCTTGCCCGGCTCGAAGTCCCCTTGTGGAAGCTGCCGGCGATCGCGCGGCATGCGCGGCGGCTGAAGGCGGAGGCGGCCAGCGAGATTCCGTTGTTCGCGGGTGTCGAGGCGATGCTGCGGACGCTGGCCGAGAACGGCGTGCAGCTGGCGCTGGTTACCTCGGACAGCGAGGCCAATGCGCGAGAGAAGCTCGGAGATGCCGCATCGTTGTTCGCGCATTTCGACTGCTCGGCATCGCTGTTCGGCAAAGCCGCCAAATTCCGCAGGGTCATTCGCCGCGCCGGCGTGCAGCCAGCCCAGGTGATCGCGATCGGCGACGAGGTGCGCGACATCGAGGCGGCGCGCGCGGTGGGCATTGCCTGCGGCGCGGTGTGCTGGGGCTATGCGGCCCCGGCGGCGCTGCGGGCGCTCGGCCCGGACCATGTGTTCGAGCGGATGGATGAGATTGCATGGACGCTCTGCCCCGGTGCCGTAGCCCGGATGAGCGAAGCGACATCCGGGAACGTCAGTGGATGAGGATGGCCCTGTCCCGCATGTCGCTCCGCTCATGCGGGCTACGACCGCCCTACTCCGTCCTGCGCAGAAACAACCCGAACGCCCTTGGGCCGTCGCCGGTCTTGATCTCGCCGATCACCTTCAGCTCGGCCGCGTCGATGATATGAAGCGTGTTGCTCTCCCAGCAGGCGACGATGACGCGCTGGCCGTCGGCGGTCGCGTTGATGCCCTCGGGATACTCGCCGACATTGATGCGCTTGATCGGCTTCAACGTCGCAACATCGAACACGCTGACGGTGCCGCCATATTGGTCGGTCACGAAGCCGCGGCCTTGCGTCAGCGCCACGGCGTAGGGGCGCATGCCGACCGGCACGCGGCCGATCTCGCGCCCTTCCGCGATGTCGATCACAGAGACGTCGTCGGAGCCGACATTGGCGGTGTAGGCGCGCTTGCCCTCGGTATCGATGGTGACCCCGAACGGACGGGTGCCGACCTTGATGGTCGTCTTGCGCTGGCGCGTCGCGGTGTCGACGACCGAGACGCTGTCGTCGTCGCGATCAGCCGAGAGCAGCAGCTTGCCGTCCGGCGTCACCGCCAGCCCCGACGGCGAGGCGCCGACCGCGATGCTGGCCGTGACGCTGCGCGAGGCCGCATCGATCACCCGCACCGCCGCGGCGTACCAGTCGGCGACATAGACGGTCTTGCCGTCGGGCGCCACGGCGATGCCGAGCGGGCCGCCGCCGATCTCAACGCGGCCCGCCACCTGCCGCGTCGCCGCGTCCACCACCGTCACCGCCTTGGCATCGGGACTCGTGACATAGGCAAAGCGCCCGTCCGCGCTGACGGCCACACCGGCCGGCTTGCCGCCGATGGGAATGGTTGCCACCGCGCGCGCAGTCGTGAGATCCACGATCATCAGATCGTCGCTGAGCTGGTTGGTGACGAAGGCTTCTTCGGCAGACGCGCTGCCGAAGCCCGGGCCAAGAGCAGCACAACAAAGGCCGGCGGCGAGCGCCGCCAGGAGCAGCGCCCGCAAGGCCTGTGCCCGCACGATCAGCTACCGCTCTCGATCTTCTTCTTCAGCGCCTCGAGACCGGCCTTGTAGAGCCCGCTCACCGCGGTCTTGGCCGCCTCGTCGCTTAGCTCCGGCGGCGGATCGTTGTTGGGAAAGCCGCGGTAGAACGCACCGGCCCATTCCAGCTTCGACTTGCCGTCGGGAGCCGGTGACACCGTCAAGGTCGAGGAATAATTGGTCACCGGCAGCACCTTCACGTCGACCTTGGTGATCCGGTACGAATAGCTCATCATGTCGGGCTCGTATTTGTAGAGCTCCTCGTCGACGGTCGCTCCGCCCGTCAGCGTCAGCTGCCGCGTCGCGCCGACCTCGTTGCCCTTCTCGCCCGTGGTCTTGGTAACAGGCGGCAGCCAGCTCATGTCCTGAAAGTTGCGGATCGCCGCCCAGACCTTGTCCTGCGGCGCATTGATCTCGATGGATTCGCGCACTTTCTGCCGGGTCGGCCCGTGCGCCCAGGCTGGTGAAAAAGCCGGCGCAAAAGCTGCCGTCAAAACCGCCGCCCCTGCGGCAGTCAGCACCGCCGCCACGGCCGTGCGCCGTCCAATCGTCACCCTCATCTCGTTTCCTCATACGTCCAGTTGATCGTGCGCGACTTCGGGCGCGCTGCGATCATCCTAGCGCATTTTGGGGCCGAGGGGAGACCGGTTCGTGGCGCCGTTGCGGCCGACGCCCGGCACGTCCCACAACCTGTTGCGCCGCCCGATGGGCGAAACACCCACAGGAAGGTCAACGGCGGCGCGGCAAAACATTTCTCTTTATCAGAACTTCGGATTATCGTATAGAAAGCCATCCCACCCGGCCGAGGGGCGTATCGCGATCGTCACGACATGCGGGATGGGACGTGGTGGACGCAGGCTGCGTTGCCGCGGCGGTGGTTGCAGGGCGGGTCACACCGTGAGCAACTACCTGCGCGGACACGACCGGTGCAGCGTGCGTACGGCAAAATCGTGTGGTCCCGGCGCCCGGGGTCTGTGCGCCAAGTCTTGCGGTGATGCCGCGGCCCGACCGGGCAAGCGCATCAGCCATCCGCAAGGCGACGGGGGCAATAGTGCAACGCTCCCCGAGGAGAGCACGACATAAGCCGTCAAACCACTGCGCAGGGAAGGCCGGATGTTTTGGCTTCACCTGTATGCCGCTGTGCAGCTTTTTTAAAGCACACGCTTTCGCACAGTGGACCGCGGGTGCCAGCCGGCACCCGGCCTTCCCTGCGCCCTCGGCACTCTTGAGGGCGGCAACGGACTCAAAGCTCGGGCGGAATACGCCGCGAGAACGGGACGCCGCGCCTGCGATTAAGTTTCGAGCGGAAATATGAATTCGCTCTCGTGCCCCGGACGCAGCGCAGCGCCCTCCCGGCGATGCGAAGCGTCGTCCGGTGCGATGCGCTGCAGAGCCGGGGCACATGCAGCAGCGCGTTGCTCGGCCGCTGGGTCCCGGCTCTGCGCCGCAACGCTCAGGCGTTCCAGCTTGTCCGGGACACCAACGTGGCGAGCCGATCAAGCCGCGTCGGCGGGCCTAACCCGCCGAGCGATCTCCGCGCCCTTCTCCCGCTCGACGACACCGATGTCGTACTGCCCCTGCAAGTCCAACCAGAATTGAGGACTGTTGCCGAAATACCGACCAAGTCGCACCGCGGTGTCAGCCGAGATACCTCTGCGTCCATTCAGAATATCGGTGATCCGCCCCGAAGGAACGCCGATGTCGAGTGAAAGCCTGTTGGCGCTCAGCCCTCGCGCCACCAATTCGCGCTTGAGCAGCCGTCCGGGATGAACGAGTGGAGCCATGAATGTCAGCCCTTGTGATAATCGACGATTTCTACCTCGTAGGCATCGCCCTTGCTGAATTCGAAACAAATGCGCCAACGCTCGTTGACAGTCATGGCCCATTGTCCCCTGCGATCGCCCTGAACAACAATGGATGGCACATTCATTCCCCCAGCGCCGCCTCAACGAACCCGCGCGGATCGTTGCAGAATTCGCGCATTACCCGGTAATGATCGGTCTCCTCCACCGTCACGGGCTCGAGGCCGTACTTGGTCAACCGCAACAACCGCGCGTTCGGATAGGCCATCAGCATCGGCGCATGGGTCGCCATGATAACCTGGCAGTTGCGGGAGGAATCCATGCGATGCAGCAGCTTGAGAAACTCCATCTGGCGCGCCGGCGACAGCGCCGATTCCGGCTCGTCGAAAATGAAAATGCCCTGCTTCTGGCATCGCTCCTCGAAGAAGCGCAGGAAACCCTCACCATGCGAATAGGACAAGAAATCCGGCGGCCTGTCGGAAACCTCGTCGAGATATCTTGCAACCGAGAAGAAGGTCTCAGCGCGGAAGAACCAGCCGTTGGTGATCTTCGGCACCCAGCCGGCGCGAAGCGCGGCCGACAACTCGCCGCCCATGATCTCGCGCGCATTGGAATGATCGACCGGGCGGTAACCCTTGCCGCCGCCAGCGTCGTCAAAACCTGCGAGCGATGCAATACCCTCCAGGATGGTCGACTTGCCGGTGCCGTTCTCGCCCACGACGATGGTGATCGCAGTGTCGAAGCTCAGGTCGAATTCCTCGCGGAAGATCGGCAGACAATACGGATATGCCTCCCAGTCCGGAACCAGCGCGCGGTCGAGCCAGACGCGCCGGAGATAAGGAGCAGGCAGCCTGACGTCGCGCTGTCGCCCTCGCATATTCACCACTCCCTGCCCTGTCCGAGTAACTCGCTATCCGTAGAACATATCAGGAACAGACATTCAGAAGAAGTGGCTTCAGCAGCCAATGACAAGTCCAGGCGGCGATCTAATCCAGCGCCTCCAGCACCAGCTCCATGGTCATCAGCACCGGATTGTCGCCGCGGACGAGGCGCCCCTCCGCCAGCCCGCCGGTATAGTCGACCAGCGCGACATCGAGCGCAGCTTCGAGCGCGCCGGAGCGCCCGGGCGCGATCAGCCCGGCCGTCACCGCCAGTTCGGTCGCAAACGGCTCGGTTACCCCGCCATGGGTGAAGCGCGCGCCGATGGTCGAGCCGACGCCGCCATGGATCTTCGCGCGCGCGATGCCGCGCGCACGGCAGAACTGTTCGAGACAGGCGGCAAAATCCTGGTTCGGCCGCAACCGCAGCGCAAACGCGCGGCGCGTCGTGCGTGCACCGCTGCGCTCAGCCACTACTGGCCCGAACAGCTTGAAGTGAGTCTCGGGATCTTGCTCCGCAGTGAACATCGCGCCGTCGATACCAAAGGCCTCGACCTCGAACGGTTCGGCGACGACAGTCTCGTCCGGCAGCATGTGGCCACCGCCGGCCTTGCCGTCCGCCTCCGTCCACAGCCCATGGCAGTGAAAGAACGGCGCGCCGTCGCGCGTACCCAGCGTCATGCTGCCGAGCGTCGTGCGCGTCATGCCGCCGGGCCGATAGGTCTCGCTGTAGAACGCGGCGTGCTCGCCGGTCTTCGACAGCGCCGGCATCACATAGGCGAACGGCCCGAGCGCGCCGCGCCGGAAGTTGAGCACGCCGCTCGTAAAGCCTTCGGCCGCAAAGCCGCGCCGCGCGGCTTCCAGCAGCGGCAGACCAGCTTGAAGCGTGAACGAGAAGGCGCGCCCCTTCGCTTCCACCCATTGGATGCGCTCTGCGATTGGCGCGCCCGGCTGCTTGATATTCCGCATCGCCTGCGCTCAGCCTGCCTTCGTCTTGTCGAGATCGAGCAGGCCTCGTGCCTCGAGCTCGTCGCGCACCATGCGCTTCGGCACCTTGCCATAGCCCGACTTCGGCAGCGCGTCCCAGAAGAAGAAGCGCTTCGGCATCTTGTAGCGCGGCACCTTCGGGCCGAGGAACGCCGCCATCTCGGCCTCGCTCACCGGCTTCTCACCCTCGCGGGCCACGCAGACGGCAACGCCGACCTCGCCCCAGGTCGCATCGGGCACGCCGAGCACGGCGACCTCGCCGACCGCGGGATGCGTCAAAATCTTCTCCTCGATCTCGCGTGGATAGATGTTGGAGCCGCCGGAGATGTACATGTCGGAGGCGCGGCCCGTGATGTAGACGAAGCCCTCCTCGTCCATGTGGCCGAGATCGCCGGTGCGAAACCAGCCGTTGCGGAACGCCTTCGCATTGGCCTCGGGATTGTCGTAATAGCCGGCGAGCACCGCAGGCCCGATCACGCAGATCTCGCCGCTCTGGTTGGCCGCGAGCTCACGGCCCTCGTCGTCCTGGATCGAGACCTGCATGGCCGTGCGCTCGAAGCCGCAGGTGCCGATCCTGGCGTGCGGACTATCCTCGGCGTCGTGCAGCGCCGCCGGCAGCACGGTGATGTTGCCGGTGACCTCGCCGAGGCCGAAATACTGCACGATGACCTTGCCGAGCTTCTTCAGCGCAGTCTTCTGGTCCTCCCGATACATCGGCGCGCCCGCATAGATCACGTGACGCAGCGAGGAATGATCGTATTTGTCGACGGCGGGATGCTCGACCATCATCTTGAGGATCGTCGGCACGGTGAAGAGATTGGCGACCCGATGCTTCTCGATCAGGCGGAACGCCTCGTTGATGTCGAACTTCTCGGTCGGCAACAGAACCGTGCAGACGCCGCGCGCGGTCTGCACCAGCTGATGCACGCCGGCGCCATGCGACAGCGGCGCCACCACCAGCGATGCGTCGTTCTCGGTCACGCCGGGTGTCAGATCGGCGAGATGGTTGGTGACGACAAAACCCATCTGGCCATGGGTCAGCACCGCCGCCTTGGAGCGCCCGGTGGTGCCCGAGGTGAAGAAGAACCAGCAGGGATCGTCGTGCTCGACGGCAACGTTCTCGACCGCCGCTCCGGCTCGCGAGGCGATGGCCTCGGCAACCGAGGTCTCGCCGAACGCGCCCTTGCCGTCGACGCTCCAGGTGAACTCCAGCGCGCCGCCCTTCACGGCCGCGGCGTGCTCGGGAAAATCGACATGGCACAGAAAGGCCTTGGCGCCGGAAGCTTCCGCGAGATAGGTGACCTCGTCCGGCATCAGACGGAAATTGGTGGGCACCCAGACCGCGCCGAGCCGGAATGCAGCGAACATCGAGAGGAACATCTCGTCGCCATTCTTGGAATGCACCAGGATGCGGTCGCCCTTGGTAATGCCGCGCGCAGCGAGCGCAGCCGCCAGCGCCGAGACCTGCGCATCGATCTGCCGCCAGGTCCAGGATCTGTCACCCCAGACGAAGCCGGGACGCGCACCGTGCCGCCGCGCATTCTGCGTCAGCATGTAAGCGAGATTCATGACGCGGCGGGACATGCGCAGGGGCTGCATCGGGCTTCCTCTTCGAGGGCGGACGGCGCTCGGGCCCCCCGCTCATTGCGGCCCATTTATCGCCATCGCCCGCGCCCCTGCAAGGCCGCCGGCCGCACACCTGCCCTACGGCTGCTTGAACGTGAACGGGCTCGCCGTGATGGCCTTCTGCTTGACGCAGGCCTGCGGGCCGAAGCCGCCGCAAAAGCTGCCATGCAGATCGAAGCGGATGCGCGCGGCCCCACGCGCCTTCCGCGGCGGCATGATCTTGTAACTGCGGACATGGCCGTCGAACACCTTGCGCACGCTGCCGTCCGGCAGCGTCACCAGGATGTTCATGACGCAGCCGCCGGTTCCGCAATAAGTGGTCTCGCGGTCACCGCATTTGGTGTCGCTGAAATCGACGATGTAGTCGTCGCGGCCGTCGCCGGTGAGGTCGATCCGGCGCACCGTATCGGGCGCGAAGCTCACCTCGCCGCCGTCCTGGCTGGTGCATTCCTCATTGGCGTAGCGCAGCGCCTGCTGCACGCCGGGGGGATAGTCGGACGGATTGAACGGCCTTGCATCCTCGGCACGCGCGGCGGAGGCGATCAGGGCGAGCAGAAGCATCAGGTGGCGCATGCGCGTTGGTCGCCGGCATAGCCGCAATCGTTCAGGGAATTTTAAACATGATCGGCGCACCCTCGCTCAGTTCTCGCGTACAGAGTGCCGTATCATGGTCAAAGCGCCCGCTTTCCTCCTGTTGTCGCTGGCGCTGGCCGGATGTGCCGTGGGTCCTCAAGCGCACCTGGCGCACGATCCCGCGTTCAAGCCTGCCCGATATGCCTGGGATGGCGCCGGTGAGGATCCCAATCGGCCGGAGGCAGCCTCGCAACCGACACGCGCCGTGGCCAGCTCCGGGCGCAGCAGGTCGCAAGCCGGGCTTCAGCCGCCTTCGAAGGAATGGTGGAAGCAGCAGGACGGCAGCGAGGCCGAGCAGGATGCCCGGGTCAACCGCTCCCTGGTGATCTGCCAGGGATGCCTGCGGCCGCAGCAGCAGCCCGAAGATTCCAGGCTCGCCAAAGCCGCCGATTGAACGAACGGCTTCAGAGCGGAAACCCACCGGCCTGATCACGCGTTACGACGTCGTGCGCGGGCCAATGGCTGGAAGATCGACGACAGCGGAGGCGACATGAGCGACGTTATCGACAACAGGGCCGATCACCGCTTCGAGCTCGAGGTCGAAGGCCGTATCGCGGCCGAACATTACAAGCTCGACGGCGACGTCATCACGTTCGAGCACACCGACGTGCCGAAGGAGCTCGGCGGCAAGGGCGTCGGCTCGACGCTGGTGCAAGGCGCGCTCGATCAGGTCCGCGCGGCCGGATTGAAGCTGATCCCGCAATGCCCGTTCGTGAAAGCGTGGATCGAGAAGCACTCCGACTATCAGGATCTCGTGGCGAGATAGGAGACGGGCCCGCCGCCTGCAGCCGGCGGGCCTGCCGATATCTACGGCCTATTGTCCGTGCTTGAGCATGTCCTGGTCATTCAGGTCCCAGTCCTGCCACAGCTGCAGCACGCCGAGCAGCACGAGCACGGCGCCGAGGCCCGTGTGATAGAAGCGGAGAAAGCCGTCAGCGGAATAGCCCAAGACGTAGGGCGAAGCGATGAGCCACAATCCGATCAGGATCGTCGTCACCTCCTGCCAGCGCTGCAAGGCGACATATTCGAGCTGGCTGATGCCAAAGACGACCAGACCGATGGCGACCGTAGTCAGGATCACCGTCTGCTGTCCGCTAATCGCCGCATCCTGGACGGGAAACCACGGCGACGCCACGATCATCGCGCCGAGCAGCATCCCGCACCAGTCTTCCCACGTTCGATGAGTCTTCAAGAAGCCGAAGTCCGACATCGTTCCCTCCTATGACAGAGGCACACGTCGGCGGCTGGCGATCACGACTTCCGAATGTCTCGCGACCCTGCCGGCCGCATTCGGACGTATGTCCTGCATAGGACGTGGGAACCGCCGGCGGCTGCGCAAGACCGGGATCGAGGATTATTTCGCTGGCCGCGGGTGTCCGCGGGTCATGAACTCATGCCGCACTGCGCTATAGCGCCCCGAGCCTCCTCAGCGACTACCAGCAGATCGGGCGCAAGCCTGATCCGCATCGTGTAGTCGGCGATGGCGTGCGCCATGTCGCGCTTGCGGTAGTACACCAGGGCCCGATTGCCGTAGGCCATGGCATAGTTGGGGTCACGCTTGATCGCAGCGTCGAAGTCGGCGAAGGCGGCGTCGAGATCGCCCTTGTTGAACCGCGACTCGCCGCGATTGCTGTAGGCCAGCGCCGCCGACGGATCGAGCTTGATGGCCTGGTCGTAATCGGCAATGGCGCGATCGTAGTCGCGCTTGAACGAATAGACCCGGCCGCGATTGTTGTAGGCGCAGGCATAGCCGGGATCGAGCCTGACCGCCTCGTCGAGATCGGACAGCGCGGCGTCGAGCTCGCGCTGCTCGGTCAGACCATGGCCGCGGTTGCAATAGGCGCCGGCGAGCCGCTTGCCGCTCTCGCTCTTGGTGTCGATGACGGTAGAGCAGGCCTTGACCCGCTGGTCCGGCGTGCTCGTCAGCGCGACGCATGCATCCCAGGCGGGACCGCCTTCGGCCGCAGCCGGCGCCGTCGAGATCAGCGCGGCGAGCAACGCCACGAGACTGAACGGGACACGCATTTTGCGGATATCTCCCCTGCGGCAACCTTCCTTGGTCGCACCTTGGCAAGCACCGGTTCAGGCGCCTAGATCAGGGAGAGACAGCACGTTGGAAGGATCTTGCATGGCGGCATCGGTACGGGACAACAAGGACAGGAGCCGCTTCGAGCTCGATGTCGGCAACGACATCGCCTTCGCCAATTACCGGCTGACCCCGACGGCGGTCATCATCACCCATACCGAGACGCCGCGCGCGCTGCGCGGCCGCGGCATCGGTTCCGAGCTGGTCAAGGGCGCGCTGGATCTGATCCGCCGCGACGGCAGGAAGGTGATCGCCGGCTGCGGCTTCGTCGTCGACTATCTCGACCGGCATCCGGAGGATGCGGATCTGGTCGCCTGAAGCAAAAGGGCCCGCGCGATGGCGGGCCCTTCCGGCACGACCGGCGCTCGGTCAGTGCTTGATCTCGGGCGGCAGCTTGCCGCCATTGGCGGCGAGCTTGGACATCACCTGCTTGTGCAGCCAGACGTTCATGCTGGCGGAGTCGTTCATGTCCCCGCTATAGCCGAGCTCCTTGGCGAGGTCCTTGCGCGCCGCGAGGCTGGAATCGATGTCGAGCGCCTTCATCAAGTCGACGATCGAGGTGCGCCATTCGAGCTTCTCGCCCTTGTGCGCGGCCGCCGCCTTGTCGACGATCGCCGCCACGTCGACCGCGGCCATCGGCGCGGCAGCCGGCGCTCCCGGCGCCGCGCCGGCGGGCGACGCCGCGCCGCCGGCGGGTGCGGCGGAAGCCGGCTGGCTACCGAAGATCGCGCTCATGATTTTCCCGAAAATGCTCATATCTGCTCCCCGAAAAGGATCCGTTGGAAGGGCCTTGAGTGGCACTTATAGACCAAGTCGCTGCGTAGCGCCCGCTAAGTTCTGCGAACCGACACGCAGCATCAGCTTATCTGCGGCGAAATGACGACAGAATGACGTCGCCCGAAGTTGCGCTGCGGCATCGAATCTCACCCAAGCGTGAGGGACAGGACTCGGAAATAGGCGTACGCTTTGCATTCAGCTCGCGATGCCTTCCGGAATTCGCGTCTGGTCGGACTCGCGAAACTCAAGAATGGCGGCCGCTCGCGCCGTTTGCAGGCGCCGAATTCGGCCGCTCGGCAAGGGAGCTAGCGACCATGGCCACACTCTACCCGGGCAATGTCCCCACGATGGGCGGGACCGCAGATGCGGCCGGACCGGTGATCCGAACCATCCAACTGTCCGATCTGCACGATGCGCTCCGGCGCGGCTGGGAGGATTTCAAGGCCGTTCCGAGCCACGCCATCATCCTCTGCGTGATCTATCCGGTGCTCGGCCTCGTGCTCGCCCGCGTGGTGATGGGCTATTCAGTGCTGCCATTGTTGTTTCCGCTTGCCGCCGGCTTCGCGCTGATCGGCCCCTTCGCGGCGCTCGGTCTCTACGAGCTCTCCAGCCGGCGCGAACGCTATGAAGAAGCGACCGCCTGGGACGCCATGGAGGTGCTGCGCTCGCCCTCGTTCGGCGCGATGCTCGGCCTCGGCGCGCTGCTGCTTGCTCTGTTCGTGACCTGGGTTGCAACCGCGCAAGCGATCTACGTCGCGGCGTTCGGCTATGAGGGCGTCACCGGCATCTCGGACTTCATGACGCGTGTGCTGACGACGCAGCAGGGCTGGTGGCTGATCGTGGTCGGTTGCGGCACCGGCTTCCTGTTCGCGCTCGCCGCGCTCTGCCTCAGCGCCGTGTCGTTCCCGCTGATGCTGGACCGCCATGCCGGCGCGCTCGAGGCGATGAGCACCTCGCTGCGCGTTGTCGCGAGGAACCCGGTGCCGATGGCGGCCTGGGGCCTGATCGTGGCGGTGCTGCTCGCGCTCGGCACCATTCCCGCCTTCCTCGGCCTTGCCGTGGTGATCCCCCTGCTCGGCCATGCCACCTGGCATCTCTACCGCAAGGTGATCGTCTCGGAGCCCGGCGCACGTCCGCTGCCGCCCCCACCACAGCGTCCGCGCAAGCCGGCTGCCGACTTCCCGGCCAACCTCTTCCCCTGGCGGAACAGGACAGACGCCTGACGATATCGTGACATGCGATCCTGCCGATCTTGAGCTTGAATTCGGCTCGGGCAGGATCGCACCCTGCCGCACGCCTTGCTTTGGCCGCGGTTCCGACCGAGATTGCGCCACCGGTCAGATCGCTTCACGGAATTCATTTACTCGAATGACCTCGACGATTTCTCGTCTCGCTCTCGCAGCCTTCGCCATCTCCGCGTCAATCCTGTCCGCCCAGCCAGCGTTCGCCGCGGTTGCTTGCGGCTCGGGTAATTTCGATGCCTGGCTTGCGGAGCTCAAAACCGACGCCGCGGCCAAGGGCATCTCACAACAGGCCATTGCCACGGGCCTTGCCGGCGTGACGCTGGATCCGAGCGTGCTCAACCGCGACCGCTCGCAAAAGGTCTTCAGCCAGACCTTCGAGGAGTTTTCCGGACGCATGGTGCCGCCGCGCCTGCAGCGCGGCTCTGACAAGATGAAGCAATACGGCTCCGTGCTGTCGCGCATCGAGCAGGCCTATGGCGTTCCCGGCGAAGTCCTGGTCGCGATCTGGGGCCTGGAGACCGATTACGGCGTCAACACCGGCAAGTTCGCCACGATCCGCTCGCTCGCGACGCTGGCCTATGATTGCCGGCGGTCCGAGCTGTTTCGCGCCGAGCTGATGGATGCGCTGCGCATCGTCCAGCGCGGCGATCTGGCACCAGCCGAGATGAAGGGCGCCTGGGCCGGTGAGCTCGGCCAGACCCAGTTCATGCCCTCGTCCTGGATGAAATACGCCGTCGATTTCGACGGCAACGGCAAGCGCGACCTCCTGCACAACGCGCCCGACGTGCTCGCCTCCACCGCCAATTATCTCGCCGGCTATGGCTGGCAGAAGGGCAAGGACTGGCAGCCGGGCAGTCCGAACTTCGAGGTGCTCAAGCAGTGGAACAAGAGCGAGGTCTATTCCAAGACCATCGCCTACTTCGCCGCCCAGCTCGCTCGCGCTCCCTAACCCTTATCGGATTTATCGGGCCGGGCGTTCCGCCGAATCATCCGACTGCCCTCTCCCCACCCTTTCCTTGCCAATCCCTGCGCTCGCCTCGCCGACGTGAGTCGGGCCTGCTCCCGAATCAAACTATGAACTGAATATTGGTTCACTTTACCTATGCGAATCACGCAGCCGAGACTTGGGTCAGGACGCTACTCGATTGGCCAACCGAGCCCTTGCGAGCAACTTATTTCCACAATGATCCAGATCAATGGGATGCACTTAACTCCGTGATTCCACGGAGCTTTCGCCCCGTCTTTCGACATTTGCGCGCAAGCTCTGTGCAGGAGCGCCCTCCGGTTAATCGTCCGTTACCTTCGCTATGCGCCCATCGCTTAGCTGCATCGCAACATCGGAACTTTCGCACTGCACCACCCTGATCTATATTCATTTCAACGATGAGGCCCGGGCAAGGGCTGAATCGAACTACAGGAGACTACCTATGCTGCTCTCGCTCATCCGCATGATCCAGGCCTTCCGGGACTATCAGCGCAATGTTGCCGAGCTGTCCCAGCTCAGCGATCGCGAACTGGCCGATATCGGCCTCGATCGCTCGGACATCCCGCGCGTTGCCGCCGGTCAGTATCAGGGCTGAAATCGTTCAGCCCTCAACCGGACGAACCGATAGCGCCCGCCTCGTGCGGGCGTTGTCGTTTCCGGAGGCAGAAAACTCGATCTCGGCGATTCCACTGGCCACCGAAAAGCGCTACCTGTCCGCCCCATGACAGGACCCCTATCCAACCCCGTGCACGTGATCGGCGCCGGCCTTGCCGGCTCTGAAGCCGCCTGGCAGGTGGCGAAAGCCGGCGTGCCCGTGGTGCTGCACGAGATGCGGCCGACCCGCATGACCGAGGCGCACCGCACCGACGGGCTCGCCGAGCTCGTCTGCTCCAATTCGTTCCGCTCGGACGATGCCGCCAACAACGCCGTCGGCCTGCTGCATGCGGAGATGCGCCGCCTCGGCTCGCTGATCATGCGCGCGGCCGATGCCAACCAGGTGCCCGCCGGCGGCGCGCTGGCGGTCGACCGCGACGGCTTCTCGGCTGCGGTCACAAAGGCTCTCAACGACCATCCCCTGATCGAGATCGCCCGCGGCGAGGTTGCAGGCCTGCCGCCGGCCGACTGGAGCAACGTCATCGTTGCCACCGGTCCGCTCACCTCCGCTCCCCTGGCCGAGGCCATCCGCGCGCTGACCGACGAGAACGCGCTCGCCTTCTTCGACGCGATCGCACCGATCGTGCACCGCGAGTCCATCGACATGTCGGTGGCCTGGTTCCAGTCGCGCTACGACAAGGTCGGTCCCGGCGGCAACGGCGCCGACTACATCAACTGCCCGATGACCAAGGAGCAGTATGACGGCTTCGTCGCCGCGCTGATCGCGGGCGAGAAAACCGAGTTCAAGGAGTGGGAGACCAACACGCCCTATTTCGACGGCTGCCTGCCGATCGAGGTGATGGCGGAGCGCGGCCCCGAGACGCTGCGCCACGGCCCGATGAAGCCGGTCGGCCTCACCAACCCGCATGATCCTGCCACCAAGGCCTACGCGATCGTGCAGCTGCGCCAGGACAACAAGCTCGGCACGCTCTACAACATCGTCGGCTTCCAGACGAAGCTGAAATACGGCGAGCAGCAGCGCATCTTCCGCACCATTCCGGGGCTGGAGAACGCCGAATTCGCCCGCCTCGGCGGCCTGCATCGCAACACCTTCCTGAACTCGCCAAAACTGCTCGACAATCAGTTGCGCCTGCGCGCGCAGCCGCGGCTGCGCTTTGCCGGCCAGATGACGGGCTGCGAGGGCTATGTGGAATCGGCCAGCGTCGGCCTGATCGCCGGTCTCTATGCGGCTGCAGAGGCGCGCGGCGAGGCGCTTGTTGGCCCGCCCGGCACGACCGCGCTCGGCGCGCTGCTCGGCCACATCACCGGCGGCCATATCGAAACCATCGAGCCGGGCACGCGCTCGTTCCAACCGATGAACATCAATTTCGGCCTGTTCCCGCCGCTCGCGACCGTGCCGACCAAGAAGCCCGACGGCACGCGGCTGCGCGGCAACGAGAAGACGGTGGCCAAGAAGCAGGCGCTGAGCGCACGGGCGCTCGCCGATCTCGATCGCTGGATCGCCGATCACCTGCGCATGGCCGCCGCCGCGTGAGCTTTCGATGAGCCTCCCCAAAGACGACGCCGCAGCGCTTTCGGCGCGCTGGACCGAGGGCGTGCTGCTCAAGCGCGACGTGTTCTCGACCGTCGAGCGCGGCCGCTTCCGCGGCGAGAACGGCGAGGTCGACGCCGTGCTGCGCCGGCTCGACGAAGTGCCGTGGTGGTCGTTCCTGCTGGCGCGGCATCTGTTCGCCCGCGAGAAGCATGCTCTGGCGCGCGCCAAGGGCCTCGATGTCGGCCCCGAGCTGCTCTGGGCCGGACAGCGCGCCCTGGTGCGCGGCTTCGTCGACGGCGCCGCACTGCATCTGGCAAAGCCCCATGGCGACCTCGCCTATTTCCGTTCGGCCAAGGCGGCGCTGCGCCGGCTGCGCCGTGCCGGGATCTGCCACAACGATCTCGCCAAGGAGCAGAACTGGCTGGTCGGTCGCGACGGACGCGCCTATGTGACCGACTTCCAGCTCGCGGCCTGCTTCGCGCACCGCGGCCGGCTCTACCGCATTCTCGCTTACGAGGATCTTCGGCATCTGCTCAAGCACAAGCGCTCCTATGCACCGGAAGCGCTGACACCGCGCGAGCGAAAGATCCTCGCCAAGAAGTCCTTTGCCGCGAGCCTGTGGCTCGCCACCGGCAAGAAGGTCTACCGCGCCATCACGCGCGGCCTGTTCAACTTCACCGACCGCGAAGGCGGCGGCCGCCGGCTGGTCAATGATGCGCCGGTGCTGACCGCGTTGATCCGCAAAAATCCGGCCGTGCGCGATACCGCCATCGTCGCCTTCGCCGACCGCCGCTCCGGTGTCGGGCTCTATGCCTTCGTCGAGGCGGACCAGGCCACGCTCGAAGGCCAGTTGCGCAACGAGCTGACGGCCGCAAAGGGGCCGAAGCCGCCGGAACACATCCAGGTCGTGCACGCGCTGCCGCGCGACACCAGCGGCAAGCCCCGCACCGAGATCCTGCAACTGGTTGCCATGAACCAGCTCGATCTGATCGAGCCGATGATGAAGAACGACCAGGACCGCGCCTTTCTCAAGGACATCCTGGAACAGCGAAAAAACCTGCGCGACCGCTTCAACTTCGAGGCGGATCTGCCAACAGGCTGACGGGTGCCCCGCGCCTTGAAGCGTCCACATTGACGATAGAGAAGCGGTCGGATCATTTCGGGCGTGCGGGATCATGGGCATTGGGGGACGATGATGCGTCGTGTCGTTGGCGGCCTGATCGCGGGCTTCCTGCTGCTCATAGCCGCGCCGGCAATGGCGGACTCGCCCGCCGAGCTGATCTCGAACTTCCGCCTCAAGCACGGAGAAGTCCGTGTCGTCCGCGATGCCGTCCTCGACCGCATCGCCATGGACCAGGCCCGCGCGATGGCCGCCAAGGACAATCTCAGCCATGACGCCCTCGGACCGTTCAACCGCCGCGTCGCGCCGGCCGGCGCGGGCCGCGCCGCCGAGAACATCGCCTACGGCTACGACAATTTCGATAAGACCCTGGGACAGTGGATCGACTCGTCCGGCCACCGCAAGAACCTGTTGCTGCACAACGCCTCCCGCGTCGGCATCGCCAGCGCCAAGAACGCCAGCGGCAAGCGCACCTACTGGGCCATGGTGATCGCGGGCGACTACGAGCCCAAGGGCAAGGGCAAGAAGAAGGACAAGGAGCCCGTCGTTGCCGTGAAGCGCGAGGCTGCGCCCGCGAGCAAGCCGAAATCCAGCAGCTGTCATATCAAGCTGCTCAGCCTCTGCATCTGAGGCGAGCCGGGCTATCTTGCTCAGGCTCGGCAACGCGCCTAATTCAGGCACGAGATCGCAAGAAGCGGAGACCAGCACTTGATCGACCTCGACCGAATACGCGCCGACACGCCGGCCGCCTCGCGGCTCGCATATCTCCACAATGCAGGCTCTGCCCTGATGCCGGCGCCGGTTGTCGCGGCGATCAAGGGACACATCGATCTGGAAAGCGAGATCGGAGGTTATGCCGCCGCCGATCGCGAAGCCGACCGGCTCGACTCGGTCTACAGCTCGGTGGCGCGCCTGCTCAATGCTGCGCCCGACGAGATCGCGCTGGTGGAGAACGCGACGGTAGCCTGGCAGATGGCGTTCTATTCGCTTCCGTTTCGGAAAGGAGATCGCATCCTGACCGCCGAAGCGGAATACGCCGCCAATTATGTTGCCTTCCTTCAGATCGCCAAGCGCACCGGCGCGGTCATCGACGTGGTGCCGAGCGATGCCAGCGGCGAGCTCGACGTCGGCGCGCTCGAACGGATGATCGACGAGCGGGTGAAACTGATCGCGATCACCTGGGTTCCGACCAATGGCGGGCTGGTCAATCCGGCAGCGGCGATCGGCAGGATCGCGCGGACGCACGGCATTGCCTATCTGCTCGACGCCTGTCAGGCGGTCGGCCAGATGGAAGTCGACGTCGATGCCATCGGCTGTGACATGCTGTCCGCCACGGGACGCAAATTCCTGCGCGGCCCGCGCGGCACCGGCTTTCTCTATGTCCGCCGCGCGATGCTGCAACGGCTCGAGCCGCCGATGATCGACCACTTTGCCGCCCCCTGGGTCTCCCGGGACGCCTATCAACTGCGGGACGATGCCCGCCGCTTCGAGACCTGGGAGAACAACTACGCGGCCCGGCTTGGCTTGGGCGCGGCCGTCGACTACGCCCTCGAGATCGGCATCGCTCCGATCGAACAACGCTGCCGCCTGCTTGCCGGCCGCCTCCGCAGCGGCCTTGCGGCTCTTGCCGGCGTCACCATTCGCGACCTCGGACGCGCGCCGGGCGCCATCGTCAGCTTCACCATGGACGGGCATGAGGCGGACGCCGTTGTCGCCAGCGCCGCGGCGGCCGGCATCACGATAGGCGCCTCGGATCCGTCGAGCACGCGCATCGATGCCGAGCTTCGCGCGTTGCCGCATGTGGTGCGGGCGTCACCGCATTATTACAACACGGAAGCCGAGATCGACAGGTTGGTCGAGCATCTGGCGGGTCTGGCTTCGCGATAGGAGAAACGTGCCGCTCACGTACAGCGCGCGCTCAATCCGGATGCGCTGAGCCTGGCCATCACCTCGTCGAGATGCGCAGCATCGCGGGTCTCGATGACGAGCTGCAGCAGCGTCGCCTTGGCCGGCAGCTCGGAGAAGGTGCGCTGGTGCGAGACCTCGATGATATTGGCACCGGCTTCGGCGAGCAGCGCGGCCACCGCGGCCAATTGTCCGGGTCTGTCAGGGATATCGAGCGAGAGCTGGGTCAGCCGCCCTTCGCGCGCGAGCTCGCGCGTGAGAACGGATGCGATCAGCCGCGTGTCGATATTGCCGCCGCTCAGGACGAGGCCGACCTTCTGGCCGGCAAAGCGGGGCGGATCGGACATCAGCGCGGCGAGGCCGGCGGCGCCGGCGCCCTCGACGACGGTCTTCTCGATCGAGATCAGGGTCGCTACCGCGCGCTCGAGCTCGGCTTCGTTCACCAGCGCAATGTCGTCGACGAGGCGGCGGACGATTTCGGTGGTGATCTTGCCCGGCGATTTCACCGCGATGCCTTCGGCGAGAGTATCGCCGCGCGCCGGCAGATTGCCGCCGTGAATGGCGTTGTACATCGAAGGATAGAGCCAGGCCTCTACGCCCAGGATTCGCAATGACGGCTTGATCGATTTCGCGGCGATAGCGATGCCGCTGATCAGGCCGCCGCCGCCGATGGGGACCACCAGCGTATCGAGCTCGGGGACCGCCCGCATCATCTCCAGCCCGACGGTGCCCTGCCCCGCGATCACGAGCGGATCGTCATAGGGGTGGACGAAGATCATGCCGCGGGCTTCGCCGTGGTGACGCGCGAACGCGGCCGCCTCCTCCAGCGTCGCGCCGGTGACGACCACTTCCGCGCCGTGATGCCTGGTGTTCTCGACCTTCACCATCGGCGTGCCGATCGGCATGACGATGGTGGCGGGAATGCCGAGGCGCTTGGCGTGATAAGCGACGCCCTGGGCGTGGTTTCCGGCGGACATGGCGATGACACCGCGCGCACGCTCCTCCGGCGTCAGGGCGGTGAGACGGTTGAGCGCGCCGCGCTCCTTGAACGACGAGGTGAACTGAAGGTTCTCGAATTTGAGCCAGATCTCGCAGCCGCAGATGCCGCTCAGCGTGCGGCTGTAGCTGCAGGGCGTCTCGACGACGGCGCCGCGAATGGTGTCGGCGGCGGCTTGAACGTCACCAGGTGCGACCGGAAAGCCGCTGAGATCGGGCGATGTGGTTTGGGACAATTCAGCCATGGGACAGCATAGAGCATCCGGCGGTTCGAGGCGATAAGCCAGCCGCTATTTGGTAAATTCCCGGGAACGTGAAGCCCGCCACAGCGTCCAGAGCGTGCGCAGCCGCGAGGTCGGCTGCAGCGCGAACGGATTTCGGCCGGGCTGCGACAGGCGCTTGAGATCCGCCTCGACCTGGCTCAGCGGCAGGAACGCCGGACGCACCGCTGCCGGCACGTCCGCCAGCAGCGACAAGGCCGTGGTCAAGTGCTGCTGCGCCTCGCCTGCAAGCTGCTCCAGCACGGCGCGCAGGTTCGGCGTCTCCTTGCCGGCAAACACGTCCTCCATCTGGCAGCCATGGCTCGCCAGCAGCTGCTGCGGCATGAACAGCTGCCGGTGCGAGGCATCGCGCGGCAGGTTCGTGATGACCTGCGCGATGCCCTGCGCCAGCCCCGCATGACGGGCGACATGTTCGACCGCCTCCGACGGCGGCGCCAGAATCCGCGCCGCCAGACCAAACAACGCCGAACAGGTCGCGGCCAGATAGCCCTCCAGCGCCGCCATGGTCGGCATCGGGTCGTTGTAGAGGTCGAACTGGTGCTCCTCGACCAGTAGCGACAGCGGTTCGACCGGCAAGTCGAAATCACGGATCACCTGCAGCAATTCGGCCGCGACCGGATTGCCCTCGGCGCTGCCGTGGACCAGGCCCGAGAACAGGTCGGTCCACCATTGAAAGCGGATCTCGCCGGGCAAGGGCTGGCTCACTTGGTCGCGGACGCGGACGATCTCGACATTGAAAGCGTAGAGCGCAAGCAGCGCCCGGCGCTCGGCGGCAGGCACGAACAGGGTCGCGGCATAGCGCGGAAAGTCGTGGCGGCGCACGAGATCGGCGCAGAAGCTGGCGGAATCGGGCGGCGGCGCGGCGCTGCTCATGTGCTGTTCATGGCACCGCGATCAGAGCAGCCGCAACCCGCCGCCGCTCGCCGATCATGATGTTGTAGGTGCGCACGGCAGGTCCGGTCTGCATCGTGTCCAGCACCACCCTCACCGCTTTCAAGGCCTGGCGCAGCTCCGGCGGCGGCAGCCAGGGTCCGGTTCCGGTGCCGATCAGGAGCGTGTCGATGCCGTTGGCGGCCGTGAACACCCGATCGAGCGAATAGCGGTCGATCTTCTGGGGATCCGTCACGTCCCAGGCCCAGATCGCGTCAGGCAGGCACAGCAGCGAGCCCCGGTGCGACATGCCGGCGAAGGCGAAGCCGCCCTTGCCATAGGCCTCGATCGGCGCCGAGCGCGGGAAATGGGGTGCGTTGGGATCGCCGGCCATGAGCTTGGTCCGAATGAGCTTACTGCCCTCGCCAACTCGTGCGGGGGCGTGCGGTTCGGATCATGCCTTGTTTTTCTTCGCCGGCGATGCCGTGTCCGGCGCATCCTCGCGATGCTCGCCGACGCCGAGATAGATCAGGATCGGGGCCGCGATGAAGATCGAGGTGTAGGTGCCGACCAGCACCACGCCGAACATCATCACCGCGGTGAAGCTGTGGATCGCGTGCCCGCCGAACAAGAGCAGCGCCAGCAGCGCCAGCGTCACCGTGAAGTGGGTGATGATCGAGCGCGACAGCGTCGAGTTGATGGATTCGTTGAGCAGCTGCGGCATCGGCATCTTCTTGTAGCGACGCAGCATTTCACGGATGCGGTCGTAGATGACGACGGTGTCGTTGAGCGAGTAACCCAGAATGGTCAGCAGCGCGGCGATGCTGGTCAGGTCGAAATCGACCTGGCTGATCGACATGAATCCGATCGTCAGCACGATGTCGTGCACGTTGGCGATCATGGCGCCCAGTGCGAACTGCCATTCGAACCGGAACCAGAGATAGATCAGGATCGAGACGATCGCGAGCATCAGGCCGACCATGCCGTAGGCCAGGAGCTCGCCGGCGACGCGCGGCCCGAGCACCTCGACACGACGGTATTCGATGGAATCACCGAGCGCGCTGCGCACCTTCTGCACGGCATCCTGCTGCGCCTTGTCGCCGCCGGGCTGTTCGGCAACGCGGATCAAGACATTCTCCGGGCCGCCAAATTGCTGCAGCTGGATTTCGCCAAGACGCAAGCCATCCAGCGTCGTGCGCATCGCCGCGATGTCGGCAGCGCCGGACTTCGCCCGCACCTCCAGCAGCGTGCCGCCCTTGAAGTCGATGCCGAGGTTCAGCCCGTGGGTGAAGAACAGCACGATGGCGACGATCGAGAGCGCCGCCGAGATCGGAAAGCTGATGCGGCGGAAGCGCGTGAAATCGAAATGCGTGTCGTCCGGGACGATACGCAGCGACGGCAGCACGCCGAGCGCGGCGACCACGGTGAGGACGGCAATCAGAATGCCAAGCCCGATGAGAACGTAATATGTCACGGTCTTAGCTCCTAGATCGGCACGCTCTGCGGCCGCTTCCACCGCACCCACCCCGCGACGATGAGCCGGGTCATGGTGAAGGCGGTGAACACCGTGGTGATGATGCCGATGCCCAGCGTCACGGCGAAGCCGCGCACCGGGCCGGTGCCGATGTAGAACAGCACCGCGGCGGCAATGAAGGTCGTGATGTTGGAATCGAGGATGGTCGCCAGCGCCCGCTTGAAGCCGGCGTCGATCGCCGAAATCGCGTTGCGGCCGCCGCGCAGCTCCTCACGGATGCGCTCGTAGATCAGCACGTTGGAGTCCACCGCGATGCCCACCGTGAGCACGATGCCGGCGATGCCGGGCAGCGTCAGCGTGGCGTTGAGCAGCGACAACAGGCCGAAGATCATGGCGACGTTGATGGCCACGGCGACGTTGGCGAACACCCCGAACAGCCGGTAGGTCAGCAGCATGAAGACGACGACGAGGATCGAGCCGACATAGGCCGCCAGCTCGCCCTTCTCGATCGAGTCCTGGCCGAGACCCGGACCGACAGTGCGCTCCTCGACCACGGTGAGCGGCGCCGGCAGCGCGCCGGCACGCATCAGGATCGCGAGATCGTTGGCGGACTGGACCGTGAAGCTGCCCGAGATCTGGCCCTGACCGCCCGTAATCGGCTCGTTGATCCGGGGCGCGGAGATCACCTTGTTGTCGAGCACGATCGCAAAGGGCAGCCCGACATTCTCTTGCGTGGCCTGCGCGAATTTGCGCGCGCCCGAAGTATTGAACTTGAAGCTGACGACCGGCTCACTCGTACGCTGGTCGAAGGTTGCCTGGGCATCGATCAAATCGCCGCCGGCGACCAGGACCTGCTTCTTGACCACATAGGGCGTCGGCGGCGGCGACGCGCTCATCAGCAGCTCGGATTCCGGCGGCAACCTGCCCTGCTGCGCCTGGTCCGGCGACACGGTCGTGTCGACCATGCGGAATTCCATCTTCGCGGTCTCGCCGAGCAGCTTCTTCAGGCGGGTCGGATCCTGCAGGCCGGGGACCTGCACCAGGATGCGGTCATTGCCCTGGCGCTGGATCACGGGCTCGACGGTGCCGAGCTCGTTGACGCGGCGCTCGACGATCTGGATCGACTGCTCGATGGTCTTGCGCAGACGATCGAGCATTGCGGCCTGCGGGACGCTGAGGCGGATCAACCCGCCACCGGCATCCGTCACCTCGAGGTCGCGCTGACCGCTGGATCCCATCAGGCCGCCCAGCGGCTGAGACAATTCGCGCAGCTTGCCGAGCGCCGTCTGGACGTCGGATTCCTTGGTGATGCGAACTTCGGCCGCATCGTTGCGCACGATGACGCCGCCAGTGAAGCCGATCTTGGCATCGCGCAGCGTCCGGCGGACGTCGTCGCGGACCTGGTCGAGCCGTTCCTTCTTCACGTAGTTGGAGTCGACCTCGAGCAGCAGGTAGGAGCCGCCCTGGAGGTCGAGGCCGAGCACGATCCGGCGCTGCGCCCATGCCGGCCAGGTCTTGACCTGGGCCTCGGGGAAGAAGTTCGGGACCGCGCAGAGGCACACGATCAGCGCCGTCAGGATGATCCCGAGCGCCTTCCACCGCGTGAAATACAACATCGACTGGACCTGTCAGATCAGGAGACTTGAGATGCTCGCGAACGCGCTCACTTCGACGCGGCGTCGTCCTTGGCGGCGTCCTTCGCGCTATCCTTGGATTCCTTCGCCGGCTCGCCCTTGGCACGCACGCCCGAGATCATCTGGCGCATCTGTCGCACCCGCACGCCGTCGGAAATCTCGAACTCGATCTGGTCGTCGTCGACGACCTTGGTGACCTTGCCGACGAGGCCGCCCGAGGTCACGACGGTGTCGCCACGCCGGATGTTCTTGACGAGGTCGGCGTGCTCGCGGACCTTCTTCTGCTGCGGACGCAGAATCAGGAAGTACATGATCACGAAGATCAGGGCGAACGGCAGCAGCGACATCAACATGCTGTTGGTGTCACCGGCGCCCGCAGCCTGGGCATACGCAGGGGTAATCAGCATTCGGACAATCCTCGTGGGAACGGGGGAAAACCGGTCAGGCCTTCAAAGGCGACCGGTTCGGTCAAATTCGCGCGGACTATAGCGGCCATTGCCCCAATTGCAACGCTGCCAGACCGCCCTTTTAGCCACCTTGCGGCGGCTCCTCAGGCCCGATAAGGCTGCGTTCTCAGGAACTTCGGACATGCCCAAAAACCTTAGCAAAAGCCCGGCCGGCAAAGGCCCCCGTACCCCTGCCGGAAAGCCGGCCCGCGTCGCGGCAAATCGCCCCAAGGGGACGATCAAGAGGACCGTCAAAGCCCCTCGCGAGGCAACGCCCAACCTCTCCCAGAAGCGCATCGTCCGCGCGCTGGAGACCATTGCGGCGCACCTCTCCGCCCAGGCCAAGCCGGCCGTCACCGCTGAGTCGTTCGAACGGGCAGATGCCTATGTCTGGCACCCCGACGGCCGCCTCGCGCCCGTGCCGCGGGTCAGCCGCGTCGAGCTGTTCCTGCTCAAGGGCATCGACCGGATGCGCGACATCCTGATGGAGAACACCGAGCGGTTCGCAGCCGGCCTGCCCGCCAACAACGCCCTGCTCTGGGGCGCGCGCGGCATGGGCAAATCGTCGCTGGTGAAGGCCGCGCATGCCAGCATCAACGCGGACCGCAAGCTGGCTGACCGACTGAAGCTGGTCGAGATTCACCGCGAGGACATCGAAACGCTGCCCACGCTGATGGAGAAGCTCCGCGACGCCAGCTTCCGCTTCATCGTGTTCATCGACGACCTCTCCTTCGACGGCAATGACGCGTCCTACAAATCGCTCAAGGCCGTGCTCGAAGGCGGCATCGAGGGCCGTCCCGAGAATGTCATCCTCTACGCCACCTCCAACCGCCGTCACCTGCTGGCACGCGACATGATCGAGAACGAGCGCTCGACCGCGATCAATCCCGGCGAAGCCGTCGAGGAGAAGGTCTCACTGTCCGATCGCTTCGGCCTCTGGCTCGGCTTCCACCGTTGCAGCCAGGACGAATACCTCGCCATGGTGCGCGGCTATTGCGGCCATTTCGGCGTCAAGGTCGACGATGAGGCGCTGGAGCGCGAGGCGCTGGAATGGTCGACCACCCGCGGCTCACGCTCGGGCCGCGTCGCCTGGCAATTCGTGCAGGAGCTGGCGGGCCGACTGGGCGTGAGGCTCACGGCGCAGTAGCGGGAGCTGTCGCCCAACCCACAACTGTCATTCCCCGCGCAGGCGGGGAATCCAGTACGCCGCAGTTTATCGGCTAGGTCACAAGGTCTCTGGAATACTGGATCGCCCGCTCCAGTGCGCAACTGCGCACAAGGCGGGCGATGACACCGTTCGTATGGTGAGATCCCGGCGGCGCCTCACGCCCCATTCAGGAATTGAAGCGGATCAACCGGGCTCGATCCCTTGCGGATCTCAAAGTGGAGCTGCGGCGACGCCACCTCCCCGGATTGGCCCGACTTGGCAATGACCTGACCGCGCTTGATGGTGTCGCCGCGCTTCACCAACAGCTCACTCGCATGGGCATATGCGGTGACGTAGCCGTTGGAGTGCCGAACCAGAACCAGATTGCCGTAACCTTTCAGCTCGTTGCCGGAATAGGCGACGACGCCGTCTTCGGCCGCCTTGACCGGCGTCCCCTCGGGCACCGCGAGATTGATGCCGTCGTTGGACTTGCCGTTGGTCTTGGCGCCGTAGCTCGTGACCACCTTGCCGCGCACCGGCCAGCGGAAGGTCGGCAGCGCGCTGGTGGTCTCCGCAGCCTTGGCCGGGGCCTCGGCGGGCTTCTCTTCGACATTGGTGGTGGCCTGGGCGAGGCGCGCGCTCTGCACGGGCGCGCCGGCCGCGGCCATCTTGGTGGCGGGCGCGGGAGCGGCTGCAACGGGCTGCAGCGTGCCCGCAACCGGAGCGGCCGTGACAGGAGCTGCGGCAACCGGCGCCGCGGCGGCGGCGGTCTTTGCGCCGGGCACGGTCAGCTTGGCGCCGAGCTTGAGCTTGGCCGACGGATCGAGGCCGTTGGCACGGGCAAGATCAGCCGACGAGATATGGTTCTTGCGGGCAATGCTGGCGAGCGTGTCGCCACGATTGACGAAGTGAGTGCTCGGCGGCGCAGCCATGACGGCAACCGGCTTCGCTGCGGGAGCTGCCGCGACCGGAGTTGGCGCAGGAGCCGGCGCTGCCGCCGTCGCCGGATGCGGGATGATCAGCTGCTGACCGGGCGACAGCGCGCGCGGGCCCTTGTAGCCGTTGGCGGCGAGGATTGCCTGCGGCGTGACGTGATAACGCTTGGCGAGCACCTCCAGCGTATCGCTGGTGCCGACGATGATCTTGGTCCCGCCGGCCGGCTGGGCAGCCGCGACCGAGCGCGACGGCACGGTGGCCGTGGTCTCCAGACGCGGTTGCGCCGGCGGCGCGTAGGAGCCGACGCCGCGCCCGCCTCCGGACACCCCGCCACCTGCCGCAACGGGATAGGATTGCGGGGCGGAAACCGCCGGCGGCGGCAAAGGCTGCGACTGATACGAGCCGGGCTGGGTCTGCGGCCGCGCATATTGCGGCAACTCACGCTGCGGCGGCGGGGCCTGCTGCACCGTACCGGTCGCTTCGGAGGAGAAGGGATTGGAGAAATTCGACTGGGACAGCCGCGACGACATGTCGGCGCTGCACCCTGCGAAGCTGAAGGAGATCAGCGCCAGCACCGCGACCTGCGGTACGCGGCGCGAGTAAAGCAACTCGGCGACAGCGGACATGGTTACTCACTCGTACGCAACAGAACTGGTCTTTTAAGTAAACACGCACCGAGTAAATAACGGCTTAACCCTCCCAATAAGATATTGGCCGCACAGCCGATCCGGAAATCTACAGCTCCCGCGCCACCCCGGGCAGCGCCGGCACGAAGCGGACATCGACGAGTTCCTTGCGCTCGATCCCGGCCGCGCTGCGGGTCAGGCGGATCAGCGTCTGCACGCCCTGATGCGGGCCGACCGGCGCGATCAGGATGCCGCCAACCTCCAGCCGCTCGATCAGATTCTCCGGGATCTGCTCCATCGCGGCGGTGACGATGATGCGATCGAACGGGCCAATATTGGGCGGCAGATTGAGGCCGTCGCCAAGCATCACCTCGACATTGTGACAGCCGAGCTTTTCGAGCCTAGCGCGTGCGGTGTCCGCGAGCCTGCGATAGCGCTCGACCGTCAGGACCTGGCCGGCGAGCCGCGACAGCACGGCGGCCTGATAGCCGGAACCGGTGCCGATCTCGAGCACGCGGTGCTGCTTCTGGAGCTGCAACTGCTCGGTCATGTAGGCCACGACGAAGGGCTGGCTGATGGTCTGCCCGCAGGCGATCGGCAGCGCGCTGTCGCGGTAAGCCCCGTCGCGATCGGCCTCGTCGACGAATTGCTCGCGCGGCACCTCCTCCATGGTTCGCAGCACCGCCTGATCGCTGATGCCCCGACGCCTCAGCGTGAGCTGAAACATCATCTTTTCCGGCGGATGCTGATGGGAGGTCATTGCCTGCTTGTGCTGTCTTGGCCGGCCCGGCGGGCGTCAAGCCCGGGCAGGAGAATCGTGTTCCTGCTCAGGAACTCATGATAACGTTCGAGTGGAGCATTTGACCACAGATTGGCTTGCCGCGGGCGAACTGCGATGACCATTTTCAGGCACCCCTCGGTCGAAACGCACATTGCGTCAATTCGTGATATCTGCGAACGTTTTCGGCAATGGGCAAGGACTCAACCATGACCGCGACAGGGCTTTCCGGCCGCTCTGTGTTCCTCGTCGAGGACGAGGTGATGATCAGGATGATGGTCGCGGACATGCTCGAAGAGCTCGGCTACAAGGTCGCGGCCGAGGCGGGCGACATCAACGAGGCCATGCGGCTCGCCCAGGCAACCGATTTCGACATCGCCATTCTCGACGTCAACGTCAACGGCAAGGTCATCTCGCCGGTCGCCGACGTGATCAAGGCCAAGGGCTGCCCCTTCATCTTCGCCACCGGCTACGGCTCCTCCGGCCTGCCCGAGCAGTACCGCGACCGGCCGGCGCTCCAGAAGCCGTTTCAGCTCGACGCGCTCGGCAAGACCATTGAAGCCGCGCTCCGCGGCGGCGGATAGGCGCTATTTCAGCATTGCGCTGAGCTCTTCCGAAAACGCCTCATTGGTGCGATCGAGCCTGAGCGGGGTGACCGAGACGTAGCGCTCGCGCAGCGCCGCCAGATCGGTGCCGTCGGCCGGCGTGTCCATCATGGCGGCGCGCTCGAAGCCGATCCAGAAATAGGGATTGCCCCGGCCGTCCTTGCGCTCGTCGACCCGCAGGAAACCGAGATTGCGCTTGCCCTGGCGGGTGACGCGGATGCCGAGCACATCCTCCGGCGCGCAGGACGGGAAGTTGACGTTGATGACGGTGTCCTTCGGGATGCCGGCGGCAATCACCTTGCGCAGGATGTCAGGCCCGAACTTGCGCGCGGTGTCCCACGGCGGGCGCTCGCGGGTCTCGACGCTGAACTCCTGCGACAGCGCGAACGACGGCAGGCCCAGAATGGTGCCCTCCAGCGCGCCGGCGATGGTGCCGGAATAGACCACGTCCTCGGCAACGTTGCGGCCTTTGTTGACCCCGGAGAGCACGACGTCGGGCAGCTTGGGCCCAAGGATATGGCGCGCGCCCATGATGACGCAGTCGGTCGGCGTGCCGCGCACGGCAAAATGCCGAGGCCCGACTTCGCGCAGGCGCAACGGATCGTTCAACGACAGCGAATGCGACACGCCGGACTGGTCGAGCTCGGGTGCCACCACCCAGACGTCGTTGGACAGAGCGCGCGCGATCTCCTCCACGATCTGGAGGCCGGGAGCGTGGATGCCGTCGTCATTGGTGCAGAGAATGCGCATGCGAAAGGTTCGATTCCGGAAAAGCGGGGTCTGAGCCGTCTTATCCGGCTGGGGCCGATCAGGCAAACCGGGTGATTGCGGTCTGGCGGCAGGTTCCCGGCCAGGTCCCGTCAGCGGCGGATGCGCCATTGCGGCAAGAAGCGCGCCAGCCGGCCTTCCGCCCGCAGCCGCATTGCCGGTACGGCCGAACTCACGACGGGGGCCTCGATCACGCCAAGCGCCCTCAGCTGCGCGACGAACGGGTCCGACGCCGGCGCCTGCGGAAAGCGCTCGCGGGCCACCGTCAGCGCCTTGTCGAAATCGGCTGCATTCACCCCGGGCTTGGCCCGCCGGCTTTGCACGAGATGGTCGTCCCAGAGCCGTGCGATGTCGATGTCGAGCACGCCGCGCAGGCGCTGATCGACGGCCTGGATGCCGGCCCCCGTCACCGCCCATTGTCGACCGATCCAGAAGATGTCGCGGTGCAAGGCCATGAGGGGTGGGTTCGCGTTGAGGGGCCGGCAGGATAGCCGGCTGCCCGATCTTCGCAACGCGATTCTCGTCATGCCGCGTTTTCTTGACGCGAACCGGTATCCACTTCGCTCGAAAATGCTTTAGCCGCGCGCGATCACCTTCACCCCGCCCATATAGGGCTGGAGCACGTCGGGGACGGCGATCGAGCCGTCCTCCTGCTGATAGGTTTCCATCACGGCGATCAGCGCGCGGCCGACCGCGGTGCCGGAGCCGTTCAGCGTGTGCACGAAGCGCGGCTTGCCGTCGGGCCCGCGCGAGCGCGCATCCATGCGCCGCGCCTGGAAGTCGCCGCAGACCGAGCAGCTGGAGATCTCGCGGAACATGCCGCCCTCGCCCTGCCCGGGCATCCAGACCTCGATGTCATAGGTTTTTTGCGACGAGAAGCCCATGTCCCCCGCGCACAACGTCATCACGCGATAATGCAGGTCGAGTTTCTGCAGCACCTGCTCGGCGCAGGAAAGCATCCGCTCCAGCTCGTCCTTGCTGGTCTCCGGCGTCGTGATCGAGACCAGCTCGACCTTGGTGAACTGGTGCTGGCGGATCATGCCGCGCGTGTCGCGCCCGGCAGCTCCAGCCTCCGCGCGGAAGCAAGGCGTCAGCGCGGTGAGCCGCATCGGCAGCTGCTTCTCGTCGAGGATGGATTCTCGCGCGAGATTGGTGAGCGAGACTTCGGCGGTCGGGATGAGGCCGAGGCGCTCGGTCCTCAGCCGCTCCTGGTCGGGCGCAACGAGAAGCTCGCCCTTGATCGCCCAGAACTGATCGTCCTCGAATTTCGGCAATTGTCCGGTGCCGAACATCACTTCGTTGCGCACCAGCAGCGGCGGGTTGATCTCGGTATAGCCGTGCTCGGTGGTATGCAGGTCGAGCATGAACTGGCCGATCGCACGTTCGAGCCGCGCGAGGCCCTTCTTCAGCACCACGAAGCGCGCGCCGGAAAGCTTTGCCGCCGCCTCGAAGTCCATGTAGCCGAGCGCGGTGCCGAGATCGTCATGCAGCTTCGGCGCGAAATTGTAGTTGCGCTTGTTGCCGAACACGTGGCGCTGCACGTTGCCGTGCTCGTCGACACCATCGGGCACCTCGTCGAACGGAATGTTCGGGATCGCGGACAGCTCTTTCGTCAGCTCGTCGTCGGCGGCCTTCGCGGCGGCTTCGAGCTGCGGCATCGTGGTCTTGAGCTCGGCGACTTCGGCCATCAGCTTGGCCGCGCGCGCCTCGTCCTTGGCCTTCTTGGCGTCACCAATCTCCTTGGAGGCCGCATTGCGCCGCGCCTGTGCCTGCTCGGACGCGAGTATCGCCGCACGCCGCGTCTCGTCGATCGCGAGCAGCGCGGCCGACAATGGCTTCAGACCCCGCCGGGCGAGACCGGCGTCGAAGGCTTGCGGATTGTCGCGGATCGATTTGATGTCGTGCATGGCTGTCTTCCCGTCATGGCCGGGTTTATCCCGGCCATCCACGTATATGCCGCCTTAGATCAAGTCGTGGATGCCCGGGTCAAGCCCGGGCATGACGAATCATCGGCTGAGCAGCGACATGATAGAGCGAGAGCGCCCCTACTCCGCCGGATTGGCCGGTGTCGGCACGTCGGTGCCGGTGGCTGCTTGCGAGGCCGCGGCCTTCCTCTCCACCATGCCGACCGCGATGATCGAGCCCTCGTAGAGCGCCATCAGCGGAAACGCCAGGGAGCACTGGCTGAGAACGTCGGGCGGCGTCAGCACGGCGGCGATGACGAAGGCGATGACGATGAAATAGCGGCGCTTCTCGCGCAGCATCTTCGAGCTGACGATGCCGATCCGGCCGAGCAGCGTCAGGATCACCGGCAGCTGGAAGGCGATGCCGAAGGCGAAGATCAGCGACATCATCAGCGACAGATATTCGCCGACCTTGGGCAAGAGCTGAATCTGCGCGGTCTCGTCGCCGCCGGCCTGCTGCATGCCGAGCGAGAAGCGGACCAGCATCGGCAGCACGACGAAATAGACCAGCGCCGCGCCGAGTACGAAGAAGAACGGGGTCGCGACCAGGTACGGCAGGAAGGCCTGCTTCTCGTGCTTGTAGAGGCCGGGCGCGACGAATTTGTAGATCTGGGTCGCGACGATCGGGAACGAGATGAAGCCGGCCCCGAACAGCGCGAGCTTGAGCTGGGTGATGAAATATTCCAGCAGCGCCGTGTAGATGAACTTGGAGTTCTCGGGGCCCGCGATCCAGACGAACGGCCAGACCAGCACGTTGTAGATCTGCTTGGCGAAGAAAAAGCAGAAGATGAAAGCTATGCCAAAGCCGAGCAGCGCCTTGATCAGCCGCGAGCGCAGCTCGATCAGATGGTCCATCAGCGGGGCTTTGCTGGCCTCGATATCGGCGTCGGTCATGACGCTTTGGCGTCCTTGATCGCTTCGGAGGGCGCGGTGTCCTGCGCCACCATTGCCTGCTCGACCTCACGGGTGATCGCAAGCGGCTCGTCGGCAGCCGCATGCGCTTCGGCTTCCATGAAAGTCGCGGGCGTCGGCGCTTCCGGAGTGGTAGGAGTGACAGGCGCTTCACTTGAAGTCGCCGGAGGTTCGACAGCCGTGGTCGTCGGCGTCTCGGCGGGCTTGTCCAGCGCATCGACGCGGAGCGCGTCGCTGACGTCCTTCTGAAGCGAGGTCAGCGGATTGAAGCTGGTGGCAGCTTCCTTGACCTCGTCGAAGCTCTTCTTGAGGTCGGCCATCTCGGCCTCGCGCATCGCTTCCTGAAACTGGCCCTGGAATTCGGCGGCCATCTTGCGCGCCTTGCCCATCCATTGTCCGACCATGCGCAGCACACCCGGCAGCTCTTTCGGGCCGATGGCGATCAGGGCCACGACCCCGATCAGGACCAGTTCACTCCACCCGATGTCGAACATGAGGTCTTCCGTTCACGCGAAGCCGCAACCGGCCCAATCCCTTGCGCGCAGGATCGGGGCCGCCCTACCCACGTCTCGCGTGCTGCTTTCGGCTCAGACGGCCTTGCTGCCGACGTCGGTCCGCGCCGCGGTCGGTGCACCATTGTGCTCGATGGACTTGGCCGGCTCGGGCTTCTCGGCGGACTTGTCGTCGTCCTGCATGCCCTTCTTGAACGCCTTGATGCCTTGCGCCACGTCGCCCATCAGATCCGAAATCTTCCCGCGGCCGAACAGCAGCAGGACCACTGCGATCACCAGGATCCAGTGCCAAATGCTGAGAGAACCCATCCTGCAACCCTCCAAACGCGCATAGCCGGGGACCCGGCCGATCTTACCGAAACCTAGGCTTGGCAGGCCTCAAAAACAAGGACCAAGGCAGCGCCAATTCGCTGTCGGCGCTACGTAATCTTGCTAAGTGTTAACCGGTCGCAGGGGCCCGTAAGCGGACGGTATGTCAGTCCTCGGCGCCGCCTTTGCCGCCAGCCTCGCCGCCATCGTCATGGCCGCCCTCCGGCGCCGCGTCCGAAGTCTCGGGCTCGACCGCAGGCGCGAGCGCCAAATCGAGGTCATCGCCCGGTTCCAGCGGATCCTCATCCTCGCGCAACGTCGGATCGTCAGACGGTGTCGGCACGCTGAATCCGGTCGGCAGGCGCGAATCCAGGAGGCCCGTGCCCTTCAGCTCCTCGAGGCCCGGCAGATCGCCGAGCTGTTCCAGGGTGAACTGCGACAGGAAGTCCTCGGTGGTTCCAAAGGTCAGCGGACGGCCCGGCGTCTTGCGCCGGCCACGCGGCTTGATCCAGCCGGTCTCCAGCAGCACGTCGAGCGTGCCCTTCGAGGTGACGACGCCGCGGATCTCCTCGATCTCGGCGCGCGTCACCGGCTGGTGATAGGCGATGATCGCCAGCACCTCGATCGCGGCGCGCGACAGGCGGCGGGTCTCGGTGCTCTCCCGCGTCATCAGCCAGGCGAGATCGCCGGCCGTGCGGAAGGTCCATTTGTTGGCGACGCGGACGAGATTCACCCCGCGCAAGGAATAGTCGGCCTGGAGCTGTTCCAGCGCGGCCTTGACGTCGACCCCTTCGGGCATGCGCTTGGCCAGCGTCGCGGTGTCCAGCGGTTCACTCGAAGCGAACAGCAGCGCTTCCAGCAGCCGCAATTCCTCGGGACGCGCCTGGGATTCGTTCTCCATCGGCTCGGCCTCTTCTACCCGCACTTCAGCCAGGCTTGCCATGGTAGATTCTCCTTCTTGCACTTAAGCGACCGGCGCGTCAGGCGCAGGAGCTGCGTCCGGGACCGGTTTTGGGCGCCCCTTCCGGAAATAGATGGGCGCAAACGCCTCTTTCTGATTCAGTTCCAGCTGACCTTCGCGCACCAGTTCCAGCGCGGCGGCAAAGCTGGAGGCGAACACCGTCGCGCGCTGCGTCGGATCGGCGACGTGCCTGACCAGAAAATCGTCCAGCACGCCCCAGTCGTCCTGTTCGTTGAGGCTGCCGACCAGCCGCTCCAGCGTGGCGCGCGCTTCGGCGAGCGACCACACCGTGCGCTTGGCCAGATGCACGCTCGCCAGCACGCGCGATTGGCGCTGCGCGGCATAGGCGGTGAGCAGATCGTACAGTGTCGCGGTGTATTTCGGATGCTTGATCTCGGCGATCTGCTCGGGCTCGCCGCGCGGGAAGATGTCGCGCTGCAATTGCGGCCTGTTCATCAGCCGGTTGGCGGCTTCGCGAATGGCCTCCAGCCGGCGCAGCCGGTTGGCGAGCGCGGTGGCCATCTGCTCGGCGCTCGGGCCCTCCGCGCTCGGCGGCTCGGGCAGCAGCAGACGCGATTTCAGGAAGGCGAGCCACGCCGCCATGACGAGATAGTCGGCGGCAAGCTCGAGCCGGATCTTTCGCGCCGCCTCGATGAAGTGGAGATATTGGTCGGCCAGCGCCAGGATCGAGATCTTGGCAAGGTCGACCTTCTGCTGCCGCGCCAGCGCGAGCAGCAGGTCGAGCGGGCCCTCATAGCCCTCGACGTCCACCACCAACGCCGGCTCACCCTCGGCAAGCTCTGCGGGCCGCCCGGTTTCGAAGGATAGAATTTCTGCGGTCATGCGGATGCCGTGTTTGCCCGTGCGATCAATGCGTCCAGCTCAGCGCGTGCGGCCTCGCGGTCGAGCGGCTGCGGCGCCTTGCGCGCGCCGAGCGCGGCATTCGCCCGCTCCAGCGCCCGGCCCGACAGCAGAGGCGTCTGACCGGCAACCGCACGCATCTCCTCGATATTGCCGTTGCAATGCAGGGCCACATCGCAGCCGGCCGCGAAGATGGCGCGGGTCCGTTCGGCGATATTGCCCGACAGCGCGTTCATCGACACGTCATCACTCATCAACAAACCCTGGAACCCGATTGCGCCGCGAATCACGTCAGCAATCATTGTCGCAGATGTCGTCGCCGGATGGGCGGGGTCGACCGCGCTAAACACAACATGTGCAGTCATGGCCATCGGCAGGTCCGACAGCGGCTTGAACGCCGCGAAGTCGGTCCGTTCCAGCTCGTCCCTCGGCGTATCCACCGTCGGCAGCTTGAAATGGGTGTCCGCGGTGGCGCGGCCGTGACCGGGAATGTGTTTGAGGACCGGCAGCACGCCGCCCTGCTCCAACCCTTCGGTGACGGCGCGCGCGATCGCCGCGACCTTGACCGGTTCGGTGCCATAGGCCCGGTTCCCGATGACGGCATCGGCACCCGCCACCGGCACGTCGGCCAGCGGCAAGCAATCCACGGTAATGCCGAGATCGGCCAGGTCAGCCGCGATCAGGCGGGCGGACAGGCGCGCCGCCGTGAGCCCAAGCGCCGAATCAGTGTCGTACAAGGTCGAGAACACGGCGCCCGGCGGATAGACGGGCCAGTGCGGCGGACCGAGCCGCTGCACCCGTCCGCCTTCCTGGTCGATCAGGACGGGCGCGTCGGCGACACCGATCGCGCTACGCAATTCTGCAACCAATGCAGCGACTTGCGCTGGCGTTGCGACATTACGCTTGAACAGGATGAAGCCCCATGGGCGCTGGTCGCGGATAAACTCCCGCTCGACGGCGGTCAGTTCCGTTCCGGATACGCCGGTAATGAAGGCCCGCGTGCTCATAACGGCCGATTAACCCTGACCCGCGAGGGGGTCAAGGAAACGGCCGTTAATTCCTCTGGACGAAGCAGGCGGACAGGCCGGCGGACTTCAGGCTGTTGCACGCATGCGTCGCCTCTTCCGCCGAGGCATAGGGACCAGCGAAGGCGCGGTAGACGACGCCCTTGCCCTTGTCGGTCAGGTCGACGCGCTTGATCACCGGCGAGCGGGAGCCGAGCACGCTGCCATACTTGCTCTGGAGCACGCGGTAGGACGCGGCGGCGCTGTCCTCGCTCTGCTGCGAGGAGACCTGCACGATGTAGCCGCCGCCGCTGCTGCTGGCGGGCGCGATCTGGGTCGGCGTGGTCGCAGCCATCCGCTGCGGCGGCTCGGCCGCCGGGGAAGATTGCGGCGCCAGCGACATCGGCTGATTGGCGCTGGCATTGGCCGAGGTCGGCGGATTGCGTGGCGCAGCCGGTGCCGGCGCGGCAACAGGCTTCGGCGCGGAAGCGGCCTTGGCGGCGGCAGCCGTTTGCGGCGTGGCGCTGTCGGTCTGATCGCCCTTCACGGCGACAGTCCTGATCGGGCGCGGCGAATTGTTCGGCAACGTGCCGGTGCTTGCGCCCGGCGGCGGCACCGCGGACGGCGACACGCTCGCGACCGATGGCGGGTTCGCATTCTGGTTCAGCGGCGGGAACACCACGCGGGGACCGCCTGCCTTGGCGTTGACGTCCACCGGCGCCTCTTCGCGCGGCACGATCTTCTCGGTGCCGTCGCCGCTCACCATGCGATCCGGCACCTTGGCCGAGGAATCCGTCGGCGCGGGCACGATCTTGGTCGGGGTGTTGTCAGCCTTGATGATCGGCGGCTCGCCGCTGCGGGGCGAGCCGATATAGGTCTTGTAGGCGAAGGCGGCGCCGGTCCCGACCACGGCCAGCGCCAGGATGGCCGCGACCGTCATCATGCCGCCGCGCTGCTTCTTGGGCTCGTCGAGCTCCTCCTCCGGATACTCGCTCTGGTACGCGTAAGGATCGTCCGGATAGGCCGGCTCACGCTGGTAGTCCTGCTCGCCCGCCTCGAGCCGGCCATAGAGCGCATCGTCGTAGCGCGACGGATCGGGCTGCGGATACGCTTGCTGCTCATAGGCCTGATCCTGATAGGCCTGATCCTGATAGGCGTGATCCTGATGGGCCTGCGGCTGGCGAAGTTCAGGCTCCGGCGCGGCGGGCGGGGCCGAATAGCGATGCAACGGATGAACCGGATTGACAGTCACCGGATAGTCAGGCTCCGCGGGTGCCGGCTGCGGCTGCACATTGGCGCGCCGCATCCATGATGGCGGTCCGGGCGGCGCCGGATCGGCATCGTCCTGCCGATCATCGTCGTGCCGGTCGTCGTCCTGATAGCTCTGGGTGGGCGGAGATATGGCCGGCGGACGCGCACCCGGCCGCGACTGGGCGGCGAAAGGATCGGTCTGTCCGATCAGGCGGGCGAGCTCAGCCAAGGGATCGCTGTCCGTCCTGCCATGCTGGTCGCCACCGCGACCATAGTCATCGGAAGGAAACGGTCTGTCCTGATATCGTTCGGCCATCGTGATGATGCGTCCCTTCGGGAAAGCCGCGCGCCCCTCGACCAAGGCACGGCTTTCGACCCACAAGGCTTTCAACCAAGTCTAAGCGATCCGGCTTCTGCCGGTTACCCCCGAATTCCCCTTAGGTAGTTCGCCCCAAACTACCGCATCTCGTCCGGAGCATGGACGCCGAGGATGGCGAGGCCCGATGCCAGAACCGAGACGACGCCCTGGACCATGGCCAGCCGCGCCTTTGTTAGATCTGCATCATTATTGATAATGAAGCGTAAATAGGGCAAATCGCGCCCCTTCGTCCAAAGTGCATGAAATTCGCTGGCTAAATCATAGAGATAAAAGGCAATTCGGTGCGGCTCGTGGGCCGCGGCGGCGGCTTCGAGCATGCGAGGATATATTGCGAGGCGCTTGAGAAGTTCAAGCTCGACCGGGTCCGACAACCGTTCCACCGCCGACTCACTGAGCCAGGCGATCCGTTCCCCGGTATCCTCGGGAAGCTCCGGGAACACCTCGGCCCGCGCGTTGCGGAAGATCGAGTGGCCGCGGGCGTGACCGTACTGCACGTAGAACACCGGGTTGTCGCGCGACTGTTCCATGACCTTGGCGAGGTCGAAGTCGAGCACCGCGTCGTTCTTGCGATAGAGCATCATGAAGCGGACGGCGTCCTGGCCGACTTCATCCACCACCTCACGCAAGGTGACGAAGTCCCCGCTCCGCTTGGACATTTTCACCGGCTCGCCATTGCGCAGCAGCTTGACGAGCTGGACAATCTTGACGTCGAGCGAGCCCTTGCCCGACGTCGTCGCCTTCACCGCCGCCTGCATGCGCTTGATGTAGCCGCCATGATCGGCGCCCCAGACGTCGATCATCTCCGCAAAACCACGGTCGAACTTGTTCTTGTGGTAGGCGATGTCGGAGGCGAAGTAGGTATAGGAATTGTCCGACTTGATCAGCGGACGATCGACATCGTCACCGTAGGCGGTCGCCCTGAACAGCAGCTGCTCGCGGTCTTCCCAGTCCTCGACCGGGGCGCCCTTCGGCGGCGGCAGGCGGCCTTCATAGATGTCGCCCTTGGCCTTCAGGAAGTCGATAGTCTCGGCAACCTTGTTGTTGCCGCCTTCGATCAGCGAGCGCTCCGAGAAAAACACGTCGTGGCGGATGTTGAGGGCGGCGAGATCGTCCTTGATCTCGTCCATCATCATCGCGATCGCCTTGGCGCGGACCGTCGGCAGCCACCTGGCCTCGCTCATCGCGAGGAGCGTGTCGCCGTGCTCCTTCGCCAGCGCCTGCCCCACCGGCTTGAGGTAGTCGCCGGGATAGAGGCCTTCCGGGATCGCGCCGATGTCCTCGCCGAGCGCCTCGCGATATCTGAGGAAGGCGGAGCGCGCGAGCACGTCGACCTGGGCGCCGGCGTCGTTGATGTAATATTCGCGCGTGACGTCGTGGCCGGCGAACTGGAGCAGGCTCGCCAGCGCGTCGCCGAACACGGCGCCGCGGCAATGGCCGACATGCATCGGCCCGGTCGGATTGGCCGAGACGTATTCGACATTGACCTTTGAGCCGCCGCGGACGCGGCCGTAATCGGCGGCCTCGCGCAGCACCGTCCGCAGCGCCTCGGCCCAGGCGGCCGGCTTGAGTGTCAGGTTGATGAAGCCGGGACCGGCGACGTCGACCTTGGCGATCAGCGCGTCGGCACGCAGCCGCTCGGCGATCTGCTCGGCGAGGTCGCGCGGCTTTGCCTTTGCCTCTTTCGCCAGCACCATGGCAGCGTTGGTCGCCATGTCGCCATGGGAGGCATCGCGCGGCGGTTCGACCACCACGCGTGAGAAATCGATGCCCTCGGGCCAGTTGGCGTCCTTCGCAAGCGCGCGGCAGGCGGCATGCACGCGTGCGAGCACGTCGGCGAACAAATGCAGGGATGAGGATGTGTCGGGCATGGCCCGCCGCCTAACGCAAATCCGGGGTCGAGTCAAAGAGCCGCTGGTGCTCGGTCAGGGCGAAACGGTCGGTCATTCCGGCAATGAAATTGCCGATCCGGCGCGCCCTGTCGCCCTCATTGTCCGCCTCCGCCCCGAGCAGCCATTCCGGCGGCAGTTCGCCAGGCGATTGCAGGTATTTCGCGAACAGGTCGAACAGGATCTGCTCCGCCTCCCCCATCACCCGCATCACCCGCTTGTGGCGGTACATGTGCTGGTAGAGGAAGGCCTTGATGGCGGCCTCTTCCTCCGCGACCTCGGGTGGGAACGCGACCAGGGTCCGGCTCTGCTGGCGCACGTCCTGGGCCGATTGCGGCCTCACCGCGGCGAGGTTCTTCTGCGCCTGCGCGAATACCGCGCCGATCAGGTGCGAGATCAGCTCGCGCACCAGTTCGGCGCCGCGCCTGAGGTCTTCAAGGTCAGGATAATGCGCAGAGGTCTCGGCGATGATCTCCGCCGTGAGCGGCATCACCTTGAGATCGTCGAGATGGAACAGGCCGGCGCGCAGGCCATCGTCGATGTCGTGGGCGTCATAGGCGATGTCGTCGGCGATGGCGGCGACCTGCGCCTCCAGCGAGGCGAAGCTCCACAATTCGAGGTCATAGGTCTTGATGTAGTCGGCGATGCCGACGGGAATGCCCTGCTCGCGATAACGCCCGACCGGCGCGCCGCTGCGATCGGTCAGCGGACCGTTGTGCTTGACGATGCCCTCCAGCGATTCCCAGGTCAGGTTGAGCCCGTCGAACTCGGGATAGCGGTGCTCGAGCGAAGCGACGACGCGGAGCGTCTGGGCATTGTGGTCGAAGCCGCCGAATTCCTTCAGGCAGGCGTCGAGCGCCCGCTCGCCGGCATGGCCGAACGGGGGATGACCGAGATCGTGGGCGAGCGCCAGGGTTTCGGTGAGGTCCTCGTCCAGCCCGAGCTGCCGCGCCAGCGCGCGGGCAATCTGCGCCACCTCCAGCGAGTGGGTCAGCCTCGTGCGGTAATGGTCCCCCTCGTGGAACACGAACACCTGGGTCTTGTACTTCAGGCGGCGGAACGCGGTGGAATGGATCACCCGGTCGCAATCCCGCCGGAACGGGCTGCGGGTCCGGCTTGGCGGCTCCGCGACCAGCCGGCCGCGGCTCCGGTCGGGATCGCAGGCATAGGGCGCGCGGGGGGCTGCCATTCCGACGGACACGACGAATTTAGTCCCTATCCATTTGATTCTGCGTATCCTTGCACTTAACTATGCCGGACGCGGGATACCAAATGAAATGGGTATGACGCAGGACGACCGGACTATCGGAGACCGACAATGACCACTGCCGTGACCATCAGCGACCGGGCCGCACGCCGGATTGGGGAGATCCTCAAGGGCGAAGGGTCTGGCGCGATGCTGCGCATCTCGGTCGAGGGCGGCGGCTGCTCGGGTTTCCAGTACAAGTTCGACATCGACCGTGCCCGGACCGACGACGATCTCGTGATCGAGCAGGACAATGCGGTGGTGCTGGTCGATTCCGCCTCGCAGCCGTTCCTGGCGGGATCGCAGGTCGATTTCGTCGACGATCTGATCGGCGCCTCGTTCCGTGTCAACAATCCGAACGCCACCGCGTCCTGCGGCTGCGGCACCAGCTTCTCGGTCTGACCCGGCTACGTGCCGGTCGCCTGCCTTTCCTCGTCCGTCCACTCCATTTCGACCGGCATCAGGTCCGGCTGGAGCGGCGCGTCGTCCGATATCTTGTAGCCATCCAGTGCGCGCAGCAGGGCCGCGACCAGCGCCGGCTTGCGCAGCGGCTTGGCGAGGAAGTCCGACATGCCGGCCTCGCGGCAGATCCGGACATCCTCGGGGAAGGCGTTCGCGGTCAGCGCGACGATCGGAAGGCCTGCGAAGCGCCCGCCTTGCGCGCGGATCGCGCGGGTGGCGGCAAGCCCGTCCATGTCGGGCATGCGCACGTCCATCAGCACGACGTCGTAATTGCCTTCGGTCGCAGCCGCGACCGCCTCGGCGCCATCGGTGACGACCCGCAGCTCGACGTCGAAGGCCCCTAACATCTTGCTCACGACCATGCGGTTGACCGCATCGTCCTCGGCGACTAGCACCTTTAGCGGCCGATCGAGGCCGGCGATGCGGGCCTTGAGCTCGTCGGCCTCGTCGCGCTCCGACGCGTGGCCAGATGCCTGCGCCTGGCTCCAGGGCAGCACTAGCGTGAAACGGAAGGTCGAGCCCTGCCCCGGCGTCGAGGTGACGCCGATCGTGCCGCCCATCTGCTCGATGATGCGCCGCGAGATCGCAAGGCCAAGGCCGGTGCCGCCGAAGCGGCGGCTGATCGAGGCATCGGCCTGCGCGAAGTCGCTGAAGAGCTGGCCGAGCTTTTCGGGGGCGATGCCGATGCCGCTGTCGGTCACCGCCCATTCCACGGTCGCCAGTAGGTCGCGGCGCGCCTGACAGGTGGCAGAGATCGTCACCTCGCCTTCGTCGGTGAATTTCACCGCGTTGGACGCGAGGTTGAGCAGCACCTGGCGAATGCGCGCGACATCGCCGCGCAGCGTCGGCGGCAGGTTCGGATCGAGCTCGATCTTGATCGCCAATTCCTTGCCCTTGGCGCTAGCGCGCGCGACGTTGGCTACAGTCTCGACCAGCGTCTGCGGGGCGAAATCGATCGCCTCGAACTGGAAGCGTCCGGCCTCGAGCTTGGACAGGTCGAGGATGTCGTTGAGGATGCGCTGGAGATTGTCGCCGGATTCGCGGATCGTGGTGACCGCCTCGCGCTGCTCCGGATCGAGCCTGGTCTCGAGCAGCATGCTGGCAAGCCCGAGCACGCCGTTCATGGGCGTACGGATCTCGTGGCTCATCACCGCGAGGAAGTCGGACTTGGCACGGCTCTCGGCCTCGGCCTTTTCGGCGCGCCAGCGCTCGGTCACGTCGCGCCCGAAGCCGCGATAGCCGAGGAACTGTCCCTCGCGGTCATAGGCCGGCTTCGCCGTCAGCGACCACAGCCGCGCCTCGCCACCGGCGACGACCTTGAGGTTCATCTCGTGCAGCGGCTCGTTCTGCTCCATCAGGCCGACGACGTTATAGGCCGCGCTCTTGTCCTCGGGGCAGAGCATGTCGAGCACGTCGGCGAAATACGATCCCTTCAGCAGCGGCAGCGGCACCTGCGCGACGTCGGCGAAGCGGTCGGGCACGTCGACCAGACGCCCCTCGGCATCGGTCTGCCACAGCCAGTCGCTGGCGTTCTCCTGAAAATCCTTCAGCAGCAGCGAGATGATCTCGGTCTGCCGCTCGAGCTCGAGCTGGGCCTTGAGATTGCCGAGGAAGAGATTGCCCTGCGAGACGATGTTGCGCGCCATGAAGAATGCGAACAGCAGCAGGAACACCGCCGTCACCAGATAGGGCCCGGTGCCGCACAGCAGCAGCGCGCCGGCGCAGGCGATCGTCACGGTGGCGAGATAGACGAGGCCGGCGCGCGGGAAGGTCGAGAGCGTGAACGCGCCGCCCGACATCATCCCGACCATCAGGCAGGCCAGGATCAGCTGGCTGGTCGGCTCGATGCGGCTGAACAGAGCCAGCGGCAGCGCGCTCCAGATCGCGGCGAGGAAGGCCGCCTGCCGCAGCATCTGCCGCGCGGCGCGGGGCGAGGCCTCCTGCGGCGGGTTCTGATGCGACCTCCGCCATGACCGCACCGCGAGCGAGGCGGTGGTGGCGAGCGTCAGGCCCCAGATGGTGAGGAAGTCGTTCCAGCCGCGGCCCCAGAACAGGATCAGCACGATGGCGACGTTCAGCATCGTCACCGCCATGGTCACCGGGATCAGCTGCGTCACGGCGTCGATCTGCTTGGCGCGGATGCGGCGGATCTCGCGCTCGCTGAGACCGGCGGTCAGCCCGTCCTCGATCTCGAAGCCGCCGAGCCAATACAGGAAGGCGCCGATCAGGCCGTCACGCGGCGCAGTTCGCTTCATCGACTTGTCCGGCCAGCCCATCCGAGGAACCTTTGACGATCAATGGCCTGCCGGCTGCTTAAGCCGGGTTAATTTTGTGGGAGATTTTGCGGCATCCTTGACGGGCGCGTTTGCAGTTTGTTCTAACCATGGCCCCTGCCCGGAGCCCCGTCGACATGACCATCAGAGTAGCAACCTGGAACGTGAACTCGGTCCGGCAGCGGATCGACCTGCTGCTGACCTGGCTGAAGGAGTGCCAGCCGGACATCGTCTGCCTCCAGGAAATCAAATGCGTCGACGAGGCCTTTCCGCGGCTGGAGATCGAGGCGCTCGGCTACAACGTGGTCACGCACGGGCAGAAGACCTTCAACGGCGTCGCCCTGCTCTCGAAGCTCCGCTTCGACGAGACCAAGTCGGGGCTCGCCGGCGACGACGAGGACGCCCATGCCCGCTTCCTCGAAGGCGTGGTGACGCTCAAGTCGGGCGTGCTGCGCATCGCTTGCCTCTATTTGCCTAACGGCAACCCGGTCGGGACCGAGAAATATCCCTACAAGCTCAAATGGATGTCCCGACTTCTTGACTATTCGAAGGAGCGCCTCAAGACCGAGGAGCCGCTGATCCTCGCAGGCGACTTCAACGTCATCCCGCATGCCCGCGACGTGCACAATCCGGCCGCCTGGACCGAGGACGCCCTGTTCAAGACCGAGACGCGGGAGAGCTTTCAGTCCCTGCTCGGCCTCGGCCTGACCGACGCCCTGCGGGCGGTCACCGACGAGGGCGGGCTGTACACCTTCTGGGACTACCAGGCCGGCGCCTGGCAGAAGAACCAGGGACTGCGGATCGACCATCTGCTGCTGTCGCCGCAGGCCAGCGACAAGCTCGCCAATGTCGGGATCGACAGCTATGTGCGCGGCTGGGAGAAGCCGTCGGACCACGTGCCGGTGTGGGCGGATCTCGATCTGGAGGCGGCGTGACGCACGCCGAGATGCCGCACCTGCCGTAGGGTGGGCAAAGCGAAGCGTGCCCACCACCTGTTCCGATCATTACGAGATCGTGGGCACGGCGCTTTGCGCCTTTGCCCACCCTACGGGACCGTGACTATTCCCTACGGCCTTGCACCCATTGCTCCAGCATTTGCAGGGCCATGGCGCGGTCGTCGTCGGAGGCCTTGGCGAAGGCGCGGTTGTAGCTTTCCTTGATCCAGGTCTCTTCCGTGCCGGCGCTGTCACGCGCTAGGGTCAACCACATCAGCCCGCGGGCAGCCTGTCGCGGCAGACGGTCGCCGTTGAACAGCATCTGGCCGAGCAGCGCCTGGGCCTGGTGCTGGCCCTTCTGCGCGGCAAGACCGAGCCAGCGCGCGCCATAGCGGAAATCCTCACGCGAGGCGTCCGGCGTCTTCAGGTACAGCCGGGCGAGATCGTATTGCGCGTCGGCATTGCCGAAATAGGACGCCGCATAGGAGAACATCTCCCGCGCCCGCTCCGGATCCGACTTGATCTTCGAGTTCGGGATGCCGCTGAGATAGTAACGGCCGAGCGCGACGAAGGCGTTGGCCACGATCTGCGCCTGCGGCGCCGACGGGCTGTCCTCGGCATGCGCGTTGGCGATTCGGCTGAAATATTCGAAGGCACGCAGATCATCCTGGGCGACGCCGTCGCCATTGGCGTACATGCGGCCAAGCTTCCACTGCGCGATGGGGTGGCCGCCCTCGGCGGCATATTGCAGCGCACTGAGCGAGGTCTCCTGAGGCACAGCTGCCGGCGCGATCTTGCCGCGCACGGTCGCCGCGGTCCCCGGCAAGGTGGTCACGACCGGGATGGTTGCGTCCTTCGGGTTGACCGGAGCGCCGTCGAAGGCAAGCGCCGACGTGGCCAGCGCGCTAGCCCCCAACACAAACGCAACTATGGCACGCCTAGATGTCCGCATAGCACTGTTTCTCGTGCGCGCCGCCCGGATGGGTCACTGCCCCCCCGACCGCTGGTCCAACCTGCTGAGCATACTTCCAGAGCGCACCCGACGTATGGTTAGTCGCGCGAGCGCTCCATTTGGTCTTGCGCTGGGCGAGCTCGGCGTCGCTCAATTTTACGTTAAGGGTACCGGCGACCGCGTCGATCTCGATGATGTCGCCGTCCTCGAGCAGCCCGATCGGGCCGCCAATGGCGGCTTCCGGGCCGACATGGCCGATGCAGAAGCCGCGGGTGGCGCCGGAGAAGCGGCCGTCGGTGATGAGCGCGATCTTGCCGCCCATGCCCTGGCCGGTCAGCGCCGCGGTGGTCTGGAGCATTTCCCGCATGCCGGGACCGCCCTTCGGCCCCTCGTAGCGGATCACGATGACTTCGCCTTCGCGGTAGGTGCGGTTCTGGACCGCCTCGAAAGCATCCTCCTCACGGTCGAAGCACCTGGCCGGACCGGTGAACCTGAGGTTGGACATTCCCGCGACTTTCACGATCGCACCTTCTGGCGCCAAATTGCCCTTCAGACCGACCACCCCCCCTGTCACGGTGATGGGCTTGTCTGCCGGGTGCACCACGTCCTGGTGCGGATTCCACTTAACGCTCTTGAGGTTTTCGGCGATCGTGCGGCCCGTGACGGTGAGGCAATCACCGTGCAGGAAGCCGTTGTCGAGCAGCGTCTTCATCAGAAGCGGTATGCCACCTACTTCAAACATGTCTTTGGCGACATAACGGCCGCCCGGCTTCAAATCCGCGACATATGGTGTCTTTTTGAAGATTTCGGCGACGTCGAACAAGTCGAACTTGATGCCGCACTCATGCGCGATCGCCGGCAGGTGCAGCGCAGCATTGGTCGAACCGCCGGAGGCGGCGACCACGGCAGCCGCGTTCTCCAATGCCCTGCGGGTGACGATGTCGCGCGGCCGGATGTTGGACGCGATCAGGTCCATGACCTTCTCGCCCGCGGTCATGCAGAAGGCGTCGCGGATTTCATACGGTGCCGGCGCACCGGCCGAGTAAGGCAGTGCGAGGCCGATCGCCTCGGAGACCGTCGCCATGGTGTTGGCGGTGAACTGCGCGCCGCAGGCGCCCGCCGAGGGGCACGCCACGCGCTCGATCTCGTCGAGGTCCTCGTCCGACATGGCACCGACCGAGTGCTTGCCGACGGCCTCGAACATGTCCTGCACGGTGACCTGCTGCCCGCGGAACGTGCCGGGCAGGATCGAGCCGCCATAGATGAAGATCGAGGGCACGTTGAGACGAACCATCGCCATCATCATGCCGGGCAGCGACTTGTCGCAGCCGGCGAGCCCGACCAGGGCGTCATAGGCGTGGCCGCGAACGGTGAGCTCGACGGAATCGGCGATGCATTCGCGCGACGGCAGCGACGAGCGCATGCCGTCATGTCCCATGGCGATGCCGTCGGTGACGGTGATGGTGCAAAATTCGCGCGGGGTGCCGCCGGCCGATGCCACGCCCTTCTTCACCGCCTGGGCCTGGCGCATCAGCGCGATGTTGCAGGGCGCGGCTTCATTCCAGCAGGAAGCGACGCCGACGAAGGGCTGGTGGATCTGCTCGGTGGTCAGACCCATGGCGTAGAAGTAGGACCGATGCGGCGCACGCGCAGGGCCTTCCGTCACGTGACGGCTCGGCAGCCTCTGCTTGTCAATCTTCGTGCGCATCGCAAACCAGTTTCCCCGGTCAACCCTTTCAGACCCGAAAAATCAGAGCCAAGATTTGAATCGACCTTGGGATTTTCCGACGCCCTCGAAGACGGCCGCTGCCCTTCAAAAACATTAGAGTGATTTTATTCATGTTCGGGTGTGGCCAAAAAGCGGCGGCGATGCACACCGCCTCTCATGAAGGTTAAATGCAGGTCGAGTGTTGCGCGGGCAGCACAATCGTTACCGGGAAGACACGGATTTTCCTACCTTAATACCCTTGGCAGGATGACACTCCACAACTTCGAATTTCGCTGCGCGAACATTGCGTCCTATTCCGAACCGGGCGCCTCGCCGAGGCAAGTGAGTCGGCGCCTGCCTGACGGCAACCATCGCGCGTCCCAGCGAGAGCAGCGTCGCTCAAAGGACCCAGCGTTAGCATTCGCAGGTGGACGGCGGCGCTGGACCGCCGTCCAGACTTTGACGTCAGTACTGATAGGGATATTGCCTCGGGCAAATGTATTGCCCGTAGCTGTCATAGTAGCAGTTCGAGTTGTAGTAACCGTAGGCACCCGCAGCAGCAGCTGCGCCCACCGCCGCAGCGCCGTACCCCCAACCGCGACCATAACCGGGGTAGCCCGCGACGGGACGGCCCGGGCGACCTGCGATTGGACGGCCGGGACGCCCCGCAATCGGGCGGCCCGCTATCGGATGCGATGGCCGCGCGATGCGTCCGGCGTGCATGCCACCGGCGCGCATGCCACCACCGTGAAAGCCAGCTCCGCCGCCACGGAACCCGCCACCTCCGCCACGGCGGGCATACGCATCATCAGGGATGAGAGTTGCAGTGAGCAGAGTGAACGCCGCTAAAGCGACGAGAATGTATTTCAACATCATGCTCCTCCGACCTTGGAGTTCAGGAGCACTCAAGACTGCTGGCCTGCCTGCGGGCGATGTTGACGTAGATCAAGCATAGTTGGCGCTGCTACGGCGCGTGCTTTCCAGCAACAAGCCTGCGCACGTTGTAAGCGTCAGCAAAAACGCCGTGCCCGCATGCTCGGGCAAAAAGTGCACACCATTTTCGGCAACCTTTCGATAGCCTCTAACACGGCATGGGACGCGAACGCTGGGTTCAGATCGGGATAATTGCGCTGGGAATGGCACCGCCGGTCCTGCTCATTCTCCACCTGATTTTTGGGAAGTGAGGCGTCAAGCGCGATCCCTTCGCCGCGACGGCCCGCCCCGGGAGTCAATCGACCGGTCGTTCGGTGTCGCCGGCGTGAGCCGGCGTTGACGCAGCGGCCAATCCAGGTCCATGAGAGCTGCGCCGGGGCTCAGGTTCGCCCGCGCAAACGTTGGGCCTGGGCCCAGGCGACAGCGACGTCGCGCGGCGGAACATCGGCGCGCCTGACCGGGGTCAATTCGCCGGAGGCCGAGACGATCGCGGTTTCCTCGCGGCGGCAGCGCGTGCAGACAAAGCGGACCTCGTGCGGGGACGCCGACCAGCTCGACCGCTTCACGTTGGCGGCCATCGGCCAGGCCTCGCAATGCGAGCACGACACCAGAAATCGACCGGGATCGAGCATACCCATTTCCATCGAACTCCGCGTCCTGCCTGCCTTCTTCAATGACTAACCCAAGTGGATCGTTCCGGTGCCCCAGCACCACCGGTTGCGAGAGGCACCTCCGGGGCAGCCGGCCCTGCGCTCAGCGCGCGCCCTTGAGGGTGCAGGAGGTCGAGCAGGTGACGGTGGTGCCGCGATCGCATGCTTTGCAGGCGTTGACGCACTGGTTCATGTCGCGGGGATTGTAGCTGGAGTTCCGCAAGGGGCAGGCAGCCGACGTCGAGCCGGTGATGTCCTGCTCCTGATCGCAGGCCGCCGTCATGAGCGCGATGATGATCACGGCAACGAGGCGCATGGGATGCCCTATCAGGCATGGCAAATGACGTTCACGGGGCACGCTGCATTGCAACGAACACCGGCCTTCCCACTACGGGCATCGATCAGCGACGCCCGCATGCCATCAGGATGCGCGCCAAACCTTAAGAACGGATTGCAGCCGGCCTCAGGCCGCAGCCTTGGTCGCGATCGCCTGGCGCATGTCGACCGCCAACTGACGGTACTGCTCCGAAAGCCTCAGATAGAACTCGCGCTTGTTGCTGTCGGTGGCGAGCTTGGCGATCAGCTCGCATTCGGCGGTGAGCGTCTCGAACCGTTCCAGCCTGTCCTCAAGTTCTGGCATCGGCGTGTCCCCATCAAACGCCTCAAGGACATCCAACCTAAGCCCGGGAAATAGGTCACGGCGAACATCGTTATCGAGCAGAAGCAATTTTTCCGGTGCGGCAGCCTATTTGCTGTCGAGCCGCCAGGCGCCGTCCCATCCCTCGCCGGGCGGGCTCGCCTCGAACTGCGCGATGCGGCCGAGCATCGTGCGCGAGGGCCCGTCACCGGGGACGGCTTCGAGCGCCGCGTTGAAGGCAGCGCGCGCCGCATCGAAGCGCCGGGCGCGATAGGCGTCGAGCGCCTCGGCATAATGCGTGCGCAAGCTGGCTTGCGCATCGGTGAGTGCGCCCGCCCTCGCCATCACCTCGAAAATCGCCTGCGGCGCGATCTGGCCGGCGACCGCGAGGCGATCGATCTCGCGCAGCTCGAGCCGCGATCCGATCGCCTCGGCCGTTGCCTGCGCGATCAGGATGCGGGTGCCGTAGACCTTGTTGACCGCTTCCAGCCGCGAGGCCAGGTTCACGGCATCGCCCATCACGGTGAAGCTCATCATCAGTTCGGAGCCGATGCTGCCGGTCAGCACCTCGCCGGTGGCGATGCCGATCCGCAAATCGCACGGCGCGGGCATGGCGCGGATACCGAGCAGGTCGGGCAGCTGGCGCTGGAGCGCGGGCACCTGATCAGCCATCTCGATCGCCGCGATGCCGGCCAGGAGGGTCTGCTCGTTCTCCTCTATGAAGGGCGGCCCCCAATAGGACATGATGGCATCGCCGATATATTTGTCGATGATGCCGCGATTGTTCCTGACCGGTGCGGACATCACCGTAAAATAGTGGTTCATCACCTTGACGAGGCCGCGCGGCGTCATGCCCTCGCTCATCGAGGTGAAGCCGCTCATGTCGCAGAACATGATGGTCATGAGCCGGCGCTCGCCGTCGATCGCGACCTCCGGCCGGTCGATCAGCCCCTGCACCACCTTGGGATCGATGTAGCGGCCAAAGGTCTCGCGGACGCGCTCGTTGTGCCTGAGCTGCTCGGTCATGCGGTTGAACGCGGCGGCGAGCTCGCCGATCTCGTCCTGGGTGGAGACGGTGATGGTCTTGTCGAAGCGGCCTGCCTCGACCTCGCGCGTGCCGGCCAGCAGCAGCCGCACCGGGCGCGTGATACCGCTGGACACCAGGAGCGCAAAGGCAAATCCCACCACCGCTGCGAGCAAGGTCACGGCTCCCGACACGATGATCGCCTGGTATTGGCGGCTGATCACCTGCGACGTCGAGAAGAAGACCTGCGTCAGCATGTCGGCGCGGATTGCGTCGATCTTGCGGTTGAACTGGTCGCGCAGGGTGTCCAGCTGTTCCAGCGTGGCGCGGGCCTGGACCATGTCCTTGGCCTCGATCTGCTTGAGCAGTTTCGCATTGCCCTCGTCCAGACTGCGCCGCAGCTCGTTGACGGCGCTCTCGATGCGGACGTCGAGCCGTGCCAGCGCGGCATTGTCGGAATACGTCCTGGTATCATCGATGATCGCGTTGATGAGCTTGCGCGCTGTCTCGGCTTCTTCCTCGAACTTGCGGTCCAATGCCTCGAAGTCGCGAAGCCGCGCCGCATACGCCTCCTCGTCCGACGACGACTCCATCTTGGTCATGACCATTTGCCGCAGCGCCAGCGCGCGCTCCAGCGAACGGATATTGGCGCGGGCCAGATGGCTGTAGGCCGGGATGTAGCGGTTGGTCAGCTCGTCCAGGAGGACACCGACCTGGCTCGACATCACCATCGACAGGATCGAGGTGACCAGCATCAGGACGATCAATCCGAGGGCGATGCCGACGATCTTGCGCCGGATCGACTGGTTGAAAATCGGCATAGGTGCGGGCAAACGCCAAAAGGATGAGGGACGGAACTCCATACACCGGATCCGGCTGCGGGAACACGCGCAATCTGGTTCCTCCTGGCGTCTTGAACCGCGCTCGCCGTCGCGCGCGCCCAGATCGTTAACAAAGGTTAAAAAGAACAACCCTTGGTCGAGTTCCAGGAGTTCCCGCATCTCATCCGTATTTCGCCGCATTGTTGCGACAGCGTGAGGAATGCGAGACGATGCCGGTGGCATCGTATTCGGTGTCTTTGATTCTCAAGCCGCATGTCGTCGCGGACCTTGGTTTGTGGTGGTTTCGCAGGGGGACCATGGAATGAACCAGTGCCTACGCTCGCTCGCGTGTGTCGTTGCCGTGGCCGCATTGGCTCTCCTTCCCTCCGAGCTGGCGGCAAAAAGCAGTCACAAATCGTCCGCGCCCAAATCGTCCGCGCCGAAGAAGACGCATGAGGCGAAAGCCGGCAAGCAGCGTCACGCCGCGGCGAAGTCCTCGGCGAAGTCGCGCCACGGCAAGCATGCCGAGGCCAAGCGCAAGTCGAAGAACACCGACGACGCGCCGTCCAGCAAACCGGCGTTGCCGCCGCTGACCGGCGATCTCGCCGCGCTAAAGGACGCGATCGACCTTGCGCGCAAGGGCAAGAGCGAGGATGCAAGCGCGGCGCGCGACCGCATCGTCGATCCTGCCGGACAGAAGCTCGCGGACTGGTTCATGCTGCGCCATTCCGAGAGCACGGCGAATTTCAAGCGCTACGCCGCGTTCCTCGCGGCCAATCCGGACTGGCCGAGCCGCACGCTGCTGCGCCGCCGCGCAGAGGGGCGGCTGTGGCAGGAGAAGAGCGACGCTGCCACCGTGCACAAATTCACCATGGACCGTCCGATCAGCGCCAAGGGCAAGTTCGCGCTCGCCCGCGTGCTGCTCGCTGAAGGCGATACCGACCGAGCCGCGCGGCTGGTGCGCGAGGCTTGGCGCACGGATGAATTGTCCGAGCGCAGCGAGGAGGATTCCTACGAGGCGTTCCGCGACCTCCTCACCGCGGAGGATCATCGCGCCCGCATGGACAAGCGGCTCGGCGCCAAGGACTACGAGGCGGCGCGGCGCGCCGCGAAACGGCTCGGCGAGGATGCGCTCGCGATCGTCAAGGCCTGCGCCGCAGTCACCGGCAAGGCGAGCAAGGCCAAGGATTATCTCGATGACGTAGCGGCCGAAGCACGCCGCGATCTCGGCTATGTGCTGTGCCGCGCCCAATGGCACCTGCAGAAGGACCACATCGACGACGCCGCCGAGGTGATCCTGGCGGCGGCGCCCGACACCATGGCGGCTCAGGATACCGACGCCTGGTGGCGCGAGCGGCGCATGCTTGCGCGCAAGCTGCTCGACCAGGGCAAGTTCACAACCGCCTATGACGTGGTGCGCACGGCCGCGGTGCCGGACAAGGAAGTCTATCGCGTCGACTATCATTTCATGTGCGGCTGGATCGCGCTGCGCTTTCTCGACGATCCCAGGACGGCGATGGTGCACTTCGCCGCCGTCGACGAAGGCTCGGCCAATCCGATCGCGCTGTCGCGCGCCCATTACTGGCGCGGCCGCGCCGCCGAGGCGATGGGTGCTGCGGCCGATGCGCGCATGAGCTATCGGGCGGCCTCGCGCTATCCGACCGCCTATTACGGCCAGCTGGCGCGCGCCAAGCTCGGCCTCGACCGCGTCGAGCTGCGTGCGCCCTCGCCCGTCCTGGCCGCCGCCGATACGCCACCCGCGGACGAGCGCGTGCGCGCCGCCGACATGCTCTACGGCATCGGCGAGCGCGACATGGTGTTCTACTACGCCGAGGACTTTGCCAAGGAGAGCACTGACGTCGCCGCGCTCGAAGCGCTCGGCGAGCTCGCCAGGCGTCGCAACGATGCCCGCGTGATGCTGGAGGTCGGCAAGACGGCGCTGGCGCGCGGGCTCGCGCTCGACCATTACGCTTTTCCGACCATCGGCATCCCCGAGCACCGGCAGGTCGCGCCTGCGATCGAGACCAGCGTGATCTATTCGGTGGCGCGCACCGAAAGCTCGTTCGACCAGCGCGACAAGTCCCATGCCAACGCGGTCGGGCTGATGCAGGTGACGCCGGAAGCGGGCCGCGACACCGCCAAGCGCTTCGGCCTGACCTACGACTGGGACAAGATGGTCTCCGATCCCGTCTACAACACGCAGATGGGCGCGGCCGAGCTCAGCGCGCTGCTGTCGGAATATCGCGGCAACCAGATCATGACCTTCGCCGGCTACAATGCCGGCCGCGGCCGCGTGCGCGAATGGGTGCAGGTGCGTGGCGATCCCCGGGATCCCAAGGTCGATCCGGTCGACTGGGTCGAGCGCATTCCGCTGTCGGAGACGCGTAACTACGTCCAGCGCGTGATCGAGAACGTGCTGGTCTATCGCGCGCGGTTCGAAGCCAGCAGCATGGTCGCCGGCAAGAGCGACGAGCGCGTCGTCACGCACGAGGCCGGAGCAACGGCACCCGTAGCGGCCGCAGCGCCCGCTCCCTAGTCGACGCCGCCGGGGCTGGACACGGGCGCCTGCAAGGTTGCGGGGCTGCGGCTTCCACGCGAGTGCAGTCGCGCAGCTAGATCTCACCTCCTTCCGTTGCGATCAGATCGCGACCGTCCAAGTGGGCGCCGGTCGAGGCTCTTGCGAAGGTCCAGATAAGTATCGTGCAGCTCCAGCACGAGACGGCAGTCATGACCGTCAACATCTCGATGATGTTGCCGGCGACGGCCTCGAGGCTCGCGGTGGCCGGCTCTGTCAGCCGCGCCGACCAATACATCGACCTCCTCACGAGTTCGCCTCGCCGGTAGCAATCGTGGTCACAGTAACGGAGCTTTGTCTGCACATGCCGGACATAGCCGGACCGGATCGACCGCGAGCAGGTGCTGCAGGTGGCCGGGCACGACGGCGGCTCGTGATTGACCACCACGAATTTCATGAAGCCGCCCTCACGTCATTTGTCGCGAGTGCCTGGCAGAACAGCGCGTAGCACTGATAGTCGCAGTAAGGCAGACGGGTAGCGATCTCGCGGAGATAGCTGCCGCCGATCGGCTCGCAGCACTGCATGCACCAGGTCTGCCGGAACGGGGTACGATCGTTCACGAGCACGAACGCGAATCTCATGTGGCACCTCCCAAGGCGAAGCAGTAAACGCTGTCCAACGGAGACAGTGCGGGTGGTGGAGCGCAAAGATGGTTTCGGCCGTCCGGATTATCCCTGTTTCGCTCCACCTTTTGGGGTGGGATCAGAATGTATCTCCCGTCCTCCCGGCGCCGTGCATAGATCTGGCCGTCGATGTATTTGATATCGGTCGGATAGCAGTCAGCGCTGTTGCAGCAACTGACGCTCGGATTGTCCGGCATGTGCCAGGTCGAATAGAATTGTTCGTGCAGCGCCCGGTCCTGGGGTGGGTGCTGGCGATGGACGGAACCCTGTCCAATCTCCTGTGCTTGGACCGCAGTGGAGCCGAGGAGAATCATCGAGCACAAGAGCTTGCATGAGCGCTTCAACGCACGGGCTCCCGGGTCAGTCCTTCGGAACGAGGTCAGTTCTCCAATTCGACTCAGGCAACCTGAGCCCGGAACAACCACCGGCGGTCGCGTTCGCGGCGGGTGCGGAAGCGATCGACACACTTCTTGGAACAGAGCGCGGTGCGCCAGGAATAGTAGCGGATCAGACCGAATTTGCCGCCGCAAACCGCACAGCCATTGACCGAAGTGCAACGTTCGGACTCGGATAGGCGACGCTCAGGAAGTTGCGACGTATCGCACATTGTTCTCTCCCTCTCTTGCTTGCGCCAGTCGTTCCCTCGACTTCATGCGGGTCGTGAATTGCCGCGACGCGGCTGTCGAGAAATGAAGCCGCCCGTTCTTGGGTGTCGACACTCCCGATGGTCACGAGACTAGGTCCCCGGTACGATGCGCTCAATTGTACGGAGGTAAATGTGCGCCATGACTTGGATTAGAGCAGCTATACCTAGGTTTGCCCCGTAGTCGCCCGGTGACTAACGGCTTATTCCCGTTCAACGAGACGACGCACGATGCGCGCCTTGCACGGGCACCGCGAAAAAAATCGGTCTGGAACGGCGTGCTTGACGCGTCGGAGTGCATCCTCCCGCGCGCAGTCGTTCAAAGGCGAAACGCCCCTCCCTGCCCCCCACTTTGGCCGGAATTGCTCCTCTCGCGGCAACGTGCTCTACTCGTGTGCACGCAGAGAGCGCCGGGAGCGTCTGCGATGAAGTCGGGCCGGGCAGCAACGTTCGGGAAGTCAGCCGCGCAATTCCTCGTCGGCTGCGTCAGGCAGGTTGTCAATGCCAGGCCTCGCACCGAGCCTGACGCTGGTCTGCTCGAGGCGGTCAAGCCGTGGCAGCAGGTCTTCGAGCACAACCCGGTCATGTACTTCATGGTCGATCGGGTCGGAACCGTGATCAACGTGAACAGTTTCGGCGCGGCACAGCTGGGCTATACGGCCGCGGAATTGATCGGCCGATCGGTGATGGGTGTCTTCTTCGAGGAAGATCGCGACTTCGTCCGATCGTGTGTCGCGCTATGCCTTAAGACCATTGATCAGTCACACACCTGGGAAATCCGGAAGGTTCGCAAGGACGGCTCGGTGCTGTGGGTGCGCGAGAACGCCAAGGCCATGTTGCGGGCCGATGGCGAGCCGCTCGTGCTGGTGGCCTGCGAGAACATCACCGAGCGCAAGGAAGCGGAGAATGCACTGCGACAGAGCGAGGCTTACCTCGCCCAGGCGCAGGAATTGAGCCACACCGGGAGTTTCGGTTGGAGCGCCGCAACCCGCGAGATCACCTGGTCCAAGGAAACCTATCGCATCTTCCAATTCGAGGAGGGAACCAAGCCAGAGATCCCGCGCATGCTCGAGCGCATCCATCCCGAGGACCGGCCTGCGGTGCTCCGGACCACGGGTCGGGCGGCACGCGAGTGCAAGGACTACGATCACGAGTATCGACTGGTGATGGGCGACGGCTCGATCAAGTACGTCCGCGCGGTGGCCCGGGCGGCGCGGGATGCCAGCGGTCAGGTCGAATTCGTCGGGTCGGTGTCCGACATCACGGCGACCAAAGAGGCCGAGCGCAGGCTGCGTGACAGCGAGCAGCGCTTTCGCGATTATGCCGAAACCGCCTCCGACTGGTTCTGGGAGACGGGACCCGACCATCGCGTGACCCAGGTATCGGAACACTCCGATACCATCACCGCGCCTGCGGGATTGATCGGACTGACGCGGTGGGACATTGCTCCGGACGCCGCTCTCGAGCCCGAGAAGTGGCAAGAACATCGCGCGGCGCTCGACGCTCACGTCCCATTCCGCGACCTCGTGTATCGCAGCAGGGACCGCAACGGGCAGCCGATCTATGTCCGGACCAGCGGCAAGCCGATCTTCGGCGCCGACGGCACTTTTCTCGGATATCGTGGCGTCTGCACCGACGTGACCGCCGCCATCCGTGCCAATCAGGCGGAAGCGGCGCTGCGCAAGGCTCAAGCCGAACTCGCCCACGTGACGCGCGTTACGACACTGGGCGAACTGACCGCTTCGATTGCGCACGAGATCAACCAGCCGCTCGCCGCAGTGATAGCCAATGCTGACGCGTGCCTCGGCTGGCTGCAGCGCAGTCCCCCCGATATCAAGGCGGCGCGCCGCTCCGTGGAGTGGATCATCGAGGACGGCACGCGTGCCAGCGACGTGATCCGCCGGGTTCGGGCGCTCGCCAAGCGGACCGAGGTCGAGATGGCTCCGCTCGACGTCAACGGCGTCGTGCGGGAGGCGGTCGCGCTCGTTCAGCGCGAGATGGCCAGTCACGCCGTGTCGATTCGAATGGAGCTGTCGTCGGCGCTGCCCAAGATCGTTGGCGATCGAATCCAATTGCAACAGGTTCTGATCAACCTGATCATGAACGGGATCGAGGCCATGGAAAGCGTCAATGATCGCCCGCGCGAGCTGGCGATCCGTTCGGCAGCGAGCGGTGACGGCGCGATGCTGCTCAGCGTTTCCGACTGCGGCGTCGGCATCTGTGAGCAGTCGATAGACCGCCTGTTCACGCCGTTCTTCACCACGAAATCCTCCGGCATGGGCATGGGGCTGTCGATCTGTCGCTCCATCATCGAAGCCCATGGCGGACGGCTTTCCGCCGCACCGAACCAGGGGCGCGGCGCGACTTTTCAGATCACCCTGCCGCTTGATCGAGAGGAAACGTCGTGACCGAGCGCGCACGGCCTTCCCCTCCGCAGGAGGACGGCGATGAGCCAATCGTCTTCGTGGTCGACGATGACGCTTCCATGCGCCGGGCGCTCACCAATCTTTTCGAGTCGGTCGGCCTCAAGGTCGAGGCATTCGGCTCGGCGCCGCAACTCCTTCAGGCGAAGCCGCCGGAAGTCCCCAGCTGCCTGGTGCTCGACATTCGCCTGCCTGGCGTCAGCGGCCTTGACCTCCAGGCCGATCTTGCCAAGGCAAATATCCACACGCCCATCATCTTCATTACCGGTCATGGCGATATTCCCATGACAGTTCGAGCGATGAAGAGCGGCGCGATCGATTTCCTGACGAAGCCGGTGCGAGACCAGGATATTCTGGACGCAGTCCAGGCCGCGATCGAGCGAGATCGCAAACGCCGCGACCTCAACAGGACCGTCTCCACGCTCAGATCACGCTTCGAGTCACTGTCCTCGCGGGAGCGCGACGTCTTGTCGCTGGTGACGTCCGGCCTGATGAACAAGCAGGTCGCCGCCAAGCTCGGATTGGCGGAAATCACCGTCAAGATCTATCGCGGCCAGATCATGCGCAAGATGGGCGCGAAGTCGCTGGCAGAGCTCGTGAGAATGAGCGAGGCGCTCGGCATCGGGCCGAACAAGTCCGACGTACAAACCTAAGTATGAGTTTCCAACGGTGACTGGCCGGTCCACCCTCGGTTGAGATCGGGCCATAGCGGCGGCGAGCGCAATCCCGGACGAGGAGCGGACGTCTTGTCAGCGGCTTCGGTCATTTCGGTGCTGGACGACGACCCCTACGTTCGGGCCGCGATCAACAATCTCCTGGAGTCGCGCGGGTACGTCGTCCGCACGTTTGCCTCAACCGAGGAGTTCCTGAGGTCGACGGACTCGAATGACACCTCCTGCGTGATCGCCGACGTGCAGATGCCGCCGATAAACGGGATCGATCTCTTGACGCAGATGCGCGCGCAGGGTTCGGCTCCGCCGTTTATCTTCATCACAGCTTTCCCGGACGAGAGCGTTCGTGCGCGTGCGCTAAAAGCGGGCGCAACGTGTTTTCTCGCCAAGCCCTTCGCCGCCTCGGATCTGATGCAATGCCTGGACCATGCGCTGGCAGCAGGTCGCGACAACCTGGAGTGATCGCCCGGCCGTGAGCGCCGGCACGTGACAACAGCACCGCCCGCTTCAATCCACCTTGATGTTCGCCGCCTTGATGATCGGCCACCATTTTGCGATCTCGGCCTTCTGACGGGTGCCGAGCGCTTCGGGGGCGAGCTGGTCCTTCGGTGTCATCTCCAGTCCCTGGTTTTCCAGCTGCTTGCGCACGGCGGGATCGTTCAGCGCATCGACGGCCGCGGCGTTGAGCTTTGCCACGATCTCCTTCGGCGTACCCTTCGGAACCCACATGCCCGACCACAGCGTCATGTTGAAGCCCTTCAGGCCCGCCTCCTCCGCGGTCGGGATATCCGGGGCCGAGGACAGGCGCTTGCTGTCGGTGATGGCGTAGGCGCGGATGGTGCCGGCGCGGACCTGGGCGATCGAGTTCGAGGTCTGGTCGACGATGATGTCGATCTGGCCGGCGATCAGATCGTTCAACGCAGGCGCCGTGCCGCGATACGGCACGTATTGCAGCTTGATACCGGAGACGCTTTCGAAATAGACGCCGGCGATGTGGCTGCCGGAGCCGGCGCCGGCAGTGCCCGCCGTCGGCGGCGAGCTGCGCGACTTCAGCCATTCGATCAGCTCCTTCAGCGACGTCGCGGGCACCGCGTTCTTGCTGACGACGATCATCGGATTGCTCGGCAGCAGCACCACCGGCTCGAGATCGGCGACGAGATCGTATTTCAGCTTGTAGACGGCGCCATTGGCGACGTGGGTGCCGAGATGGCCGAAGGAGATGGTGTAGCCATCCGGCGGCGACTGCACGGCGCGGCTGACGCCGATCGAGCCGCCCGCGCCGGTGACGTTCTCGACCACGACGGGCTGGCCGAGCGAGGTGCGCATCCGCTCGGCGAGCACACGCGCCATCGCATCCGACGGGCCGCCGGCCGCGAACGGCACGATGATGGTGATGGGACGGGAGGGATAGTCATCGGCGCGCGCGGCGCCGGTGAACGTGAGAATGGCAAATAGCGCAGCCCAGGCAGCCTTCATTGTCTTCTCCCCAGCGATGTCATTTTTGTTTTCTTTGCCTCTCCCCGCTTGCGGGGAGAGGCCTGAATTCGCGCGTAGCGCGGATTCAGGGTGAGGGGAAGTCTCCGCGAACTCGACTGTTGCCGCCCTCGCGGAGGCTCCCCCTCACCCCGCCCCTCTCCCCGCAAGCGGGGCGAGGGAGAACTCCTAGAATTGGGAATAATCGATCGGCTTGTGACGGTCGAGCGTGCGGGTGACCGGCGGCAGCGGATACTTCAGGCCGGTGGCGCAGTTGAACAGCATGACGCGGTCCGCCTTCGAGACGCGGCCGTCGGCGAGGCTCTCCTTGTAGGCCGCGTAGGTGGCGGCGCCCTCGGGACACAGCAGCAGCCCTTCCTCGCGCGCGACCTCGTTCAGCGCCGCCGAGATCTTGTCGTCGTCGACCGCGATGGCAAAGCCCTTGCTCTCGCGCACAGCGCGCAGGATCAGGAAATCGCCGATCGCCTGCGGCACGCGGATGCCGGAGGCGATGGTGTGGGCGTCCTCCCAGCGCGTCGCATGCTCGGTGCCAGCCTCATAGGCCCGCACCATCGGCGCGCAGCCGGAGGCCTGCACCGCCACCATGCGCGGGCGCTTGCTCCCGATGAATCCGATCTTCTCGAGCTCGTCGAACGCCTTCCACATGCCGATCAGGCCGGTGCCGCCACCGGTCGGATAGAAGATCACGTCGGGCACGTCCCAGCCGAGCTGCTCGGCGAGCTCGAGGCCCATCGTCTTCTTGCCCTCGATGCGGTACGGCTCCTTCAGCGTCGAGGTGTCGAACCAGCCGACCTTGGCCTTGCCCTCGCCGACGATCTTGCCGCAATCGTCGATATAGCCGTTGACGCGGTAGACGGTCGCGCCCTGCAGCTCGATCTCGCTGACGTTCACCTCCGGCGTGTCGGCCGGGCAGAAGATCGTGGTCTTGATGCCGCACGAGGTCGCATAGGCCGCCAGCGCCGCCCCGGCATTGCCGTTGGTCGGCATCGCCATGTGCTTGATGCCGAGCGCCTTGCCCATCGACACCGCCATGACGAGGCCGCGCGCCTTGAACGAGCCGGTCGGCAGCCGGCCCTCGTCCTTGACGATGATCTCGCCGCCGCCGAGCTTGTTGCCGAGCTTGGGCAGTCGGATCAGCGGCGTGGTCACCTCGCCGAGCGAGACGATGTCCTTGCATTTGCGCACCGGCAGCAGCTCGCGATAGCGCCACATGTCGCCGGGGCGTTGCGCGAGGGCGTCCTTGGTCAGCGCCTTCTTCACGCCGGCAAGGTCGTAGCGGACGAGGAGCGGCTTGCCGGCCTTGGAGAGATTGTGGACCTGGTCAGCGGCGTAGTGATCGCCTTCCATCGCACATTCGAGATGGGTGACGAAGGTCGGGCGCTCGATGGTGAGGTTGTCGTTGTCGTGCATGGCTCGCTTCTTTCTTCTTGCTTGTTCAAACCGCTCTTTCCACGCGCCATTGCGAGGAGCTCTTGCGACGAAGCAATCCAGACCATTTCCACGGAGACATTCTGGATTGCTTCGCTTCGCTCGCAATGACGGCGGTTGTCAAATATTCAGCACCCGTCCATACGCATCCAGCACGGCTTCCTTCATCATCTCCGACAGGGTCGGATGCGGGAACACGGTGTGCATCAGCTCCTCTTCCGTCGTCTCCAAATTCATGGCGACGACGTAGCCCTGGATCAGCTCGGTCACTTCCGCGCCGACCATGTGGGCGCCGAGCAGCTGGCCGGTCTTCTTGTCGAAGATCACCTTGACGAGGCCCTGGTCCTCGCCGAGCGCGATGGCCTTGCCGTTGCCGACGAAGGGGAAGCGGCCGACGCGGATCTCGCGGCCGTTCTCCTTGGCCTTGGCTTCCGTCAGACCGACGGACGCCACCTGCGGATGGCAATAGGTGCAGCCCGGGATCATGTTCTTGTCCATGGGGTGCGGTTTGAGGCCCTTGATCGCCTCGATGCAGATCACGCCTTCATGCTCGGCCTTGTGGGCAAGCATGGGGGGACCTGCGACGTCGCCGATGGCGTAGATACCGGGAACGTTGGTCTTGCCGTAGCCGTCGACCACGACGATGCCGCGGTCGGTCTTCACGCCGAGCTTTTCGAGGCCGAGACTCTCGATGTTGCCGACGACGCCGACTGCCGAGATCACGCGTTCGAACTCGGTCGTGACAGGCTTGCCCTTGCCGTCGTCAATGGTGGCGATGACGCTGTCGGCCTTCTTCTCGAGCTTGGTCACCTTGGTCGAGGACATGATCTTGATGCCCTGCTTCTCCAGACGCTTGCGCGCCAAGCCGGCGATCTCGGCATCCTCGACGGGGAGGATCTGCGGCAGCACCTCGACCACGGTGACGTCGGAGCCCATGGTGTGGAAGAACGAGGCGAACTCGATGCCGATCGCGCCGGAGCCGACCACCAGCAGCGATTTCGGCATCCGCTCCGGCACCATCGCTTCGAAATAGGTCCAGACCAGCTTCTTGTCGGGCTCGAGCCCCGGCAGCACGCGCGGCCGTGCGCCGGTTGCGACGATGATGTGCTTGGCCTGATAGCTCCCCTCGCCCAGCGCGCCCTTCGGCGCCTCGACGTCTGACTTCTTCACGGTGACCTTGCCCGGCGCGTCGATCGAAGCCGCGCCCCAGATCACGCTGACCTTGTTCTTCTTCATCAGGAAGCCGACGCCGTCGTTCAGCCGCTTGGAAACGCCGCGCGAGCGCTGCACGACGGCCTTCGGATCGAACGAGACCTTCTCCGCCGACAGGCCGTAGTCCCCGGCATGCTGCATGTAATGGTAGATTTCGGCCGAACGCAGCAGCGCCTTGGTCGGGATGCAGCCCCAGTTCAGGCAGATGCCGCCGAGATAGGATTTCTCGACGATCGCCGTCTTGAAGCCGAGCTGCGCGGCCCGGATCGCGGTGACATAGCCGCCGGGACCGGAGCCGATGATGATGACGTCGAAGGATGTGTCGGCCATAGCGGCTCCCGTTCAGCTCAAGAGGCGCCGCGGGCGCGGCGCTTGAAGACAACAAACCTGACCAGCCATTCGATGATCCCGACCAGGACCAGAATGGCCAGCGCGCTCAACACGATCGGTTGAGCGATGTTCCGGGACAGCTGCTCTCCCGAGAAGGCCGACCGAAGAAAATCGAGCCCAACCGGGTTGAGCGCGACGACCGCGCCGAGCAGCAGCGATATCCATGGCCAGCGGGTCCGGACATGCAAGGTTGCGCCCTCTGCAGCCGCGTCAGACCATCATCATCACGGGATTTTCGATCAGCTGCTTGAAGGCGCCGATCAGCTCGGCGCCGAGCGCGCCGTCGATGGCGCGGTGATCGCAGGACAAGGTCACGCTCATCATGTGCGCGATCTCTATCTTGCCGCCGCGCACGACGGGACGCTCCTCGCTGGTGCCGACCGCGAGGATGGTCGCATGCGGCGGGTTGATCACGGCGGTGAAGTGGCTGATGCCGTACATGCCGAGGTTGGAGACGGCGGTGGTGCCGCCCTGGTATTCCTCGGGCTTCAATTTGCGGGACCGTGCACGCGCGGCAAAATCCTTCATCTCGTTGGAGATGGTGGAGAGCGTCTTGGTCTCCGCTTTGCGGATGATCGGCGTGATCAGGCCGCCCGGCATCGCCACGGCAACGCCGACGTCGGAATGGTGGTGCTTGACCATGCCGCTTTCGGTCCAGCTGACGTTGCAGTTGGGAATCTTCTGCAGCGCCACCGCCATCGCCTTGATGACGAAGTCGTTGACCGAGATCTTGTAGAGCGGCTTCTTCTCCTTGTCCTTCGGCGCTGCCGCGTTGATCTCCTCGCGCGCGGCAAGCAGCTTGCCGATGTCGCAGTCGATGGTCAGGTAGAAGTGCGGGACGTTCTGGATCGACGCAGTCAGGCGCTGCGCGATGGTGCGGCGCATGCCGTCGTGCGGGACGATGTCGTAGGAGCCCGGCTCGAACAGCGAGAGGATCTGCTTGTCCGACATGGTGGGCGCGATCGAGGGCGCGCCGGAGGGCGCAGCCGCGGGCGCCTTGAGGCCCTTGCCCGACTTGGCCTGCTCGACGTCGCGCGCGACCACGCGGCCGTGCGGACCGGTGCCGGTGACCATGCCGACATCGATGCCGGCTTCCTTGGCCAGACGCCGCGCCAGCGGCGATGAGAACACGCGACCGCCATGGCCGTTGCTCTGCGCGGCCGGAGCTGCGGCCTGCGGCGCGGGTGCGGCGGCAGTCGGAGCAGCCTTCGGCGCGGCAGGCGCGGGCGCAGCCGCCGGAGTCTCTGCGGGCTTGTCTGCTTTCGGCGGCGCGGCCGAAGCGCTCGGCTTGGCGCTACCCGCCGCCTTCACATCCTCGCCCTCGCCGGCGAGCACCGCGATCACGTCGTTGACCGGCACGTCCTGCGTGCCCTCGGGCACCAGGATCTTGGCAATCGTGCCCTCGTCGATGGCCTCGACCTCCATGGTCGCCTTGTCGGTCTCGATCTCGGCGATGACATCGCCGGATTTGACCTTGTCGCCTTCCTTCTTCAGCCACTTGGCGAGGTTGCCCTTCTCCATCGTCGGCGAGAGAGCGGGCATCAGGATGTTGATGGGCATGCTGACCTCAAGAAGAACTTTGCAAAACGTCGCCTTCGACAACCGAAGACGAACAGACCAGGTTTAGTTGCCGATGTCGCCCTGCCACAGGCGCTCATTGGCAGGATTGGAACGCCAATTCTTCATCATGGTGATGGAGCGGTCGTCGGCAAGGTCGATCCAGGGGATGCCGAACTTGTCGAGGATGTCCTTGGATCCCTCGAAGGTGACGGACTCCCCGATCACCACCAGCTTGACCTTGAACAGCGCGAGCGCGCCCGCGCACATCGCGCAGGGCGACAGCGTGGTGTACATGACGGTGTCGTGGAACGAGATCGCGCCGGCCGCGCGCAGGCAGCTCATCTCGCCGTGCAGGATCGGATTGTTCTCCTGCACGCGGTTGTTGTGGCCGCGGGCGATGATCTTGTTGTCGCGCGTCAGTACCGCGCCGATCGGCAGGCCGCCTTGCGCGATCGAAGCCTCGGCCTCGCGGATTGCCTCGAGCATGAGATCGAAATGATGGGATTCGATGGCCACGGTCAGTGTCCCTTGCCGCGCGGCGTCGTGGTGCCGGTGTCAGTGGGACGCTCGATCTCGGCCTGGAACATCTCCAGGATCCGGTTCAACGCGTCCTCCTCGGTGTATTCGCTCTCGCGCGCATAAGCGCGCGCGGCGTGGCGGGCCAGATCGACGAGCAGCAGGCCCCACATGTCGGGCTCCTCGAAGGCGCGCTGGAACGCCATCGACAGCCCGCCGTCCAGCACGAACACGCGCAGGATCTCGACCGCGTCGTCGCGGCTCATGACGTCGGGCGGCAGTGGCTGCTCCTTCGGGCCCGCCATGGCCTACCTGTAGCAGACGGCTTTGGCGGCCTCGACGACTTCCGCCGCCGTGGGCAGCGCGAGCTTCTCCAAATTGGCGGCATAAGGCATCGGCACGTCCTTGCCGGAGACGCGCGCGACCGGCGCGTCCAGATAATCGAAGGCGTTCTCCATGATGCGCGCGGCGATCTCGGCGCCGACGCCGCTCTGCGCCCAGCCCTCTTCCACCGTGACGGCGCGACCGGTCTTCTTGACCGAGTTGATGATGGTCTCGGTGTCCATCGGCCGCAGCGTGCGCAGATCGATCACCTCGGCCTCGATGCCGTCCTTGGCGAGCTCGTCGGCGGCCTTTAGCGCATAGGTCATGCCATTCGACCAGGAGATGATGCTGACGTGGGTCCCTGCGCGCACGATGCGGGCCTTGCCGATCGGGATGATGAAATCGTCGAGCTTGGGGACTTCGCCGGTGTGACCGTAGAGCACCTCGTTCTCGAGGAAGATCACCGGATTGGGATCGCGGATCGCGGCCTTGAGCAGACCCTTGTAATCGGCCGCCGAGAACGGGGCGACGACCTTGAGGCCGGGCACGTTGGAGTACCAGGCCGAATAGTCCTGGCTGTGCTGGGCGGCGACGCGCGCGGCGGCGCCGTTCGGGCCGCGGAATACGATCGAGCAGCCCATCTGGCCGCCGGACATGTAGAGCGTCTTGGCCGCGGAGTTGATGATCTGGTCGATCGCCTGCATGGCGAAGTTGAAGGTCATGAACTCGACGATGGGCTTGAGGCCCGTCATCGCCGCGCCGACGCCGACGCCGGCGAAGCCGTGCTCGGTGATCGGGGTATCGATGACGCGCTTGGCGCCGAACTCCTGGAGCAACCCTTGCGTGACCTTGTAGGCGCCCTGGTATTCGGCGACTTCCTCGCCCATCACGAAGACGTCGGGATCGCGGCGCATCTCTTCGGCCATGGCATCGCGCAGCGCTTCGCGGATGGTCTGCGTGATCATCACGGTGCCGGCGGGCACTTCCGGATCGGGTTCGGCGACGGCCTGCGGCGCCGGCGCGGCCTTGGGCTGAGGCGCTTCGGCCTTCGCAGCGGCGGGGGCGGCGGATTCCGCGGCCTTCTGCTGCGCGGCCGGCGCGGGCGCCTTGGCGAGATCGGCAGCGCTCTCGCCGTCGGCGAGGATGGTTGCGATCGGCGTGTTCACGGCGACATCGGCAGTCCCTTCGGGGATCAGGATCTTGCCGAGCGTCCCCTCGTCGGTCGCCTCGACCTCCATCGTCGCCTTATCGGTCTCGATCTCGGCGATGACGTCGCCCGACTTGATGGTCTCGCCCTCTTTCTTCAGCCATTTGGCGAGGTTGCCCTTCTCCATCGTGGGCGACAACGCGGGCATCAGCACTTGAATTGGCATGTCTTCTCCAAACGAAAGCTTGCGCGCGTTCAGCGGTAAACGTCGGTCCAGAGCTCGGCGGCATCCGGCTCGGGATCATGCTGGGCGAAATCGGCGGACGCGTTGACGATGTCGCGCACCTCGGCGTCGATCGCCTTGAGATCGGCCTCGCTGACCTTCGCGGCCAACAGGCGGTTGCGCACCTGCTCGATCGGGTCCTGATCGTGGCGGACCTTCTCGACCTCCTCGCGCGTGCGATATTTTGCAGGGTCGGACATGGAGTGGCCGCGATAGCGGTAGGTCTGCATCTCCAGGATGTAGGGGCCCTTGCCGGCGCGGCACCAGGCGGCGGCCTCGTCGCCGGCGGCCTTCACGGCGCGGACGTCCATGCCGTCGACCTGCCTGCCGGGGATGTTGAAGGACACGCCGCGCTTGGAGAAATCCTGCTGGGCCGAGGCACGCGAGACCGAAGTGCCCATGGCGTAGCGGTTGTTCTCGATGACGTAGATCACCGGCAGCTTCCAGAGCTCCGCCATGTTGAAGCTCTCGTAGACCTGGCCCTGATTGGCCGCACCGTCGCCGAAATAGGTGACGCTGACATTGTCGTTGCCGCGATAGTGATTGGCGAAGGCCAGACCCGTGCCGAGCGAGACCTGGGCGCCGACGATGCCGTGGCCGCCGTAAAAATGCTTCTCCTTGCTGAACATGTGCATGGAGCCGCCCTTGCCCTTGGAATAGCCGCCGCGGCGGCCCGTGAGCTCGGCCATGACGCCGTTAGCGTCCATGCCGGTGGCGAGCATGTGGCCGTGATCGCGATAGCCGGTGATGACCTGATCGCCCGGCTTCAGGGCCATCTGCATGCCGACCACCACGGCCTCCTGGCCGATATAGAGGTGGCAGAAGCCGCCGATCGCGCCCATGCCGTAGAGCTGGCCGGCCTTTTCCTCGAACCGCCGGATCAGGAGCATGTCGCGGAGCGCCCTGAGCTCCTGCTCCCTGGTGAATTCCGGAGGCGAACCGCCGTCGGTCTTGTGCTGTGGAGTGCTTGCGGCGGCTTTCTTGGGTGCGGCCATAGGAATTCCGGGTCAGAGAAAACTTTCGCCCTCTCTAACCCAAGTCAAACGCCCTTGGAAAGCACCGCGGCGACTTGGCACGACTTTCATTATGCCGCACTGCAACGTGGTCGAAATATTGGAAAATCTTTGGCGCCGATCGGGCAACAAATCTACGCGTCACGATGCGGAGCTGTGACCAGCTCAAGAACTATGCATCATGCCGATCCCAGTCGTCGAAGCGGACGGCGCCGGACATGGCGCCGCCCTCTCCGCATTCCCGATCAGAAGAAGCCGAGCTTCTTCGGGCTGTAGCTGACCAAGAGGTTCTTGGTCTGCTGATAATGATCGAGCATCATCTTGTGGGTCTCGCGACCGACGCCCGACTGCTTGTAGCCGCCGAACGCCGCGTGGGCGGGATAGGCATGGTAGCAATTGGTCCAGACCCGGCCGGCCTGGATCGCCCGGCCGAAACGGTAGCAGCGGTTGGCATCGCGGCTCCAGACGCCGGCCCCGAGGCCGTACAGCGTGTCGTTGGCAATCTCGAGCGCCTCGTCGTCGGTCTTGAAGGTCGTGACCGAGACCACGGGACCGAAGATCTCTTCCTGGAAGATTCGCATCTTGTTATGGCCCTCGAACACGGTCGGCTTGACGTAGAAGCCGCCGGCGAGATCGCCGCCGAGCTCGGCCCTTCCGCCGCCCGCGAGCACCTTGGCGCCTTCCTCCTTGCCGATGTCGATGTAGGACAGGATCTTCGCCAGCTGCTCGCCTGATGCCTGCGCACCGATCATGGTGGTGGCATCGCGCGGGTCGCCCTGCTTGATCGCCGCAACACGCTTCAAGGCCCGCTCCATGAAGCGGTCATAGATGTCGGCATGGACCAGCGCACGGCTCGGACAGGTGCAGACCTCGCCCTGGTTCAGCGCGAACATGACGAAGCCTTCGATCGCCTTGTCGAAGAAATCGTCGTCCTCGGCCGTGACGTCCTTGAAGAAGATGTTCGGCGACTTGCCGCCGAGCTCCAGCGTGACGGGAATGAGGTTCTGGCTGGCGTACTGCATGATCAGCCGGCCCGTCGTGGTCTCGCCGGTGAAGGCGATCTTGGCGATGCGCGGGCTCGAGGCCAGCGGCTTGCCGGCCTCGAGGCCAAAGCCGTTGACGATATTGAGGACGCCGGGCGGCAGGATATCGGCGATGAGCTCGGCCCAGACCATGATCGAGGCCGGGGTCTGCTCGGCAGGCTTGAGCACGACGCAATTGCCGGCGGCGAGCGCGGGCGCGAGCTTCCAGCAGGCCATCAGCAGCGGGAAGTTCCAGGGGATGATCTGGCCGACCACGCCGAGCGGCTCGTGGAAATGATAGGCGATGGTGTCGTGGTCGATCTCGCCGATCGAGCCTTCCTGGCCGCGCACCACGCCGGCGAAATAGCGGAAATGGTCGATCGCCAGCGGCAGGTCGGCGGCGCGGGTCTCACGGATCGGCTTGCCGTTGTCCCAGGTCTCGGCGATGGCGAGACGCTCGAGATTCTCTTCCATGCGATCGGCGATCCGGTTCAGGACCGCGGCGCGCTCGGCGACGCTGGTGCGGCCCCAGGCCGCCTTGGCGGCATGCGCCGCGTCGAGGGCGGCCTCGACGTCCTGCGCGTCGGAGCGCGCGATCTTGCAGACGACCTGACCGGTCACCGGCGAGGCGTTGTCGAAATATTTGCCGGAGATCGGCGCGACGAACTTGCCGCCGATGAAATTGTCGTAGCGTTCGGCAAAGGGAACTTTGGTGACGCTGAGGAATTCCACCTTGTTCATTGATCACTCCCGTTGATTGCTGCTTGCTTGCCGTCGTGTGCTCACGACTTGCGCCGACGATGATGCGGGAGGCGTTTTCTGTCAGCCCCGGCGGGAGCGATGGCGAGGCGGACCTGTCGCAGTTCTGCGACAGGTCGCGGGCGAGGTAGTGCGCGATTCAGCGCTCGTAGCTTCCACGGCGTCATTGCGCAGCGAAGCAATCCAGAGTCTCTCTGCGGAAAGATTCTGGATTGCTTCGCTGCGCTCGCAATGACGATTGGAGAAATAGCCCGGCTCAGTGGTTCAGTTCGAACCGCTTCAGCTTCCTGTGTAGCGTGGCGCGGCTGACGCCGAGAGCCTTGGCGGCCGCCGAGACATTGCCGCCGGCGCGGAGCAATGCCCGTTGCACCACGGCGCGCTGACCGCCGGCAAGATGATCGTGCGCGGCATCGCCGCCGAGCAGATCGGCTGCGGGCACCGGCCGCAATGCCCGGCCGGGCGCAATCCCGAGCGCCGCCCGGGCGGAGCGGGTGGCGCCGATCACGAGATCGTCCGCATCGACCGCGAGGAGGCCCCCGCATTGGCCGTCCGCAGCTTGCGTCAGCACGATGCGGGCATGGGCGAACGCCTTACGGAACAGGTCCGCTTCGATCCGCTTGGCCGCCTCGCCCGCCGCAAGTGCGATCAGGCTGGAGAACGCATCGGTCCGGTCGGCGCGGCAGGAGGAGACGTCGAGCACGCCGGCGAGCGCAGCCTCATGGTCGTAGATCGGAACGGCGGTGCAGCTCAGAAGCGTGTTGCGGGCGAAGAAATGCTGGTCGCGGTCGATCGTCAGCGCACGCTGCTCGACCAGGCAGGTGCCGATGCCGTTGGTGCCCTCATGCTCCTCGCTCCAGAGCGCACCGGTCCACAGGCCCCAGGATTGAAACGTCGCATCGTCCGCCGGCGTGCCGCGGCGATCGACCGGCACGCCCTCCCCGTCGGCGAGCAGCACGCAGCAGCCGCTCGCGCCGACGGCCTGATAGAGCCGGTCCATCGCGCCTTGCGCGGCGGCCAGCAGCGGGGCGACACGCTCGCGCGCCCGGTGCAGCTCGGCCTCGGTCAGCCGCAGCGGCGAGGTGCGGCCACCGGGATCGAGATGATGCAATCTGGACGAACGGCGCCACGAGGCCACGAGCGCGGACCGAGCCGCCTGGCCTGACGCGATGGCGGCCTCGACACGGGCCGCGTGATGCCGGGGCATTGACCCATTCATCACAGTTTCCTCCAGATGACAGACTAAAACGTGCCGGCGTCACCTGCTTGATCTGCGTCAACTTCAGCGAGCGCTACACAAGCCATGAGCCCGCCGCGGTGCCGGCGTCAAGGCAGCCAGCCGGTTCCAGAGTTACGACCTTCGAAGGAGCAAGGCGCAAAGAGGTCGGATTTCGCCAGCGGCTTTCGTGTCGATTTTGAAGCTTGCGGAAAGCGCTACTTCGCCGGGATCATCCGAACGAGATCGCGCGGATTGACGTAGTCGAGCTGGTACCGTGCCCGCTCGTCCAGCATGTCGGGGTCGATCCGCTCGGACCGCAGCAGCGACACCCGCTGCTCGCTCCTGGCGCGCTCACGCTTGAGCTGGGCCAGTTCGCTGGTCAGCGCGATGATCTCCTGGTCGAGCTCCTGGCGAGCGTTCAGGCCGTATTTGCCGGTGTAGGCGTTGACGCCGAAATAGCCGACGATGGCCGCCGCCATCGCGTAGAGGGCAAGGCCGGTCAGGATCGATTTCAGGCGCGCGCGGGAGACCATCCTGGGAAGATGGGACAGGTTGGTTAAGGGAGTGCTAATTCCGCCATTCCATACCGAACCTTCATGGTCAGGACCGGGTCCGATTGGGACGCAGCGAGACTAACTCAGGCAGCTCTTGCGATATTCTGCGGGCGTGATGTTCAGGTGTCTGCGAAAGATCCGGTTGAGATGGCTCTGATCGGAAAATCCGCTCAAGAGCGCAATCTCCTTCAGAGCAAGCCGATCCTTGCGCAGGTGTTGGCAGGCACGCTGCACCTTGCGGCTCAGCACATAGGCATGCGGCCGCATGCCGTAGTGGACCTGGAATTTGCGCGCAAACTGCACCGGCGTGCAGTTGCAGATATTGGCGAGCTCCTCGAGCGTGATGTTCCTCGACATGTTCTGCTCGATATAGTCCTCGATCAGCCGCGCGTGGGCTGGCCTGAAGCGCCCCTGTGCACAGGGCATCTTGAATTGCACGGAGGCGTATCTTCGCAGGAGGTGCACACTCGCCTGAAGTGCCAGCGCATCATAGCAGAGCCGCCCGCCCGGAGCTCCTTCGGACACCTCGTGCACCATGCGGTCGCCGATCCAGGTCAGCACCGGATCCTCGATCCTGAGCAGGTCGTGAAGCTCGATGCCGTCCGGATCGCGGTCAAACGCTTCGCTCGCCGTCTTCGCCATCAAGGTCGGGGAAATGTAGAAATGGCTGACCTCGATGTCGTGGCTCCAGCGCCAGTTCGAAGGCTCCGCACGCGTTAGCAGTGTCGTGACGCCGCGGCCAACATAATCCTGCTTCCAGACGCCGGTCACTCGGCGATTCATCGACGTTGTGCCTTCGCGATACACGACGATCAGGAAGTTCTCGTTTGGGGGAACCCAGATGTCCGATGGCGCATAGCGGAAGACGCGCAGCCGAAAGTCGGATTTGCCCACCGCCGAACTGTCCAGCATCAGCTCGCCGGGCGCGTAGCGTGGCAGCTCCTCGACCGTGATGAATTGGCCCATCGCGCGAGCCTCCCCTCCCTAGGATCTTGTGGCGCGGTTGACCGCTTCCGCTTCTCATTGGCCGAACGGCAGGAGGAGAGCATAAGCCGGTTTTGCAGTTTGCCAAGCGAACTGTGTCGAGGTCCGGCGCCGGGCTCCGTTCAAAGGATTGTCGGTTTTGTTCAAGCCCCAAAGCTCGGTGTCTCGTAGCCTTTCTTGTGTTCCGGGCATTGCGGGAGAAGCGGCGGAGCGGCCGCGGGCCAAACGAGCCCATTCCATCGCGCTGCTGGGATCGAAATGACGCGATGCACCAACGTCCGATGACCTCATGGACGGGGGAAGGTCGCGTGCGCTCTGGAAACGTGAGGAGGGACTCATATGGAAACCGATGGCAAGACCAATGGAAGCAATGGCGCGCATGACACGGCCAAGCTCGATGCCCTCGTGGTGGGAGCCGGCGTCGCAGGACTCTATCAACTCTATCGTTTGCGCGAGCAGGGATTGAGAGTCAGGGCGATCGACGCCGCGTCGAGCGTCGGCGGCACTTGGTACTGGAATCGATATCCCGGGGCGCGCTTCGACTCGGAAGCTTACATCTACCAGTATCTGTTCTCCGAGGAGCTGTATAAGGGTTGGAGCTGGAGCGAGAAATTCCCGGGCCAGCCGGAAATTGAACGTTGGCTCAACTACGTCGCCGACCGTCTCGATCTCCGCAAAGACATCCAGTTCGGCACAACGGTCAAAAGCGCCCATTTCAACGAAGCAACACAGCGCTGGCTGGTCACGACCGACAAGGGCGACGTGATCGACACCCAGTTCCTGGTCACCTGCTGCGGCATGCTCTCGGCCCCCCACGTGTCGTTTCCGGGCCAGGAGACTTTCAAGGGACAACTGTTCCACACAGCGCGCTGGCCAAAGCAGCCGATCGACTTCGCGGGGAAGCGCGTCGGTATCATCGGCAACGGCGCAACCGGCATCCAGGTCATCCAGACGATCGCGGGCGAGGTCGGCCATCTCAAGGTCTTCATCCGTACGCCCCAATACATCATCCCGATGAAGAATCCCAAATTCAGTGCGGCGGACGCGCAAGCCTACAAGTCCAAGTTCGAGCACTTCAAGCAGCGTTTGCCGCACACCTTCACAGGTTTCGAATATGATTTCGAGCATGCGTGGGCCGGCCTATCACCCGAGAAACGCCGGGAGGTGATCGAGGATTGCTGGAATGACGGCTCGCTGAAGCTATGGATCTCATCCTTCGCCGAGCTGTTCTTCGAAGAGCCGGTCAACGCGGAAATCTCGGACTTCGTCCGCGAGAAGATGCGTGAGCGGCTCAAGGACCCGAAGCTGTGCGACCTCCTGATCCCCGCAGAGTATGGCTTCGGGACGCACCGGGTGCCGCTCGAGCAGAACTTCCTCGAGGCTTTCCATCGGCCCAATGTCGAGATCGTCAGCGTCAAGAACAATCCGATCGAACGGGTGACGCCGGTGGGCATCCAGACCGCCGACGGCACGGTCCATGAGCTCGATATGATCATTCTCGCAACCGGCTTCGACGCCGGTACTGGCGCCCTGACGCGCATCGATATCAGGGGACGGGGCGGACGATCGCTCAAAGAGGATTGGGCCAGGGATATTCGCACGACGATGGGCCTGCAGGTTCACGGTTACCCCAACATGTTCACGACAGCCGCGCCGCTCGCGCCTGCGGCTGCTCTGTGCAACATGACCACGTGCTTGCAGCAGCAGGTCGAATGGATCGACAACTGCATCAGGTACATGCGGGCCAAGGGCCTGAAGGTGATCGAGCCGACCAAGGACGCGGAAGACGGCTGGGTGACGCACCACGACGAGATCGCCAACGCGACGCTGATCGCGAAGACCAATTCCTGGTACCTGGGCTCGAACGTCGAAGGCAAGCCGCGCCGCGTTCTTTCTTATTGCGGCGGCGTCGGCGCCTATCGCCAGAAATGCGACGAAGCCGCGGCGAGCGCATACCAGGGCTTTGCCATGAACTGACCGCGCAAGCGCCGCCTCGAGCGAACAATTTTCAATCCACACCGGAGGACAATTATGATCATGAACTTTGGCGCGACGGCAGACACGCTTCTCGACGATGTCGTTGCATCCACGCCGAGCGTACCGGGCGTCGTCGCGATGGTGACGAATCGCTACCGCAACGTCTACGAGGGCGCTGCCGGCAAGCGCCGGCTCGATTCTGCCGCCGACATGACGACCGACAGCATCTTCGCCATCTTCTCCACGACGAAGGCGATTACCGGTACGGCGGTCCTGCAACTTGTCGAGCAAGGCAAGCTCGATCTCGACGCGCCTGCGAAGCGCTATGCGCCCGAGATCGGCAAGCTCCAGGTGATCGATGGCTTTGACGACAGGGGCGAGCCGATCCTGCGTCCGCCAAAGCGCGATATCACCACCCGCATGCTGATGACTCACACCGCAGGATTGAGCTACGATTTCATCAACCACACCTACAATCGGCTGGCCCAGGAAAAGGGTCAGCCAAGCGTGATCACCGCGTCCAAAGCCTGCCTGATGACCCCGCTCCTGTTCGAGCCGGGCGAGCGATGGGACTACGGAACCAACATCGATTGGTGCGGCCAGATCGTCGAAGCCATCGCGGACCGACGGCTCGGGGACGTCTTCAAGGCGCGCATCTTCGAACCGCTCGGGATCAAGGACATGACCTTCGAACTGACCGAGCCGATGCGCCAACGACTGGCCGGTATCCACGCGCGAAACGCCGACGGCTCGCTGACGCCGATGGATTTCGAACTGCCGGCCAAGCCCGAAGTTCATATGGGGGGTCACGGGCTCTACGGCACCGTCGGCGACTACATGCGCTTCATCCGCATGTGGCTGAATGACGGAGCGGGCGAGTACGGCCGCGTGCTGAAGGCCGAAACCGTGCGCATGGCGGAGAAGAACCATCTCGGCGACAAAAAGGTGACGCCGATCAGCGGAGTCATTCCCTCGCTGTGCAATGACGCGGAGTTCTTCCCCGGCCAGTCCAAGTCGTGGGGACTGACCTTTATGATCAACGACGAACAAGCGCCGACGGGACGTCCCGCCGGCGCGCTTGGCTGGGCGGGCCTTGCCAACCTGTTCTACTGGATCGACCGCCAGAACGGCTTCGGCGGGTTTTGGGCCACCCAAATTCTCCCCTTCGGTGATCCAACATCGTTCATCGGTTACATGAACTTCGAGACGGCGTTCTACCAGAGCCTGAAGCAGCGCATGGCAAGCTAGACTTGCGTCTCAAGGGTCCAATGGGAGGCCGATCGTTGGATCGGCCTCGTCCTCAGCAATGCGGCCTCAGCCCTGGTTCTTCGCGACGTGCGCGGCGAACGCTTCGAGGTACTGCTGCAGCACCGTCTTCAGGGAGTCCTTGGTCAAATTACCGTCCGCGTCGAAGGCATCGCCGACGCCGTTGAGGTAGATTTCCGGCTGCTGCAGCAGCGGACCGGAGATGCCCGGCAGGATGTTCTGCAGATGCTTGGCCGCGCTGACGCCGCCGAGCGGTCCCGGCGCGTTCGAGACCATGCCGACCGGCTTGCCGAGGAGCGAGCTCTTGCCATAGGGGCGCGAGGCGACGTCGATGGCGTTCTTGAGGACGCCCGGGATCGAGCGATTGTATTCGGGGGTGACGAACAGGACGCCGTTGGATTTCTGAAGCTTGTCGCGAAAGGTCAGCCAGTCCGCGGGCGGCGTAGCCTCGAGATCCTGATTGAAGAACGAGATGCCGGCCGGCGTGATGACCTCCAGCTTCAGCGAGCCGGGCGCGAGCTTGGCGAGCGCGTTGGCGATCTTCAGCGAAAAGCTGTCCTTGCGCAGGCTGCCGGCGATCGTGACGATATTGTAGGCCATGAGGTGTCCTTGAACCTTGAGGAGAAGTGCCCGATGGCACTTAAGCGATCCGGACCGATGGATGCAAGTGCATGAATCAGCCCGATTTGGAAACGCTGCGTTTCGCGAAAGTAGATGGTCCAAACAATTCGGGCCGCCAAGCGGCGGCCCGATCCTTGCGCACGGATACTGACCCAGCTCAGAGCGTCGGATTCCACGCCGACGGGATCAGGCGATACTTGGCGCCATCCTTCTCGACATGGCCGACCGACGGGAACGCAAAGTGGAAGCCGACCACCCTCGCCTTCTCCGCTGCCGCCATGTCGTAGAATTTGTGGCGCGTGGCCTGCGCCATCGCTGCGTCCATGTCGAACACGACGTGCCAGTCCGGATTGCGCAGGAAGAATTCCGGGATGTTGGTGACGTCGGATTGGATCAGCACCTTGGCATCGCCCGACGCAACCGCGAACGAGGTGTGTCCGGGCGTGTGGCCCGGCGTTGCGATCGAGGTGATGCCCGGCGCGACCTCCTTGCCCCAGTCATACTTCGTCACCTTGGACTCGAGGCCGGCGAAGATTTTCTTCACGTTGGCGAAGTTGCTCTTCAGCGCCTGATTGGACTCGGCCTTGGCGGCGTTGTCCTCACTGGTCCAGAACTCCCACTCCTTGCCGGGCACCATGATCTCCGCGTTCGGAAAGGCCAAGGCGCCGTCGGCCAGCCGAACGCCGTTGATGTGGTCGCCGTGCATATGCGACAGCAGCACAACGTCGACGCTCTTGGGGTCGATGCCGGCAGCCTGGAGGTTCTGCAATGTGCGGCCGACTGCGCCCTTGCTCGCCTCGAGATTGGCTATGCCGTTGCCGGTATCAATCAGCACCAGCTTGGAGCCGGTATTGATGAGCTGCGGGTTGAACGGGATCGTGACCATGCCCTTCGGCATGTAGGCCGCCTCCCCTGCGGCCAGCGCCTCGTCCTTCGGAATGTTGGTGACGAACTTGTCCGGCATCGGAAAGGTGCGCGCACCGTCGTTGATCGAGGTGCACTCGAAGCTGCCGACCTTGTAGCGATAGAAGCCCGGCGCCTGCGTTCCCGCTTGCGGGACTGCGGCCTTGGCGGCGGTCGGTCCAAGCCCGGTCGCGGCAGCCGCACCGAGGGCGGCGGCGCCTGCGAGCAGTTGACGGCGATTGAGATCGATCATGGAGAGGTCCCCTTCTGAGCGCTTTGCGGCTTTTCCGCTTGCAATAGCGGCGGAATAATCTCCCGCTGCGCTCAGAAGGCAAGACCTTCCTTCGGTGACCTGCCGGCGCAGATCACGATTATTTATTCGGGTTGATGAGGAATTTTTCCCCGGTGGCGCGTTTGCCGTACACGGCGATGTTGGCGGGATCGAGCGCCTCGGCCAGCGAGACCACCTTGGTGTAGTGACTGGCGAAGGTGGTCTTGAGCTCGGACGCCACGCGCTGGCGCAGGCGGCCGATCTCGGCCGGGCCGATCTTCTGGAGGAACGGCGTCAGCAGCCAGCCGCCGACGCCCCAGGTCAGGCCGAACGACCGGCTCAATTCGGTCGGCCGATTGTCGAGGCTGCCGTAGATATAGACCTGTTTGTACACGTTGGAGCCGTAGCGGCTGTATTCCTTCGCGGTCTTGTTGGCCGCAACTTCCATGGCGGTCAGAATCTGGCTGGCCAGCTTGCCGCCACCGATCGCGTCGAACGCGATCGTGGCGCCGGTCTCGACCAGCGCATTGGTGAGCGCGTCCGTGAAATCAGGGGCGCTGGAATCCACGATGTACTTGGCGCCGATCTTGCGCAGGATATCCGCCTGCTCCTTGCTCCGGACGATGTTGACGAGGCCGATGCCGTCCTTGATGCAGATCTTGTTGAGCATCTGGCCGAGATTGGAGGCCGCCGCGGTGTGCACGAGCGCCTTGTGGTTCTCGCGCCGCATCGTCTCGGTCATGCCGAGCGCGGTGAGCGGATTGACGAACCAGGACGCGCCGTCGGCGGCCGTGGTGCCCGCCGGCAGCTCCATGACGTCGCGGACCTTCAGCACGCGGTACTGCGTGTACATCGCGCCGCCGATCATCGACACCGTCTTGCCCATCAGGGCCTTCGCAGCGTCCGACGATCCGGCCCCTATCACCGTGCCGGCGCCCTCGTTGCCGACCGGCAGAGACTGATCGAGCCGGGCTCCCATCATCCGCATCGCCGCCTCCGGCATCGTCGCGGTGATGACCGGCATCTCCTTCGTGCCGGAGGCCTTGGCGGCCGACATGTCGGCCGGACCGATCAGGAGCCCGAGGTCGGAGGGGTTGATCGGCGTCGCCTCGACGCGAACCACGACCTCGTCGTCGGCCGGCTCCGGCGTCGGGACGTTCACGAGGGACAATTCCAGCTCGCCGCTCTTCTTGAGCAGCGAACGCAGCTGCAGTCCGGACTTGCCGTCGCTCATGTCGGTCCTCCCCTGTGTTTGGTAAAGCGCCGGCTTATGCCAGCGCCTTCAGTGCCGCCTTGCCGCCGTAGAGCGCCTGCTTGCCGAGCTGCTGCTCGATGCGCAGGAGCTGATTGTATTTGGCGGTGCGGTCGGAACGCGCAAGGGAGCCGGTCTTGATCTGACCGCAATTCGTTGCGACCGCGAGGTCGGCGATGGTGGAATCCTCGGTCTCGCCGGAGCGGTGCGACATCACCGAGGTGTAGCCGGCCTTGTGCGCCATCTCGACGGCGGCGAGCGTCTCGGTCAGCGTGCCGATCTGGTTGACCTTGATCAGGATCGAGTTGGCGCGGCCGGCCTTGATGCCGTCGGCGAGGCGCTTGACGTTGGTGACGAACAGGTCGTCGCCGACGAGCTGGCACTTCTTGCCGACGAGGTCGGTGAGCTCCTTCCAGCCGTCCATGTCGTCTTCCGACATGCCGTCCTCGATGGTGACGATCGGATAGCGCGAGACGAGGTCAGCGAGGTACTTGGCCTGCTCGGAGATCGAGCGAGTCTTGCCCTCGCCTTCATAAACGTACTTGCCGGCCTTGAAGAACTCGGTCGAGGCACAGTCGAGGCCGAGCACGATGTCGCTTCCGGCCTTGAAGCCGGCCTTGCCGATCGCGTTCATGACGAAGTCGAGCGCGGCGTCGGCCGACGGCAGGTTCGGGGCAAAGCCGCCCTCGTCGCCGACATTGGTGTTGTGGCCGGCCTTCTTCAGCTCCGACTTCAGCGTGTGGAACACCTCAGCGCCATAGCGCAGGCCCTCGGCAAAGCTCGACGCGCCGACGGGGAGGATCATGAACTCCTGGAAGTCGATCGGGTTGTCGGCATGCACGCCGCCGTTGATGATGTTCATCATCGGCACCGGCAACAGGCGCGCCGAGGTGCCGCCGACGTAACGATAGAGCGGCATGTCGAGCGAGTTCGCGGCGGCCTTGGCGCAGGCCAGCGAGACGCCGAGGATGGCGTTGGCCCCCAACCGGCTCTTGTTCGCCGTGCCGTCGAGGTCGATCATGATCTGGTCGATCTGGGCCTGCTGCTCGACATCGAGGCCGCTGAGGGCCTCGAAGAGCTCGCCGTTGACGGCGCCGACCGCCTTGCTGACGCCCTTGCCGAGATAGCGCGCCTTGTCGCCGTCGCGCAGTTCCACCGCCTCATGGGCCCCCGTCGACGCGCCCGAGGGCACGGCAGCGCGGCCGAGCGCGCCATCCTCCAGCACGACATCGACCTCGACGGTGGGATTGCCCCGGCTATCGAGGATTTCGCGGCCGATGATGTCGATAATGGCGGTCATGATGTGCACTTCCGTTCGTTAGGGCTGATCGGTGCCGCGGGTCTTACACGGGCCGCAAGCAAATGTGAACGCTTGGACGGTGGGCTTCGACTGACGCGTGAAGCGGCCAGGGCTAAGCTCGAATTCGCCTGATCTGCGCGTCCAACCTCAATCTCAACCAGCCGGGGTAACGCCATGAATCGCCGCCAGTTTCTCGTCTCGAACGCCGCGCTGCTCTTGAGCCGCCCAGCTCTTGCCCAGGAAGGTCCGTTCCGGACGAAATATTTCCCGGTCAGTGCCGGCATCGGCCTGCATGATCTGGCCCCCGCCCCCGACGGTTCGGTCTGGTTCACGGCGCAGGGCAAGGGCCTGCTCGGCAGGCTCGATCCCCGGGATGGCCGTTTCAAGACGATCAGCCTCGGCGAGGGCGCCGCTCCGCATGGCGTGACCATCGGCCCCGACGGCGCGCCCTGGATTACCGAGGGCGGCCAGAACGCGATCGCACGGGTCGACCCTTCCGATCTCAAGGTCACCCTGTTCCGCCTGCCGGAAAAGTTCGCTGCCGCCAATCTCAACACCGGCGTGTTCGACAAGGAGGGCACCTACTGGTTCACCGGTCAGTCCGGCTATTACGGCCGCCTCGCGCCGAAGTCTGGCGACATGAATGTGTTCAAGGCGCCCAAGGGCGTCGGCCCCTACGGCATCACGGTCACCCCCAAGGGCGATGTCTGGTACGCCTCGCTGGCCGGCAGTCATATCGCCAAGATCGATCTGGCGACCGGCAACGCCAGCGTTGTCGAGCCGCCGACGCCGGGCCAAGGCTCGCGGCGGGTGTGGTCCGACTCGAAGAGCCGGATCTGGGTCAGCGAATGGAATAGCGGCCATGTCTCGGTGCACGATCCCGCGGACAGCACCTGGAAGACGTGGAAGCTGCCGGGCGAACGCCCCCGCGCCTATGCCGTCTTCGTCGACGACAAGGACAAGGTCTGGCTGACCGATTTCTCCGCCAACGCCATCGTGCGCTTCGATCCCGCTACGGAGACGTTCAACGTCTTCGCCAGCGACAAGGCCAATGCCAATGTGCGCCAGCTCGACGGACGGCCGGGTGAGCTCTGGGGCTGCGAGTCCGGCAACGACCGCATCGTCATGATCCAGACGATCGCGAGCGGTTGACGGCCGCGATATTTGCGTCCATCCCGGCATCATCCAGAGCGCGATCTTATCGCGCTCTAGCCTTTTTTTGACTGAGCGTGATCTCTCGGAAAACCGGTGCCCATTTTGCGCTAATGCGGCCCTCCGGGTCCGGATCATGCTCCACAGGATGTGACGACGATGGCGAAAAAATCCCTCCAGCTCGGCCGTGCGATCGAGTGGCCGCACACACCGGAAGACGCCCAGCTCGACCGCGTGCCCAATCCGCAAAAGGGCACCGACTATCTGGTGCGCTTCACCGTGCCGGAATTCACCTCGCTCTGTCCGGTCACTGGCCAGCCGGATTTCGCGCATCTGATGATCGACTACGCGCCGGGTGCGTGGCTGCTGGAGTCGAAATCGCTCAAGCTCTATATCGCGAGCTTCCGCAACCACGGCGCCTTTCACGAGGACTGCACCGTGATGATCGGCAAGCGCATCGCCTCGGAGATCAAGCCGAAATGGCTGCGCATCGGCGGCTATTGGTATCCGCGCGGCGGCATTCCGATCGACGTGTTCTGGCAGACCGGCCGCGTGCCGAAGGGCCTGTGGGTGCCCGAGCAAGGCGTCGCGCCCTATCGCGGGCGGGGCTGAGAACGACGTGAACGGCGAAGCGCTCGAACCTGGTTGCGAGGTGCGTTGCGCTACTTCGAGACGGATGACCTTTCCCAGGGACGTTTGCCGTTGGCATCTCGGTCCCATGGACGCGCGGTCGGCGCGTTCTTTTCCTCGGTAGCCGCTTTCGCGCGGTCAGCCTGCACCTGCTCGCGATCCGTCACGGGCGGCTTGGGCTCGACTTGAGGCGTCTGCGCGGCGACCGGAGCAATGGCGAGCAGCGCGGCGATCAGGAACTTTGTCATCCCCGGCTGTAGCACGCCGACGGCACGACGTCCGATTTTAGTTGCAGGATTCCGGCGCACTTTCGTCAGGTGCGCGCGTCGGAGGGTGCCCGCGGCTTGAGCAGCCGGGCGCAGACGAGGCCCAGCACCACCATGACCGCGGCGCTGACAAACAGGGTCGGCATCTTGCCGGCGTGATGCAGCCCGAAGCCATAGGCGAGCGGGCCCACGGTCTGCCCCATGAAGAAGAAGAACGAATGCAGCGACAGCGCGGTGGCGCGCGCCTCGACCGAGAGCTCGCTGGCGAAGACCTGCAGACAGCCATGGGCGATGTAGAAGCCCCATCCCATCACGATGAGATTCAGCGCCTGCACTTCCCAGCGCGGACCGAACGCGACGGCGACGAGCTGCGAGGCGACCAGCGTCATGCCGGCAATCATCATGCCCTTCATGCCCAGCCACGGCAGCAGGCGCGACACCGTCAGCGTGTAGAACAGGCCGCCGACCGCAAAGCCCGCGATGACCATGCCGGCGATCGACAGCGAGGTCTGGCCGAGCTCGAACAGGAACGAGGCGATGTAGGGAAACAGGCCGAGCACACAGCAGCCTTCGATGAACACCGCCGAATAGCAGACATAGGCATTCGGGTTGGTGAAGATGGTGCGATAGCCGGCCTTCAGTGCCGACAGGCTCGTCTTCGGCGGGGGCTTGACCTTGGCGCCGCGAAAGCCGGCCGCCACCGCGATCGACGCCACGATCACGAGCCCCCCGAGCACCGCGAGCACGCCGCGCCAGCCGAGGAAATCGCCGATCAGACCGGAGGCCGAGGCGCCGAGCAGATTGCCGGTCATGGCGCCGGCCAGCGTGCGGCTGATCGCAACCTGGCGCTTCTCGGGCCCGACGAGATCGCTGGTCAGGCTGAGCGCCACCGGGAACACGCCGCCCGAGCCGATGCCGGCGAGGATGCGGGTCGCAAACAGAACCGAGAACGAGGTCGAAAATGCGCCCAGGATGTTGGCGAGGCCGAGCAGCGCAAGGCAGCCGATCATCAGCCGCGTCTTGCCGAACAGGTCGGCGGCAGCGCCGATGATGGGCTGGATGATCGAGAAGGTGAAGGCGAACACCGCGGCAAAGCCCGCCGCGGTGGCGATGCTGACGTTAAAATCCTCGGCGACGTGGGGCAGCACCGGATCGAGCGCGCGCGCCGACAAGGCTGCGGCGAAGCTTGCGCCAGAGATGACGTAGAGCGCTGTCGGCAGGCCGTGATCGTGCGCCCGCGCCTCGCCTTGCTGCATCAGCGCGGGTTCTTTGCCAGCGCGTCGAACGCCATCAATCTGGCGATCAGCCCCTCGAACTCGCGCAGCGGCACCATGTTGGGCCCGTCGGAGGGGGCGCGATCAGGATCGGGATGGGTCTCGATGAAGACGCCGGCAACGCCGACCGCGACCGCGGCGCGCGCGAGCACCGGCACGAATTCGCGCTCGCCGCCCGAGGAGGTCCCCTTCCCGCCCGGCTGCTGCACCGAATGGGTGGCATCGAAGATCACGGGAGCGCCGGTGGTGCGCGCCAGGATCGGCAGCGCGCGCATGTCGGAGACCAGCGTGTTGTAGCCGAACGACACCCCGCGCTCGGTGACGAGCACGTTGGGATTGTTCGCACTCGTGATCTTGGTGACGACATTGGCCATGTCCCACGGCGCCAGGAACTGGCCCTTCTTGACGTTCACGACCTTGCCGGTCGCAGCCGCTGCCAGCAGCAGATCGGTCTGCCGGCACAGGAAGGCGGGGATCTGCAGGATGTCCACGGCCTGCGCCACCTCGGCGCATTGCGCGGCCTCATGCACGTCGGTCAGGACAGGCAGGCCGAGCGAGGAGCGGATTTCGGCGAAGATCGGCAGCGACTGCGAAAGGCCAAGCCCGCGCGCAGCCGAGGCGCTGGTGCGGTTGGCCTTGTCGAACGAGGTCTTGTAGACGAGGCCGATGTTCAGCCGCGCAGCGATCTCCTTCAGCGCGGAGGCGACCTCCAGCGCATGCTGACGGCTTTCGAGCTGGCAGGGTCCGGCAATGATCGAGATCGGCAGATCATTGCCGAATTTGACCTTTCCAATGGTGACGACCGGCGCCGCTGAATGCGAAGAGCTCAAGGCAAATCCCTCGTTTCGGCGCGACCATAGCCGCGATGAGGGTCGGATCAACCCTATTCGGCCCGGACCGTTCGAATATCAGGGTTGCGCCGGAGCTCCCCGCCGCGGCGCGGATCGCTACTTCACCGCCGAGAATGCGGTCGGCGTCAGGATCTGGCTGACGATGTTGCCGACGATCTGGCCGTCGGCTTCGCTCTCGGCACGGGCTTTCATCCAATCCGGATCGGTCATGAACGCGCCCCACTTCTTCTCGCGCTCGGCGAGCGAGTCCCAGGCCAGGAAATAGGTCAGCTCCTGGTTGGAGTCACCGATCAGCGTCGTGAAGAACCCGGCCTGCCTGATGCCGTGCTTCTCCCAGATCTTCAGCGTAGCGGTCTCAAACCGCTTCAAAAGCGCCGGCAGCCGGCCGGGCACGCAGCGATAGACGCGCATTTCGTAGATCATTGCAGTTCACTCCCTTTGTTCTTGCGGCGGGAGTTGTCGCAACAAATTGCGCACCCGTCAAAGGCGGGCGGGCCGGCTACACCAGCCGGCTCTGCACCATCGCCGCCTGAATGAACGAGGCGAACAGCGGATGCGGCTCGAACGGGCGCGACTTCAGCTCGGGGTGGAACTGAACACCGATGAACCAGGGATGGTCCTCGTACTCGACGATTTCAGGCAGCACGCCGTCGGGCGAGAGTCCTGAGAATTTCAGGCCGTGCTGCTCGAGCCGGTCCTTGTACGCGGTGTTGACCTCGTAGCGATGGCGGTGACGCTCGGAGATCTCGGTGGCGCCGCCATAGACCTGTGAGACGCGGCTGCCGCGGCTCAGCGCCGCAGGGTATGCGCCAAGCCGCATCGTGCCGCCGAGATCGCCGGCCTGCGAGCGCTTCTCGAGCTCGTTGCCACGCAGCCATTCCGTCATCAGGCCGACCAAGGGCTCCTTGGTCGGGCCGAACTCGGTGGAATTGGCGTCCTCGATGCCGACGAGGTTTCGCGCCGCCTCGATCACCGCCATCTGCATGCCGAAGCAGATGCCGAAATACGGCACGTCGCGCTCGCGCGCGAACTGCGCCGCCTTGATCTTGCCTTCGGCGCCGCGCTGGCCGAATCCACCAGGGACGAGGATGCCGTTGACGTGCTCGAGGAACGGCGCGGGATCCTCCTTCTCGAAGATCTCGCTCTCGATCCAGTCGAGATTGACCTTCACCTTGTTGGCGATGCCGCCATGCGAGAGCGCCTCGATCAGCGACTTATACGCATCCTTCATGCCGGTATATTTGCCGACGATGGCAATGGTGACGTTGCCTTCGGGATTGCGCACGCGCTCGTTGGTCTCTTGCCAGCTGCGCAGCTCCGGCGGAATCCGCGAGCCGATGCCGAAGGCGGCGAGCACCTCGTCGTCGAGGCCCGCATTGTGATAGGCCTCGGGCACCGCGTAGATGTTGTCGACGTCGCGCGCCTCGATCACGGCGCTTTCGCGCACGTTGCAGAACAGCCCTAACTTGCGCCGCTCTTCCTTCGGGATCTCGCGGTCGGTCCGGCAGAGCAGGATGTCCGGCTGGATGCCGATCGACCGCAGCTCCTTCACCGAGTGCTGCGTCGGCTTGGTCTTCAGTTCGCCGGCGCTCGGAATATAGGGCAGCAGCGTCAGATGGATGTAGACGGCGTGATCGCGCGGCAGCTCGTTCTTGAGCTGGCGGATCGCCTCGAAGAACGGCAGGCCCTCGATGTCGCCGACCGTGCCGCCGATCTCGACCAGGACGAAATCATAATCGTCATTGCCGTCGAGGACGAATTCCTTGATCGCGTTGGTGACGTGCGGAACCACCTGGATGGTCGCGCCGAGATAATCGCCGCGGCGCTCCTTGGAGATGATGTCCTGGTAGATGCGCCCGGTCGTGATGTTGTCGGCCTTGGTCGCCGGCCGGCCGGTGAAACGCTCGTAGTGACCGAGATCGAGATCGGTCTCCGCGCCGTCATCGGTCACGAACACTTCGCCGTGCTGATACGGCGACATCGTTCCGGGATCGAGATTGAGATAGGGGTCGAGCTTGCGGAGGCGGACCTTGTAGCCCCGGGCTTGCAACAGCGCACCGAGTGCCGCTGAAGCCAGACCCTTGCCGAGCGAAGAAACCACGCCGCCGGTGATGAATATGTACCGCGCCATGGGACTTAACCTCTAATCCCTCGAATTCGATTCGCCAAAGCGATTCGTATTCCGCCCCAAAGATTCTGCGGGCCTGTGGGTGAGCCAAAACGAAGAGTGGTGACAGTGCCTTGATGGGGATTGTTGAGGCAGGACGGTAGCTGCCGCCCTGCATGGCCCCCCTGCTTTATTGCGAGCGCGGCACCTGTGGGCCGGTCGGAGCCGGCGCCTGCTGCTGCTCGTCCGCCTTCTTCAGCGAATCCAGGATGCCGCCCGAGGTCGGCGGCGCGATCGGCGATCCGCCGGCCGGCTGGCCCTGCGACGCCGGCGCGCCGATGATCGACGACGGCGCGCGGCTGTAGCCCGCGTGCCAGGACAGGAACATGCTGGTGAGGAAGAACCCGGCGGCGAGGATCGCGGTGGTTCGCGTCAACAGGTTCGCGGTGCCGCGGCTCGACATGAAGCCCGCGCCGCCGCCCATGCCAAGGCCGCCGCCTTCCGACTTCTGGAGCAGGACGGCGCCGATCATCACGGCGACGATCATGAGATGGATGACGATCACAACGGTCTGCATAGTGCCCTTCCGTCACAAGCGGGCGGCGCCTGACGTCGGCCGATCGCGCTTCGCGGGTTTTCCTGAAGTTGCGCGGTGTTACACGATCGGAAGGGGCATTGCCACCCCCGATCGGATCCGGATCAGCGCTTTGGACTTAGCTAGGGGCAGCCCTTGGCGATCGCAAGGAAATCGGCCGCCTTCAGGCTGGCGCCGCCGACCAGCGCTCCGTTGACGTTCTTCACGGCCATCAGCTCGGCCGCATTCGAGGGCTTGACCGAGCCGCCGTAGAGGATGCGCATCCGGCTACCTTCGGCCTTGAACCTGACGGTCAGGAGTTCCCGGATAAACCCATGAATCTGCTCGACATCCTTGGCCGTGGGGGTCAGGCCGGTGCCGATGGCCCAGACCGGCTCATAGGCCACGACGAGATTGGCGGCGGTCGAGCCGTCCGGCAGCGAGCCGGCGAGCTGCCCGCGCAGAATCTCCAGGGTCTGACCGGCGTCGCGCTGTCCCTGGGTTTCGCCGACGCAGACGATCGCTGTTGCCCCGGCGCGCCAGGCCGCTTCCGCCTTCTGGCGGATCAGGGCATCGCCCTCGCCATGATCGGCGCGGCGCTCGGAATGGCCGACGATGATCGCGCTCGCCCCCGCATCCACCAGCATTTCGGCGGCAATATCGCCGGTATGCGCCCCGGAGGCCTTGGGATGGCAATCCTGGGCCCCGACCGCGATCTTCTTGCCGCGCGCCTTCTCGGCGAAGGCCATAATCAGGGTCACGGGCGGGCAGACCAGCAGATCGGCCTTGCCGGTCACCGCGGCCGCACCGTCGAGCATGGCCTCAAACTCGGCAGCCTGGGCCTTCAGGCCGTTCATCTTCCAATTGCCGGCGATCAGGGGGCGGATGGCGTCGGTCATGTCGATTCCCAGCAAAATGAGGTTTGTGCATGCGCTAGCAGAGGACCTGCCGCAGTTCCAGAGACCAGAGGCTTTTCACCGCAGCCGTAAGCGGTCCCAGGACCCGAGGTTGCGGGGGGAAAGCCGCCACTTTATGATGATGGATCAATTTGGTGACGCGCTTTTGCGGAATCTGCATTAAGACGCGCTCCCGTTCCCCTCCTGCTCAGACAAGTTGGACCAAATGCTTCGAGGAATGCGCAAGGCCTCATCAAACTGGCTCGGCAAGATCATTATGGCCGTGGTGATGGGCGTGTTGATCATCAGTTTCGGCGTTTGGGGCATTGCCGACATCTTCAAAGGCTTCGGGCAGTCCACGGTGGCCAAGGTCGGCGGCACCGAGATTTCGCTGAACGAGTTCCGCCAGATCTACACCGACCGCCTGCAGCAGATCGGCCGCCAGGTCGGCCGTCCGCTGACGCCCGACCAGGCGCGCGCCTTCGGCCTCGACCGCCAGGTGCTGCAGCAGACCATCGCGGAAGCTGCCCTCGACGAGGAGGCGCGCCGGCTCGGGCTCGGTCAGTCCGATGACCAGATCCGCCAGCTCATCATGAACGACCCCAACTTCAAGGGTGTCGGCGGCAATTTCGATGCGAACCGCTTCCAGGCCGTCATCCGCAATTTCGGCTATACCGAGCAGCGCTACGTGGCCGAGCAGCGCAAGGTGTCGCTGCGCCGGCAGATCACCGGCACGATCGGGGCCGGCCTCGAGCCGCCGAAGGCCATGATCGAGGTGCTGACGCGCTACCAGAACGAGCAGCGCGCCATTGAATTCGTCAGGCTCGATGCCGCCCAGGCGGGCCAGATCGACGCGCCCTCGCCCGAGGCGCTCGCGGCCTATTTCGAGGATCACAAGGTCCAGTTCCGCGCGCCCGAATATCGCAAGATCGCCTTCGTGGTGGTCTCGCCGGAAGAGATCGGCAAGTGGAGCGAGGTGTCGGACGAGGACGCCAGGAAGGTGTTCGAGCAGCGCAAGGACCGGCTCGGCACGCCGGAGAAGCGCCAGATCCAGCAGATCGTCTTCCCCAACGCCGCGGAAGCGCAGGCCGCCCGGGAGCGTCTGGTCGGCGGCATGTCGTTCGAGGACCTCGGCAAGGAACGCGGACTGAGCGCCTCCGACGTCGATCTTGGCCTCGTCACCAAATCTTCGCTGGACGCCGTAGTTGGCGAAGCCGCCTTCGCGCTTCCCGCCGGCGAGATCAGCCAGCCGATCCAGGGCGCGCTCGGCACGTCCATCGTCAAGGTCGACAAGATCGAGCCGGGCAAGGAGGCGGACTACGCCAGCGCGGCCGGCGACATCAAGCGCGAGATCGCAACCGAGCGCGCGCGCGTCCAGGTCAACGATCTCCGCGACAAGATGGAAGACGAGCGCGGCGGCGGCGCCAGCGTGATCGAGGCGGCACAGAAGCTCGGGCTCACCGCCGTGACCATCGAGGCCGTCGACCGCTCCGGCCGCACCCCGAACGGCCAGCTGGTCGGCAGCATTCCGCAGGGCCTCGACGTGGTGTCGCAGGCCTTCAACACCGATGTCGGCGTCGACAACGATTCGATCTCGTTCAAGGGCGGCTATGTCTGGTACGACGTGCTCGCCATCACACCCTCGCGCGACCGCAATCTCGACGAGGTCCGCGACCAGGTCGAGGCGCGCTGGCGCCAGGACCAGATCGCGACCAAGCTCAAGGCCAAGGCGACCGAGATGGTGAAGAAGCTCGAGGCCGGCGCCAAGCTCGCCGACGAGGCCTCCGCCATCGGCGCCAAGGTCGAGACCGCGACCGGCTTCAAGCGCGACGATACGCCAGCCGGCGTGCCCGCAGCAGTCGTGGCGGCCGCCTTCCGCACCGCCAAGGATGGCGTCGGACAGACGCCGGTGACCGGCGGCACCGAGGTCATCGTCTTCCGCGTCACCGACATCGTCGGTCCCGCGGTCGACGTTGCCTCCGACGCGGTCAAGAAGCTGAAGGAGAGCCTCGACCGCGCCCAGACCGAGGAGCAGGTCGCCTCCTACGTCAACAAGCTTGAAACCGACATCGGCACCACCATTAATCAGGCCGCCTTCGCGCAGGTGACCGGCGCGAACCAGTGAGTTGAAAGCACGCGATGGACGACCTGAAATCGATCATTGGAAAAGTGGCGACCGGCGCCAGCCTGTCGCGTGACGAATCCGCTGCCGCCTTCGACGCCATGATGAGCGGCGAGGCCACGCCCTCGCAGATGGGCGGCCTGTTGATGGCGCTCAGGGTGCGCGGCGAAACCGTGGACGAGATCACCGGCGCGGTCGCGGCGATGCGCTCCAAGATGCTGACCGTGACGGCACCGCCGGACGCCGTCGACATCGTCGGCACCGGCGGCGACGGCTCCGGCTCGGTCAACGTTTCGACCTGCGCCTCCTTCATCGTCGCGGGCGCCGGCGTGCCGGTGGCCAAGCACGGCAACCGCGCGCTGTCGTCGCGCTCGGGCGCCGCCGACGTGCTGGCATCGCTCGGCGTCAAGATCGACCTCCGGCCGGAGCAGGTCGGGCGCTGCGTGCGCGAATGCGGCATCGGCTTCATGTTCGCGCCCGCCCACCACCCTGCGATGAAGAACGTCGGCCCGACCCGGGTCGAGCTCGCGACGCGAACGATCTTCAATCTGCTCGGCCCCCTGTCCAATCCGGCCGGCGTGAAGCGGCAGATGGTCGGCGTCTTCTCCAGGCAGTGGGTGCAGCCGCTGGCGCAGGTGCTGAAGAACCTCGGCTCCGAATCCGCCTGGGTGGTGCACGGCTCCGATGGTCTCGACGAGATCACCCTCACCGGCCCGACCTTCGTCTCCGCGCTCCACAACGGCGAGATCCGGAATTTCGAGGTGACGCCGGAAGACGCAGGCCTGCCGCGCTGCGAGGCCGGCGCGCTGAAGGGCGGCGACGCCGACGCCAATGCGATCGCGCTGCAAAGCGTGCTCAATGGCAAGCCGAGCGCCTATCGCGACGTGGCCTTGATGAACGCCGCCGCCGCACTGGTCGTGGCCGGGCGCGCCAAGGACCTCAAGGAGGGCGTTGCGATCGGCACCAAGTCACTCGACAGCGGCGCGGCGAACATGCGCCTGAAGCACCTGATCGCGGTCTCGAACGGCTGAGCCTGACATGTCGGACATCCTGACCAAGATCGAAGCTTACAAGCGCGAGGAGATCGCAGCCGCCAAGCGCGCACAGCCGCTCGCGGCGATTGAGGCAAAGGCGAAGGCGCAAGGGGCTCCGCGCGGCTTCGTGCGCGCGATCAAGGCCAGGCACGCCAACGGCGACTACGCGCTGATCGCCGAGGTGAAGAAGGCCTCGCCGTCGAAGGGCCTGATCCGCGCCGATTTCGATCCGCCGCAGCTCGCCAAGGCTTATGAGGCGGGCGGCGCTGCCTGCCTGTCGGTGCTGACCGACACCCCCTCGTTCCAGGGCCATCTCGACTTCATGGTGGCGGCGCGCGCCGCAACGTCATTGCCGGTGCTGCGCAAGGATTTCATGTTCGACACCTATCAGGTGGCCGAAGCCCGCGCGCACGGTGCCGATTGCATCCTGATCATCATGGCGGCGCTCGACGATGCCACCGCCCGGGATCTCGAGGACGCTGCGACTGCCTACGGCATGGACGTGCTGATCGAGATCCACGACCGCGCCGAGCTCGACCGGGCGCTGAAACTTCGTTCGCCGATGATCGGGGTCAACAACCGCAATCTTCGCACCTTCGAGACCACGCTCGCGACCAGCGAGGTCCTGGCGCCGCTGATCCCGGCGGACCGGCTGATGGTCGGCGAGAGCGGCATCTTCACGCCCGCCGATCTCGCCCGGCTCGAGCGCGTCGGCATGTCGACCTTCCTGGTCGGCGAGAGCCTGATGCGGCAGGCCGACGTCACCGCGGCGACGCGCACGCTGCTGGCGCGGCAGACGGGCGCGCGCGCGACTGGTACGCGCTGACATGGCGCGCAAGGCTTCCGCGACCAGGCCGTCGAAGACGGGGCCCTTGAAGACCAGGACCTTGAAGAGAAAGGCCGGCCCAGCCCTTACCCATATCGGCGCCTCCGGCGAGGCGCGCATGGTCGACGTGTCGGACAAGCCGGCCACCGAGCGGCTCGCGGTCGCGGAAGGCCGCGTCGTCATGACCAAGGCGACGCTCGACCTGATCGTATCAGGCAACGCCAAGAAGGGCGACGTGCTCGGCACCGCGCGCATCGCGGGCATCATGGCCGCCAAGCGCACCTCGGAGCTGATCCCGCTCTGCCATCCGCTCGCGCTGTCCAAGGTCATTGTCGACATCGAGCCCGACGCAAAGCTGCCGGGCTGCCTCGTCCGCGCCAGCGTGAAGGTGACGGGACCGACCGGCGTGGAGATGGAGGCACTCACCGCGGTGTCGGTCGCCTGCCTCACCATCTACGACATGATCAAGGCGGTCGAGCGCGGCGTGCGCATCGAAGGCATCCATCTGGTCGAGAAGCTCGGCGGCAAGTCCGGACATTACCGCGCCTGAAGCGCGCTCGTCTCGGCGACCCGGCGCTCCTGCGACGCGCATCGCTCGCTTCTGCGCGCGGCAATTCACGTTCCGTTAACCCCGCTTCCTAACTTTGCTTCCACATCGTCCCCGTAAACCAACGGGTGTTCTCAGGGCCATAAGTTGATCCTGGGGTGTGCGCGGCAATGATCAGCATGACGATGAGATTCGGCTTTCGTTTTTTTGACCAGGCCTTCGTGCGCAGCGGCCCGATCCGCTGGCTGGTGGCGGGCGGCACGCTGCTGATCGCGGCCATCGCCATAGGCTCGGTCCTGATGGCGCAGAATTTCCGCGAGCGGGCGCTGCGCAACTCCAGCCGCGAGCTGGAAAACACCGTGCTGATGCTTGCCCATCACTTCGACCAGCAATTGCAGGATTTCGCGGTCATCCAGAAAGACTTCGTCGATCACGCGCGTTCGATCGGCATCTCGAGCGTCGCAGACTTGCGCGCGCGCCTCTCTGGTCAGGACGTCCACCGCATGCTGCGTTCGAAGATCGAGGCGCTGCCCCACATCGGCGGCGTCAACATCATCGATGCCGAAGGCAACCTGATCAATTCATCGACGACGTGGCCGGCTCCCAAGGTCAACATGGCCGACCGCGCCTATTTTCGCACCTTTAGGTATGATCCCAATGCGCCCGACGTCTTGATCGAGCCATTGCACAGCCGCATCTCCGGTGCCTGGACCGTCTTGGTGGCCCGGAGGATCGTCGGGCCCAACGGCGAGTTCCTCGGTGTCGTCGGACGCGGCATCGAGCCCGCCAAGTTCGAAAAGTTCTTCGCTTCCGTCGCGCTCGGCGAAGGCGCGACGATCTCGATGCTGCATCGAGACGGCACGCTGCTCGCACGTTATCCCCATTCCAGCGAATTGATGGGACGAAACTTCAAGACCGATCAGTTCGAACACCAGCGGGTTTTCGGGCTCGATCATTTCGCCGGCCGTTTCACGAGCCCGATTGACGGCGAAGATCGACTGATCTCCTCGCGCGCCCTGCCCCATTTCCCGATCCTGATGATGGCCAGCACGACGCGTGCAGCGGCCCTGGCCGACTGGCGCGAGCAGATCGGCATGCTGGTCTCGGTCGCCGTGGCCTCTGCGCTCGCCATCGCAGGCGTGCTGATCGCGGTCGTGCGCAAGCTGCTGGAGCAGCACCGCGCCTCGCGCGAGCGGCTGACGCTGGAGAAGCAGCGGCTCGACCGCGCCGTCAACAACATGACGCAGGGTCTCCTGCTGTTCGACGCCGAGCGGCGGCTGGTGGTCTGCAACCAGCGCTACATCGAAATGTACGGATTGTCGGCCGAAATCGTGAAGCCCGGCTGCAGTTTTCACGACATCATCGCCCATCGCAAGGCAACCGGCTCGTTCACAGGCGACGTCGGCGCCTACGTCAGGCGCGTGCTGAAGGGCGTCCATACGCGCAACTCCATGGTGGTCGACACCTCCGATGGCCGCTCGATTCACATCCTCAACGAGCCGCTGGCGGACGGCGGCTGGGTGGTGACCCATGAGGACATCACCGAGCGCCGCCGCATCGAGGAACGCATCACGCACCTTGCCCATTACGACGCGCTGACCGATCTGCCCAACCGTGCCATGTTCCACGAGCATCTGCGCAACGAGCTGGCCACGGTCGGCAACGGCGAAGAGATCGCGGTGCATTACATCGACATCGACGAGTTCAAGGGCGTCAACGACGCGCTCGGCCACCTCGTCGGCGACGAATTGTTGAAATCGGTTGCCGCAAGCCTGCGCCGCTGTGCGGGCCCGGCGGATTTCGTGGCGCGGCTCGGCGGCGACGAATTCGCCGTCGTCCAGAGCGCGGTGACGTCGCGAGACCAGGTCGACGAGCTCGTCGCGCGGATGTACGCGACCATCCGCGCGCCGTTCGACTGCATGGGCCATCATCTCACCACCGACGCCAGCATCGGCATCGCGCTCGCGCCGGAACACGGCACGGTGCTCGACCAGATCCTCAAGAACGCGGACATGGCGATGTACGCCGCCAAGGCCGCCGGACGCCGCACCTATCGCTTCTTCGAGCCGGAGATGGATGCCAAGGTGCGCGAGCGCCGGCAGCTCGAGAGCGACCTGCGCCACGCCATCGCTCATGGCGGCCTCGAGGTCTATTACCAACCCTGCCTCAACCTGAAGGACGATCGCATCACCGGCTGCGAGGCCCTGGTGCGCTGGCGCCATCCCGAGCGCGGCATGGTCTCGCCGGCGGAGTTCATCCCGATCGCCGAAGACACCGGCCTGATCAACGAGGTCGGCGAATGGGTGCTGGCGACCGCCTGCCGGGACGCTGTGAACTGGCCCGACGACATCCGCCTCGCGGTCAACGTCTCGCCGGTACAATTCAAGAGCGGCACCCTGGCACTGAAGATCATGGCGGCGCTCGCTGCTTCGAACCTGCCGGCGAGCCGGCTCGAGCTCGAGATCACCGAGGCGGTGCTGATCCGCGACGACGATGCCGCGCTCACGATCCTGCACCAGCTCCGCGCCATCGGCGTCCGCATCGCGCTCGACGATTTCGGCACCGGCTACTCGTCGCTGAGCTACCTGCACCGCTTCCCGTTCGACAAGATCAAGATCGACCGCTGTTTCGTCGACGACATCGCCGGTCCCGACGGCTCCGCCAGCATCGTCCAGGCCGTCGTCAATCTGGCGGCCGCGCGCCGCATGACCACCACGGCCGAGGGCGTCGAGACCGAGGAGCAGCAGCGCCTGCTGCGTGCGCTCGGCTGCTCCGAGATGCAGGGCTATCTGTTCAGCGCGGCGAAGCCCGCCGACAAGGTGCTGGAGCTGTTCGCGCTGCATCGCAGCCGGCTGGCCCAGCGCGAAGGCAGCGGCAGCCGCCGCCGCGAGGCGGGTTAGGTCGGCCCCCGGTTATCACCACAGCGGCATTCCCAGAAACTTTCCTCGAGGCATACAACACAGGTCTGCTCGAGCCGCTCCTTCAGCGCCTGCCGTGCGCGATGAAGACGAACAGTCAGGTTGTTCACCGTCACGCCCAGATCGGCGGCAACCAGTTCCCGCGGTTCGCCGCCAAGATCGACCCTTCTAATGACCTCGGCATGCTCCGGCTTCAGCAGGGACAGATGGACATGGAGACACTCGCAAACCGCGCCATTCGCCGCGGCACCCTGGTCAGCCGCCAGACGGTCGTTGAGTTCATGCGGGAACGGCATCTCCCGCGTCCTGCTCCTTGATGCTTGGCGATGGAAGTCAGCGATGGTCGTCGCCAGAACCCTGCTGAGCCAGCCTCGAACCGAATCCGCGTCGCGAATGTCGCCAGACCGCTCTAGCGCGCGCAACATGAATGCCTGCAGCACCTCTTCCGCTTCGGCCCGGCCGCCAAAGCGTCGCTGCAGATAATCGCGCAGGCGATCGTAGCTGCCGACGAGCGCGGCACGAACGACCGTGTCCTGCACGTCCAGAGAACCTGCCGCCTGTACCGGCGGCCCCTCGTTCGGCGATTTCATGACTTATCGTCCTTGCGTGCCATTCGGCAGATCGCTTCGTTGGAGCCAGGTTCGTCGGATCGCGCGCCAGCGCGATCGGCGGATACTGCCGCTCCCGAACAGAAGTCGTGAGAGATCGCCGCTCGGGTTGCTCGCGCGGCGGCCTCGCCTTGCCGCCAGCGAATGATCGCCCTGTCGACGTCCTTCCGCTCAACGCGCAGCGCCACGCGAGTCCCTGGCGCGATCGCCATCATCCGCAGGGATGCACCCCGTCACGGACGTGTCGATCGGCGCTCTGACTTGGAGCGGCGCAGTACGGTCTTCGGGAGCTAGCTCAGGCGATGGGGGGACGGTAGTGGCGGCGGAACGCGCCTTCGTCGGCGATCACGTCGGGCTGCGCTTCGCAGCGCGAGTGCTGGGACCCGAATTCCGCGAATCCAGGAGCTTGAGGCGACACGGCACTGAAGCACAGCACCGAGCCGCAGCAGGCCGCATGTCGGTCGCCGTGCCCGTGGTCGTCGTCACACTCCCCCTCCATCGCAACGTCATGCGAATGCACCGCAGATCCGGCATCGATCTGATCGTGTGCATGCGCAGGCTGTTCGCACGGTATCGCCGTGACGGGGGAGATCGGGATCGCAAGAGACGGCGTCATCGACGCAAGCAGATAGGCGATGGCGACAAGCCATCCCCACCACCTTCGCCTTGGCCTTGTCGAGCCAATCATTCCTGCACCGCTACTTGCCCTGGAAGATATAACTCTGGTTGTAGCGTCGGCCAACAGAAAACGACCCATGCCGAGCGGCCATGCAGGACGGACCTTTCACCCACGTTCGCGACGCACCGCCCTTCGGCAACCCATTGCAAGACGGATCACGAAATATTTTCGGGCGATGCTGTAATGTTGGAGACCCACAAGCGTCGCCCGCACCGGTCAATGGTGCTTCAGCCAGCCGACGCCCTTGATGTCGTTGAACGAGTCCGTCATGTGGCACAGAAAGCATTGATCGACCGATGCATGCTCCTGTCCCGCGATCATCCGGTCCATCATGAAGTGGCCCATGTTGTGGCTCGGCGGCGCCGGATGGCATTGCGCGCAGTCCTTCGAGGTTGGCGAAGGATGCAGGAACCCCACAATTTTCCAGGACGCGAGCACATGGCAATTCGCGCATTCCCGCCCAAATAATTCGCGGTGCGGATCGCGGTTGCTGTGACAGATGGCACAATTGAGCGCCGCCTTCTCCGGCTGCTCCGACTTTGGCAGGCCGAGAAACTCCCTCAGGTCCGCTGTCATTTGATCGGCCGCGGTCCGGCCGAACACCGTCTTGTCGGAGGCAGACATCGCGACTGGCAGCAGCGACGCATGGTTCATCCCTGTCGGCCGCATGCCGCCGGCATGTTCGCGATGGCAGCCGGAGCATTGACCACCCGCCACTGCGTGGAACGCCGTCGATTGTTTGGCAAGATCGGCGGCTGAAGGCGAGTGGCAGGCGATACAGGCGGCCGCCTCGACGCCTTTGACCGGCGTATGGCAGCTCTCACAGCTGTTGGACAGAAATGCATGCTTCGCAGACAGCGGACCGGGACTTACGAGCCGCGTCCATCCCGGTACGATCCCCGCACTGCCCCGAAACAAGGCGATCGACGCGGCCGCCGCACTTGCGACCGCCAGTGTCGCGACCACGACGTAGAGCGCCCCTCGGATCGTCACGCGAGCCACCGCAGCCCGTAATAGACCTCGCTCGCCACGTGGACCACGAGCAGCGCGTACATGACAATCGCGGCCACGACATGCAGTCCGATCCACTGCATGAAGACCTTCTTGACCGCCTCACGCGAGCCGATCGCCGCTTCGACGTCAGAAATGCCATCGACGAGTTGCAGCAGCGGCACATCCTGCAATACTCGTGCATGCATGCCGGGCCCGTCTCGCTGATCCCGATCGGGCGACGACATCGCCGCTGCGGTGTGCTCATAGGCCGATCTCAAGGTCGCCAGATGCGACTGCTGCTGGCGAAGCTCCATTGCGGTTTGCGGCAGGTAGTAGCGGCCGACGAATCCGGTGATGACGACGATCAGCATGCTGGTCAGTAGGACGATCCCAAGCGGACTCTGGAGTTTGTGCCCGGTGTGCAGCAGCGCGAGGAAGGCCGCGACGATCCCGGCATAGGCATGAAACGCCAGCAGCGCCGACATCGATACGCATCGCGTGACGAGCCCCTTGAGCCTCGTGCTGTGCTTGATCAGGGGATAGGCGAGAAGAAGGATCATCAACGCGGCCGCACTCGCCCCGAGGACAAAGCCGGCCAGGCTTCCGGCAAACCGGCTGTTGGAATGAAGCAGGAAAGCCGGCACCAGCAGCAACAGGGCAGCCAGAACGGCATCCGCGATCAGGCGCTCTCTCCCGTTCATCCGTCAGGCCTCGACAACCAGATCGCCGATGGATCTCGCCTGGCAGGCCAGGATGAGACCGTTCGCCTTGTCGTCCGCGGTCAGGGCGTCCTGAACCTCCATCGCGACGTTCCCTTGCAACAGATGGGTCTTGCAGAGCCCGCAGACCCCGGCCCTGCAGGAATAGTCGATCGCAACCCCGGCGCTCTCAGCGACCTCCAGGACGCTCTTGTCCGGCGGTAACGCCGCCATCTTGCCGGATCTCGTGAAGCGGATGGTTGCCGTTGCCGGGCCGATTGCCGCGGCCCCTTGGTTGCCGGCTTCATCTTCCGGCACCCCCGCCTCGGCGGCGATCTTGCCGGGCGGTGGAACGGCGCCGCGGGCAGGCCCGAAGGCTTCCGTCTTGATCCGCTCGCCCGGCACGCCGAGGCCGATCAGGGTTTTGCGGAGCGCCTCCATCATTCCGGGCGGACCGCACAGATGAACGCGCCGCTTGGCAAGGTCCGGCACGGCCTGCGTCAGGAATTCGGCTGTGATCTGCCCCTCGCGTCCCATCCAGGACGTGCCCGCCGCCCGCATCATCGTGGCCGCGACGTGCAGATTGTTCATCCTGCGCTGGAGATATTCCAGCTCGTCGCGGAAGATGAATTGCTCCGTCGTCTGCGCGCCATAGACGAGGTAGATCTGGCCGGGCCATGCGATGTCCGAGAGATACCGGATCGCCGCCATCAGCGGCGTGATCCCGACGCCGCCGCCAATCAGGACGACGCTGTCGGCCTCCGTCCCCGTGAACGTAAAGGCGCCGGACGGGCCTGCGACCTCGACGAGGTCCCTCTCCTTCAAGCGGCCATGCATGTAGTCGGACAGCAGCCCGCCCTCTTGGCGCTTGATCGTGGTCTCGACATAGGCGGTCTGGGCGGCGGACGAGGCGATCGTGTAGGAGCGCCTGACTGTCTGTCCGCCAATCTCGATGGCGTAGGTCAGGAACTGCCCTGGCAGGAACGTAAACGGAATCGCACCACCGTCCGCTGCCTGCAGGCGGAAGGTCTTCACATCAGGCGTCTCCTGATAGATCGCACAGATTCTCAGCTTGCCTTTCCAGGGGCCGCTCGCCGCACCGCGCTGCGGTCGGCGGTCTGTATCCCGGGAGGGTGTCGTTCCGTCCCTGTCGTTCGACGGGCCGGCGGTCGGCGTCGCCACGAGTCGCGTGGCAGCGACCGGAGCGACCGCCGCGCGCGCCAGTCGGTCGACCAGCGCGTTCGCCCGGCGCATGCGCGCGAGATAGATCGCAAGCATCCCCCCGGAGAACAGCACCAGCAGCGCCATGGTGGTGACGTGAAACCACGAGATTGCGGTCGCGCCGTCATCGGCATCCATGGCGCTTCGAGCAGGCAGCAGGTTCATTTGCGACTTGAACCAGGCCTGCGCGATCTGCTGCGGCGGTTTGCCTTCGTGAAGCGAACGCAGGGCGATCACACCGCTCTGGACCTCGTTCAGGGATTCGCGAAGCCGACGCGAGGCCTGATCCGCGGCAACGATGTCGCCCCCGGCGACCGCGTGCCGCAGGTCCATTTCAGCACTCGTCAGCCGATCGGACTCAGCGCTGATCCGCGCGCGCGCCTGGCCCTCAAGACTGCTCCTCTGCTCGGCGGACAGCGCCGGCATGTCCATCAATGCCGGATAGAACGCCTTCCGTGGCCGGCCCATCATGCCGTCCATTCCATCCATCATGCCCGCCGCGGCAGTGCCAGGCGGCGCGCCCGCCGCATGGCCCTCGCTTGAACCGGCTGATCCATCCGGCTTCGGCCTCGCTTCTTCGCCGGTTCCGGCGGGATGGTGGGCGGCGTGATCGCCCTCTGCCTCCGCGACCTGCCAGCGCTGGGCGAACTGACCGGCGGCATGCGGTAAGCCGCGGCCGACGTCCGACGCTGGCCCAGCAATCGCGAAAGGCTGGCTCGCCAGGATGGCAAGCGCAAACAGGCCGGAGCGACATCGAAAGGACGAACCGAACATGATGTTGCGTTCACGTCATGAGTCAGAACGACGCGATCAGCGGCAACAGGATCGTATCCGCGGTCTGCCTCTGACTCTCGTTCAGCGACACGTAGAGCCGCGTGAAGGCCAAGCGAGCCGATTTGATCGCCTCCAGACGCTCCGACAAATGCCGCTCGTAGTGCTCCAGGCGGTCGGAGCTTCCCAACCTGTCGTCCGTGGCGAGCATCTTGCGCGCTTCGAGCAGATGCTGCCGGCTCGACCGCAGGGCGTCTGCGACATTGCTCCAATCGGCGGCCTGCTTGTCACTGATCTGCAGCTCCGCTTTCAGAAAGGCAATGCGCCCTTCGAGCCGCTCTGTCACGTCCGCCGGGCCGCTCGTCGCACCGCCTCCGGCGGGCGAACTCATCTGGCCACGCATCATCTTCTCCATCATCTGCATCATGGGCATCATGCCGGAATTTTCCCGACAGCCGGCGCCCTGGCAGTCCCGCATCTGGCCTTGCGGCGGCATCTTCATCTTGTCGTCGTTCATTCGGCCGCCACTCATGTTCGGTTGCCCCACAGGTTCGCCGGTGTTCATCTTGCCGCTCGAATCCGAGGAAGCAGGCATCTTCGACATCTTGTCGTCATCCATCATCGCGATCTGACCAAAGCCGCCGGCGATTGCAGGCGACAGCCCAACCGGGGCCAGCAGGAGCACGGCGAAGGCGGCTGCTTTTACGAAAACATGTCTCGGATGGTTCATGGTCATTCTCCTGGTTTGATTTGGATGGTGATCTGATCGTCGAGGTCGACGATCGAGCGGTGTAGTGCGGCGCGGGTCAGGCGTCATAGACGCGAAGCGTCCGCGGCTCTTACGCGCGCAAACGCCACGCAGCTTGACGGTCTCTTCCGTTAAGATCAGCCCGGACCTCTTCATCCGCTCGCCTCCTCGCCGGTGAAGCGACTCCTGTCGACGTCTTTCGACCAGGTTCGGTAGTAGGCCACGATCGTCATGATCGAGAGGCCGGCGGCACCGACCAGCAGCTGGGCCCAAAATCCTTCGGATCCGGATTCGAGCACGAAATGGGCGACGAACGACAGAAAGAGGCCGACGCAGAACACCGACAACGACTGCTGACCACATCGGATCAAAGGCTGGAGCAACGGCGACCTGAGGCCTGGCCAGTCGATCGGAATGAGCGAAACGACGATGAACACCAGGCTCGCCAGATGTATGACGCGATAAGGTCCCAGATTGGTCTTGTCGTTCGGAATGAAGACGGCGGCGAGCGCTTCAGGGACGCGGTCCCGCAATTCCGGAATGTGCTCGGCCAGCGTCATCGCGAGCGCAAACATCAGGAAGCTGGCGCTCAGGGCAAGCAGCATGCGGGACGACAGCAGCCAGCGGCAGGCCGCCGCTCCTCCCAGGGCCAGCCAGGCCCCGAACACGAAGAGCAGCTGCCAGGCGAACGGATTGAAATACCAGACCCCAGCCGGATAGGCCGGCAGATTCCACTCGCAATGACGGGCCGCAAGATAGAGTCCGAGCGAGCCGATCATCACCGCGTTGCGCCAGCGCAGCATGAACCAGAGCACGACGGGAAACGCGGCCATCAGCACGATGTAGAGCGGCAGAACGTCGAGATTGAGCGGCTTGAACTTGAGGATCAGCCCCTGGGAGAGCGTCTCGACGGGAAAGTTCATCAACGGCGCGACGTTGAACTGATCCATCAGATGAAGATCGTCGAAGCTGTGCGCGATGTAGTGCACGGCCGTGAGATAGACCAGGAACAGCAGCAGGTGAGCGACATAGAGCTGCCACACCCGCCGCAGCAGCCGGGTTGCGCCGATCACGAAGCCGCGTTCCATCATCATCGAGCCGAACACCAAGGTCGCGGTGTATCCGGAGATCAGCACGAACAGATCGGCGCCATCGCTGAAGCCGTAGTTTCGCGTCGTGAACCAGGCGAGCGCCGTGTCCGGAATGTGTCCGAGGAAGATCAGCCAGTTCGCCAGACCCCGGAACAGGTCGAGGCGTACATCGCGCCGCGTCTTGACCAGCACCGATCTGATCGTGATCGTCTCCCACAACAAGCGACGCAGGAGAAACGCTGCTCGTGACGGCCGACCAGGCGCGTGGATAGTCTCGTCAGTCAAAGGCTCGTTCTCCATCTCCGCGGCCGACCTCTTTCGGATCGTGATCATGTCGCCGCTCGTTCGCGCCGGCACGCTAGGTTGCGTCATTGATGCGGGTTTGACGGACATCAAACTCGCTCGCCGCGCCAGCCAAATCTTTTTGTAGCTCGATCGCGTAATGAATCGCGGCAGCTGTCGTCACCGACCGGAAGAGTCATCGGCCACGACATCTCTCATCCGGCTCGCGGCATGACCGACGACTTTGCCTGCGGCCCGCAATCTCGCGCTGCGCGCCGAATTTTTTTCTGTAAGAAGATCGACGTTTCTCGTCGCCTGCAGCAACGCGACGATCCACGCAACGGCGCACGCGAATGCGCGCGTCGACATTTGATCTTGCTCAACCTACACAATCACGCGGCGGGTTTGGCTGCAGCTCGATCGAGCCACCGGGACTTGATTGACACCGACTCGACGATATCAACAGGAGAAACCAGAATGAGTCACCGCAAGCTGATCGTCGCCGCCGCGATCATGTCGTTCGTCGCGCTGCCTGCCACGGCGCAGACGAGCAAGACCGGCGAAAAGAACGGCCATCACTATTCGGGCGGACCGAAGACCGAGACTCCGCACCACATGGGCAAGAAGGACACCGACGGCGCATCGGCCGGCGGATCCGGCGGCAGCCACCATTACGGCGGCGGACCGAAGAGCGAGGTCCCGCACCACGTGGGTCCGAAGAAGCAGCAATGACCATCGCGCGGCAATCTCGCGTCTTGCCGCGGCCATGACGCCGAACCGAAACAGCGTCACAAAAGAATTCGCCCGGGAATGGCCATCCACTCCCGGGCGATTTCGTAGATGAAGAGTCGTAGAGTTTAGTTCGGCACCGTACCTTTCGGGGCGGGCTTCGCCGCAACCGCGTTCGCGGTGACGCCGTGCAGGAAGTCGTAGGCCGCATGCAGAGCCTTGTCGTCCTTCTCTTCCGGCGGGACGTAAGACTGCGATCCGGTCTGCTCGCCACCCTCGCCGGCCGAAAGATGTCCGCGCATCTGGGACTCCGCCATGGTGTCCATGCGGCCCTTCAGCTCGGGCGGCACGTCCTGCAGGATCTCGATGTCGGGGGCGATGCCCTGGGCCTGGATCGAGCGGCCCGACGGCGTGTAATAGCGCGCCGTGGTCAGCGCCAGGGCGCCATTGCCGGACCCGAGCGGAATGATCGTCTGCACCGAGCCCTTTCCGAACGAGCGCGTACCGATGATCGTGGCGCGCTTGTGGTCATGCAGCGCGCCGGCCACGATCTCCGAGGCCGAGGCCGAGCCGCCATTGACCAGCACCACCAGCGGCTTGCCCTTGGTGAGGTCGCCGCCATGGGCGGTGAAGCGTTGGGTCTCTTCGGGAGAGCGGCCACGGGTCGAAACGACCTCGCCGCGTTGCAGGAACGCGCTCGACACCGACACGGCCTGGTCGAGCAATCCGCCCGGATTGTTGCGCAGGTCCACGACGTAGCCGGTGAGCTTCTCCGGCTGAACCTGTTTGGAGATCGACGCGATCGCCTTCTTCAGGCCGTCGGTGGTCTGCTCGTTGAACGAGGTGATGCGGATATAGCCGATGTCGCCGCTCTCGACGCGGAAGCGCACCGGGCGCACATGGATGATCTCGCGCGTGATCGCGACGTCGAGCGGCGCGTCCGCGCCCTTGCGCAGGATGGTGAGCTTGGTCTTGGTGTCGACCGGGCCCTTCATCTTGTTGACGGCCTGCTCGAGCGTCATGCCCTGCACGGCCTCGCCGTCGATCTTGCTGATGAGGTCACCTGACATCAGGCCGGCCTTCGAGGCGGGCGTATCGTCGATCGGCGAGACCACCTTGACGAGGCCGTCTTCCATCGTGACCTCGATGCCGAGGCCGCCGAACTCGCCGGAGGTGGTCTCCTGCATCTCGGTCCAGGCCTTCGCGTTCATGTAGCGCGAATGCGGATCGAGCGAGGTCACCATGCCGGTGATCGCGCCCTCGACCAGCTTGGCATTGTCGGGCTTCTCGACATAGCTCGCCTTCACGCGCTCGAACACTTCGCCGAACAGGTTGAGCTGGGAATAGGCATCATTCGCGTTCGCTGTCGCCCGCGCCGCCCATACGCCGCCTTGGGGACTGGCTACCAGAAGGGTGAGACACGCTCCGGTGAGCGTGCCCAGAGGGAACAGCAGGGATTTCCGCATGGATGGGCTGGCCTTTGTGCTTTGGCGGTTCGCTTTAGGCTTGTCTGTCGAGACCTGGGGAGGCGCCATGCAATTGGCGATCCAGCTCGTTTCTCACAATACCATTCTGGTTTCTTCAAGGCCGGGATGCCATGCCGACGGGTACGCCGTAGAAATCGTTTCGCCCGGACCTAAACTTTTGGCAACGTTGCAGGACTGGCCTGTCCGCAAGCGGAATCATGGCCGGCCCGCGCCTCGCAGCCATGCAATTTTAAGATAGTTTTGCAGGGCTGGACGGGTTAGGCGATGACATAAGGGTTCAAATTCTCGGGAGGATAACAATGAACGAAGCACCCGGCGTCCGGCCGGAACGGAACGTCGAACTCGGCGCCAGCAACGAGCCGTTCCAGAACCTCCACGAATTCATCCGGAAAGCGCGGGCCAACCTCAACCAGAACGCCTGGGACTACATCGTCGGCGCCGCCGAAACCGAGACCACGATGCGCCGCAACCGCATGGCCCTGGACGAAATCGCCTTTCGCCCGCGCGTTTTGCGCGACGTCCGCAGGGTGGACGGCTCGGTTCAGCATTTCGGCCGCAAGATGCGCCTTCCGGTGGTGCTCGCACCCGTCGGCGCGCTCGAAATCTTCGATCCGGATGGTGCGGCGAGCGTCGCGCGCGGTGCCGGCAGCTTCGGTGCGGCGCACATGCTGAGCTCGGTGTCCGAACCCGGCCTGGAGAGCACTGCCGAGGCCGCGCCCGATGCGCTCCGGCTCTACCAGCTCTATGTCCGCGGCGACGACGCCTTCGTCGCGGATGTCGTCAGCCGAAGCGAGAAGAACGGCTATGCCGCCTTCTGCCTGACCGTCGACACCGCCCATTACAGCCGTCGCGAACGTGACATCGCCAAGCGCTACGTTCGCGAGAGCCGCCTGCGCGCCACCGGCGGCGATTTCCAGAAGGGCCTGGAGTGGCGGACCGTGAAGATGATCAAGGACAGGTTCAAGATCCCGCTGATCCTGAAGGGCATCGCCACCGCCGAGGACGCCCTGATCGCGGTCGATCACGGCGTCGAATGGATCTACGTCTCCAATCATGGCGGCCGCCAGCTCGACCATGGCCGCGGTGCCATGCATGTGCTGCCCGAGATCGTCGAGGCCGTGAAGGGCCGCGCCAAGATCATGGTCGACGGCGGCATCTGTCGCGGCACCGACATCGTCAAGGCGATCGCGGCAGGCGCAGATCTCGTCGGCATCGGCCGGCTGCAATGCTGGGCGCTGGCCGCCGCCGGCGAAGCCGGCATCGCGCGGATGCTGGAGCTGCTGGAAGACGAGGTGCTGCGCTGCCTCGGCCTGTTGGGTGCCACATCGTTTGCCGAGATCGACAAATCCTGCCTGCATCCGGCGGCCGCCACCAACGCGCCGAGCGTGTTCAGCGCGTTCCCGCTGTTCGACCACGAGCCTTATCGGTACTAACTTACGGATTCCTGCCGACATTGAAGTGAAAAGGACGCAATGACATCGCTCTCTCCCGGCAGCGCGGATGCGCTTCTGTTCGATCTCGGGCGCGTGGTGCTCGACATCGACTTCTCCAAGGCGATCGCCTGTTGGGCGGGACATGCCGGCTGCCAGCCCGAAAGCCTCCTCGCGCGTTATGTGCGCGACGAGGCCTACCGGCTGCACGAGGTCGGCAAGATCAGCGACGCGGATTATTTCGCCTCCTTGCGCGCTTCGCTGGGAATCGGCATTTCGGACGCCCAGTTCCTGGAGGGCTGGAATGCGATCTTCGCCGGCGAGATGCCCGATATCGCCGAGCTGTTACCGCGTGCGGCAAAGCAGATGCCGCTCTACGCCTTCTCCAACACCAATCGGCCGCATGTCGACTATTTCTCGAAGGAATATGCCGATCTGCTCGGCCATTTCCGCGAGCTGTACCTGTCGTCCAGCATCGGCCTGCGCAAACCGGATGCCGACGCCTTCGACCATGTCGTCGCGGCGATCGGTGTGCCGGCCGAGCGCATCGTGTTCTTCGACGATCTCGAAGAGAATATCGAGGGAGCACGGGCGCGTGGCTTGACGGCCGTACATGTGACGTCGCCCCGCGACGTCGGCAACGCCTTGAAGGCATTGGGCATCTAACGTTGCGCTGCCGCCCCGGCGGTCGGCAGCCGGCCCGCGTCCGGCGCTAAATTTGCAGGAAGTGTGGAACCTGATCACTTTGTGCATTTTTATACGGAGTTCCCGGAACGGAATACCCCTCTTCGGACTCATCAGTCCGTTGGGATTTCTACATCGGACTGATCGACGTGCTGGGCAAAACCTACCTCACCAAGCAAGCCTCTCTCCTGCTTGAATTCGCAAGAAACACCTCGGATTCCGAGCTTTCCGCCAAGCTGATCAGCAAGGCTGCGGACCTGAAATCGCAGGCCGATCCGCTCCCCGACAAGGACCAAGGCCCCAAACCGCCCGACGTCGCATGGCACGTCAGCCCGGACGGGCCGACCGGGAGTTGACCGATTCCGGCGTGGCGCTCGTGCCTTGCCATGGCCATCTTCCATCCCGGTCTGTCTCGCATTCCGGATCATGCGCTTGGCGGACCTGCCCTTGCTCCTCCGCCACGGAGATCACGCAGGATAGATCAGTCTGCGTGCTGCTTTGCCTTGCGCCTGCAGTCAGCTAGAACTCTCGCCGCCCATTGACCGATGTGCCGAGCAGGAGTTTCGCCCGTGGCCCTGATGCCGGTTTCCGACGCCCTTGCTGCGGTGCTGGCAGGTGCAGAGCCGCTGCCTGAACAGATGGTTTCGCTCGACGAAGCCTATCACCGCGTGCTCGCGCATGACCTCGCGGCACGGCGCACGCAGCCGCCGCAAGCGATGTCGGCGATGGACGGCTACGCGGTGCGCGCGGCCGATGCGGCAACGATCGATTCCCGGCTGACGGTGATCGGCGAGGTCGCGGCCGGCCGTCCCTTCGCCCGAACGGTCGGCGCGGGGGAAGCGGTGCGGATCTTCACCGGCGGCGTCGTCCCTGATGGTGCGGACGCGGTCGTGATCCAGGAGGACACCGTCACAGATGGCAACAGCGTCACCATCAAGGAAGCCGCGATCACCGGACGGCACATCCGCCCGGCCGGCGTCGATTTCCGCGAGGGTGACGTGCTCCTGCGCAAGGGAACCCGCCTGACGGAGCGCGATCTCGCGCTCGCGGCGGCGATGAATCACCCGCACCTCGCCGTCTGCCGCCGTCCCAAGGTTGCGATCCTTGCCACCGGCGACGAACTGGTGAGGCCGGGCACCGCCCCCGGGCACGGCCAGATCGTCTATTCCAACGGCTACGCCCTGCACGCGCTCGCCCGCAGCGAGGGCGCCGAGACCATCGACCTCGGGGTGGCCGCCGACACGCTGGAGGCCACCTCCGCCGGGATCCGCCGCGCCCGCGAGAGCGGGGCTGACATCCTGGTCACGACCGGCGGCGCGTCGGTCGGCGACCATGACCTGGTCCAGCAGGCGCTGCTGGGCGAAGGCATCTCGATGGCGTTCTGGAAGATCGCGATACGCCCCGGCAAGCCGATGATGCACGGACGGCTCGGCGCGATGCGCGTAATCGGCCTGCCCGGCAATCCCGTGTCGTCCTATGTGTGCGCGTTCCTGTTCATGGTGCCGCTGATTCGTGCCCTGTCGGGCCGTTCAGTGATTCATCATCGCCGCGAGCGCGCCGTGCTGGGTCGCGACCTCGGTGCCAACGACCAGCGCGAGGATTATCTGCGCGCGCGCCTGGAGCTGCGCGACGATGGTACGCAAGTCGCCATTCCCGTCAGCCATCAGGATTCCTCTCTGCTTGCAAATCTTGCTGCGGCACAGGTACTTCTCGTGCGCGCACCGTTCGCGGCGAACGCCGAGGCCGGTGGCCCCTGCGAGGTGCTGCGGCTCCCCGTCTGAGTCCACGGCCACACGCATTCCGCGAGTTTGCCGCCGTTCACGGTAAATTAAGCAGTTGCGGAACATGTATCGAACATATAGTGTCCGTTCATGATTTGTTTCGAGCATGTAGCGGCTTATCGCTGAACTCATCGTCTCGGAATCGAACGACATCAACCGGGGGACTTTGGTCGAGATGTTAACGCGCAAACAATACGAGCTTCTGAGGTTCATCAGCGAACGTTTGAAGGAAAGCGGCGTGCCGCCCTCCTTCGACGAGATGAAGGATGCGCTCGACCTGCGCTCGAAGTCGGGCATCCACCGCCTCATCACCGCGCTCGAGGAGCGTGGCTTCATCCGCCGCCTGCCTAACCGCGCACGCGCCATCGAAGTGATCAAGCTGCCGGAGCTGCAGGCTGCCGCCGGCGCCCGGCGCGGCTTCACGCCGAGCGTCATCGAGGGCAATCTCGGCAAGATCCGCGCGACCTCCAGCCCGTCCATGGACGAGGGCGAGCGGCCGGTTGCAGTCCCCGTGATGGGCCGTATCGCGGCCGGCACGCCGATCGAGGCGTTGCAGACCCGCAGCCACACCATCAGCGTGCCGCCCGACATGCTCGGCGCGGGCGAGCACTACGCACTCGAGGTGCGCGGCGATTCCATGGTCGAAGCCGGTATCCTCGACGGCGACATGGCGCTGATCCAGCGCAACGAGAGCGCGGATACCGGCGACATCGTGGTGGCGTTGATCGACGACGAGGAGGCCACGCTCAAGCGCTTCCGCCGCCGCGGCGCCTCGATCGCACTCGAGCCCGCCAATGCCGCTTATGAGGTCCGCATCCTGCCGCCGAACCGGGTGAAGATTCAGGGCAAGCTGATCGGGCTTTATCGGAAGTACTGATTCCGGAAGGACTCGGTCCGAGATATATTTTGGCGTCTGCGTGCGCCCTTCGGTCGGCATCGCCGATCAAAGATTGGAGCGGATGAATGTCCGCTCCACGAAGCAACATCGCTTCACGGCCGTTCGCGTTCGAGAGGACAGCCGAGCGCCAGATCGTTTGGTGCAGCCGTCGCGACGCTGATCGCGGCATCGGCACGCACGCCGCCGTTGCCGCGTAATCGCATCACAATCTCCGCAACAACACGGCAGTGAACGGGCAAGTCCGCAACGCCCGCAATACAAGCGTGGAGGTATCGCAATCGAGCTGGCGACACTTGGCAGTCGTAGACGCGCGCCGGCCAAATGCACGGGACCCGGCTTTGTTCCTATCGACTTCGGGAAAGTTAATGTGATCGCGCCTCGCGAATCGCAGCCGCAGATTCGCCTATAACCGAGCAGAGCGTTGCATACTTCTACTTCGAGGCCTGCGCCTCCAAGGAGAGGTGCGGGTCGCTATCTTCGCATGAGGAGCACCCGATGTGTGACTATAGCCTGCATGCTATCGCGACGCGCCCCGCTGAAGTCGGCGAGACGATCGTCACGACAACCTTCCGCGGCACCTCGACACGCGGCTTCGCCTCCGAAGCCGATCTCTCCGTTGCGGTCTGCCTGCTGCCGGGGACGGAGCTCGCCTTCGCCGACAACGTCCGTTACGACAACCGCTGGATCTGGACGCGCACCGTCAACTCCCGCGTCGGCAAGTTCGGCAAGATCGATCCGCACGTTCCCGATCGCCATCACGACGCGATCGAATTTCCGGACGGCAAGTACGTGCTGGTGACTCAGCTGGTCGAAGGCCAGCGCGCAACCGTGCTGCAGCTGCCGGTGACGCAGCCGGTCGGCGAGCGCGAGCAGAAGCCGCAGATCATCGCCGACAGTCGGTCGCCGGTCAGGCGCCTGCCGATCGGCTGATAGAAGCTCAGTCCTCGGCCTGAAGATCGGCCTCCGACGGCGTTGCGTCGCGAACGCGTGGAGCTGCCGACCGTGGCATGAGGGTCATGTCAGAATCTCCCTCGCCGGCTGCCGCCGGCGACCAGGGGCGGCTTGCACCCCTCGCCTTCACCGCCTGAACCGCAAATCCATCGCCATGCCGTGTCAGCGCCAGCGCGCCCTGACGAGCGAGCCGCTGCCGATCCACCACCATAGCCGCGCAATCGGGCGGCGCGGGCCGTGACGTCACCACCAGCGCGGCGCGGCTGCAATCGTCCGCCAGCGCGTCGATGCGCAAGGCCAGCGCGACCAGGCGTCCATCGGCGAGCGGAGTCACGCAACCGGCCTCGTCGCACGACACGCCCTCGGCCAGCGCACTGCTGCCGGCATTGCGCGGATCGGCGTCGGCCGCCAGCCACTCCTTCAGCAGGAAACTGTCCTTGCCCGCCCTGATCAGGTGCAGACGCCCGTCCCCGCCCCGCACCGCGACGCTCGCGCCGTCGCCGGCAATCAGGACATCAGGCTGCCGTACCGACAGGCCAAAGGCGATGGAAGCCAGCAGCACCACGGCACCGCACCAGCGCAAGGGCGTGCGCAACAATCCCATCAAGATGATGCCGAGGCTCGCTGCGATCAGCGGCGCGATGCCGAACGCCGGGATGCGGCCGACCGCGCCCGGCAGTGCCGCCACCCAGCGTGAGACCGCGACCATCCAGTCGATGCCCAGTCCCATCAGCCACCAGAACACGCCATCGAGCCCGAAGGGCGCGGCCAGCAATCCCAACAGCCCCGCCGGCATCACCAGCGCCGAGACCACCGGCATCGCACCGAGATTGGCGAGCACGCCATAGAGCGTGACGCGATGGAAGTGGAAGGCGGCGTAGGGCGTGGTCGCAAGCCCCGCGATCAGCGAGGCCAGGAACAGCATCGCAATCTCGCGGCCGCCCCACAGCGCGACGCGTGCCGTCGCCGAATGATCGGGCGAAGCAAGCAGGTTCGGCATGCCGATCTGAACCAGCGCCACCAGCCCGAGCGTTGCCGCAAACGACATCTGGAAGCTTAGACGCCTCTCCAGATTTCGTTTGCGAGATCAACACTTTAACTGGCCTTTCTTTTGTCATTCCGGGACTTTTTCCGGGACTCTGCAAGCCGTTCCACAGCGGCGGCAACATCCTCATCCAGCACGTGCGCATACCGCAGGGTGCTCTTGATATCGCGATGATTCATCGCCTTCTGGACGAGCTTGAGGTTCCCGCTATCGCGAAGTAGCTTAGTCCCAAAGTCATGCCGAAAATCGTGAAAACGGAAATCGCTCAGGCCGGCACGAGTTCGAATCTTCTGCCAAGCAGTTTTGGTACCGTTGTAGGTGATCGGATAGCGCTCACCTCGAACCAAGCCCAGCCGTCGATTGCCGTATACGGCGACGTAGGTAAAGACGAACTCCGGATGCTGGCCTTGTAGAGGAAAAAGGATATCCCGAACGCTATCAGTGATCGGAAACACCACGCGCCGGCCGCCCTTGCCGATGCGCACAATCTGTCGAGTGTCGAAGTCAACCTCTGGCCAACGCAGCGTTACGCATTCTTTTAGTCTGATGCCGCTCGCACGGACGAAGTCGAAGAAGGCGCCGTAGTCGTCGCGGATGGCATCCTCGATTGCTTCCGCTTCTTGGCCTTTCAATTCACGGACACGCTCTTCCGGCTCCTGTAACAAAAGCTCTTCCCACTTCGGTTCCCTGTCAAAATCGCAACCTTCGGCCTTAGCGAATTTGAATAGCCGTTGCAGCACCTTGATAGTTGACCGATTTACGGTGGCGTTGGCCACCAGGGGCAGCGCGTCCGTCTGCTGTTTGGTTGGCTTGCCGCGGCGGTGGACTCGATGGCCGCGCCGCCACGCGACCAGCTTCTTGGCTTCGCCATGGCCGATTGCAGTCAAAGGGGTTGCCTCACCAAAATATTCGACCAGCCGCGCAAGGTTGGTCTCAGTTGCTTTAGGGTCCGCGTCATATTGCGCCTGGTCATTCCACAGCCGATCCGCAACATCATCGATCGCAAGCGACTCCTTGGAACGCCTTCTTGCCTTTAGCAGCGCCCTCGCCTTCTCTACTTCTGCATTCTCGAATCTGATGGCGTCTTTGCGCGACGTGCATTTCGTTGAGCCATGAAACCGATGACCGTTGATTTGGAAGTCGAACTGGTAGTACGGCGAACGCTTGTCGCGATAGACGGACACGCTTCCCTCCTTCGGCGCCTCTCTGTGAACTCTTGAATGTCCTGCTCTGTATATCGTCGGCGCGGACGCTTCTTGCCACGTCCGACGTTGATGTAACTAATCTCGCCGTCGGCCGTAAGCGCGCTAAGCTGCTCCTCGGTAATGCGAAGCTGGAATGCTGCCTCTTTGGCAGTGAGCAAGATCCCGGACATCAGGCAACTTTCGATTGCCCGAGCAATGCGCCGGTCGGTGAGCACCACCCCTCAGGATCGGCCTCCCAGGCTTCGACGTCCGATTTGCGCCAAGCGACCTTCCCTGGCGAGATCCGGACGCGCCTGGGGAATCGCCCCTTCCGCTCCATTCGCCACATCGTCACGGTCGAGAACGGCAGCCGCTCTGCTAGTTCGTCGATCAAAAAAAACTTGCACGTTGGTGCACTGCTCATAGGGGGCAACTCCCAAAGGAAACGCGATACACTTCCCTCCGAAAGAAACAGCACCTGTTCGGTTGCTCCGAACTAGATCGCTTTCTTCCCCAGCCCAATTCGCTACTGCCGTGATTTGCCGGGAAAAGAGAAGCGCGATTTCAGTAATCCACAATCCCCCCACAGCCGATTTCAAGAACTTGCGCGGCTGCTCAGCCAAAGCGGAAGCCCGCCGGTTCCCGCCCGGCGGGAATTGCTGGGCCGCTCGGAAAAACTCGAACCTCCGACCATCGGAATCGAAATCCGTTGTGTACCGAATTGTATCAATGAGTTAGCCCGCTCGTGTCGCCGTGGTGTTGCAAAGAAGGCCTGCCGAGCGAACCCTCGGGGCCCCTGCTCCGCCCGGAGTCGTGGTGCGTTGTTGCGACCAACAATTTGAGGCTCGATCGGGGTCGTGAGGCAACCCGCCTCGAGTCGGAGGAATCCAAATGAGCGATCAAGACAACGACTGCGAAGAATGCTTCGGCACAGGCGACGACCTTTGGATGAAGTCGCGCTATCCTATCCGCAAGATTCTGTACCGGCTCTGCCCAGCGTGCGGCGGCAGCGGTAAGCACCCACCCCGGAATCGTCCGGTGTTCAAGGTCGCCACTTCGTGATGCCGTACACAAACCGATTGAGGCACAATCGCCGTGCTCAGTGAGGTGCATCACCTCCGCTCTGCCCTTGGTTCGCCATTGCTCGGTCTGAACCATGGGGAGCTCGGTGAAAAGCAAAAGGCCGGCGTCGGAAGCGCCGGCCTTCGCTGTACCCACTGAGATGGCGATCCCGCGGGCGGTCCGGAGTGCTCCTCCGGGCCGCCTAGGATTGCATGGGCTACCAAACCCCGCAACCTCGGACGAGAGACACAATCTCGCGACCAGTGACGGGCAGCCAGTCATCCACACCCACGACGCGCAGTAGCTCGCGCGCGTTCCTGGGCCCAAGGGATTGATGATTTGACTCCGGCCGGCGCTGCGCTTCGATGGCGGCATGCCTCGACCTCGACGTCACACGCCAACCCATGCCGACGGTCGACCGCAGAAGATCACCTTCGGCGAGATGCGCAGCATGGGCCTTCGCGGCGTGCTGGTCTATTGCCACTGTGGCCGTCACGTTGCCCTCGACGCCGGCCGCTGGGGCGATCAGGTGCGGCTGTCTGATATCGAGCCGCAGTTCGTCTGTCAGGGGTGCGGCAGCCGCGGTGCGGACGTGCGGCCTGACTTTGATCGGGGCAACCCACGGCTTGCGATCATGGGCGCGAAACCGAAGGCGGACCGTTTACAGAGCGACGACCTTCGTCTCTTGTGAGTGCTGCTAGTCTGTCCAACTGGGTGGCCAAGCCGGCGAAGCTCTTTGCGATGTTCTTCAAAAGGGAAGCCCGCGAGGCTGAAATACCTGGATCTGTGGAAAGTGCTTTGTAGCGCTCTGCTGCTTCTTGGCAGGCTGCGGCGGTAATCATTTCGGGCTCCGTTGCCAAAAATAACTATAGGTGAGAACCGCTGTCATACTACCGTGGGTCGCCGACCGGCCCAAATCACAGTGGCGACAACGCTTCGCGCGGCAAAGCACTCGTCTAGGAACGCGCCCTCCTCGCGGCGGTTGGCCTCTCACATATGCCGAAGAACAGGTGACCCTCCTTCGGTAGCTCCCAGCCGTCCAGACAGCGGCTGGGTCATTTTTTCGTTGGCCCGCCAGCGTGAACCGCGGATCAGCGGAGCGCTGCGCACAAACGACGGCCCCAGCAGGGGGCGGCGGCTGGGGCCGTTGGAAACGGTCCGGCACCAAGGGGGCTTTGAACCGGAGCACAGCACCAATCCAACCGATTGCCGCTAGTTCCCGGAGTGGAGCGCCAAACGCGCGTTCGGACGATGGGCCGTCCCGGGTGGATGTCGCAACACCTGGAGTGTCGCGCCACAGACCGAAATCTCAATTCTCTCGGCTGGAGAGTCGTCCCTATCGCCACCGAGGCGGCCTTAGCTCAGGTGTTCCGCTTATAAATACACACAGAAAGAACAAAGCTGGTGCGCTATTTCACACTATCTGTTCTGGGTCGGAGAACTACGGGCTTCCTCTTGCCCGACAAAAGGCCCGCCAGCGCGAACCGGCGGGCCTGATTGTCAGGGCTCAAGTCGGGTTGCTTCGCTGGGGTCAAGCCGCTTTGGCCGCCCGGATGGCCTTCAGGACCGTTTCGCGCGCGCCCTGAGGCGGTTCGACGACCATCCAGCAGTACGGGTTTCTTTCATCCTGCTCGTGCACATGCAGCCATCGGCGCGGCTGGTAATACCATTTGTACCGCTTCCCCTCGTGAGCAGCCTCGCCAAACCATTGCCCAGAGCCGACATGCTTCTCCACGCTGGTGATCTTCATGCTGTGTACGTCGTTCCGCCGAATGACTGGATGTCCGATAGCCGCCAAGTGCATGGCCGTTCTCCTGTGTGCGCCCCGCGGCGAACAAGTGCGTTCGCAACGCCTCAGTTCTGGCGGCACAACGGGAAGCAGGATTGCGCGTGCCGGGCTGGCTGGAATCAGGAGCTGGGGAGACAATTGATCGGCGCCGGTGGCGCCTTGTCCGATCTTGTCGGTCATGCCATCACCGCCTGCGTCCAGTCCTGCGACCCGACCTGCTCCAGCAGGCCGTTATGGTCGCCAATGCCGGACTCAGCCGGATCGAGTTCGCAATCATCAGCGCTGCCATCCGACCAGAGGGTTTGGTCGACCTGCTGGCCGCACGAGCCTAGAGCCGGCTCGCCTGTCTCCGGCTCCCTCTCGAAATCCTCCTCTACCTCGGTGCAGACGTAGGGGTCGGAGGCGTCGAGGAAGGCGATCAGCCGCTCGATTTCGGCCGCAGCCTTCTCTCGGAGCCCGGCGAGGTGTCTGAGCGCCTTCTTGCGGTCCCGTTCTTGCCGAGCGAGGCCGGAGGAAATGGGCGCATGGGTGAGGCCCGCAGCTGGCGGGAACATAGGTCTGGCAAGTGTCATGGGTAGTGCTCTTCGGTTTGGCTTTCGACAGCCGCGCCGGTGACAGACCGGCAGCCGGGGGGTCGAAACCAGCCGAAGAGACTGGTCGGCGTGCTTTTAAGCCTTTCGGCTCTGGACATGGCGCACCGCCCCCGGCATAAAGGCCAGGTTGAGGCGCGCCGCCAAGCGCTCCTGAGCGCCTGAGGAAACCCGCCAAGGTCTCCTACGCGCATTGTCGGCCGCCACCCCGCCAAAGGTCGCTGGCCTCATCTTCGGTCCGGGTTTCGACACCCACGGACACTGCACCACTGATTTGGTTAAAAATCCACCCCTTTCGGGGCGCCTCGGCGCGCTGGAACGTTTGGTGCCGCAGCGCGTCCTGAAGGCATCGATCCTGTTGCCCTGTGGATCGACCGATGGACACAGTAGTTGCTTATGCGATCTCGGCCTTTATCGTCGGCTTTGGCATCGGGATCTTCATTGCCGGTCTAAATTCTGGCGCGCCAGCTCTGTGGGCCTGCGTCGCCCTGATACCCATCGCGATCGGGCTCCTGAGCGCTTTCGGTCCCAAATAGCAAATCCATCCCCTTCAGGGACGCACCCGCGCCCGAGGCGATCAGCCAGGCAAAAAACGGCCCCAGCCATTTGGCGGCGACTGGGCCGTTGGGACTTACTCCGGCATCGCAGGGGGCTTGGAGCCTGAGCGTAGCACCAAGCCAGTCGCTTGCAGATCGTTCCTAGGGAAGTGACTACGGCCCGGTGTGCCTAGGAGACCGCTATTTGGGCGACTGCAAGCGCGGCGAGTTCAACCATTCGGACAGATGCGAGCCCGTTTCCGCAATCCTAGCTAGCTTCAGCATGGCGTCACGCTCAGCCCCAGGAGGCAACTGACTAGCTTGTTCTTTGAGCTTCGCAGAGTTCTCAGCTATTCGGTCTTCGAGGGAGCGGGTTTGCTTTGCGCGACGGCGGCTGTCGGTCATGGCCATAGCTCCAAGGCCCCGACATTAACGTCTGAGGAAGAGACCGGTTCGCACCCCCGGGCCTTGTTCGCGGCCTCAATTACTTGAGCTAGGTCAACCCTCCCGACTGCCGCGGGCGAACTCTGCGGGCATGCCCGATCCCGACAAACAGCCTGAGGGGAAGGAGGCCGAGCCGTCGCGGCTGGAGGAAGCGCGGCGCGTGATCGAGGAATACGCCGCCGACCTCCGCGAGATCATCAAGAAGCTGGCCCGCAAGCTACACTGAAGGCCCGTGCCGTGCGGCCGATAAAGAAACGACATCCCCATTTTGGGCGAGCCGCCGCAAACCTTCCCGCTTAGTGCCCTGGACACCCGCAGAGGGGAATCAGGATAGTCAACAAAAAGCCCGGCACTTGGCCGGGCTCACATTGATTTTCGAAAGCAGTTAAGCTGCCTTGTTCTTCCGCGCTGCCTTCGCAGCCGACTTCGCATCGGCGCGGAGTAGCGCAAGAACGGCTTGTGGGTTCCGCTCAATAATCATCAGGTAGGCACGCAAGCCGTCCAGAGGGCGCGTGCGCCCTTGTTCCCAATCGCGGATTTGATTGATCGTGAAGCCAAACTCTTGAGCAAAATCATCCTGAGAAAGTCCAAGCTTCTTCCGAATGCCGCGAACATTGATCTCCGGCGGGACATAGAGCTTGGTAGGCTTCGAGTTGCCGCGCGCGATCTCCAGCGCTTCGGTCAAGCCCGCCGCGATCTTGTCGAAAGCTTTCTTACTCATCCCGCTAATCCTCTCCGCTCTGCCAAGCTGGAAATTTTCTTTTTGTACTCGTCTACGATCAGTTTGGTTAGGGCTTTCAGCCCTGCTGCTTCTTTGCCCGTCAACGTTGACTTTTCTCCTTTGCCGAATACCGTGATGAGAAAGACCGGCATTGTCTCACCAGAGTAGAACGTCACCGTCCGATATCCGCCGCTCTTGCCTTTGCCGCGACCTGCAAATCTGACCTTGCGGCACCCCCCGGTGCCAACCATCTCGTCTCCGGCTTCGGGGTTCTCGGCCAGATAGGTGATCATGTCGAAGATTTCATCTTCGGACAGCCCCGCCTGCTTCGCGGCTGCGTCAAAAGGTTTAGTACGGGCGACAGTATGCATGGTTCGATTACTACGTAATTAACGTACCATGCTCTTGTACGTAATTCACGTAGTACAGTCAAGTTCCGGCCGCAATAAGCCGCCGGGTAACTTTTTCGCAACACCGCTGGACTTCCCACCCTCGATTACCGGAAGTCCTGGGTTCCCGAACCGGACGGTTCGGCTCCAGCGGCAGCACGGCATCGATCGTCCAGACGGGATCAGCCCCTAATTGCCTCCCGCTGCGCTGAAGCGATGGCACCCGTAATTTTCCTTGGTCCCCCGCTTTTACGTGCCCGGCCCATTGCTCTCGCGCGTCGGTTGCGCTTGGATGCCGTTTTTGGGGTCGGGGGATCCACATGCGTGGTTTGGGTATTTTCGCGCTTTGCGCCGTGCTGGGCGGCTGTATGTCGACTGGCGAGACGGTTTCTTTCCGAACATCAAATCCGCAGCAGCAAGCGCTCATGCGCGACGGGCAACCCGCCCTCGTCTCTCGGCAGAAGAGCTCGCTCGTCCTGGTGCGACCGGCATCCCGACAGATGCAGGCCAACGGACGGCCGGTCTTCGTGGTCGGCATCAACAATCTAAGCAAGCAGCCGGTCGACTTCCGGGTTGGACAAGTCGAAGCTGTCCAGCACGCCGCCGGCTCTGATTTCGAAATGAAGATCGTGACCTACGAGATGTTGGTGCAGGAGGAGCGAAATCGGCAAGTCGCCGCCGCCCTCCTCACCGGATTGGCCGCCGGCGCCAATGCTTACAGCGCCGCGAACGCTGGTCATGGCAGCTACACGACCCCCAGCGGACGCACGGGAACGTTCTACAGCCACGGCGGCTGTGATCGCTCAGAACAACGCCGCTGCTCAGAACGAGGCGATGATCGCTGCCACTGTTGAGACGGGGCAGCGCAATATGGCAGCGCTGGAGCAAGCCGTAATCAAGGACAACACCTTGATGCCAGGTGAATGGTACGGCGGACAGCTCCACCTTGCGCCCCCGACCGACCAAGGCGGCGGTCCCAAGACTTACACCATCGTGATCACCATCGGGCCCGACCGCCACGTAATCGACGTGTCGCAGGGGCCTGCCGGCGCTTAGACCCAGCTGAAGGAATTTCCCATGCCTGAGATCGAAGTTCCCGCCGCCATCGCCGGCGCCTACACAATCTATCGCACTCAAGGATCGCCCACGACGTTCAAAGGCCCCGACCTCGGCATCGACATCAAGGACGGCTCGCTGATCGTGACAGCCAACGGTCAGGTTGCTTACGTGTTCGGCCCAAGCCAATGGCTGTCAGTAAACTTCGACCCTAAAACAGTTTAGCAGGGAGAAACAACGCGATGGCAAAATCCACCCGGAATAGCGGCAAGCCCTGGACAGCGACTGACGTAAAAGACCTAAAGCAGCTCGTGAAGGCAAACACGCCGACACGTGTAATTGGTCTGAAGTTAGGGCGCACCGAAAATGCGATCTACAATAAAGCCTCTGAAGAAGGAATTTCGCTCGCACCCACTAACCAAAGCCCCTACGGCACAAAGAAGTAAATGAAGCGAAACGCCCCGTGCCCATGTGGGTCAGGGAAGAAATTCAAGCACTGCCACGGCCAACACAAGGCTGATGAACGAAGCGACATCATGCGTCGCCGACGTGAAGCAGAAGTCCGCGACAGACAGGCGCAGCAAGGTCTCGGCAAAGCGATCCAGTTTTATAAAGTTCAGGATGGCACCGCATTGGTGATCGGCCGGGAGCTTATGATCGGCCGCTGGTTAACGTTCACTGATTTCCTGCTTGACTATCTAGCCGAGCGCATGGGGCGATTATGGATCGCCGAGGAGATGAGCAAGGGTGTTGACGGTCATCTGATTGGACAATGGGCATCGGCGATGCGCGGCGCCAAAAGCAGCGTTCCTCCGGGAATGGTGACTTCCAACAAAATCAACAACGGCTTTCGAAGCATTCTCTCGTTGGCATACAATATCTATCTGATCGAGCACCATTACGAGCAGTATGACAAGCCGCTGTTCGATCGCTTCGTAAAACGACTACGTCGACCAGATGGCTTCCTAGCGACCGTAGCAGAGACTTACTCCGCAGCCGCCTTCCTCAAGGCCGGATTTATGTTGGAGTATGAGGATGATCTTCAAGCCGGGCACCACGCCGAATTTGTGGCGACCTATCCGCTGACGGGCAGGCGCTTCTCTGTGGAGGTCAAGTCCAGAACTGGGGCACTAAGGCCAGGAGCACCCATAAAAGATCAGATCAAACTAAAAAATAAGCTCTCTCAGGCACTGAAGAAGGATCTGCCGTGGTCCCGAGTCGTCTTCGTCGATTTGAACATCCCAAATGTTATCGTGGACCATGAAGACCCACTTCTTGCTGACGCGCTATCTGAGGTCGAGGAAGCTGAGCGTTCGCTCCGAATAAAAAACGCCCCGGCTCCATCAGCCTACCTGTTCCTCGCCAATCAACCATTTCACTACAACCTCACATCGCTGGAAGGAGCCCCGATGATTGGTGCGCTTGGATTCAAGCTGCCCACTTTTCAGCCGCGAGGTGCCATCAGCTTTCGTGACCATATTATCGCGAGGGAAGCTCACCCGGAAATGCATGCTCTCATTCAGTCGATGGCGGTCCATAGCGAACCGCCATCTACCTTTGACGGTCAAGCTCCAGAATTTGTCTATGAGAAGCCAAAGTTTCCCCGGTGGCTGATTGGCAACGAATACGTTGTACCTGGCCCCAATAATGCTGAAGTGGTTGCCGTGCTAACGAGCGCATGCGCGATGCCCGATCAACGCAAAATGATGGGAATCTTCGCCCTCAACGGATTTCACTTCTCTGTCGAAGCCCCAATGACCGAATACGAGGTTACGGTCTATCTTAGGAAACCTGAGACATTCTTTGGAGTAGTTCAAGAAGTCACTCAGCAGGTCAAGAGTGCGGCTGAACTGGCCGACTTTTTCTACAGCGTCTACAAGGACACGCCACGCGAAACACTATTGGATTGGATGAAGGATCATCCATTGATCGATCAGGTGCGTGACTTCAGCCAAAAAGATCTTGCAATCTGGGTATGCGAGCAGTGGGGATTGGGAGCAAATCAGCACCAAAAGCGCGACTGAGGCAGCAAGCAGGCGCGCAGGCGCCCGTGACCTAAAACCATCCCTTTTGGGGAGCGCGTCGACGCTCCTTCTGGTAGAATCTTGGGATGGTTCGCCCCCGCCGCATCGAGGTGGTTCTAGCTGCCCTGCTTCTGGCCTCTTGGGGCGTCTATCGCTTTTTTCAGTGAAGGTATCATGGACAGCCCGCAGCAGCCACCAGAATACAAGCCCGTCTTAGATCCCAAAGAGCATCTTGCGCTGCGCGTGCGTTTAGCTGAGCGCGAGCACGACAAAGAGACCGAATTTGGCCGGAAGGCGAACGAGGCTGCGGTAAAGGCGGCGGAGGAAGCAATCAAAGCGGTGATTCTCATAAATGGCGGTAGCTCAGTCGCCATGTTGGCCTTCATCGGAACGGTTGCTTCCAAAGATCTGATCTCGCCCGAACACCTCACTCAAGTCATCAAACCTCTCCTGTTTTTTGGATCAGGCGTGGCCGCCGCGGTCATGGCGGCAGCGGCGGCATATTTCACCAATCTCATGATCGCAGGGACCTCAAACCGCATGAGCCGAAACTATGAGGAGCCGTTCCTACGCGATACGGCTTCTTCGAAACGACACAGGGTCGCCGGCGAGTGCTTCCGCTATTTGGGCGTTCTGGCGATGACGGTAGCTATTGGCTTCTTCGTGTCAGGCCTGGTTAAGGCAAAAGCGGCGTTTGAGGTCATTGCAATCTCAAAGCAAACAACAAATTCCCGCTGAGGGATCCCAATCCATTAAATCCAACCCGTTCCATCCGCCAGCGGCGTCAACTCGATCGAGCCGCCGTTGGAATCGATCACGTAGTCCGCCCCGCCCATGATGGTCTTGGCGGTGCCGAGCGAAGTGATGGTTATTGGGTTGGTCAACGCATCGTATTTGCCGTCGACGATCTTCACCTTCCGGGTGGCGTCATACGGATCTGGCAGCTCGACGGGCGTCGGCTCGCCGACGTCTTTCCTGATCACAATGATATCGACGTCTTCGACGCCAACCGTCACCGTGCCAGCCGCAGTGTGATAGCGTTGGATGATGCCCTCTGACTCGACGTCGGAGCCTTGAGCCAAGCCTATACCGACGTAACGCCGGATACTTTCCTCCGCTCCTTGAAATGCACGGATTCTATAGAACCCTCCGACGCAGTGAAAATCAGCAGACCCAGATGCATCCGTCTTGAAGGGGTTACCTTTTGGATTTCGCCCCAAGGGATCCGAATAGCATTGGATCAAGCTGCCCGAAGTCTCGGACCGCACTTCAACATTGGCGAACGGGACCACATCGCCTCGATGGTTGGTCACAACGAATTGGTGACGAGCCACTCGGATAAAGTCTCTGCTTGATTGCACCATCAGTGCAGCCTTTCCCAACTATGGGGCACCGTCCGCAGCGACTGCACCACGGACGGCATCACCTCAAGGATTGAAAATCGTATCCACCAACACCGGTCCGGTCAGGTTCGAGCCCCCCGCTTGAGCATTGGCCACGAGGCGCGTGCAGCCATTGACCGCTTTCGGCGGACTGAGCATGAAGTTGCCCGACGTGTTGGTTCCGGCCAGCGTGAACATGCCGACGCAGTCGACACCGCCGATCACCGAGCGCGCCCGGACCTGGCCGTTGTTTATGCTCGTGATATTGATCGTCACCGGATTGATAATCTGCTCGGTGTGGATACCGACGATATCGACAAAGCCGCCCACGATTGCCAAACCATCGGCGCGAGGGCCGCCAGAGCCGGAAGAGAACCCGGAAAGGTTGAGGTTGTTGACCATGACCTGCGTGGTGCCGTAGTTGATGTAGACCTCCGGTCCGTTCGCTCCGCCACAGTTCGCGTTGGACTTACCTCCCTTGTATTCAACGCTGTCCATCAAAATGTAGGTAGCGCCGCCATAGCCAGTCTCGTAAGTCGCTCCTCGTCCGCAGCCGCCGGGATATATCGTCATGCGGCGCATGCCGGCTTCGTGCTGGGCGTTATTGGTGTACACCACAGAGCGCGAGGAAATGCCGCTGACAGAAGCGCTGTTGAAGATCTGGAAATCTTCCAGCAGCGTACCGAAACAGGCAAGGTGCGTGTTGCTGTCGCAGAGCTCGACCTGGTTTGAAGCAGCATTAAAGGTGTCGCAGATTTTGATGACGCTCGTGTAGTTGCCCTGCCCCTTTATTTTAACGCCCTGGGGAACAATCAGAGAATCGTCAACATTGCACCCGTACAGAGCGGTTGCTTTAGCAAGAAGAACCTGACCGCCAATCGCACCACCGAGATCTGAGATGGTTGCGGTGCGATAGCCCGCAAAGCTGATCGCGTTTTGAAGCGTTTCGGTGTTATTGGTCGCGGTGCCGTCATTGCCATCCCAATCGAACTTAACGCCAAAGGCGCGGGTATCCAGGCCTGCGGCCGGATATTGGATTTGCCACTTGTTGCCGGCGCTATCGGTGAAACTGCCTGTCGGAGTTGTGACCGTCGAGACTGTCCAAGTCTTCGCGCCAGAGCAGCCTGGAATTGTGCTACCGATGGAAAGGACATCACCCGCGGCATATCCGATCGCGGAGTTTCGCCCGCCTCGGCCCATGGAGATGACGGTAACCACACCCCCAGACACTGTGACGACGGCCTTGGCCCCACGACCGGACCCACCATCAAGGTCGACGCCATAGTATGTGCCGTTGGTGCAGCCAGAGGTTCCGTTCGCTGTAAGGGTGCCGGATACTATTTGGGTGTCGATGAAGTTGCCCCCGATCTTCTGGAACGTTGCCTCGCCGCCATCGCCCGCGGTCGCATAGCCCAGCGTCCGGACCGCGCTGAAAGCTGATAGATCCTGCGTCGCCGCAAAGGTGCGCGATGACAGCAAGTTGGTGGAGAGCGTCGAGCCGGTGACGTCGAGGCTGCCCATCTGCGTCGAGATCGCGCCGGTCACACCATCCAGCGAGCTGACGCCAGACGCGATCGATGATCCGACAGCCTGCGCTGTCCACTTCGAGGACCCGTCCGACACCAGGATATAAGCGCCGTTGGCCGAGCTGATGGTGACGCTGGTGCCGCCGTTGACGGTATCGCTGCCGGCGCGCGCGATTACCAGAGTGTTGGTGCCGGTGACGGTGCCGGCGAAGTCGGCGACGATGAGCTCTTGGCCGGCATTGACGGCGTTCGCCGCCGGCAGCGTCCAGGTCCGTGACGCCGTGAAAGTCGCATTGGTGCCGACGACGCGGTCTGAGGCATCGATCGAATATGCGGAATCGCCGTGACCGGTGAACTTGTCGACTTGGAGATTGCTGCGTGCGCCCGCCGGCGTCTCCGCCCCGGTCCCGCCCCGACGAACATGCATTGGAGAGGTGCCGAAACTCTCTTGGGCGAGCACAGGCGAAGCAAGCGCGCTGGCTATGATTGCCAGCACAGCGAGGAGAAAGGCGGTAGCTGAAGAAGGCTTGCGCGCGAACCGTGACATTTTTTAAGCGTCTCTCGTCGAGGAGAGGCCCCAATCAGGGAGGCCGCTGAGAGACGTTCACGCCGATGTCCAAAGGCGGGGCTCTTTTACGGGAAAGCCCAGATCCGAAACGCTCTTGAGGCGAGCGCAGCCTAGTCACTCAGAGGGGAGAGATTCCGCTTGTAGTAGGTTCTTGAACTTGGCTTCGTCCAATCCGGCGAGCTTGCGCAACGTCTGCGCGACAACATGCCAACGGCCGTTCTGCGTTTTCAATTCGCGCACTTGATCGCGCGTCGATTTCAGTTCGCGCTTCAGGCCAACGATGACTCTGTCTTGGTCGCTCATGTTTCTGAATCGTTATTGGATCATCCAAGCATCGCCAACGCGCCGGAAGGCCGCGATGCCATAGTTTCCATCAATCGTGGTTTCGCCGACGTCGATTTCTCCAGAGATTGTCAGGACGTACTTCTGCGCGGTCCCGCTGCAATCCTTTATGAGGACGAATAGCGAAAGAACGGATGTCGCCCGGCCGAAAATGACGCGCGTCGCTTCGGGCTTCACCTTGTTGATCAGCACCACTTGGTCTGTCGGCAGAATGCGAACATCTCCCGGTTCGGTCACATTTCGGAAGTTTCCAGAGGAAAAATCCAGCGGCGCACACCTCCGCAGATTGGTTTCGGGACTGCTCTGCGCCAGCGCCGGAAGAGCCGACAGCACCGCCATCGCGATGGCCATGGACATGGTAGATTTTCGGCTCATACAAACCTCCACACGTTTGACTTCTCCGGCCTTCCCGGCCACGTCGGCAGCGATGTGTCGCAGATCGCGCCGTAATCGCGTTCGGCATCAACGCGGGGCGCCGCATTCGATCGAGACGAATTGACTCTCACGAGTAGTGCTCCACGACGCGTTTTTGCAGCTCGCAAAGTATTTCCTTAAATCGAGCGACTGACGCTTCGAAATCGGCCTCCCATTTACTCTGCAAGAGAGGCTGCTCAATCCGATCGTCATCACTCAGACAGATCGCATACGCTTCTTTCACAGCCCCCTTGTCGACGATGCTAATCTCACCGAGGCGCGCAGCATGAATGAGCCTGACCTCGCGACCCTCGATTCTCTTCATTTCGAAATCGGAGACGTGGTATCCAACTGAGACGCTCGTCTTCGATCCGGACTTGACACCAGCATAGACGCGATGTCCCTCTGGAGTGTCTGGTAAGATAGCTTTGAAGCTGAGGCCGACTTCGTCAGCCCAAATATGCAGACCCTCACCCGTCACATTGAGAAGCTTGTATTCGTTGTGATCTTCGAGAAGGCGCACATCCGACTTCTGAATTAGCGTCCTTGCGAAACACCCAGGCATGAAGACGTCGATGCCTTCCTTATAGGGGTGAGGCTTCTTGAAGCGGGTTGCGTATCCTCCAATGGCGAGTCTGTGCCCTGCGCTCAGACGGCGGATCTCACGTCGCTCCTCGTCCGGCACCCAATTGATGCTGACCGGGGCGCCGTATTCGATCGGGCAAGGCCTGGCCATGGTCTCGTAATCGCGCCAACTCATTTCAACGAAACTCCGGCGGGAAGTCGGCTGCCTTCATGAAGCTCCCTTCGACAGCCTCACGCAGATACCGCGCTAGGTTGCTGTCTGGATTGTTCGGGTGCCCGAGGAACCAAGGTGCCATTCCGCTGATACCCGACCAGTCGACGTTGTTCCCGTTCACATGGTCGGCGAATTCGTTGTAGCGCCGGTTCGCCTCATGAAGCTCAAGCAAAGATTTGCAGATCTGCGCGACGATCTCGCGATATGCGGGCTCCAGACGCTTCATGACAATTGCCGACGCGGCGCGACGCTCAACGTCGATCTCGCGGTCAAGTACCAGAAGAGCCGCCTCGCGATCTTTGATGTCGCGACCGATCGCCTGAATATCTCTATCAAGGTCCCGCTTGGGCGCTACTTCGACCGGCTGCCGACCAAGGATCTTTGCCACTCGGGCTTCTGTTGCTGCGTTTGATCCGCCATCGCCTTTAGCATCCCACGTGGCATCTCCGGCGGCATCCGCCAACTCTCTCTGGCGCCGGCGTAGCGCCTCAATGTCGCAGCCGATGGCCTCAGCCTTTTGGCGAAGCTCACTGAGCTTCGGGGAGACGTCTTCGGGTCTCAGCAGGTTGGAGTTGTCGTTGCTCTTGAGTAGTTTCAGCGGTGCCATCACTGCGCCTCGTGAATGATTGGCCCTACGATGGCACGTCCCCTGACCAACGAAATCACTTGCGTTGGTTTTTCTTGCGCTCGGCCAATCGCAGGTGTTTGCGGATTCGCTCCGCACATTTGTTGCGATCTTCATAAGGCGATAGATCTCGGGCAACGCAGCGCAATATCTCAACTTCCTTTTTCGGAGTGGGCTGTTCAGCGTTTGTCGCTAAGCGACGCTGCGCCTCAGCGACTAGCGCATGATTGTTTGGATTGGCCGTTCTGCCGCCATGAGCGCGCATCAACTCTTTCGCAGATCGAAGAACGTCACGATCTCCGCTCGCTTCTGCGAGATTGTAGAGCATTTCGGCGAGGACGGCCTTGGATTTTGTGTTGAGCATCTCGTTGGCCGCTCAATCGTCGAAAAATTCGTCGCGAACGCACTTCTCGGCGACTGGCCGCCTGCGCTCGTCTGTTAGGCCCAGATCCGCCATGTACCCGCGGAGCTGAGCATGCCTCGAAGCCGGAAAGCTGGCCGGTGCACGTCGCATCTCCTGATAGAGCTCGCAGAAAACAATCGCTGACGGCTCGCGAGAGGCATCCAACCAATGGGCCGGCTCGATGTATCGTTTCCAGGCGGCCCGCGCCTCCCCTTTGAGGTACGACGGCATTTTAAGCGAACCGAAGCCGTGCGCATCACGCTCGACGGCAGCCCGGACGTCAGCCTCGCGGCCGTGTCTCGTGGGCCGGTGTGTGCCGTCAACCAGGCGGAGATGGGGTGGCTTTGGACGTCTGCCTTTGACCATAGTAGAAATTCCAAAATCTATTTTTGGCTTTTTGCGAATTTTCCGGCGCCATCGGTCCCGAATGTGAATCGCCCAGACTTTGGCACGGGGGGTGGGTGCTCAACCGATAGGCCAACCATCGGACCCAACTTTTTGCGGAAGTCGACCACGCTCAATCAGCCGCTTGTCACGGTTGTGGTGGGGCTCGCAAAGGCTTTGCCAATTGGACCGGTCCCAGAACAGGTCCTGATTGCCCTTATGCGGGATGATGTGGTCCACTGCGAAGACTGGCGTCCACCGGCCTTCCTTGGCGCACATTACGCAAAGCGGATTGTCGCGCTTGAATGCTGCTGCGGCCACGTCCCAAGCGCGCGTATAGCCACGCCGGCGAGCGCTGCCGCGACGCCGATCGTACTGCCGCTTGGCCTCAGTCTCCTTCATCGTCGTCCCCAACTTCGGTGCAGCTATCGAGGAAATCGCGCAGCTCTGCGATCTTCTCGCGGTCCCGCATCCTGATCATCCCTTGGACCACAAGCAGCCCGCAGGCCGTCTCGTGCGAGCATCCGACAGCCACCAACGACGAGATTGTCTCGTTGATGGTGTTGCGTATCTGATCGTTCAAGTCGTCCGGTTTGTCGCTCATGCGAGCCCTCTCTGTTGACGATGGGGAGCGCATAGCTCCGCGATCTCGATCTGTGTGAGCACGCCATTCTTGAGCCGGCGGCAGAGCGCCGCGACTCGGACTTCGTCGAGCTCCATCAGCACGTCCCAGCCATCCCCGCCGGCTTCTGTAATTAGCTCGGCGATGCGCTGCTCGAACTCCCCTCTGTTTCGGAAGCTCTTCGGTTGCGCTACTGGCACCGGTCGAAGACGGGCGGGCGGTGTCGCCACAGCACCATCTGAAACACCCGTTATCCCTAAGGTTATTTCTTCAAGGTTAGAATCTTTAAGGTTAGGGCGGTCTGGGGACCGCCTTTTAAGAGGACTTTCACCGCCTTTTACCTCTTTGCTGACCGCCTTTTCTTCCGCAACAAAAGGCGGTGTAGGGACCGCCTTTTCATTCTCTAAAGGCGGTGTGGAGACCGCCTTTTCCGGGAAGGTCATGGTGTAGGTATTGACGTGGCCACGGCCGCGGGCCCGATCGACATGGAGCAACTTCCATTTCTCTAGCTTCTGAATCGCCAACTCGACCGTGCGGACATGCCCTCCGATTAGGTCTGCGATGGTCTCTCGTCCGACGAAGGTCTGACCCGTTTCGCTGTTTAGATGCTTTCCGATGATCATCGCGACATGGGCCGTGAAATGATCCTTGCCGGCCGTTATCGAGACCTCATCGAGCCATCGAAGCTTGCGGATGAAGAATTCTTTCTTCGCGCTCACTGCCGGACCTCCACGCCCAGGAAGGCGGCCAAGACCGCCGCGGCAGCCTCAGCATGGGCTCGATCGGCGAAGCGCTGGGGAGACAGCCAGTCGGGCGCGCTGCGGCTCCCTATGGGCGTGTAGGCGGCCCCGTAGGTCTCGCTGCCGTCGGCAGGATTGCGGTAGCCCACGATGGAGACCCGCCCGCCGGCGGCTTTCGCGGCGATCTGGTGCGCCATCATGGCCTCGCCCCATAGGCAAGTTGCGCGATCGTTAGCGCTGTGGCGTATGGTAAGGCGAATAGGCGGGCGCAGCGGTGCGCCTGAAACGCCAGCATGTCCGATCCTTGCGAATGGACGGTCGCTGGTGTAAATTCTGATGCACTGGACTTCTGATTGCGATCTGGGCTGCCATTTGCCGTGGCGGCCCTTCGCATTTCTAGGCTAGGAGGCGCGTGCATCACGAAGCGTCTCCATTTGAACGATGCGTGAACGTCCTCCGGGATGTTTTCCGGGACTTTCCGCCGTGTAATCCCGAAATCAGCCCCCTTTCGGCCTGTTTTTGTTCGCTCAAGGGCAAGCGCCCTAAATCGAAAAACCCAAGCGGATCAATGGTTTTATAGATTAAAGCGCACGCAGAACCGGCTATACATTCCAGTTCTGGAAGCTCGGATGCACCAGCGCCTCCGGCGCAACCGCAAGCACGATCAGCGCCGCCACCGCCAGCGTGCGGAAGGTGATGGCGCGGCGATCGACCATCACCGCGATCAGCACCACCGCCGTCATGAAGAACGATCGTTGCGTTGCGACCTCGGCGCCCGAGAGCAACAGATAGAACGCGGCGGCCACCAATGCTGCGGCCGCCGACCATTTCTTGATGGCGAAGCCGACGGCCAGGCCCGGAATCAACGCCAGCAGCGCGCGCACCGCGAAGAAGACCACGCCCGCGACCACCGCCATGTGATAGCCGGAGATCGAGAGAACGTGCCCGAGCCCCGAAATGAACATCGCGTCGTTGACGGGCGCGGAGATCGCATCGCGCCGCCCGGTGAGCAGCGCGGTCGCGATCGCGCGGTTGTCGCCCTCGAGCGTTGCGCGGATGCGGGCGTCGATCGCATCGCGCAGGCCTTGCATGAAGGCGGCGTAGCGCAGCCGCAGGCCGCCGGCGTCCGGCGGCACTGACGCCGTGATCGCGCCCATCACGAAGCCGGAGGCGCCGATACCCTGAAAGAACATGTCGCGCGAGAAGTCGTAGCTTCCCGGGCGCACCGGCGAGAGCGGCGGCATCAGCCGCGCTTTCAGTTGCACGAAGCTGCCGACCTCGGGCGCAGTGCCCTTGCGCACCGACAGGCGGACGCGATCGAGCCTGACGTCGCTGCGCTGCGCCTCCATCGCGGTGACGCGCAGCACGAAGCGATCGGTGCGCTCCCGGATGTCGCGCGTCTCGACGAAGCCTGACAGCGACACGGAATAGAGCGGCTTGGCCAGCACGGTATGGTCGATGCGCGCCGTCTTCCAGGTCGCCCCGGCAAAGCCGGAAGCGACCGCCGCGATCATGATCGCTGGTGCGAACAGTCGGCTCCGCCGCAGCAGGATCGCGCCGAGCAGCAGCGCGGCCGCCGTCGTCGCGACAACCCACAGCACCGGTTCATGATCGGCGGCAAAATAGAGCGCAATGCCGCCGCCAAAGGCGACCGGCACCCACGGCAGCAGGCGCCCGGGACCGGCCTCGGCGCGGGCCCATCCGCGGAGCGTTTCGACGATCGCGGGCCAGATGCCAAAACCCGCCGGCGCAAAGCCGCCAGCGGCTGCGGCGCGGCCAACCGGCCACGTCCCGGCAATACCCTGGGACCGTGCTGGCCGGCCCGGCTCCGCCATTCCACTGCACCTTACGCGACGCGATGGGCGCCAAGGCTACCGGAACGTGCGGGCGGGCGAATGGCGATTATATACTTGACACCACAAAACGCAACCCCTAGGTTTGGATCATTCCAAGGGGTTTCGCGTCATGTCGCAGTTCAACGCACCGCACTTCCAGAGCCACGAAGCGGCCCGCGCCTATCTTGAGGCGATCCGCTGGGGCTCTGAGCGCGTTTGCCCGCACTGCGGCACGGTCGGGAAGTCTTACGAAAACAAGAAAAAGCCGGGCGTCTATCGTTGCGCTGCCAAGGAATGCCGCAAAGACTTCACCGTCACCACCAAGAGCGTGATGGAAAGCAGCCATATCAAGCTGCACGTCTGGCTACAGGCATTCTACCTGATGGCGTCGAGCAAGAAGGGCGTTAGCTCCCATCAGCTCCATCGCGCCCTTGGCGTGACCTACAAGACGGCTTGGTTTCTCACCCATCGCATTCGCGAGGCGATGCGCGCTGGTGGTTTGCTGGCGCCCATGGGCGCAGGCGGCAAAGTCGTGGAAGCTGACGAGACGTTCTATGGCTTTCTAGAAGGCCAGCCCAAGACCGGTCGCCGCGCGTGGTCGAATAAGAACGTCGTTTTGACCTTGGTTGAGCGCGGCGGTTCTGCTCGCAGCTTCCACGTTGACGGCGTCCGCGTTGGCGATCTGATGCCGATCATTCGTGAAAACCTGAGCCGCGAGGCTCAGTTGATGACGGACGAGCACTATTCCTACAAGTACATTGCTGAGGCTGATGCTCTCGACCACGCGACCGTCAACCACAGCAAGGACGAATACGTCCGCCGCGAAGGCGACAAGGTGATCTCTACCAACACGGTTGAAGGCTATTACAGCATCTTTAAGCGCGGAATGAAGGGCGTGTATCAGCACTGCTCTGAGAAGCACCTTCACCGCTATCTGGCTGAGTTTGATTTCCGCTACAGCAACCGCGTTGCTCTCGGAATTGGCGACGGAGAACGTGCGGACCTTGCCGTCAAAGGCGCGGCTGGCAAGCGTCTGACGTACCGTCAATCTAACTAAGCGAGATTTTAGCCGGTGGATACGGCGGCTTCTGAGGGCAAAACGACGCCATCCGGGCGGCTAGCCAGCCGCCCGTTGACGCGGGGTGAATTGGAAGGCCGTGCCGCGATTGCGCAGCAGCGCTGCCGCCTCGGCGTCAATCTCCGCCGTTGCGCGCTCCATCGATGCCCGCTCGGAATCCGTCATAAGACGGGCATCGGAGGAGGAATTGTCCTTCCGGCTCCGTAACAGACTCCAGTTCATGACCGATCTCCTGAGGGTAAGCGCCAATGAGCTCACCGTTCCAAGCAGTAGTAAGCCTCGCGAATGTGTCGCCGACAAGGGAAATCTGGACATTTTTTCCACTCCCGCTGGCCAAAACCGTCATTCCAAGCACTTTGCCGCCGTTAGTCTCAATATAGCCACGCAGACTGGCCAATGTTCCCCCCATCGCGCAAACGTCATCTGCGATGATGTAGGGCCGGCCCGGTTCCACCTTACCGTAGTACGCAGGCTCATTTACGATTCGGAACCATCCATCAGTGTTAAAGTCGCGGTTAATTGTTTTGGTCTGGTAAATTTTGGAATCCAGGCTCCAATTCATTTTGGTCGCCAGCCACTGCCCATAGGTTCGCGCCAGCGCATTCTGGGTTTCATGGATAGTTACGGCCGGAACGGCCACAATTGGGTCGGTTCCGTAGCCAAGATCATACAAATATTCCAGATTTTCTTCTGTGACCAATTCGTCACAAAGGGCAATCGCCGCCCTTACATCCCGCTTCTTTTTGGCGGGCCAATAGGCAGGATGATCCGCAATTCCGAATCCTCCATTGTTGCCCTGCCACGGCACATTCACCCTGATCTTCGGGAAATTTTGCCCCCAAGGCGTCCGCATTACTGTCCCTGCTCAATATAGCGGCGACGATATCAGGGGTTGCGGCGTCCTGCCAAACCTACTTTGCCGCTTTCCCCCGATTGGGGGGCTTCTTTTTGGGGCGGGCCTTCGGCTTTTCCTTGAGTGGTTTTGGCTCTGTTTGAAGAGCACCGCGCAAGGCAGTCTCAAAACGCTTCTGAGCCTCCACTTCACTATATTGGTCGTCTGGGCGTGGCTTGCTCACAGGATTCCTTGCATTTTTCCAAGGATTTACCTATAGTATCGGCGTGACGCCACTTCAGTCTGATCCACCGAAGCAGCGCCACGCCTACACTATGGTGGTTGCATCGCGACCACCTCCTTCTGCGGGGCTTACCGTGACCGCCCCGTTTCGCGCCGCATAAGCTACTCGGGGGTCGCACCCTTTTCGCTTTCCCCTCTGCATCAGTGCCACGGCCTCATGCAGACGGATTCAGACGGCGGGCCTAGCCCGCCGTTTTCATTTCACGACCGAGAAGGTCGGCTGATCTTCTTCCTTCGTCGCTTGAACGCCTTCAGCGCGAACGCTGTCTGCATTTCTCACGTTGTCAGGGATGCCCGCCTTAGTGGCTGCGATGCGCCACTTGCGGCGGAATTCATTGTTCGAATACGGACGACCCGTCGCCTCGCAAATAATCATCGGTCCTGTGGACGGTATGGAAGGAAGCTTATCCATTTCTTCCAAGACCATCATTTTGGACGAGAGGTCGATTTCCATATCCTTTCTGCGTTTCCGCTTGTCGATGACAGGGAAGCGGAGAATTAGCTTGTCATCCAGGTCCGACCATTTCAGGCCCCGAATCCATTTCTCGTTGCCCCAAGTGATTGCCGAAGGCGCGGGGTCAGACATGGGGACCCACTCGCCAATGACCTGTGCCTGACGCAGCCGCAACTCGAACTGAATTGCCTGAGCAAGCGCGATAGATCCCCACCCCAATTCATGCGCCTTTGCACGCAATGCTTCGGCGTGCTCTGCCGTCATTGCCACCAGCCGCTTTTCAGCGACGGGGAAGCGCATGGCGCGCATTCGGGCGTAGAACAAGGTGCAGTCATCGTCATGCAGCACAGTGGTGCCGAAGCCCGCCAGCAAGCGGAGCTTCGCCGCCAGGGCATGACCCATCGAGATTTTTCCGCCCTCAGCCCACTGGTTGTAAAGCTGCATCACGCGGTCGGAGCTGAGGTCGGCAATACGATGCGCGCCGAAGTCAGCAGCGATCTTGTTCAGCATCCCAACATAGTTGTTCTGGACGGCGTATTTCAGTTTGTGGAACGGGGACTGCTCATTGCTGCGATAGCAACGGATCAGGTCTCCAAGGGTCCCGTCGAAAGAACTGGCTGCCGGGGCCGTGATGGTGAGGGGCGGAGAGCCAAGTACCGGCCTCCCCACTGCAAGGCCCGTCGCCTCCAAGGATACACCCAGCTCACGCGCTAGCGTCTTGAACTGGGCGATCTTATCCAGCCGCGCCCGAAGGGCGGCTTCTTCCTCTTCCAGAGAGGCAAAGGTGGGGGCCGATTCCTTTTCCATGGTTCCCAACATACCGGCGCCATGGAGTTTGGTCAACAGTGCGAAGAACGGTGACCCCCACCTATAGGGCTTGTGGTGTCAAGTATATAATCGCCGGGCGAATAGCGGTACAGATCAGGAACGCAAGAAGGCGCCCCTACTTTTCCTCTTCCATTGTCACGGCCACCGACGCCTTGGCGGACAGCCGCACCTTGTTGCCCTCGACGTCGGCAACGAGGCCCTTGTCGATGAAATGATGATGGCCCTTGTGGCTGCCCTCACCGCTGTCCTTCCTGGTCAGCTTGATGCGGTTGCCTTCGACCTTGTCGACCGTGCCGACATGGACGCCGCCGGCGCCGATGACTTCCATATGCTCTGCGATGTCTTGCATGGCGGGTTCCTTGTTGGACCCACGCCAACGCATAGGAAGCGCGTTCGTTCTCTCTCGGGAATGACGATGCCGTGTGCGACTGACGGTCAGATCAGCGGCGCCTGCGACGAGGCGTGGTGATTGACGATCTTCCACTCGCCGTCCTCGCGGATGATGACCCAGCTCATCTTGACGACGAGATCGTCCCGCTCGCCGGCGAGATCGAACGAGATGGTCGCGGCCATGTTGATCAGGTCCGGGCCGACCTGCGCTGCGTTCACGTCGGAGAACACGGCGCTCGGCTGGCGCCAGCGCGGCAGGCCGTTGAAATATTCGGTAACGCCATCCCGGCCCCGGTAGAGCTTCGGATTGGAGCCGAAGAAGAACGCGTTCTTCGAATAGAGCGACGAGAGCGCGGCAGCGTCGAGCGTCGCGAAGCCGGCGCACCATTTCGCGATAATGGCGGAAACGATGTCGTCGGCCTCCGTGCTCATGGTGCCTCAGCCCTTCGCGACTTCCTTTGCGAAGGTATCGCGCAGGCCGATGGTGCGCGAGAACACCGGCTTGCCCGGCGTCGAGTCCTTGTCGCGCACGAAATAGCCCTGGCGCTCGAACTGCATCGGCTCGGTCGAATTGCTCTCGGCCACAGCTGCCTCGACTCGTGCGTCCGACAGGATATCCAGCGAGTTCGGATTGAGATCAGGCGCGAAGTTCGAGGCGTCCGGGCTCGGATTGGCGAACAGCTGGTTGTAGATGCGGATTTCCGCAGGCTTCGACGTCGCGGCCGGCAGCCAGTGCATCGTCGCCTTGACCTTGCGGCCGTCGGGCGCGTTGCCGCCCCTGGTTGCGGGGTCATAGGTGCAGCGCAGCTCCACCACCTCGCCCTTGTCGTTCTTGATCACGCCGGTGCATTTGACGAAATAGGCGTAGCGCAGCCGCACCTCGTTGCCCGGCGACAGGCGGAAGAACTTCTTCGGCGGGTTCTCCATGAAGTCGTCCTGCTCGATATAGAGCTCGCGGCCGAATGTGATTTTCCGCGTGCCTGCCGAGGGATCATCCGGATGATTGATCGCCTCGAGCTCCTCGGTCTGCCCTTCCGGATAGTTTTCGATCACGACCTTGAGCGGCTTCAAGACCGCCATGCGGCGCTGCGCGGTGCGGTTCAGCTCCTCGCGAATGCAGAACTCCAGCATGCCGACATCGACAACGCTGTTGGCCTTGGCAACGCCGATCCGCTTGACGAATTCGCGCAAGGCCGCCGGCGGCACGCCACGGCGGCGCATCCCCGCCATGGTCGGCATGCGCGGATCGTCCCAGCCCGCGACATGGCCGTCGCGGACGAGCTGCGTCAGCACGCGCTTGGACAGCAGCGTGTAGGTGAGGTTCAGCCGCGCAAACTCGTACTGATGCGGCTTGGACGGCACCGGCAGCTTCTCGATGAACCAGTCGTAGAGCGGCCGGTGGTCCTCGAACTCCAGCGTGCAGATCGAGTGCGTGATGCCTTCGATCGCGTCCGACTGGCCGTGCGCATAATCGTAGCTCGGATAGATGCTCCATTTCGTGCCGGTGCGCGGATGGTGCGCGTGCAGGATGCGATACAGCACGGGATCGCGCAGGTTGATGTTGCCGGCAGCCATGTCGATCTTGGCCCGCAGCACGCGCGCGCCGTTCGGGAATTCGCCGGCCTTCATGCGGCGGAACAGGTCGAGGTTCTCCTCCACGCTGCGGTCGCGGAACGGCGAGTTCTTGCCGGGCTCGGTCAGCGTGCCGCGGGAGGCGCGGATCTCCTCCTGGGTCTGGTCGTCGACATAGGCGAGCCCGTCGCGGATCAGCTGCTCGGCCCATTCGTACAAGCGGTCGAAATAGTCCGAGGCGAAGAACAGGTTCTTCCCCCAGTCGAAGCCGAGCCAGCGCACGTCGGCCTGGATGGAATCGATGTATTCCTGCTCTTCCTTGACCGGATTGGTGTCGTCGAAGCGCAAGTGGCAGCGGCCCGGAAACTCCTGGGCGATGCCGAAGTTGAGTGCGATCGACTTGGCGTGGCCGATATGCAGGTAGCCGTTCGGCTCCGGCGGGAACCGGGTCACGATCTCCCTGTACTTGCCCTGGTCGAGGTCGGCCTGGATGATGTCACGAATGAAATCGCGCCCAACCTCAGCTGCCACCGGTTCTGTCATTACGAAAATCCTGTCGGGAAATCAGCGGTCCTTCTGCCAAATTCGGGAGGCTGAGCCAAGAGCTTAAGCAGGCCCGGCAGGTCCGCCGTCGGGCTTTAGTTATGCGCCGGTCCTGCTATACACCACCGCTTCCAATGCATAGGCCCTGCCAAGAATGACCGATTCCGTCGTCACCCGCTTCGCCCCCTCGCCGACCGGCTTCCTCCATATCGGGGGCGCCCGCACGGCGCTGTTCAATTGGCTCTATGCGAAGAAGCACGGCGGCAAGATGCTGCTGCGGATCGAGGACACCGACCGCGAGCGCTCCACCGAGGCCGCGATCGGTGCCATCCTCGACGGTCTCAAATGGCTCGAGCTCGGCTGGGACGGCGAGGTCATCTACCAGTTCGCCCGCGCCGCGCGTCACCGCGAGGTCGCCGAGCAGCTGCTCGCCGACGGCAAGGCCTATCGCTGTTACGCCAGTGCCGAGGAGCTCGCCGCCATGCGCGAGAAGGCGCGCGCCGAGGGGCGCACCCGCCTCTATGACGGCATGTGGCGCGACCGCGATCCCGCGACCGCCCCTGGCGACGTCAAGCCGACCATCCGCCTGCGCGCGCCGCAGACCGGCGAGACCGTGATCGAGGATCAGGTTCAGGGCCGCGTGGTCTGGCAAAACGAGAACCTCGACGACCTCGTCCTGCTGCGCGGCGATGGCAACCCGACCTACATGCTCGCCGTGGTGGTCGACGACCACGACATGGGCGTCACCCATGTGATCCGCGGCGACGACCATCTGATCAACGCCGCCCGCCAGAAGCAGATCTACGATGCGATGGGCTGGGCGCTGCCGAGCATGTCCCACATTCCCCTGATCCACGGCCCGGACGGCTCGAAGCTGTCGAAGCGCCACGGCGCGCTTGGGGTCGATGCCTACCGCGCCATGGGATACCTGCCGGCGGCGCTGCGCAATTACCTCGTCCGGCTCGGCTGGAGCCATGGCGACCAGGAGATCTTCTCGACCGAGGAGATGATCGCAGCCTTCGATCTCACCAGTGTCGGCCGCGCCGCCGCACGCTTCGATTTCGCCAAGCTGGAAAACCTCAACGGCCACTACATCCGCCACGCCGACGATCAATCACTCGTGAAGATGTTCGAGGACGTGCTCGACCACGTGCCGGGACGGGACGAGCTCAAGGCCAAGTTGAACGACACCACGCGCGCGCAGCTCGCCAAGGCGATGCCGGCCCTGAAGGAGCGCGCCAAGACGTTGATCGAGCTGATCGACGGCGCCTATTTCATCTTCGCCGACCGGCCGCTGGAGCTCGATCCCAAGGCGCAGGCCCTGCTCACACCGGAAAACCGCAGGCTGATCGGCCAGCTTCATTCCGCGCTGGAGAAAGTCGAGACGTGGAGCGGCGCCACCACAGAGGCCGCACTGCGCGCCTTTGCCGAGGAAAATAGTCTCAAGCTCGGCGCGGTCGCCCAGCCCCTGCGGGCGGCGCTGACCGGACGGACCACCTCGCCTGGTATATTTGAGGTTTTGGACGTCCTGGGACGCCAGGAAAGCCTTGGCCGGCTCAAGGATCAGGCTACGACGTAAGTCGACCATGCGTGCGGCGATCTTGCAGCGCACATAGCAATAATATACCCATCTGCCCCGTACCTTCTGGAACATCCGGCCTGCCCCCAGGATCTGCCTCGGGGCCTCCGGCTCCGGCCCGTTTCACCATACATCGGGGACCTCTGATGGACGCAAAACCAAGCCCAAAGACCGCTACGCTGACGGTCGGAAACAAGAATTACGATCTCCCGATCCACAGCGGCAGCGTCGGGCCTGACGTCATCGATATCGGCAAGCTTTACGGCCAGTCCGGCCTGTTCACCTACGATCCGGGCTTCACCTCCACCGCGAGCTGCCAGTCCAAGATCACCTATATCGACGGCGACGCGGGCGTGCTGGAATACCGCGGCTATCCGATCGAGCAGCTGGCCGAGAACGGTGACTTCCTCGAGACCTGCTATCTCCTGCTCTATGGGAACCTGCCGACCGCCGCGCAGAAGAAGGATTTCGACGACCGCGTGATCCATCACACGATGGTGCACGAGCAGATGGCCCGCTTCTTCCAGGGCTTCCGCCGCGATGCTCATCCGATGGCGATCATGGTCGCCGCAGTCGGGGCGCTCGCCGCGTTCTATCACGACAGCACCGACATCAACGATCCGAAGCAGCGCATGATCGCATCCATGCGCATGATTGCGAAGATCCCGACCCTGGCGGCGATGGCCTACAAGTACACGATCGGCCAGCCGTTCGTGTACCCGAAGAACTCGCTGAAGTTCGCCGAGAACTTCCTGCACATGTGCTTCGCCGTGCCGTGCGAGGAGTACAAGATCAACCCGGTGCTCGCCGACGCGCTGGACAAGATCTTCATCCTGCACGCCGACCACGAGCAGAACGCCTCGACCTCGACGGTACGCATCGCCGGCTCTTCGGGCGCCAACCCGTTCGCCTGCATCGCCGCCGGCATCGCCTGCCTCTGGGGTCCGGCGCATGGCGGCGCCAACGAAGCCGCGCTGGCGATGCTCGCCGAGATCGGCACCGTGGACAAGATTCCCGAATTCATCGCCAAGGTGAAGGACAAGAACTCCGAAGTCCGCCTGATGGGATTCGGCCACCGCGTCTACAAGAACTACGATCCGCGCGCCAAGCTCATGCAGAAGATGTGTCACGCCGTGCTCAAGGAGACCGGTCATGGCGACGATCCGATGCTGAAGGTGGCGATGGAGCTCGAGAAGATCGCGCTCAGCGACCAGTACTTCATCGACCGCAAGCTCTACCCGAACGTCGACTTCTATTCGGGCATCACGCTGAAGGCGATGGGCTTCCCGGTCTCGATGTTCACCGTGCTGTTCGCGGTCGCCCGCACCGTCGGCTGGATCAGCCAGTGGAGCGAGATGATCGAGGACCCGCAGCAGAAGATCGGTCGTCCCCGCCAGCTCTACACCGGCGTCACCAAGCGCGACTACGTCGCGATGAAGGATCGCAAGTAAGTCTTGAGCCAATACGGCTATCGAAACGGCGCCATCGCAAGATGGCGCCGTTTTCGTTTGTGCAGGTGCCGTAGGGTGGGCAAAGCGCAGCGTGCCCACCACCTCTCTGCGACAGGTACGAAATCGTGGGCACGCTTCGCTTTGCCTACCCTACGAGACCCGTACCGCTCCGATCTTGCTGCCGCGCACAACAACAAGTCCGTGCGCCGCGCCGCCCAACGCTTGACAGTCGAACTGCCCCGCGCGCATTCTTACACTAAGTAAGAATGACGACAGGGATGGAAATGCCGGAGCAGCCGAGAAGTCGGCGGCAGACCCGCGCTGCCATTTTGACCCATCTGCTTCAGTCGGGCGGCTCGTTCCGTCCGCCTCTGGCCAAGGCCGTGCGCCTGTCGGAAGCGAGCCTGTCGCGCATCCTGTTCGACCTGAAGGCCGAAGGCTTGATCGAGGAGGTGCGGCGCCCTGCTCCCTACGTCGGCGGCCCGACCGGCCTCGTGTCGCTCGATGCCTCGGTCGCCGTCGCAGCCTTCGAGCTGACCGCTCAGCATCTCAGCGTCGGCGTCGGCGGCCTGTCGGGCGAACTGCACTACACCGAGCGGGTGAAGCTGCCGAAGACGCCGACCGCCGAGAGCGTCGGCCAGGCGTTTCGCGAAGCCATGACATTGCTGCGCGACTGGACGCGGCGGCGCCGGATCACCCTCTCCCAGATCGGCGTCTCCATTCCAGGCCTCGGCCGTCTCAGCATATCGGCCAACCCGATCATTCCCTGCGATGTCGGGCGCGTCGGCGGGATGTTCGACGAGATGTTCGCCGGCGTGCCGCTCGAGATCACCAATTCGGTGGTCGCCCACGCCACCTTTCACCGCTGCCGCACAGAGAATTATCCATTCAGCGACACACATCTGTTCGTGCTCGTCAGCCACGGCGTTGCCGGCGCCTGGATGGATGATCCGGCGAAGGCCGATGCGCTGCAAGCGATCGAGCTCGGCCACATGGTCTTCGAGCCTGAGGGCCCGCGCTGCCGCTGCGGACATCATGGCTGCGTCGAGGCCTATGCGTCGATTCCGGCCCTCGCCGAGCTTCTCGGCGTTGCCGAAGCCGAGTTGCTTCAACTCGGCAACGAATGGGTGAACACGATCCCGATCTCATCGCGCGTGCGGCAGGAGCTGCGCCGGCGGCTGTTCCGGCTCGGCCTTGCCATCGGCAACACGCTGAACGTGAAACCGTGCGGCGGCGTTGCGATCAGCGGCTGGCCGTCGCTTCTCGCCGCAGACGATCGCAATGCCGTGGTCGAAGGGATCGATGCCTGCCTGCTGGGCGGACGTAAACTGGCGCAGGTGTCGATCGCCTTCGTGCCGCCGTCGACCGGCAACGATCCGCAGGCCGCGCTCGCCTTCGCCGGCTTTTGTCTCGCCAGCCGTGGCGGCATGCCCGCCAGCTCGACGGAGGCGGCCTGACATGGGCTGAACCTGCACGCCCCACACGCGCCGAAACTTTCACACCGGGAGGAACTGCCATGCCGATCACCACAACAAGGCGCCGTCTGCTCGCTGGCTCCGTCGCTACGCTCGCACTACCGGCCTTTGCCCGCGCGCAGGGCGCGGTCAAGCCGCGCCTGACCGCGATCTCGCAATGGTCCGCGGGCAGCGACGGCGCGGCCATCACGGCGCTCGGCAAGAAGTTCGAGGAGAAGGGAGGCGTTTGGCAACATTCGCCCGTCCCCGGCTTCACCACCGAAATGATGAACAAGTTGCGCGCTCAGATCATGGCCGGCGATCCGCCGGCCTGCTCGCAGCTCAAGGGGCCCGAGATTGCGGCCTGGTCGAAAATAGCCCCGACTGTCGATCTCGACGCCGTCGTCGCCGCCGCCGGTTACGAGAAGGTCGTCGCGCCTGACCTTGCGAAATTACACAAGCCGGGCGGCAAATGGATCGCACTGCCGTTGCAGATCTACAGCACCAACATGCTGTTCCTGTCCAAGCGTGCCATGGACAAGGCCAAGGCCGACAAGATCCCGGTCACCTGGGCGGACTTCAACGATCTTGCTGAAAAGATGAAAGCCGGCGGCGTCGCCCATCCTATCGCCAACGGCGGGACCCGCCCGGATGACGGGCAGAAATTCGAGGCCGCTCTCGCCGGCATCAGTCCCCTGGCATACCGCGCCGCCATCATGAATCTCGAGAAAAAGGCTCTGGAGGGTCCCGAGATCAAGGCTGCGTTCGCGCAGGTGCGCAAGATCGCCGATTGGATGGACCCCAATGTCGGCGCCCAGCACTTCTCGACCAACCTGAAGCGCTTCATCGACGGCGACATGGGCATGATGATCATGGGTGGCTGGGCGCAGGGCGTGTTGCGCAATGCCGGTTTCAAGTTCGAGGACTTCATGATTGCGCCAGGACCCAGCGACAACGGCAAGCCGGTCTTCCTCCTGAATGCCGATGCCTTCATCTTCTGGCAGCGCAAGGAGGCTGACCTGCAAGCCGGCCAGACGCTGATGGCCCAGCTCGTCATGGATCCGGCGATCCAGACGATGTATTCGCAGATCACGGGATCGATCCCCGTACGCACCGATGTCGATCTGTCCGGCGAAGGCTGGTCGGAGGGTCAACGAACGACCGCAAAGGCTCTGAAGGAGGCGATCGCCAGCAACCAGGCGGTGCTCAGCATGGCGCACAACATGGCGCAGGAAAACGGCATGACCGCCGCAATGATCGACGTGATCACGGAGTACGTGAAGAACAAGACGATCAAGCCCGAGCAGGCGGCGATCCGCCTCGCCGAGGCCGTCGAGGGCGCACGTTGAGCAATGCCGCCGCGATAAGACCGGGCCGGCCGGCGCTTCCTGAATGGGTGCGCCGGCTGCCCGAATATTTGATGATCTGGGTGCCGCTGCTGCTGTCCGCAGCGCACCTCGTCTCGTTCTCGCTGTGGACGATCTGGATCTCGTTCACGCCCTCCACGCTCGTTCCGGTCTCGGGCTGGTTGGGCTTGCGCAACTACACGGCCGTCCTGGCATCGCGGAACTGGCAGATCGCCTTCGACAATTTGCTGCTATTCGGCAGCGCATTCGTCGTGTTGAGCGCGGCGACCGGCCTCGTTCTTGCGATCCTGCTCGATCAGCGTATTCGCGGCGAGAACGTGCTGCGATCGATCTTCCTCTATCCCCTCGCAGTGTCGTTCGTCGTCACCGGCACGGTCTGGAGCTGGCTGCTCAATCCTGGCCTCGGGATTCAGAAGCTGGTCCACGATCTCGGCTGGACCTCCTTCAAGTTCGACTGGCTGATCGACCGCGACATGGCGATCTGGACCATCGTCATCGCTGCGATCTGGCAGTCCTCGGGCTTTGCCATGGCTCTGTTTCTTGCCGGCCTGCGCTCCGTCGATGCCGACATCATCAAGGCCGCGCAGATCGACGGCGCCGGACCGGTCCGGATCTACCGGCGCATCATTCTGCCCTCGCTCTGGCCGATCACCATCACCGTCGTCGTGATCCAGCTGCAGTTCGCGATTTCGACGTTCGACCTCGTCCGCGCCCTGACCAACGGCGGGCCGGGAATTGCGACCCAGCTGCCCGCTCTGGTCGTCTACGACCTGATGTTCCAGCGCAGCCTGCTCGGCCGCGGCGCGGCGGCGGCAGTGCTGATGCTGCTCATTCTTCTCGCGGTGCTCGTGCCCTATGCGGCGTGGCGGTACATCCAGCGGCGGCGGGCCCTCCATGCGTGATCGCAGCTTCAAACCGAGCCGGATCTGGATCTATCTCGTCGTCTCACTGATCGCCGCGGCCTGGCTGGCGCCGCTGGCGGTCGTCGTTCTGAACTCGCTGCGGACCAACGAGGAGATCGCGCAGGGGTCGATGATCGGCTGGCCGCAACATCTGGCCTGGAGCAACTACGCCGCCGCCTGGAGCGGCTTCTGCGTGGCCGAGACCTGCGCCGGCATCCGGCCCTATATGCTGAACTCCGCGCTGGTGACGATTCCCGCGACGATCTTCTCCACTTTGCTCGGCGCCATCGCCGGCTACGCAGTGTCGCTCTGGCGCTTTCGCGGCGACAACTGGATCTACGGGATCGTGACCCTCGGCCTTTTCCTGCCTCAGCAGATGCGCCTTCTTCCCTGGACCATCGTGCTGCGCGACGTCGGTCTCATCAACACGCTGGCCGGCCTCGTGCTGATCCACACCATCCAGGGGCTCTCTTTCACCACGCTGTTCTGCCGCAACTATTATGTCGCTATTCCCCATGAATTGATCAGGGCGGCGCGGATCGACGGCGCTGGTTTCTTCCGCATCTTCTGGCGCATCATCCTGCCGCTCTCCGGGCCGATCCTGATCGTCACGGTGATCTGGCAGTTCACGCATATCTGGAACGAATTCCTCTATGGCGTGACCTTCACGACCGGCCAGCAGCAGCCCGTCACGGCGGCTCTGATCGCGCTCTCCGCCGCGGTCGCCGATATCCCGCAGCATGGCGTGCAGAGCGCGGCGGTGATCATCGCCGCGCTGCCGACGCTGTTGATCTACCTTCTCGGCGGCAAGTACTTCGTCCGCGGCCTGACTGCCGGGGCCGTGAAATGATGGAGTTGTCATGGCAGCACTGAGCATTCGCGCCCTGTCCAAGCGCTACGCCAATCTGGAGGTGCTGAAGGACATCGCGCTCGATATCGAGAGCGGCGAATTCACCGTGCTGGTCGGACCGTCCGGCTGCGGCAAGTCCACGCTGCTCAACATCGTCGCCGGGCTCGACCGCCCGAGCGCGGGGACGATCGAGATCGGCGGGCGCGTCGTCAACGACGTCCCGCCCAAGGACCGCGACATCGCCATGGTGTTCCAGTCCTACGCGCTCTACCCGTCGATGACGGTGCGGCAGAACATCACCTTCGGCATGGAGTGCCGTCACGTGCCCAAGGCCGAGCAGGACGCCGCGGTCGCGAATGTTGCAAAGCTGCTTCAGATCGAGACGCTGCTCGGCCGCAAGCCGTCGCAGCTCTCCGGCGGCCAGCGTCAGCGCGTCGCGATGGGGCGTGCGCTGGTCCGGGATCCCCTGCTCTTCCTGTTCGACGAGCCGCTCTCCAATCTCGACGCCAAGCTGCGCGTCGAGATGCGGATGGAGATCAAGCGCCTGCACCAGCGCATCGGCGCCACCATCGTCTATGTCACCCACGACCAGATCGAGGCCATGACGATGGCGACGCGGATCGCCGTGATGCATCAGGGCTGCGTGCAGCAATTCGCCGACCCCGATACGGTATACCGCTATCCCTCCAATCTGTTCGTCGCGCGCTTCATGGGCTCGCCCCCGATGAACACGCTGCCGGCACGGCTCGAGAGCGAAAATGACGAGCTGGTGGTCGTGATCGGCGCAGGCCGGCCGGACGAAATCCGCCTGCGCCTGAGAGGTTATGACGCCGCAGCTTCCTTTGTCGGACGCGACGTGGTGTTCGGAATCAGGCCGGAGTGCATCGCCGAGGGCAGCCGTGCATTTTCGAACGATGCGCCCGTCCTCATCGAGGCGCCGGTGGACATGGTCGAGCCGACCGGTGCCGAAACGATGGTGTCGCTGCGGCTCGGGGGCGAGCCGGCGATGGCGCGCATCTCGCCCGATATCCGGCCCGTGCCCGGCGCGTTCGCCTCATTCGCGCTCGACACGCGCCGCATTTGCCTGTTCGACCCCAAGACGGAGCGACTGATCGTATGACCAAGACGAGCTATGCCGGTCTCGCGGACCGCGTGGTGCTGATCACCGGCGGCGCCAGCGGCATCGGCGCCGCCTTCGTGCGCGCCTTCGCCGCCCAGCGCGCTCGCGTCGCGTTCCTCGATATCGATGCAGCAGCCGGCGCGGCACTGGTCGTCGAGGTCGCGGCCGCATGCGGCACCGCGCCGCTATTCGTGCCCTGCGATCTCCTGGACATCGAGGCCTTGCGCGCCGCCATGGCGGAGGTGCGGCAATCGCTCGGCGACGCCGCGGTGCTCGTCAACAACGCCGCCAACGACCAGCGCCAGGTGCTGGCCGAGGTGACGCCCGCCGAGTTCGACTGGATGATCGGCGTCAATTTCAAGCACGTCTTCTTTGCCGCGCAAGCGGTGGTGCCGCAGATGCAGGCGCGCGGCGGCGGCTCGATCATCAACATGTCGTCGATCGCCTGGATGCGCGGTGCGCCTGCGCTCCCGGTCTATGCCGGGGCCAAGGCAGCGATCGTCGGCTTCACCAACTCGCTGGCCCGGTCGGTCGGCCCCGACCGCATCCGCGTCAACGCGATTGCGCCCGGCATGGTCGTCACCGAGCGGCAGCGCCGGCTGTGGTATCCGGACGAGCAGGTCATCGCCGCGATGCGCTCGCGCCAGGCTGTTCCGGACGCGGTCACGCCCGAGGACATCGCCAACATGGCGCTGTTCCTCGCCTCCGACGAAAGCCAGCGCATCACCGGCCAGTGTTTCCGGGTCGATGCCGGGCTTGCGTAGGACGTGTACTCATAGATCGTTTCGGGATCGCTTTTCTTTCCAAGGAAGACGTCGAGCAAGCATCCATGCAGGTTGCCTGTGGGGCCACAAGCCGACATCCACTACCAAAGGCGCCAGGTCTGTTGCGCGCAGAACCGCTGCCATTAGCATGTTCTTCAAGCTTACAGGTGTTTGAGCGAACTGGCAGCCCACGTCTACGATCGGCCAGTGACCCGATAGACTCGCGCCTCGCCCTCGACGCCACGCAGCGGCGCGTCGAACTCCTCGACATCGTAGCCTGCCAGCAGTTCGCGAACGGCAGGGGCCGTATAGAGCGCTTCCGTGAGGCAGACCTCGCCGGCGTCGGCGAATGATTGCACCCGCGCCGCAATATTCACGGTCTGGCCGAAATAGTCGAGATTCTCATTTAGGGTCACGGCAATGGAGGGGCCGCAATGCGCACCCATCTTGAGAATGATAGCCGGCTGACCGTGCTCGCGGTTGAACCGTCCGATGTCCTGCAGAATGTGGAGCGCCGCCGCCACGGCATCCACCGGCCGGGAGAACGCAGCCATGACGGCATCGCCGATGGTCTTCACGATCGCACCGGCATGCCGTTGGGCGATTGCGTCGAGGAGCGCAAAATGCTCGCGGACGAGAGCATAGGCGTTAAGGTCCCCGAGACGCTCGTAGAGCGCGGTCGACCCCTTCAAGTCAGTGAACAGGAACGTCACCTGCCGGACGCCGAGGCCCTCCTCTTCATCGACGCGTTCCGAGCGGAAGAGCTTTCGGAACGTCTGGCGCGTCAGCAGCATGCCACCCGAGACATAGGGATCGAATTCGAGCGTCGGCTTCTCAGGCATCGCCAGGATTTCTGGGGACCAGTTGATCAAGAGCAGCGAACCACGCCTGGGACTGGTGTTGTTGATCTCGAAGATAACGGGGCCCGACGGCACGGCCGAAACGGCGGGCGTGAACCGCTGCCCGTCATAGGCGATGCGGACGATCCGCGGGATATTCGAACTCTGCTCAGCAGAGGAAGCGAGCATCACCGGAAGCATGAAGCCCGCCTGGGTTTGGACATTGACGCCCGAGAGTGCGCCCGGCCCAATTTCGGCGTGCAGCGTCGTCAGGCCGGTTGGCAGATAACTCATTCCGCGGACGAGGCTGCGCAGGAGATCGACGAAGCGAATTTGTCCCCCGGGCAGCCGCCCGCTGTTGGCGAACTTCAGCTTCCAGTGCAGATCCTCGATCGAAAGATTATCGACGTCATACAGAGCGAGGCGCCGGACTTGCGGCGACACGGAGAAGGAAACCTCAATGAAGTCGTCTAGGTCTGTCTGACCCTCGATATCACACAGCCCGCAAACGAAATGACTACGGAGCGCACGGAGCCTCCCGAAGCTTTCGAGCACCAGGCCCGAGTGGGGGCAGAGAATATCCCAATGCATGTCGAGCAGCCCGGCGCGGGCGGCGTGGAGGAACAGATCGATCGACTCCGGCTCAGCCACGTTGCGATCGCGGGCGAACGCCAGCGGATTGGCACGGTACAGACTGACCTCGTCGCCGCTGCGCATCAGCGTTTCGAACTTGGAAATGACACGCGGGCTCCAAGCGCGAGCCTGCTCGATCTGTGTCATCTTGCTTTCAAGAAGCCACTCGTCGATAGACGTCATTGGTCAGCTCCTGACCATTGCAACCGAGCCCGTCGTTTTGAGCAATTGGGGCCGGTCAGCCGATTATATGGCAGAATTTCCAATCCGACCATGTCGCTTGTGGGGTACGTGCGGGAATGCCCGCGATATCCGTCCTTGGTCCGTTGGCATGCGGTAAGCAGACGTCAGGGTGTGCATACAGAGAGGCAGCTAAGGGGCCAGAAGCCGACATGGCTGCCTCGAAACGCCAAGAACTCGCCTTGAGCAATTGCAATCCGTCCGCCCAATCAAGCGCAGCTCAATGGGCCGAACCCGCCTCATCGATTCCATGAAAGGAAGCGGATTCACTCGATCGTCGAGTCCGCACGGGAAAGCAGCGCTGGTGCGATTTCGACATCCAGTGCCCTGGCTGTCTTGAGATTGATGACCAGTTCGAGCTTGGTCGGCTGCTCAACAGGTACCATGGCCACTTTTGCGCGCCCCGTAACAGTCTTGCGACCTGACGCGCGCATTGGTCGAAGACCGCGCTGAGACGGGGACCGTAGCCCATCATTCCGCCTTCTTCCGCCTGCTCCGGCCACTGCAGAACTCGCGCCGCTTCATAGGGGCGCCGGGAGCATCCGACCGGGCTTCAGCCTAGCACATTGGAGGCGAGTATGGTGTCAGCGTCGGGTCATAAGCCGTCGATCGCGGCCAAATCAAGTGACTTCCGCCGGGCCGCTGCAAGCCGACGCTTATGAGGACACGCCCGAGCTCGTTCCCCTGCCCTTGCGTATCGTCGCCAGCACGATATCGGCGGCGAGCACGCTCGGGGACTTGTTGCCGGTCGACATGATCTGATCGAGCTGGGCAAAGGCCTCGACCTGTCGCCGCCGCAGCGGAGACTCCGTCAGCACATCATGAAGCGCGGGCGCCAGCTTCTCCGGCGTGCACTCCTCCTGCAAATATTCCGGAATCACCTCCTTGCCGATCACGAGATTGGCGAGGATCACCGAGGAGACGCGGATCGCGCGGCGCAGGATAAAGGCCTCGATCGCGCCGACACGATAGGCCGTCACCATCGGAATGCCCGATAGCGCGAGCTCCAGCGTCACCGTGCCGGATTTGGCCAGCGCCGCATGCGCGATGCGGAAGGCGGCGCGCTTCTCGTTCTCGCCGATCACGATGTTCGGCTTGACCGGCCAGCTCGCGATGCCCTCGCGGATGGTGGCTTCGAGATGCGGCATGGTCGGCAGCATCAGCTCGAAGGCGCGGCCTTCCGCCTGCAAGCGGCCGATCGTTGCGCCGAACACGCCGAGATGGTGCCTGACCTCGCTGCGGCGGCTGCCGGGCAGCACCAGCAGCACCGGCGGCTCAGCGTTGCGGCGGGCCTGCTCCTCCGCGTTCGGCCGCAGCGAGGACAATTGCTCGACCAGGGGATGGCCGACATAGCTGCATGGCGGTCCGCCGAGCTTGCGGTATTCCTCCGGCTCGAACGGCAGGAGACCAAGAACGTGATCGACATAGCCGAGCATGGTCCGCGCCCGTCCCGGCCGCCACGCCCAGAGCTGCGGCGAGACGTAGTCGACGATCGGAATCGCAGAATTCTTCGCGCGCACGCGGCGGGCGACGCGATGGGTGAAATCGGGGCTGTCGATGATGACGAGCGCGTCCGGCGCGGCCTCAAGCACGGCATCCGCGGTGTTGCGGATCAACCGCAGGATCTTCGGCAATTGCTGCACCACCGCGGCGAAGCCGACGATCGACAGCTCCTCGATCGGAAACAGCGATTCGAGCCCCTCGCGCGCCATGGTACGGCCGCCGACGCCGACGAATTCGACGCCGTCGCCGAGGCGCTGGCGCAGCACCTTCATCAAGGCGCTACCGAGCCGGTCGCCGGATTCCTCGGTGGCGATCAGGCAGATCCTGCGCTTGGGATCGCGCGACTGCATCACGCCGGCAGGCCGATGACGAAGAGATATTTGGCGTCGGCCAGCGCGATCATCGCCTGCGGCTCGGCCGCGATGGTGTTGCCCGCGATGACGGCGATGCCGGCGAGCCCTGCGGCGGCCACACCTTCGAGCGTGCGCGGGCCGATCGTCGGCAGGTCGAAGCGCAGGTCCTGGCCGCTCTTCGGCGCCTTCACCAGCACGCCGCGGCCGGCGGCCGCGCGAATGCGTCCCTCCTCGCGCAGCCGCGCCACGCGCGCGAGCAGCGCGTCGGTGCCCTCGATGTCCTCGACCGCCACCACATGGCCGTCGATCACCACCGCCGCCTGGCCGATGTCGAACGGGCCGAGCGCGGCCAGCACCGCACGGCCCCGCTCGATGTCGGCCTTGCTGTTGTCGTTCGGCCAGGCGCGGCTGATGCAGCCCTCGGGCATCAGGAGATCCGGGGCGACGTCCTTGATGCCGACCATGCGAAAGCCGTCCTGCTCGAGAAGGCGGCCGACGCCTGACAGGAGATGATCGTCGCCGCCGCGAAAGGCGCGGATGACGTTCCCGAGCAGGCGCAGCGTCTTGACGTCGAACCAGATCTCCGCGAGCGAGGGGCGCACCAGGGTGCCGATGAAGATCAGGTCGCGGCAGCCTTCCTCGCGAAACAGCCGCATCGCACGGCCGAGCTGGCCGACCGAGATCCAGCGGTGACGGAATTTCTCCACCCGCGCCGGATCGCAGGCGCCCCGAAGCGGAAACAGCACCGGCGTGATGCCGCGGGCGGCCAGCGAGTCGGCGACCGCGAACGGCATTGCGCCGCCGCCGGCGACGATGCCGACCGGCGATGAACCCTGCGAAGCCGCCGATGTCATGCCCGGGGCCATCCCAAAGTCACTTCGCGATGGCGGGAAGGCACAGCGGGCGTTTGCCCTTGCCGATGAAGTCGAGGATCTCGGCGATCGCCGGATCCTCGCCCGCGAGCGGCCTGGATGCCTCCAACCGCTCGGCGAAGGTACCAGGGCCGTGGAAAAGCTTCTGGTAAAACCCACGCACCGTCGCCAGCCGCTGCTTGGTGAACTTGCGCCGCTTCATGCCGATCAGGTTGAGGCCTTCCAGCACAGCATATTGGCCGTTGACGAGGCCAAACGGGATGATGTCGTCGCGTACGCCACAGACGCCGCCGACCATGACCTGGGGCCCGATGCGGGTAAACTGATGCACGGCGGACAGGCCGCCGATGAAGACGAAGTCGCCGATCTCGCAATGACCGCCGAGCGTGGCAGAGGTTGCAAAGATCACATCATTGCCGACATGGCAGTCATGACCGACGTGGCTGCAATTCATGAAGTAGCCGCGATCGCCGACCGCGGTGACACCGCCGCCGGCGACGGTACCGGCGTTCATCGTCACGGATTCCCGGATGGTGCAACCCGATCCGATCTTGAGCTTCGTCAGCTCGCCCCGATAGCTGAGCGACTGCGGTGGCGTGCCGAGCGAGGCAAAGGGATAGATGGTGCAATCATCGCCGATGGTCGTCTGCGCCGTGACATGCACGTGCCCGATCAGCTTGCAGTTCGCGCCGATCACGACATTGGGGCCGATGATGCAATAGGGTCCGATCTCGGTGCCCTCGCCGATCACGGCGCCGTCCGCCACCCGTGCGGTGGGATCAATCTTGCTCATCAAGCAATCTTACTCGTCAGGAAGCTCTGATTATGTGTTGAAGTCATTCAGTTTTCCGGTGGTTAGCGCGTCTATGCCCGATCGTCCAGTGACGTATCATCTCGCCGTGTTTCAAGTATCGGATGAGGCGGCCGTCCCGGTCCGCCCCAAAAGTTCATGCGGAGCTTCAACACTCGTGGTCAGGACCTTGGCACTTCTACTCGCACAGCTCGCGGCCGCGCCGATCGTGTCCGAGACGGTCGAAACAGGTGATCGCCGACCGGTCGACCTCGCGACATTCGAATGCCGCGACATCAATCGCAGCACCGTGCTTCAGCGCGTCTGTTACGACCCCGCGCGGCACGATCTCGTCGTCGCGACTGGCGGCTTCTATGCGCGTTATTGCGGCGTCGCCGCCGAGACGGTCGACCGCCTTCTGGGCGCGCCGTCCATGGGCCAATTCTTCAATCGGCATATCCGCCGCGAGGCCGCCGGCGGCCGCTACGATTGCAGCGCGTGAGCCCCCTCCCGCCGAGCCCGGAAACGCTCAGTCCGTCAGCATGGCGCCGACATCGGCTTCCGCCACCACCTGGCCGTTGACCTTGGCGTCGCCGTGAAACCACCACATGGCCTTGCGGCGGCCGAGCGAGCGCATGTGATATTCGATGGTATCACCGGGCAGCACCGGCTTGCGGAACTTGCACTTGTCGATGGTGAGAAAATAGACCGCGCGCGGCTTCTCGGTGCCTTCGACCGACTTGATGCCGATCACGCCTGCCGTCTGCGCCATCGCCTCGATCATCATGACGCCGGGATAGACCGGGCGCTCCGGGAAATGCCCCTGGAAGGCCGGCTCGTTGAAGGTGACGTTCTTGATGCCGATGCCGCTGTAGTCGGCGCGGATGTTGATCACGCGATCGATCAGCAGCATAGGAAAGCGGTGCGGCAGGGTCTGGAGGATGGCATTGATATCCACCAGCTCGAACTTCACAGGTGATTCCGCCGTCATTCCCGTCCCTCGTCCTTCGCATCGGCCTTGCTGTCGCGCACCAGGCGCTCCACCGCGATGATCTCCTTGAACCATTGCTTGGTCGGCTTGGCAAAGAGGCCACCCCAGCGTCCGCCCGGCGGGATGTCGTCCTTGACGCCGCTCATCGCGGTGACCTGGGCTCCATCGCCGATCTTGAGGTGGTTGTTGATGCCAACCTTTGCTCCGAGTGCCACGTTGTCGCCGATGGTCAGGCTGCCGGCGAGGCCGATCTGGGCCGCCAGCAGGCAGTGCCGGCCAATGGTCACATTGTGGCCGATCTGGACCTGATTGTCGATTTTGGTCCCCTCGCCGATCACCGTGTCACGCAAGCTGCCACGGTCGATCGTGGTCCCCGCGCCGACCTCGACATCGTTCTGGATCAGGACCCGGCCGGTCTGCGGCACCTTCAGATGGCCCTCGGGGCCGAAGAAGATGAAACCGTAGCCGTCCTGGCCGATCGAGCAGCCGGGATGGATCAGCACGTTGTTGCCGATCAGGGTGCACTGGATCGCGGTTCGGGCGCCGACGTTGCAGTCCCGGCCGATCTTGACGCCGGGACCGATCACCGCCCCGACGCCGACCACCGTGCCGCTGCCGATCTCCACATCCGGGCCGATCACCGCCAGGGGGTCGACGATCACGCCGTCCTCGAGCCGGGCCGAGGGATCGATGATCGCCGACGGTGCGATACCGTCGTTACCGACCCAGGATTGCGGCCTCAGCGCGTCCCCATGCCATTCCCGCGCGATCCTGACGAAGGCCCGGAACGGCTGCGCCACCCGCAGCACTGCCACATGGGCGGGCACCTGGGCCTCGAAGCGCGGGCTGACCAGGCAAGCGCCGGCCTTGGTCGCCTTGAGGTCGTCGGCATATTTGAGGTTGTCGAAGAACGCCAGATGCATCGGGCCGGCTTCGTCGAGCGAAGCAAGCCCCGTGATGACGTGGCCGCCCCTGCCGGGATCGACCAGCTCGGCCTTGGCCAGCGTGGCAATGTCAGCCAGCGCTGAGGCAGGCGGCTTTGTGAAGAAGATCGGCTGCGCCATTCCACCCCGTCGCGGTCCGGCTTCGGCATGAAGCGGTCAGGCCGCATCATGCCCCATCTCTTGGAATGGCACGATCCCCTTCGGAAACCGGCTCCATTGATCCGGATCGTGCCGTGCTGATCGAACTAGAACGTGGTGCCGCCGCCGAACCGGAATTCCTGCGTACGGTCGTACTTGCCCTTGCTGAGCGGCACGGCGTAGTCGAAGCGCAGCGGACCGAACGGCGACTGCCAGATCAGGCCGACACCAACCGACGAGCGGATGACCTTGCTGTCGTCATAGACGAGGCCGGTACATGTCCCCGTCGTTGACGGATCGAAGGTCGACGGGATGCAGCCCGGCACATTGACTTCGTTGGTCGTGGTCCAGCTCGTCGGTCCCTTATAGTCGTAGAGGCCGCCGGCATCGGCATAGACCGCACCCTTCAGACCCACTTCCTTCGGCAGGAACCAGAACGGCATCTGCAGCTCGAGCGAAGCGCCCCAGTACTTGGTGCCGCCGAGCGCGTCTCGCGAACCGAAGGGGTTCAAGTCACGCGGGCCAATGCCGTTGGGAGCAAAGCCGCGGACCAGGTTCGGACCCATCTGGAAATGGTCGAGCATCCGCAGATCGTCGTTCATCTTGGTCAGAATGCCGCCCTGCAGGCGGACGAGACCAACGATGTCGGACACCAGCGGGGCATAGTACTTTCCGTCCGCCACGGTCTTCAGATAGGACACGTCGCCGCCGACGCCGGCGAAATCCTGCCGGAAGTCGATGAGTAGACCGTCGCTCGGGTTCTTGTTGTTGTCCAGCGTGTTGTAGGTGAGCGTGTAGCCCAGCGCCGAGGTCAGCGTCTTGCCGCTGGCAAGCTCCCTGCGTACCGGCAGCGAGGCCTCGCCATCGCTGTAGCAACCGAGGCCGCCGCTCGAGCTCAGGTCGATGCCGTTGGCGGCCGCGTAAGCCGGGCTCGGATTGAACGCCGCGCTGCCCGGATTGTTGTTACAATTCGCCAGGTAGCTCGGCAGCGTGATTTCCTGCTGGTAGATCGAATAGCGCAGCTGCAGCGACAGATCTTCACGCAACGAGAAGCCGAGGCGCGGCGAGAAGCCGAGCGTCTTGGTGCCGTAGGAGATGTAGTTGTTGGCGAGTTGCTGGCGCTGATAGAGGTCGAGTCCGAGCGCGACGCGGTAGTCGAGCAGATAGGGTTCGACGAACGACAGCGAGTAGCCGCGTGCGTACTGGCCATAGGTCACCGACGCCTTGGCGAACAGGCCGCGGCCGAGCAGGTTGCGCTCGGAGATCGAGACTTCGGCCAAAGCGCCATCGGTGGTGGAGTAACCGCCCGAGACCGAGAAGTCGCCGGTGGATTTCTCTTCCATGTCGACGATCAGGATCACGCGATCACTCGACGAGCCCGGCTCGGTCGTGATCTTCACGCTCTTGAAGTAATCGAGGTTCTTCAGGCGCCGCTCGGCACGATCGACCAGGGCGCGGTTGTAGGCATCGCCCTCCGAGATGTCGAACTCGCGGCGGATGACGTAGTCGCGCGTGCGCGTGTTGCCCCGCAGGTTGATGCGCTCGATATAGGTGCGCGGGCCCTCGTCGATGTTGAACACGACGGAGACGGTGTGCGCCTCGAAGTTGCGGTCGCCGCCCGGGCGGACCACGGCGAAGGCGTAGCCGCGGCGCGAGGCCTCGATCTGCATCTCCTCAACCGATTTTTCGACCGACTCGACGTTGTAGAGCGAGCCGGCATGGACGCGCGAATAGCCGCGCATCGACGATGGATCGAAGTTCGGGATGCTGGAGCGGAAGTCGACCGCGCCGACGCGATATTGAGCGCCTTCCTCGATCTTGAAGGTGACGTTGAAGCCCTTCTTCTCCGGATCGTATTCGGTGAGCGCGGCCACCACCTGGACGTCGGCGTAACCGTTCTTGAGATAGAAGCGGCGAATCAGATCGCGGTCGGCTTCGACGCGGTCGGGATCGTAGACGTCACCGCTGCCGAGGAAGCTCAGCAGGTTCGTTTCGCGCGTCTTGATGACGTCCCTGAGGCGGTAGGACGAGAACGCGTTGTTGCCGACGAACTCGATCGACTTGACGCCGGTCTTGACGCCCTCCTCGATCGTGAAGACGAGATCGACGCGGTTGTTCGGCTGCTCGATGACCTCGGGCGTGACGCGCACGTCGTAGCGGCCGGACCGGCGATAGATTTCGGCGATTCGCAGCGTGTCGGACTGCACCATGGCGCGGGAGAAAGTGCCGCGCGCCTTGGACTGGACTTCAAGGGTGAGCTGCTCGTCCTTGATCTTCTTGTTGCCCTCGAAGGCGATCCGGCCGATCACCGGGTTTTCGACCACCGAAACGACGATCTGGCCGCCGGGACCGCGGTTGATCCTGACGTCCTGGAACAGGCCGGTCTCGATCAACGCCTTGAGGCCGTCGTCGATGGCGCCTTGATCCAGGCGACCGCCCGGACCCGGCTTGAAATAGGAGCGGATTGTCTCCACCTCGACGCGGCGATTTCCCTGGACGGAAATCGACTGAACGGTCTGAGCGAGCACAGACGAAGACACAAAAACAGCCCCGACCGGGGCAACCACCGGCGCGCCGAACATGATCAGGGTTGCGAGCAAGCCCCCCCGGAGTCGCAGTCCAAACTTCATCGCGCAACGCGCCCTTATCATTCCGTGCCAGACCCAACCCCAACGCCGGTCCGGAGATTCCCCAAGTCGAGGCCGCTTGTAGCCAATTTCGCCGACGCCGCAAACGGCCGAAAGCGTCGTGATTTCAATTTCATTCCAAGACGTTGCTCAACAGCAACGCCACAAAAAAGCCTCCATCAAGATGCCGCCATCCGCAGGATGTCGTTGTAGGTCGCAAACACCATCAGCATCAGCACCAAGCCGAGCCCGATTCGGAACCCCATCTCCTGAGTCCGGTCGGACAGCGGCCGGCCGCGGACCACTTCCGCCGCATAGAACATAAGGTGGCCGCCATCGAGCAGCGGGATCGGGAACAGGTTCAGCAGGCCGATCGACACCGACAGCACCGCGCACAGGTTGATCACGAACTGGAACCCGGCGCTGGCCGCCTGCCCCGACATCTTCGCGATTCCCAGGACGCCGCTAACCTCGTTGGGATTGCCATGCCCGACGAACAGCGAGCCCAGGAACTTGAAGGTGCTGGTGATGATGAACCAGACCTGCTCGACCCCGATCTTGAGCGCCTCGCCCATGCCCACCGGCGCGGTGGAAGCCTCGCCAGCCTGAGCCTTGTGCTCGATGCCGAGCACGCCGAGACGGTGGCTGTTGCCGAACGGATCCTTGCGCTCGAGCAGCGCCGGGGTTGCCGTCAGCGATACGATCGTACCGTCCCGCTTCACCTGGAAGGCAAGCGCCGAACCCGCATTCATCGCAACGATTCGCTGCATGTCGGCAAAGCTCTCGATCGGCTTGCCGTCGATCTGGATGACCACGTCCCCAACCTTGAAGCCGGCCGCAGCCGCGGCGCCATCGGCGACGACGCCGTCGACGCGCGCGATCGTGCTCGGCTTGCCGTAATACAGGGCCATGCCGGCGAAGATCAGCGCACCCAGGATGAAATTGGCGATCGGGCCGGCCGCGACGATGGCGGCACGCGGACCGACCTTCTTGTGGTGGAAGCTGCCGGCGCGCTCCTCGGCTGTCATGGCCGCAAGGGTCTGCGCGGACGGCGTCGAGGCCTCGCTCTCGTCGCCGAAGAACTTGACGTAGCCGCCGAGCGGGATGGCCGAAATCTTCCAGCGGGTGCCACGGCGGTCGTTGAAGCCGATCAGCTCAGGTCCGAAGCCGAGCGAAAAGGTCAGCACCCGCACGCCTGCCCAGCGCGCGACCAGAAAATGGCCGAGCTCGTGGAAGAACACGACGATCGTCAGGACGAACAGGAAGGGAACCGCGTAGCCGAGGAGCCCATGGCTCAACGTATTGAAACTATGGGTAAAAAAATCGATCATCGAGTTCCCTCATCCAGCGCCGCAAGGCCCTGGTCCGAACCAACTAGGATGCCTTTAAGGCAATTTGAGGCAATAGGGCGGCAGCTCTATTTCGCGCAACATGGTCAACAGAGATTGCATCGTCTGCCGACGTCAGCGGTGCCTGGTTCCCGCTCCGGATCCAGTCGTCCAGTGTCGCCTCCACCAGCCGTGCGATCGCGCCGAACCGGATCTTGCCGGCGATGAACGCGGCGACGGCGACCTCGTTGGCCGCGTTGTAGACCGTGGTCGCCCCCTTCCCGGTCCTGAGCGAATCGAAAGCCAGGCGCAGTCCGGGGAAGCGCTCGAAATCGGGCGCCTCGAAGGTCAGCTGGCCGATCTTGGCGAGGTCCAGCTTGGCCGCCGGCCCCTTGATCCGGTCAGGCCAGCCGAGGCAATGCGCGATCGGGGTGCGCATGTCAGGCGCGCCGAGCTGGGCCACCACCGAGCAGTCGGAAAATTCGACCATGCCGTGGATGATCGACTGCGGATGAACGAGAACGTCGATTTCCTCTGGCGCAAGCGCGAACAGATAGGACGCTTCGATCACCTCGAGGCCCTTGTTCATCATCGAGGCGGAATCGATCGTGATCTTCTGGCCCATGCTCCAGTTCGGATGCTTCAGGGCCTGTTCGAGGGTCGCCTGCTCGATGTCCGCCGGCTTCCAGGTGCGGAACGGGCCGCCCGAGGCCGTGATGATGACGCGGACCAGTTCGTCGCGGTTGCCGGAGCTCAGCGCCTGGAACAGCGCATTGTGTTCGGAATCGGCCGGCAGGATGCATGCGCCCGCCTTGGCGGCACGCTGCATGAAGAAATCACCGGCGCAAACCAGACATTCCTTGTTGGCCAGCGCCACATGCGCGCCGCGATCGACCGCCGCCAGTGCCGGCTTCAATCCCGCAGCGCCGCTCACGGCCGCCATCACCCAATCGGCCGGACGCGCGCCGGCTTCGATCACCGCGCTTTCGCCGGCGCCGCATTCCGTGCTCGTTCCCGCCAGGGCGGCCTTGAGCTCGGCGAATTTGGAGGTGTCGGCGATCGCGACATAACGCGCGGAAAATTCCTTCGCGAGCTTTGCCAACGCCTCGACATTGCCGTTCGCCGTCAGCGCTTCGACGCGGTAGCGCTCGGGCGAGGCGCGCAGCAGATCCATCGTGCTGTCGCCGATCGAGCCGGTGGCGCCGAGAACCGTGACGCTGCGGACGGACGCCGCCGCAGCCTTGTTGTTTCGCAATGGGACCGCGCTCATATCCTCACCAAACCATAAGACCGCTTCCGGCGCTATGCACACCATGGCGGAGAAAGCCGATAATCCAGGCCGCCAGGATGGCGGCGACAAAACCGTCCAGGCGGTCCATAAGCCCGCCATGGCCGGGAATTAAGTGACTGGAATCCTTGACACCGAAGCGCCGCTTCACGGCGGATTCGAAGAGATCGCCGAGTTGCGACACCACTGAGAGGACGGCGCCGACCAGGAGCAGCGGAACTGCCTTGCCGATACCGCAAGCGGCAAAACCTCCGGCCACCGCAAGGCTCGCCACGAAGCCGCCGAGCGCGCCGGACCAGGTCTTCTTCGGGCTCACGCGCGGCCAGAGCTTCGGCCCGCCGATGCTGCGGCCGGCGAAATAGCCGCCGATGTCGGTCGCCCACACCACGAGCAGCACGAACATCAGCGCGGAGAAGCCGTTGACGAGGTCCTTGCGCAGCAGGATCGAGGCCAGCAACGCCGCCGCTGCGTAGGCAAAGCCCGTCGCGGCCCAGACGAACTTGCCGCGCGCGATCAGCGTCACGATCACGCCGCCGACGAGGCCAACGACGACGGAGGTCTTGAGCCCGCCAAAAGTCACGGCGGCGCCCATCATGGCGATGACGACCGTCCCTGCCCCGGTCAGCGCGGCCGAGCCTGCGCCGACCACCGTCAGCCATTCCGCGAACAGCCCGATCGAAACCAGGGTCACGAGCAGCGCCCAGAGCCAGCCGCCGGCATAAGCGATCGCAATGGCGAGCGGCGCCAGCACCAGCGCTGCGAGGACCCGCATCACCAGATTGCTCGGGGCAGGCTTGGCGCCCACCGGTGCGGAATCGTGTTCGCTCACGAGGCGGTTTTCGCGACCAGGCCGCCGAAACGGCGCTCGCGCCTGGCGAATTCGGCGATCGCACCTTCGAGCGCCGCCTTGTCGAAGTCGGGCCAGTGGATCGGCACGAACACGAGCTCGCTATAGGCGGCCTGCCACATCAGGAAATTCGACAGGCGCTGCTCGCCGCTGGTGCGAATGATGAGATCGGGATCTGGAATGTCGGGCGCATCGAGATGCGCCCCGAGCGTCTCGGCATCGATCGTAGCAGGGTCGCGCTTTCCTTCCGCAACCTCGCGGGCGAGCTTTTGCGCCGCTTTGGCGATCTCCTGCCGCGAGCCGTAGTTGAAGGCGACGACGAGCGTGAGGCGTGAATTGTCGCGTGTCAGCTCCTCGGCTTCGTTGAGCAACGCGCAGATGTCGCTCTCGAGCCCCTCGCGCTCGCCGATGATGCGGACCTTGACGCCGTCGCGATGCAGGCTCGCCAGGTCGTTGCGGATGAAGCGGCGCAGCAGGCCGAACAGATCGCCGATCTCGCTCGCCGGGCGCGACCAGTTCTCCGACGAGAACGAGAAGATGGTGAGATAGCGGATGCCGAGCTCGTGCGAGGCGCGCACGACCCGGCGCAGGGCCTCGACGCCGCGGCGATGGCCCTCCGCACGCGGCAGGCCGCGCGCGGCCGCCCAACGCCCGTTGCCATCCATGATGATGGCGACATGCGCAGGCGCCTCGGACCGATCGGGTCCTTCCGTTGCGGGCGCGGCGGCGTTGGACATGAAGGCGATGCCTTAAACGGTGAGGATTTCTTTTTCCTTGGCAGCCAGCAACTGATCGATCTCGGCGATGGTGCCGTCGGTCGCCTTCTGCACCTCGTCGGCGTGACGCTTCTGGTCGTCCTCCGACATCTCGTGATTCTTCTCGAGCTTCTTGAGGACGTCGAGGCCGTCGCGGCGGACGTGGCGCGCGGCGACCTTGGCGGCTTCCGCATATTTGTGCGCGACCTTCACCAGCTCCTTGCGCCGCTCCTCGTTCAGCTCGGGGATGCGCAGCCGCAGCACCTGGCCTTCAGTTGCGGGCGACAGGCCGAGATTGGAATCGACGATCGCCTTCTCCACCGCCTTGACCATCGACTTGTCCCAGACCTGCACCGAGATCAGGCGCGGCTCCGGCACGCTGACGGTGGCGAGCTGGTTGAGCGGCATGTGACCGCCATAGGCATCGACCTGCACCGGATCGAGCATCGAGGCGGAGGCGCGCCCCGTCCGCAAGCCGCCGAGCTCGTGCTTGAGCGACTGGACGGCGCCCTGCATGCGGCGCTTCACTTCGTTGAGGTCGAAATTACCCGTGGGCATCACGTTTCTCCTTCAAAATCCCGGCGACCGCTCCCGCGCCTTCCCTTGCGGGCGCGCCAGATCAGCCGTCAGCCGGCGACGATGGTTCCGTGGCCGACGCCGCGCAGAATCGCGCCGATCGACCCCGGCTCCGCGATCGAGAATACGATGATAGGCAGCGACGTCTCGCGGGCAAGCGCGAAGGCGGTCGCATCCATCACCTTGTAGCCGCCCTCGATCGCCTGCGAATGGGACAGCCGGTCAAACCGCGTGGCGGCGGGATCCTTCTTCGGATCGGCCGAGTAGACGCCGTCGACATTGGTCGCCTTCAGCACCGCCTGGGCGCCGATCTCGGCGGCGCGCAGCACCGCGGTCGTATCGGTGGTGAAGAACGGATTACCGGTTCCGCCGCCGAGCAGCACGATACGCCCTTCGGCGAGGTATTTGTGCGCCGCAGTGCGGGTGAACAGCTCGGAAATCTCGGGCATGACGAAGGCCGACAGCGTGCGCGCCGGCGTGCCCTTGCGCTCGATCGCCGCTTCCAGCGCGAGGCAGTTCATCATGGTGGCGAGCATGCCCATGGTGTCGCCGGTCGGGCGCGAGACGCCGCGGGCGGAGACCTCGACGCCGCGCACGATATTGCCGCCGCCGATCACGACCGCAACCTCGGTGCCGAGCTTGCGGGCGGCGATCAGATCATCCGCAACCCGGTCGACGGTCGGCTGGTCGATGCCAAAGCCTTGCTGTCCCGCGAGATATTCGCCGGACAGCTTGATCACGACGCGACGATAGACCGGATCAGTCATGAGCACCTTCCTTGTCCGGGCGCCGCTTCCGGCGGCACGCCGGAAGGAACGTTCCGGCGCTTACTTCTTGCCGCTGGCCGCGGCGACCTCGGCGGCGAAGTCGCTTTCCTGCTTTTCGATTCCCTCACCGAGAGCATAGCGCACAAAGCCCGCGATTTTCACGGCGCCGCCGACCTTGCCCTCGGCTTCCTTCACCGCCTGCGCCACCGACTTGCCGGTGTCGTGGATGAAGGCCTGCTCGAGCAGGCAGACTTCCTTGTAGTAGGTCTTCAGGCCGGACTCGACGATCTTCTCGATCACGTTCTCGGGCTTGCCCTGCTGGCGATATTTGTCGGCAAGCACGTCCTTCTCGCGCTTGACCACCGCCGGATCGAGGCCGGACGGATCGAGCGCGAGCGGGTTGGCGGCGGCGACATGCATCGCGATCTGGCGGCCGAGCGCTGCGAGCTCGTCGGCCTTGCCCGGCGATTCCAGCGCCACGATCACGCCCATCTTGCCGGCGCCATCGACGACGGCACCGTGGACGTAGTGCGCCACGACACCCTGGCTCACCTCGAGCGCAGCGGCGCGGCGCAGCGTCATGTTCTCGCCGATGGTGGCGATCGCGTCGTTGATCGCGGCTTCGACCGTGACGTCACCGACCTTGGCGGCCTTGATCTTCTCGACGTCGGCGCCGACGTCGAATGCGACCTGGGCGATCATCTTGACCAGGCCCTGGAACTGACCGTTGCGCGCGACGAAGTCGGTCTCGGAATTGACCTCGACCACGACGCCCTTGGTGCCCTTGGTGAGCGCGCCGATCAGACCTTCTGCGGCGACGCGGCCCGACTTCTTGGCGGCCTTGGACAGGCCCTTCTTGCGCAGCCAATCCTGCGCCGCTTCCATGTTGCCGTCGTTTTCGGTCAGCGCGGCCTTGCAGTCCATCATGCCCGCGCCGGTCGACTCGCGCAGGTCCTTGACCATCGCAGCTGTGATCGTTGCCATCGTTGAAAATCCTTTGTGCCTGCCGGTTCGCCGCGGCGTGGCATCGAAGCGCCCCGCCGCGGTCCATCTCAGGAATTCGCGTCAACTGAAATGGTGGCCGGATCTCATCCGGCCAGCCCATGCTCTCTCGACTATTCCGCTTCTGCGGTCAGCGCCTTGGCCTTGGCCACCCAGGCATCCGCGCGGCTCGGCAGACCGACTTCTTCGCCGATCGTGTGCGCGGTGTCGTGGTCGAGCTCGGCGAGCTGCCAGTAGTGGAAGATGCCGAGGTCGTTGAACTTCTTCTCGATCGCACCCGACACGCCCGGGAGCTTCTTGAGGTCGTCGGCGGTGCCGCGCGGACCTGCAAGGCCCTGGAAGCCGCTCGTCGACGCCGCCGGCAGTTCCTCGACGACCGGCTGGGTCGAGGCACCGACGTCGACGCCCGAATCGCCCTGGGCCCGCGAGATGCCGTCGATCGCCGCACGCGCGATGAGGTCGCAATACAGCGAGATGGCGCGACCGGCATCGTCATTGCCCGGCACCACATAGGTGATGCCCTTCGGGTCGGAATTGGTGTCGACGATCGCGGCGACCGGAATGTTGAGGCGCTGAGCCTCCTGGATCGCGATGTCTTCCTTGTTGGTGTCGATCACGAAGATCAGGTCGGGCAGACCGCCCATGTCCTTGATGCCGCCGAGCGAGCGGTCGAGCTTGTCGCGCTCGCGCTGAAGCGTCAGGCGCTCCTTCTTGGTGTAGGAGCTGGCATCGCCGCCCGCCAGCACGTCGTCGAGGTGACGCAGGCGCTTGATCGAGGCCGAGATCGTCTTCCAGTTGGTCAGCGTGCCGCCGAGCCAGCGCGAATTGACGAAATACTGCGCGCAGCGCTTGGCCGCGTCGGCGACGCCGTCCTGCGCCTGGCGCTTGGTGCCGACGAACAGGATGCGGCCGCCCTTGGCAACCGTGTCGCTGACGGCCTGAAGGGCCTGGTGCAGCATCGGCACGGTCTGGGCGAGATCGACGATGTGGATGTTGTTACGGGTGCCGAAAATGAACGGAGCCATTTTCGGATTCCAGCGGTGCGACTGGTGACCAAAGTGCACGCCAGCTTCGAGCAGCTGACGCATAGTGAAATCGGGTAGTGCCATCGTTCTATTTCTCCGGTTGGTTCCTCCGGAAACGTGTGAGCAAAACGGAGCGTTCTCGCCCCGGCTGCCACCGGACGGCCTTGTGAGCCATGTTTCCGTGTGAGATGGCGCGCTATATAGCGCCATTTCGGCCAGAAGCAAGGAAATAAGGCGGCGCTCGCGCGCGCCCGAAAGCTGCGGTCGCTACGCTGGCGCCGATTCCCGGCGCCCTCCTCGACCGGCTAGCACTTCGGCTGGCCGGGCGGGCAAGACTTCGGGGGAGGTCCGGCGGGCCGCGGCGGAGGCGGAGGCGGCGCCGCACGCGGCGGCGCGGCAGCCATTGGCGGCGGCGCCGGCCGCGCAACGGGCGGTGGTGGCGGCGCGGGCCGCGCAACCGGAGGCGGAGGTGGCGCCGGCCGCGCCATTGGGGGCGGTGCGGGCCGGGCCACGGGCGGCGGTGGGGCCGGCCGGGCCACGGCCGCGGGCGGAGGCGCAGCCCGTGGCGGCGGAGGCGGTGCGACCCTTGGCGGTGGCGGGGGCGTCGGTCGCGCCAGAGCCTGCGGATGCGCTGGCGGCGTGACGGGCTTGGCGGCCTGCGGCGGGCCGGGCCGATGATCCGGGACCCTGGACGGCTCCCGCGCTGCCACCGGCGGCGGCGGTGGAGGCGCCGCCGGTCTGACCGCGCTCGGGACCCCCGGCCGGCCGGTGGCCGCGCTCGGAGGCGGCAATGCGCCAGGCTGGGGACCGGCCGGCCTGCCACGCCGGTCAGTTGCGGACGGCGGCTGGTTGGGCGCCGGCGCGGTCGCCGCGTTCGGCTGCGCGGGCGGGATGTTGCCGGCGGGCGAGGTGGTGGTCGCAACGGGTTTGCCGGGGGGTGAGGCAGCGCCGGGCGCGCGCCCTGCACCAGCCGCCGGCGGCGGTCCGCCAGGGGTCCCGGGGACAGGCAATGTGTTCGCCTGCGGCAGCTTGGCGGGTGCTGGTGGGTGCGGCGTCGTCGCAGCATTGCCGGCCGGCGCCGGCGCGGTCGGACTTGGTGCGGCGTTCGGCGCGGCGACACCGGGCGCAACCCCCGCCCCCGTCGGCGGAGTGCCCGGAGTCCCCGGCGCCGGCAAGGTATTGGCCTGCGGCAGTTTAGCCCCAGCCGGAGGCTGCACTGTTGTGGTGGGAGCGACATTGGCCGGAGCTGGTGCCGGAATACCCGGCCTCGCCGTCGGCTGGATCGTCGCGCTCGGCGGCATCGGTGCCTTGCCCTGCTGGATCAGCGCGGCGCGCTGCGCGACCGCCTGCGGCACGGCCGGCCCTGCCGGATTGGCACGGCCGGCAACCGCCGGCGCCAGATTGGCCGGACCAGGTCCCGGCCCCGCGGCCGGCGCAGGTGCCGGCGGGCGATTGATCACAGTGTTGATCACCGTCGTATTATGGATGTTCTGGTAGATGATGTTGTTCGGCGGCGGCGCGACATAGACCGGCGGCCGGACGAACACCGGAATCGGCACGAACACCGGCTGTGGCAGCACGAACAGGCCGACCACCGGCAGCGGCGGCGCCAGCACGACGAAATCCGGCGGCGGCGGCGGCAGATAATAGACCGGCGGCGGCGGTGGCGGCGCGAAGCCGAAATCGGGGTCGCTGAAATACAGCACCGGACGGTCGAAATAGACCACCTCCTCCGGCGGCGGTGGCGGCACGTCGTAGTCCAGCATCGTGAAAGTCGGCGGCGGCTCGAGCGGCGCGGTCAGGATCGCGAGCCTGCGCCGGGCATCGCTCGCATGCGGCCCGTGCGGATAGCGGCGCAGATACGACCAATAGGCGTCCGGCGTATCGGCGCGATAGGTCCGCCGCCAGGTGATGGCTTCGCGGCGCGCCGCCACGATCGCCATCACGCGCTTTGCGAGCGGATCGCCCGGATAGGCCGCGAGGAATTCCTCATAGGCCGGCAGCGTGTCGCGCGCGAGCGCGGCGGCATAAGCGTCCTGCACGCCGAGATCGCGGATCGGCTTGCTGCGGATTGCGGCGACCTGGTCGGGTGCGGTCTCCGGCGGCGGCGCGTCGGGCCCGCGCTCGAAGAACGAGAACGGTGCCGAGATCTTCTGCTCGTTCCAGGGCACCTGCGCGCCCTTGCTGGCCTCGTTGACGCGCAGGCGGACACGGTCGAACACCTCCGACAGCGGCAGGCCGCCGGTGCGGATCATCTCGGCCAGCGACTGCGCATAGATGCCGTACGGCCCCGGCTCCTCCGGCGCGACAGTGCCGGGCGCCGCGTTGAACGCGATCAGCATGTTCGCGTCGGGCTCGACCAACGCCAGACCGCCCGCGATCCCGCCCTCGATGAACGGCTGCGCGCGGGCCGCGTCCAGCACAAGGATGTTGGCCTTGAGCGGAATCGCAGCGAGCTGACGCACATAATCGCTGATGCGCAGGGCCTCGGTCGGAATGTCTGTATCGCGCGCGATGTTGGAATCGACCGGGATGAAATAGTTCTCGCCGGCTAGCTGCACGCCATAGCCGGCAAGATAAATCATCGCGACGGTTCCCGGCCCCGAGGCCTGGGCCTTCTGGATGAAGTCGCGAAGACTCTTGCGCAGCGTGTCGCCGTCGAGATCGCGCGCTCCGACGACGTCGAAGCCGGCCGCCTGCAGCGTCTGCGCGATCAAGCCGGCATCGTTCGCGGGGGTTGCCAGCGGCGACTTGGCATAGGCGCCGTTGCCGACCACGAGCGCGATGCGCTTTTCCGGCTGCTGCGCGCGGGCCGCGTCCGGCGCGCCGGCGGCAAGGACCATCATCGGCAGGAGAAGACAAATGAAGACTCTGAACGTCCCACGCATGGCTTGCTTGCCCGTTATTCTTGTTGCGGTGCCACCACGCATCAGGCGCGCGGCCAGCTGAACGGCGCTTGAACGAAAAGCTCGGATTGAGGCGGTGGCGTGGCCGCGCCGCCGCTCGCGTCAGCTCCGCAGCAGCCTCACGGCGACCTCAAGTCAGCGTCGAAACGGCGCAAGGCTCCTTCAGGTCCCTGCGCAGCGCGCCTCACTCCACCGCTTGCAGCTCGGCGAGCTTCGTTCGCGCCGTCGCCTCGTCCAGCGCAACGAGTTCGGCCGGACCGGGATTGGCCTCGCCCGCCGTCGCGACGGAAACCGCTGCAAGCCCGATCAGACCGCCGAGGACCGCTCCGCCCGTCGTGGCATCGTGCCTGGGGCTGCTCCTGATGAGATAGAAATGCGTCCGGCCGGCTTCCATCACGATCTCGCGCTTGGTGTCGCCCGGAAACATCAGCTCCGTCACCAGCAATTCGTGGCGACCTGCCGGCCGATCGGCATAGGCATATTTCCCAGCCACCACCTTGCCGAGCGGCGCACCGTCGAGCTTCACCTCGCAGGCGCAGATGGCCATGCTGAGACCGTTCCGCTTGTCCTGGAGCAGGACGACGCGCGAATGTCCGGCGCGCGGAGGTCCGACTTTCTTTGATACAGAGGCAAAGTCGGTCCCGACCTGATCGCTGACACAGCCCACCAGCATCGCACCGACGGCCAACAACAACGCGCCCCGTCGCAACATCGCACACCCCAGTCCATTCCCCGGGATGCATGCTAGCTGGAATCAGCGACAGGTTGCAACAACGTCCGACAACCATCGCGGAGATCGCGCAGACCGGACGTCGGTGCTGCTGCACGCGACGCCCGGTGCTCCAAACGCCGGGCTTTAGCCCTGGGCAAGCAACTCGACGGTGCCCGTGCTCAGCCGATAGATACCGCCGACCACCTTGAGCTTGCCCTGCTCGACCGCCGCGTTGAGGATCGGCGCGGCCGATTTCAGCTTGGCAACGTTGTCGATGACGTTCTGGCGGATGGCGTTGTCGAGCGCGTTGCCGCTCTGTTGGGCCGCGGTCTTCACCGCCGGCGCGATCGCGGAGATCAGCGTGGGGATGTGTCCGGGCGGCGGCTTGTCGTCCTTCAGCGACTTGATCGTGGCGTCGACGGCGCCGCAATTGTCGTGGCCGAGCACCAGGATCAGCGGCGTGCCGAGCACGGCGACGGTGTATTCCATGCTCGCAACGGTCTCGTCGCCGGCAAAATTTCCGGCGACGCGGCACACGAACAGATCGCCGCGTCCGCTATCGAAGGCGTATTCGGGCGCGATCCGCGAATCGGCGCAGCTCAGAACGGCTGCGTAGGGATTTTGACCGCCGACCAGAGCCTCGCGCTCATGCTTGAAATCGTGGCGGCGCGACACGCCCGACACGTAGCGCGAATTGCCCTCCATCAGCCGCTTCAGCGCCGCATCGGGCGACAGCACGTTCTGGGGTTTCGGCGGCGCCTTCGCCTCCTTGGCCGACGCGGCCCCGCCAAACGCCGCGGCCCCCAGCGCGGAGGCGGCGAAAAGCATCATCGAGCGGCGGGAGGGAGCGAGCGATTGATCGGGATTTTCACAGCATTTGTCACACATGGTTGTTCTTCCTTGTTTCGCGCCGGGAAACAACTGATAGCTGTGCCCGGCAGACTTCGAAACCATGCGTGAGCCTGATAGTTAAGCTTTGGTTTGCGACGGTGCAGGCAGCGTCAGATCTGCTGCACGTCCACCACGCCCGCGACCGCCTTGATCGCGCCGGCGATCTGCGGCGAGACCTTGAAGCGGCCGGGCAGCTTCATCTCGACCTCGGTCTCGAGGTCGAGCATCATCACCAGCGAGACCTCGCCGTCGCCATTTCCGCGCGGCGCGATGCCCGGACTGCCGACCTTCGGCGCAGCGCCGTTTGCAGCCGCCATATCGGGGCCGGCCAAACGCTTGGCGATCGAATCCAGCGGCTTGGTATCGCGCACGAAGATGCGCAGGCCCTTCTGCGTCTTGGCGGCGGCATCGTCGAGCGGCTCGGCATGCAGCACGCGGGCGCGGACATCCTCGCCCTGCAGCTCGGCGCCCAGTTGCAGCAGCACGGCGGCACCCGGCTCCAGCACGTCGCGATATTGCGCGAGGCCTTCGGAGAACAGCACCGCCTCGAAATGGCCCGTGGGATCGGAGAGCCCCATGATGCCCATCTTGTTGCCGGTCTTGGTGCGCCGCTCCATGCGCGAGACCACGGTGGCGGCGACCTTGCCGGCGGTGGCGCCGGTCTTCACCGCGCGCGAGAATTCCGCCCAGCTCTGCACCCGCAGCCGCTTCAGCACGGTGGCATAATCGTCGAGCGGATGGCCCGACAGGAAGAAGCCGACGGCGTCGTATTCGCGGCGGAGCTTCTCGGCCGGCAGCCAGGGTTCGATCTGCGGCAGCATGATGGTCGGCGCATCCGCCGACATCCCGAACATGTCGTTCTGGCCGATGGTCTCGGCCTGATGCGCGCGCTGGCAGGCGGCCAGGATCGAGTCCGCGCCGGCGAAGACGCGGGCGCGGTTCGGCTCCAGCGTGTCGAAGGCGCCGGCGGCGGCTAGACTTTCGATGATGCGCTTGTTGATCGCGCGCGGATTGACCCGCGCGGCGAAGTCGGCGAGCGAGGTGAACAATCCGCGCTTGGTGCGCTCCTCGATGATCTGCTCGATCGCCTGGATGCCGACGCCCTTGAGCGCTGCGAGCGCGTAGTAGATCGTCTTCTCGCCGACCTCGAAGGTCGCGCCGGAGCGGTTGATGTTCGGCGGCTCGACCTTGATGCCGAGGCGCTGCGCCTCGGAGCGGAATTCGGAGAGCTTGTCGGTGTTGTTGAGATCGAGCGTCATCGACGCCGCGATGAACTCCACCGGGTAATGCGCCTTCATGTAGGCGGTGTGGTAGGACACCAGCGCGTAGGCTGCCGCATGGCTCTTGTTGAAGCCGTAATCGGCGAACTTGGCGAGCAGCTCGAAGATGGTCTCGGCCTGCCCCTTCGGCACGCCGTTCTTCACCGCGCCGGCGACGAAGATGTCGCGCTGCTTGTCCATCTCGGCGCGGATCTTCTTGCCCATGGCGCGGCGCAGCAGGTCGGCGTCGCCGAGCGAATAGCCCGACATCACCTGCGCGATCTGCATCACCTGTTCCTGGTAGATGATGACGCCGAAGGTCTCCTTCAGGATCGGCTCCAGCACGGGATGCAGATATTCCGGCTCCTCGTCGCCGTGCTTGCGCGCGCAATAGGTCGGGATGTTCGCCATCGGGCCCGGCCGATACAGCGCCACCAGCGCGATGATGTCCTCGAAACGGTCCGGGCGCATGTCGACCAGCGCGCGCCGCATGCCCTGGCTTTCAACCTGGAACACCCCGACCACCTCGCCGCGGGCCAGCATCTGGTAGCTCTCGGCATCGTCGATCGGCAGCGTGGCGAGATCGACATGGATGCCGCGCGGCTTCAACAGCTTCACCGCGACGTCGAGGACGGTGAGCGTCTTCAGGCCGAGGAAGTCGAATTTGACGAGGCCGGCCGGCTCGACCCATTTCATGTTGAACTGGGTCACCGGCATGTCGGATTTGGGATCGCGGTAGAGCGGCACCAGCTCGCTCAAGGGGCGGTCGCCGATCACGATGCCGGCGGCGTGGGTCGAGGCGTGCCGCGTCAGGCCTTCGAGGCGCTGCGCGATGTCGAAGGCGCGCGCCACGATCGGATCTTCGTCGCGGAACGCCTGGAGCTTCGGCTCGCTCTCGATCGCGGCCGCAAGGGTCACCGGTGCGGCCGGATTCTGCGGCACCAGCTTGGTCAGCTTGTCGACCTGGCCATAGGGCATTTGTAGCACGCGGCCGACGTCGCGCAGCACGCCGCGCGCCTGCAGCGTTCCGAAGGTGATGATCTGCGCGACCTGGTCGCGGCCGTAGCGCTCCTGGACGTACTTGATCACCTCGCCGCGGCGGTCCTGGCAGAAGTCGATGTCGAAGTCCGGCATCGAGACGCGTTCGGGATTGAGGAAGCGCTCGAACAGCAGGCCGAACTTGATCGGATCGAGGTCGGTGATGGTCAGCGCCCAGGCAACCAGCGAGCCCGCGCCCGAGCCGCGGCCAGGCCCGACCGGAATGCCCTGGCTCTTCGCCCATTTGATGAAGTCGGACACGATCAGGAAGTAGCCCGCGTATTTCATGCGCATGATGACGTCGAGCTCGAACGCCAGGCGCTTGTTGTAATCCTCTTCGCTGGTGCCTTGCGACAGGCCGTGGACGCTGAGACGCTTGGCGAGCCCCTCCTCCGCCTGGCGCTTCAATTCCGCCGCCTCGACTGCGGCAGCGTCCGAGCTCTGCGCGGCGCCGACGGTAAAGAGCGGCAGGATCGGCTTGCGCGTCATCGGGCGGAAGGAGCAGCGTTCGGCGATCTCCACCGTCGAGGCCAGCGCCTCCGGAATATCGGCGAACAGCACCGCCATCTCGGCGCGCGTCTTGAAGCGATGATCGGGCGTGAGTTGCTCGCGCTCGGTCTCGGCGATCAGCCGCCCGCCGGCGATGCAGAGCAGCGCGTCATGCGCCTCGTAATCGTCGGTCGTCGCGAAATAAGGCTCGTTGGTCGCGACCAGGGGCAGGCCCCTGGCATAGGCGATGTCGATCAAGCCGCTCTCGACGCGCCGCTCCTTCTCGGTGTTGTGACGCTGCAATTCGATGTAGAGGCGATCGCCGAACAGGCCGGCCAGACGCTCGCAGCGCAAGGCCGCGAGCTCGGCATGACCGCCGGCAAGCGCCAGCGAGATCGGCCCGTCCGGTCCACCCGTCAGCGCGATCAGGCCCTCGGTCTCGCCCTCGAGCCAGTCGAACTTGATGTGGGAGGCATGGGTGTCGGGCGTCTCCAGGAACGCGCGCGAGTTCAGCCGCATCAGGCTGCGATAGCCGCGCTCCTGCGCCGCCAGCAGCACCACGCGCGACGGCCCCATCGCGTTGCGCGCATTCGGATCCTGATCGCCGAAATCGATCGCCAGCTCGCAGCCGACGATCGGCTGGATGCCGGAACTCGCCATCTTGTCGGAGAACTCCAGCGCGCCGAACATGTTGTCGGTGTCGGTCAGCGCCAGGGCCGGCTGGTGGTCTTTCTTGGCAAGCTCGGCGAGCTTGCCGATCTTGATCGAGCCTTTGAGCAGCGAATAGGCCGAGTGAACGTGAAGGTGGACAAATCCGGCGCTCGGCATGGTCGCGTGACGGCCTCTTGCAGATGGAATGGAGCGGTCGCCGGCTCCTCAAGGCATCATGCACCCGCATCTGCCCTCTTCTGCCGACTCGCCGCGCAATGGTGAGGTGCCGCAGCTTCAGAGTCCACGCCCGAGCGGCCAATTGGCCGCGCCGTCCTGCTTTTCCCCAAGGGCCAACGTGGGCTCCCGCCCTGGAGCGCCGCAATCAGAGCTGCGGTATGACTTGAGCCCAGATCGCGATCATCCCGACGAACAGCGTGATCGACGCCAGTGCGGCGGCTTCTTCGACGAAAACCCTGAACATGCCTCGCTCCCTTGCTAGAACGTATGAAGAACATTGTTCTCATTTTGTTCTGAAGAGTCAAGCGCGGCAGACGGCCTCCAAGGGCAATGGTTAACTCGATGAATTCACACAATAAAAAAGCCCCGGCCAAGGCCGGGGCTTCTCGACGAGCGCTCCGAGAAGAGCGATCGGTCTCAGTAACGGCCGAGCACCGGGCCGCCGAACTTGTAGTTCAGGCGGACGAGGCCCATGTCGACGTCCTGCTTGATGCGGTCGGTACCCGCCAAGCCTGCGAAAGTGACGTCCTTGTCCTCCAGGAAGATGTGGTTGTACTCGACGCCAACCGACCAGTTCGGCGCAAAACCGTACTCGAGGCCGGCACCGACCGTACCGCCCCAACGGGTCTGGTCGTTCGACGACAGCAGCGCGCCCGAAGCCGTGCTGAACACGTCGTACTTGACGCCGACCACAGCCGCACCGCCCTTGACGTAGACCAGGACGTTGTTCCAGGCGTAGCCGACCTGACCGGTGATCAGACCGAACGAATCGATCTTCGAGCGGTTGCGAGTGGCGAACAGCGCGCTGACATTGTCGCCCGAGAAGTCGGCCCAGTTGCCCTGACCTTCCACGCCGAACACCCACTGGCCGGACTGCCAGCGATAGCCGATCTGGCCACCGACCGTGCCGCCGGTCGCATCGTGCGAACCCTCACGGCCGCCGCCGACGAGATCCCAAGTGGAGTGCGACGAACCACCGCCGCCGTTGATACCGATGTAGAAGCCGCTCCAGTCGTAAACCGCAGCGAGCGCCGCCGGCGGCGCCTTGGTGTAGGGCCGCGCCGCGAGGTCAGCAGCCAGCGCCGGCGCCGCCGCGCTCAGCGCGACCAAGCTCACAGCAGCAAGCAACAAATTCTTCTTCATTTGATTCCCGTTCCAGTTTCTTCAGAGGCCCCCGGGCCGTGCCGTCGTCATAACAGCGATCGACAGAATTGCTGTAACCTCGACGCAACAGTTCGCGCCAAAGGCCCGCGCTTCATTAATGAAGATTTATCAGGGCGCGTCCGAAACCCTTTGAAACAAGTGTTTTCTGTAGTTCCAATGTTCGCTCGAGGGCGTCAGCTGCGTACGCGCGTAACGACGTCGCGCGCACATTCGCGTGATGCCGAATTGAAAATGCGTAGCCGAATTGCTCTGCCCATTGTCGCCACATTTTTTGCTCGCACTCGCCACATTTTGCGCGCGCGTCGAGCGCATCACACCGGCGCGCGCTGGCCGCGAGAGGTGAACAGGCCTGCCAATCAGTCTTCAGAAGTTGAAGCCTGCCCCGTCAGTCCCCACCCTCGACCGGCGTGTAAATCACCAGCTTCAGCGCGGGGTCATCGTTGGCCTGGAAGCTGGTGTGCTCGAACCGGAGCAGGCCCCTGGTCGGATGGTTCATGGTCTTGAGGCCGGACATCGTGCTGCGGATGTCGTGGGCTTCCCACCATTTGACGAATTCCGGACTGCCCTGGCGCAGCCGCGCCAGCAGCTCAGTAAAAGCGGGATCGCCGGCCCAGACGTCATGGGTGGCGCGGAACATCGCGACCATGCTTTTCGCAACCTCGATCCAGGTCGCACCGTAGAACTTTCGCGTCTGCTTGTTGGTCATCACCAGCAGCAGCGTGTTGCGATCCTGCTCCGGCAACTGCCCGAAGGCGAAGATGTCCTCGGCGGCCTCGTTCCAGGCCAGCACGTCCCAGCGCCGCCCGGTGACATAGGCCGGCTGGTTCAGGCTCGCGATCATCCGCCGGATCGGCGGCGGCACGATCTCGCGCGTGAACGCGCCTCTGGCACCGTCACGCGCCAATGCCTTCAGGTGCGCGTGCTCGGCCTTGCTGAGACGGAGCGCGCGGGCCAGCGCGTCGATGGTGGTGACGGACGGGCTGACGGTGCGGCCCTGCTCGAGCCGGATGTACCAGTCGACGCCGATGCCGGCGAGCTGCGCCACCTCCTCGCGGCGCAGCCCCGCGGTGCGCCGGCGGCGGCCAGCCGGAAGCCCGACGGTCTTCGGCGACAGCTTTTCGCGGCGGGACCTGAGAAAATCGCCGAATTCGACGCGGCGCGGGTCGGCCATCGCTGTCGCTCCTGCATGGAGGGCCTCTGCAATACTAGGATAATACCAGGCCTTTTTGTTCGCTCCAAGGCGGCGCATACCGGCATCACCCGACGTCGAGGTGAACATCATGAAAGCTGCCGTGCTCAAATCCTTCGGTTCGCCGCTGGCGATCGAGAATGTCCCCGAACCGGTGCTCGGCACCGGCGAGGTCATCGTCGATGTCGTCGCCACGCGCGTGTTGTCGTACATGAACGAAGTCTTGGACGGGACGCGCAATTACGCACTCGGCCTGCCGATCATCCCGGGTCCTGGCGGCATCGGCCGGGTGCGCGCGATCGGCCCGGACGCAACCAGGCTCAGCGTCGGCGACTGGGTGTTCTGCGATCCGACGGTGCGTTCGCGCGACGACGCGGCGGCGCCCGACATCGCGCTGCAAGGGCTCACCGCCGCCGGTCCCGGCGGCATGCGCCTGCAACAGCATTTTCGCCACGGCTCGTTTGCCGAGCAGATGCGCCTGCCGACCGAGAACGTCAAACGGATCGGCACGATCACGTCCGAGGAAGCGGCGCAATGGTGCGCGCTGGGCACGCTGTTGGTGCCTTACGGCGGCTTCCTCGCTGCGAACCTACGACCAGGCGAGACCGTGCTGGTGAGCGGGGCCACCGGCAATTTCGGCAGCGCAGCCGTCTCCGTCGCGCTGGCGATGGGCGCGGCCTGCGTGGTCGCACCGGGCCGCAACGAGACGATCCTCGCCGATCTCGTCAGCCGCTTCGGCCCGCGGGTGAAGCCGGTCAAGCTCGCTGGCGATGAGAACGACGACCGCGAGGCGATGAAGCGCGCGGCGTCCGGCCCAATCGACTGCGTGCTCGACATCATGCCGCCCTCGGTCAGCCCGACCGTGGTGCGGGCCGCGATCATGACCGTGCGCCCCTATGGACGCGTCGCACTGATGGGCGGCGTCGGCATGGCCGGCGGCGCCGGGCTCGAGTTGCCCTACCCCTGGATCATGCGCAACTGCATCAGCATCCACGGCGTCTGGATGTACCCGCCGGATGCCGCGAGCCGCCTGATCGCGCTGGTGCGCGCGGGACTGCTCAGGCTGAAGGAATACGAGACGACGGCCTTCGACCTCGATCATGCCAACGAGGCCGTGGCGCACGCCGCCGCCAATGGCGGGCCGTTCAAGATGACGGTGATCCGGCCTTGACTGCTTGCGGCGCGGCCGAGCGCGATCGCCGATTTTTTTCGCAAGTCCCGCCAAGCACTTGGCTACTGTGCATGGGGTTGTTTTCGCGGTTTTGTCAGTCGAGCTCGACCACCTGGCCGTTCGACAGCGACACGCGCCGGTCCATGCGGCCGGCGAGCTCCATGTTGTGGGTCGCGATCAGCATCGACACTCTGGTCGCCTTGACCAGCTGCATCAGGGCCTGGAACACGTGATCGGCCGTGTGCGGATCGAGGTTGCCGGTCGGCTCGTCCGCGAACAGCACCCGCGGCGCATTGGCAACCGCGCGGGCGATCGCGACGCGCTGCTGCTCGCCGCCCGACAGCTCGGCGGGGCGATGGGTGATGCGCTCGCCGAGGCCGAGATAGCCGAGGATCTCCTTGGCACGCGTGACGCTCTCGGACTTCTTCAGGCCACGGATCATCTGCGGCAGCATGACGTTCTCGAGCGCGGAGAACTCCGGCAACAGCCGGTGCGACTGGTAGACGAAGCCGATATCGGTGCGGCGCAGCTGGGTGCGTTCGATATCGGGCAGCTGCGAGGTCGGCGCGCCGTTGACATAGACCTCACCGGAATCCGGCGCCTCGAGCAGCCCTGCGATGTGCAGCAGCGTGGACTTGCCGGAGCCCGACGGAGCCACCAGCGCGACCGATTGACCGGCCCACAGCGCCAGCTTGGCGCCGTCCAAAATCGTCAGCGGCACCTCGCCCTGCAAGTACTGCCGCTTTATCTCGTGGAGATAAATGACCGGTACATCGTCAGCCCCCTGCTGCTCCATCAGCCCCTCACTCGTACCGCAGCGCTTCGACGGGATCGAGGCGCGCGGCGCGCCACGACGGATACAGCGTCGCCAGGAACGACAGCGTCAGCGCCATGATGACGACGGCCGTGGTCTCGCCGATGTCGATTTCGGCAGGCAGCTTCGACAGGAAATAGAGCTCCGGCGAGAACAGCTCGGTGCTGGTCAGCCAGGACAGGAATTGCCGGATCGATTCGATGTTGAGGCAGATCACGAGCCCGACGAAGAAGCCGACCAGCGTGCCGACCACGCCGATCGAGGCGCCCGTGATCAGGAAGATCCGCATGATCGATCCCTGCGAGGCGCCCATCGTGCGCAGGATCGCGATGTCGCTGCCCTTGTCCTTCACCAGCATGATCAGGCCGGACACGATGTTGAGCGCCGCGACCAGCACGATCATGGTCAGGATCAGGAACATCACGTTGCGCTCGACCTGGAGCGCGTTGAAGAAGGTCGAGTTGCGCTGCCGCCAATCGACCAGGAACACCGGACGTCCCGCGGCCTCCGTCACCGCCTTGCGGAAGGCGTCGATCCTGTCGGGGTTGGTGGTGAACACCTCGATCGAGGTGACGTCGTTGCTGCGGTTGAAATAGGCCTGCGCTTCGGCAAGCGGCATGAACACGAAGCCGAGATCGTATTCGGACATGCCGATCTCGAACACCGCGACGATCTTGTACGGCTTGATGCGCGGCGTCGTGCCCATCGGGGTGACCGCGCCCTTCGGCGCCACCAGCGTGATGCTGTCGCCGGCATGCAGCGAGAGCTGGTCGGCGAGGCGCCGGCCGATCGCCACGCCCTGCCCCTCGTCGAAGCCTTCGAGCGAGCCCTGCTTGATGTTCTTGGCGATCGAGGTGAGGTTGTTGAGGTCGTCGGAGCGGATGCCGCGCACCAGGACGCCCGAGGCGTTCCATGGCGACGATGCCAGCGCCTGGCCGTCCACCACGGGCGCGGCGAGCCGGATGCCCCCGACCTGGCTGAGGCGGTCGGCGACATCCTTCCAGTCGGTCAGCGGCGATTCCAGCGGCTGCACCAGGATGTGGCCGTTGAGCCCGAGGATCTTGTCGAGCAGCTCTTTGCGGAAACCGTTCATCACGGCCATGACGATGATCAGCGTCGCCACGCCCAGCATGATGCCGAGAAAGGAGAACCCGGCGATGACCGAGATGAATCCCTCCTTGCGGCGCGCCCGCAAATAGCGCGCCGACAGCATCCACTCGAATGGCGCAAAAGGCGCGGTCTGCACGGTTTCGGTCATGGTCTCATCCATCGCTCGATAATCCCATGATTCGGGGTCAATTGTGGCCGGATTGGCGGCCGCGATCTTGCGATGAACAATATTCAGCCGACCAGCCTTATCAGCCCACAAGTCTTGCGACCGCGTCCGCAGGCGACATGGTCTCGCGGGAGCCGTCACTTCGCCGCTTGATCTCGACCTTGCCGTCGGCAAGCCCCTTCGGCCCGATCATGATCTGCCAGGGAATGCCGATCAGGTCGGCGGCGGCGAACTTGGCGCCGGCGCGCTGGTCGGTGTCGTCATAGAGCACGTCGACGCCCTTGGCGGTGAGCTCGGCATAAAGCTTCTCGCAGGCCGCATCGACGGCGGCATCGCCCTGCTTGAGGTTGAGGATCGAGACGCGGAACGGCGCCACCGCCTCCGGCCATTTGATGCCGGCATCGTCATGGCAGGCCTCGATGATGGCGCCGAGCAGGCGCGAGACGCCGACGCCGTAGGACCCGCCATGGATCGGCACGTCGACGCCGTCGGGCCCTGCCACCAGCGCCTTCATCGGCTCGGAATATTTGGTGCCGAAGTAGAAGATCTGCCCGACCTCGATGCCGCGGGTGTTCACCCGCTTGTCCGCGGGCACCTCCTGCTCGAAGCGCGCGGCGTCGTGGACGTCTTCGGTCGCGGCATAGAGCGAGGTCCATTGCTTGATGATCGGCGTCAGGTCGTTCTCGTAGTCGACATCCTCACCCGGCACCGGCAGGTCCAGCACGTCGCGATTGATGAAGACGCCGGATTCGCCGGTCTCCGCCAGCACGATGAATTCGTGGCTGAGGTCGCCGCCGATCGGGCCGGTCTCGGCGCGCATCGGAATCGCCTTCAGCCCCATCCGCGCAAAGGTGCGCAAATAGGCAACGAACATCTTGTTGTAGGCGACGCGCGCTGCGGCCTCGTTGAGGTCGAATGAATAGGCGTCCTTCATCAGGAACTCGCGGCCGCGCATCACGCCGAAACGCGGACGCTGCTCGTCGCGGAATTTCCATTGGATATGATAGAGATTGAGCGGGAGGCTCTTGTAGGACTTCACATAGGCGCGAAAGATCTCGGTGATCATTTCCTCGTTGGTCGGCCCGTACAGGAGCTCGCGCTTGTGGCGATCGGCGATGCGCAGCATCTCCGGGCCATAGGCGTCGTAGCGGCCGCTCTCGCGCCAGAGATCGGCCAGCTGGAGCGTCGGCATCAAAACCTCGATCGCGCCGGAGCGATCCTGCTCCTCGCGCACGATCTGCTCGATCTTCTTGAGCACGCGGAAGCCGAGCGGCAGCCAGGCGTAAATGCCGGCCGCCTCCTGCCGGATCATGCCGGCGCGCAGCATCAGCCGATGCGAGACGATCTCCGCCTCTTTCGGATTTTCCTTCAGGATGGGCAGAAAGAACCGCGACAACCGCATGGCAATACTCTGGGAATCAGTGATCGGTTGCAGTGAAACCGGATTGAGAGCGAAAATACAAGACCGGGAATGAGGAAAAGCCGCTAAGCAGCGGAATTCCTGTCATTTTTCCTTCGGACTTCAGGTTCAGCGCGAACCGCGCCTTAACGCGAAGTGACGTCGAGTTCATCCTCGAGCGTGATTTGCTCGAAGTCGCTCACCAGTGCGTCGATCCGCGCGTGCCAGCGGCCGGCAAAGGGAAGCTCGACCTTGCGCACATGCCAGTGGCCGTCCGGCCCCAGCGCGGCCTTCCGCTCCATCGGCTCGATGCCGCGCTCGGGCAGGCTCAGCGTCAACGTCGTCTCCCGTGCCGCCAGCGGACTCCCCTCGCCGTTCATGAGCTGGAGCACGAAGTCATTGATCCCCGGCTTGCCGGGCGAGACCAGGACTTGGAACATCGCCTTGTCGCTGTGGATGTGGATCGCCAGCGGCGTCTCGGGAACGATGGTCCGCGGCGGCGGCGTGAAGCGCCAGCCGGCGACGACGGCCAGGATGGCCAGCGCGATGGCGCATTCGGCCAAGATCGAGCGCTTGAGCGCGGGCGTCCCTGTCCCGTCCCGGGCCAGCGCCGGTGTGAGCCGGAACCGGTTGAGCGCGGCCAGTGCCAGCAATCCCGTGACGAGAACGAGCTTGCTCGCGAGGATCAGTCCGTAACGGGTCTCCACCAACGCTCCCGGCTTTTCGAGCTGCACGATTGCGAGAGCGAGGCCGGTCACGGCCAGCACACCGACCGCCAGCGCAGCGATGCGGGAAAAGCGGTTCACGATTGGGAGCGGCGGTGTCGTCGGATGCGAGACCAGGGCGACGAGCGGCGCAAGCGCACCGATCCAGATGGCGACACCGAGGCCGTGAAGAAAGATCGCCGGACGCATCAGCGCCTCCGGCGGGGCGGTTGCGGCGTGCCCAGTCATGGCGAGCGACAGCCCGACGCCGACCAAGGCCACGATCGCAAGTGCGTGCGCATACCGCGCGCTTCGCAGCGCCATTAGCGCCAGCAGCATCGCCGCGATGGCGACCAGCAGGGCGGGACCGGCACTCGCCCCGAGCGCGACTTTCCAGGGTGCGGCGGTCGTGAGAGCTGTTAGCGGCAGGCCGAGAAGGTCGAGGCCCAACGTGCCGAGAGACGCTGCAGCACCAAGGATACCGATGGCGATCGCCATGCGCGGCGCGGCCATGCCGATCATCGACCATGCGATCCAGCGCGCGAAGAACACGCCGCCGACGCCGACGAACAGCCCGAGATAGAGGCCGACGCGCGCCAGCCAGATCAGCGCATTCACCTCGCCGTCAACCGCGGCGGGGAGCTTCGTCGCCGTCGGCATGCCGATCGAGAAGATCACCGAGCCGACGACCGGATGGCCGTCCTGCGAGATCACGCGATAGCTGACGACCGCGGTGCCCTCAGGCAGATCCGCAGGCATCGCCACCGAAATCGTCTCGCCGGATGCGCTGATACCTACGTCGTCCCGCGCTCTGCCGGCACCGTCGATCAGCCGGATCGCACCGGGCGTCACAGCCTCGTTGAAGCGCAGCTCCACCGCCTTGGGCGCGGCCGCGAGCATGCTCCCGCTCGGCGGCTCGACCGAGATCAGCGCTGCATGCGCCCACGCCGCGCCCGCGAATCCGGCGGCGAACAGCAGGGTCGCGAGCGCGGCGAAGAAGCGCATCAGGATTTCGGCAGCAGCTTCACGCCCGGCGCCGGCGACTTGCCCTCGGACTTGCCCTGATGCGAATGCCCTGCTCCCTCGGTCGGGATTTCGATCCAGCGGCTGACGCCGGTCTCGCATTCCTGGACGACGGGGAAGTATAGGGTGGTGTTCGGCTTGAGCTTGTCGGTCAGGACCGTATGCATGACGAACTCGTCATAGTGCTTGTCCGGCAGCTTGCCGCCGGACCACGCCACCTCCTTGACGCCGGAGGAGAGCTTGTTGCCGTGATAGTCGTATTCGACGGCATATTTGCCCTCGACGACATCGACATTCCAGCCCGCCTTCGGCATCGGCTTCACCGCGATCACCCCTTCCGGGACCTGCACACGGATCTTCACCGTCGGCGAGCCCGCGCAACCGTGCGGCACGGTGAACACAGCCTTGTAGGAAGCACCGACCGTCGCTTGCTTGGTCTCGAGCGACACGTGCGCCGCCGCCGGCGAGGCAGCGAGCGCGGCAACCAGGAACAGGCAGGCTCTCTTCATGTTCGGTCTCCCGGGAATCGACATCGATCTCATTTCATTTTCATTCCCGAATGATCCGGCATCTTCTTCATGTCCATGTGACCCGAATGCCCGGCATCGCCGGGGGCCTGCGCGCCGACGCCCTGGACGTCGAGGGAGACGGCGACCTTGCCGGCCTTCTCGAATTGCAGCGTCACCGGCACCTTGTCACCCTGCTTGAACGGGCCCTTCAGCTCCTGGAGCATCAAATGATTGCCGCCGGGCGCGAGCTTCACCGTCTTGCCGGGATCGACCACCAGCCCCTTGTCGAGTGCGCGCATCTTCATCACGCCGTTATCCATCGCCATCTCGTGGATCTCGGCCTTGCCGGCGATGTCGGCGGACACGCCGACCAGCCTGTCCGGCGCCGTCCCCTTGTTCTCGATGACGAGATAGCCGCCGGCAACCTTTGCGCCGCCCGGGGTCGCACGGCTCCAGGCCTGCGAGATGACGAGATCGCCGGCCTTGACGTCGTCGGCCAATGCAGCCGCGCTGCCGCTTAGCAGAATGGCGATGGCGAAAAGTGTTTGTCTGGTCCTGTTCATTTTTGGTTCCCTCGTGGTTGATCTGGCCGATCGCGTAAGGTTGTTTCAGCGAGCCCGCAGCACTTACCATCGATACCGCATTCCGGCATAAACCGTCCGTCCCGTTCCCGGCTCGAACAAAGTCGACGCCGCAGTCGCGCGGTCGATGATGCTGGCGCTTGCGATATAGATCCGGTTGGTAAGGTTACGGCCCTCGACGTAGGCGGAGAATGGACCGCCATTGTCAAAACCGGCCTTCAGTCCCAACAATGCATAAGGCTCCGTCGTCAGCGTATTCATGCTGTCAACGAAATAGGCCTTCGGCACCCATTCGACGTTAGGTCCGATATAGAGGCCCGTCGGATGCTTGTAGAGCAATTCGGCGCGCAAATAGTGACGAGGCGCTCCAGGTAGCTGATTGTTGCCAAAGGTAGCATCGTTGTCGAAGCGAAAGTCGTTATAGGTGTAGGCCAGATTGAGCCACACTTTGTCCGGCGCGCTTCCCATTACGAAGAGGTCATGGAAGACCGCGGCCCCCGCGCCGGCTTCGATGCCTTGGTGGATGGTCCGATCCGCATTGGTCACGTTGCAATTGCCGAAGGCGCTGTAGAGGCATAGCAGTTCGTCGCGGATGTTGGCGCGATAAGCGGTCAGCTCCCACGAGTAGTCCGGCCTCCGCATGCGCGTCCCGATCTCGTAGGTCGTCGCGATCTGGGCGCGGATGCTGGTAAACGGAATCGTCGGAATGCCCGGCCCATTTGAACTCTCGCCGAAGCTCGGCACTTCGGCGCTCCGCGACACGTTGGCGAAAGCCTGCCATGTCGGATCGATTTGCCACAGCAAGCCCGTTTTCGGCGACCACAGATTGAAGCGGGTCGCCCCCGATTGATCGCCGTTGCTGAGAAAACGGTCCTGCCGGTTGCGAGTCGCATGGAGAAACTGCGTTCCGGCTATCGCCGCAACGCTGGGAAGGAAATAGAAGCTGTCTTCAACGTAGACGGATGTGTTCTTCGAGCGATCGATCGACGACGAGAGCAGAGCTCCCTTTTGTCCAGCGATGTTGGCGAATTGCTGATTGTCGATGCTGCCATTCAGCACGTTGACACCCGCAACCAGCCTGTTGCGAAAGCCGCCGATGAAGCGCTCGTCGGTAACTTTCGCGAAGCCTCCGTAGTCCTTGTAACGATAGTCGAGCCACTGGAAAATCGGATGCATCAGATGGCGATCGACGCCGAAGGCTCCGAATTCAACCTTGGTCTGGTCGAAACGGATCGTGGTCTTGTTTGCCAGCCTGACCGTGTCGATATTGCGCTGCTGATCCATGGCAACATTTGCCGGAGCTGCAGCCTCGGGATTGGTCAGCGCAGACGTCTTGGTAACGGTGCCGGGAATGCGTTGCCGCACCTCGTTGGCGTTGAGATAGAAGCGCGTCTCGAAATCCGGCGAAAACTGATAGCCGACATTGGCGCTGAGCCGGTTGCTTGAGCCAAAGCTGTGGTCTCGAAAACCGTCCGCGGCCTGCGTCGAGGCCGTGACGAAGCCGTCCCAAGGACCGTTTGCTCCGCCAGCGTTGGCCTGGAAGCGCTTATATCCGAAGCCTCCCATATCGACGGAAACCCCGTTCGGAAACGGATCGCGGCCGGTCGGCGTCACGAAGTTGATCGCTCCGCCAAGCGAGTTCGCTCCGAACTGGAGCGCGTTGCCGCCCTTGTAGACCTCAACGTACCTGTAGGCGGTAGGGTCGATCTCCTGGAAATCGCCGTAACCGTCCGCGGTGTTGATCGGGATGCCGTCCATATAGAGCTGCACGCCGCGCAGATGGAAATTACGCGACAGCCCGGAGCCTCGGATCGAGAGCCGGGTGTCGTCGCTCCATTTAGGCTGGGCGAAGATGCCAGGGACGTAGTCGAGAACGTCCTTGATTGTGCTCGCGGGCGTAGAATTCCGGTAGGCCTCGGCTGTCACCAGCGCCACGCCGCCCGGCGTCTGGTTGATTTCCGCAAGGGCCTGCTGCGCCGTCAGAACGGTCAACGCGCCTGGACCGCTCGCGCCTTCACCCTGCGAACGCGCCGCTTGTTGCGGAGCCGCGGTGCGCGCGCGCGTTGATCGCACGGGAGTCCGCTGCGAGCGGGCCGGCGCAGCGCGCCTCTCGCGTGGCGAGTCGACGGTCACCGGAGGAAGTTCGCGCCCACTTTCCTGCGCGTCGGCGAGCTGTGGCAGGGAGAGAGCAGAGAGAGAAGCAAGCAAAATTCCGCGCGCGGAAGCGCTTTGGAGCAAACCAAGGCGAGACATGTGAAAATTCCCGATACCAGCACGAGTAGTGCCGGTGTATTGCGAATCCCCGTGCAGCAGCCGCTGACGAGGCAGATTCGTAGCTAGATCAGGAAATGTGAGGCGGCGCGCGCGCCTGGGCGCTCGAGCCCTTGTGAACGGTGGTGGCGGACGCGTCCGCCGGACGCCACACCACCCGCTCGGCATGGCGAACGGGAATCGAGAATGCCGCGGGCGTCGGCGAATCGAGCGAGGCATTGGCCTGGGCCAGGCAGCACAGGGCGCACGCGCCGGCATGGGCGGTCGGCACGCCGGTCTGATCGTTCAGGCCGCCCTGCTCGCTCGCACTATGGCAGATGACGGCGGCAGACAGCGGATCGGCAATGGCCAAGCCGGTCGCCCAGCAGGCGGCAATCGGCGCCAGCACCTGCATCGCCAGGGCGAGCAGGACCAGGGGCAGAAATTTTTGTAGCCGTGCGCGCATCCGCCGAACCGTTCGTTCGTCTGCTAACTAAACACCGCACCCAGCTCCAAGTCGAGGCCAGCACCGCCCCCTTCTTGCCCCAGCGCAAACTTGTCCAAAATCGTGGCCTGAATAACCCAGCATAGGATGGACGGCAGCCATTTGAGGCAGGTCAAACGGACCCGCGCTCAACAGATTTCTTTTATTTGTCATATACTTGCGGGCCACGACGCCTGATCATTTCGTCTACTGACCGAATTTTGAACATTCGTTGCCGAAAATGATGACAAGTGAGAAAAGTTGATCTAGCATCCCTCTCGCTCAGGCTGGCCGTGAGGTCAAAGTCTGGTGGTCCAAGTCTCGGGAGGAGCCCCTGACGCGCAAAATGCAGCGTCGCCCCGTCAATCAAGAGCAAATCTTAGAATCGGGGATAATAGGGTCGACACAATTTTTGAGCGGGGCCAGGGCCCCGCTCTTTTTTTGTCCGCGAGGCTGACGCGCGGCTGCGTGCTTTGCGCAATCCAATCGAAATCAGCTTCGAGCTGGCGGCCACGCGCTGCGAAGATCTCACGCCCTTCGTCTACCGACGCCTGTTCGACGAGCGTCCCGAGACGCAGGCGATGTTCCGTTCCGACGGCCGCGACCTCGCGAAAGGATCAATGCTCGCGCTGGCGATCGAGGCGATCCTCGATTTCGCCGGTCAGCGTCGCGGGCATTTCCGGCTGATCGCCTGCGAAGCCGCCTCGCACGATGGCTATGGCACGCCGCGTGAGCTGTTCATCGCGTTCTTCGCCATCATCAGGGATACGCTGCGCGATCTGCTCGGCGACCAATGGTCGATCGAGATAGCGCACGCCTGGGACGCATTGCTCGCCGACATCGACACGATCGCCGGCGCGACGGCCTGACACTTTGCGCTGCACCAACGCGGCCTGCTGCAATGTCGGCGAGTGATTGCAGATTGAGTGGCGGCAACTCTTGTGAGACACTTTCGGACATCGGTAGCGCAATCAATGACGCGCCGAGGCTAAACTCTTATGGGAGCGAGCAATGTCCGGGACGAAAGATTTCTCGACGACGAGGCGCGATCTTCTTCAGGCGGCCGCGACCGCCGGCGCCGGAGCTGCCCTCCTCGGCAGCATGGGCATGAACCCCGCATTGGCAGCCGCGGTCGGACGCAGCGAGAAGCCGCTGAAGGCGGCGTTCTCCAATGCCGGCCTCCAGGCCACCTGGTGCGCGCAAGGCAAGCAGGCCGCCGAATTCTGGGGCAAGCTGTTCAACGTCGAGGTCACCTGGTTCGACGGTCAGCTCGACGCGGTGAAGCAGCGGGCGGCGATCGACAACATGGCTTCGCAGAAATGGGACTTCGTGGCGATCCAGGCCTTCGGCATCGGCACCCTCACCCAGCCCGTGCAGAAGATGATCGACGCCGGCACGCCGGTGATCGACATGGACACGCTGATCGCCCCGCTCGACCAGATCAACGTGCATTCCTTCCTCGCTCCCGACAACGAGTTCATGGGCGCCTCGGTGACGCAGGCCCTCTGCAACGCCATGGGCGGCAAGGGCAAGATCATCATGACGCAGGGCGCACTCGGGCATACCGGCGCGCAAGGACGCGCCAAGGGCTTCAATTCAGTGGTCAAGCAATTCCCCGGCATCGAAGTCCTCGACACCCAGCCCGCTGATTGGGACGTCTCCAAGACGGCGCGGCTGTGGGAAACCTATCTGACCAAGTATCCCCAGATCGACGCGGCATTCTTCCACAACGACGACATGGCCCTCGCCGCCGCCAACATCATGAAGGCGCGCGGCCGCACCAACATCCTGATCGGCGGCGTCGATGCGATGCCGCCGGCGATCCAGGCGGTGAGCGAAGGCCGCATGTTCGCGACCGTCCGCAATCCCTCCTGCCGCATCCACGGCGGCGCCATCATCGCCGGCGTCTCGGCCGTGGTCGGCGGCGAGAAGAGCGGCCAAGGCATTCCCAAGAACGTCGTCACCGACGGCCCGGTCGTGACCAAGGCCAACGCCGCCGGGATGCAGTGGATGCAGGATCACTTCCTGATCTGAACTTTCATGTCCGAGGGTCGTCCACCCATCCTTGAACTGCAGGGCATCACGAAGAGCTTCGGCGGCGTCGAGGCACTTCGTGGTGTCGACTTCGCGCTCCATCCCGGCGAGATCCACGGTCTCGTCGGCGAGAACGGCGCCGGAAAAAGCACGCTGATGAAGATCATCGCCGGCGTGCACACCGAATTCTCCGGCCGCTTCCTGATCGGCGGGGTGGAGACGCATTTCCGCTCGGCCCGCGATGCGCACGCGGCCGGCATCGCCATGGTGCACCAGGAGCTCTCCGTCGCGCCCGACCTCACGGTCGCCGAGAACGTCTTCCTCGGCAACCAGCCGACCAACGCCCTCGGCCTCGTACAATGGCGGCGGATGGCGCGCGAGGCCGGCGAGCAGCTTGCCCGCTTCGGCATCGACGTCGATCCGATGACGCGGCTGGGCGACCTCCCCATCGGGTTGCAGCAGCTGATCGAGATCGCGCGCGTGCTGTTCTCCGGCGCCCGCATCATCATCCTGGACGAGCCGACCTCCGCGCTCTCCCCGCCCGAGGTCGAGCGGCTGTTCGCAACGCTGAGGCGGCTGCGCGAGCAAGGCACCGCAATCGTCTTCATCTCGCATTTCATCGAGGACATCCTGCTCGTCTCCGACACGGTGACCGTGTTCCGCAACGGTCGGAAGGTCGCGGAGACCGCGAGCGCGGCGACCAGCAAGGGCGCGCTTATCGAGGCCATGATCGGCCGCGGCGGCGAGGCGCTCGAGCACAGCTATACCGACGATCTGATGCTGCCGCGGCCAAGCGACAGCCAGGTCGTTCTCAAGGTCGATCAGCTCTCGCTGTCCCGCAGCCTGAAGGACGTCTCGTTCGAGGCGCGCGCCGGCGAGGTGCTCGGCATCTACGGCTTCATGGGCTGCGGCCAGCAGGAGCTGTCGCGCATCCTGTTCGGCAAGCTGAAGCCGGACACCGGCACGCTTGTCGTCGACGGCACGCCGAAGACCTTCGCCAGCACGGCGGCGGCACGGCGCGCCGGCGTGGCGCTGGTGCCGGAGAGCCGGCGCGACATGCTGTTTCATCAGGAGCCGGTCTACAAGAACATCTCGATCAGCATTCTCGACCGCATCTCCACGCTGCTGCTCAAGCCGGCGCAGGAGCGCGACATCGCCAAGCGCCAGGTCGAGCAGTTGCAGATCCGGCCGCCGGTGGTCGGTCTCGACCTCGGCATGCTCTCCGGCGGCAATCAGCAGAAGGTCGCGCTGGCGAAATGGCTGACCTATCCGCCCAAGCTCTTGGTGCTGTGCGAGCCGACCCGCGGCATGGACGTCGGCGCCAAGAACGACGTCATCAACATCGTCCGCGATCTCCGCACCAAAGGGCTCGCGATCATCGTGCTGTCGACCGAGCCGGAGACGGTGCTGTCGCTGGCAGACCGCATCCTCGTGCTCAAGCGCGGCGCATTGGTGCGGGAATTCAGGAACGAGCCGGTCAGCAAGGACCGCCTGCTGGAAGCGGCGTGACGGAGAAGCACATGAGCAGCGAGACGGCTTTAGCGGCGGGGCAGCGGACGCGGGGCCTTGCGCCCTTCCTGCGCTCGCAGATGCGCAACATCGCCCCGTTCCTCACCCTGATCTTTCTGTCCGCCTTCTTCGCCTTCGCCAGCCCCTCCTTTGCGACGCTGGACAATCTCGGCAACATCCTGACGCAGGTATCGGTCACCGGCATCATTGCGGTCGGACTCACCTTCGTGATCCTCTGCGCCGAGATCGACCTGTCGATCGCCAGCATCGCCAACGTCACCGGCATCGCCGTCGCCTACTTCACGCTGCAGGAATCCTACGTCAACATCGCCAATATCCCGCTGCCCGGCGCGGTCGCGATCCTGCTGTCGATCCTGCTCTGCGCCCTGCTTGGCCTCGTCAATGCGCTGGGGCTGACCGTGATCGGCATCCCCTCCTTCATCATGACCTTGGCGATGATGCAGATCGCCGCCGGCATCTCGGCGCTGCTGGTGCGCGGCCAGATCGCCTACAAGGTGCCGAGCCTCGTCACCACGCTCGGCTCGGGATCGATCGGCGGCATTCCCTGGATCGTCATCGTCGCCGCCATCATGCTGCTCGCCGGTCATCTGGTGCTGACCTACACGCGCTTCGGCCGCTACGTCTACATGGTCGGGGGCAACCGCGAGGCGGCCGAATATTCCGGCCTCAACGTCAAGCTCATCCTGGGCAGCGTGATGGTGATCTCGGCGGTCTGCTCCGGCATCGGCGGCATGCTGGGTGTCGCCCATTTCGGCAGCGCGCAGCAGAACGAGTTCGATACTTACCTTCTCGACTCCATTGCCGCGGTCGTGGTCGGCGGCACCAGCCTGTTCGGCGGCCGCGGCGGCATCGGCAACACCATCGTCGGGCTGTTCGTGCTCGGCGTCCTCAACAACGGCCTCGACCACGTCAACATCGACAGTTTCCTGAAGATCCTGATCCGCGGCCTGATCCTGCTGGCGGCGCTGGTCATCAACGTCTACGCGCAGCGCTTGAGGGAGAAGGCGGCGGACTAGACGCTCTTCAAGACAAAAAGCGCGAAAACAACCCCATGCACAGTAGCCGGGGCCAGCAGAATCAATGGCTTGCCAGTGACGCTCCGCGCTTGCGGATTTCACGAAGTGCGTTTGACGCGTCGGGCAAAACAGGGCCACGATGTCATCGGCACCTCAGGGTGACGGCTCGATATCCGCAACGCGCGAAAACCGGAAATCGCAGTGGCTCGCACCGCCCGCCAACGTTTGTGTCCGTTCCAGGCGGATGCCTCGCGTTGCATAGGCGTCGAAATCGAGCCCGCAGATGTTCGGCAGGATGTCGTTGTCGCCATGGCGCGCCGCGAGCTTGCAGAAGCCGCAGGCCTTGTAGTTGATACCGAATTCGAACTTGTCGTGCGGACCCGGCTCGACGAAATCGTAGACGAAGTCTTCCGGAAACTGCTCCTGATGGCTCTCGGTGACGCTTCTTGCCGCCTGCTCGCGTAACAACGCCTGGTTCTCCGGCGACATGAACTGGCGGCCCGAGGCCAGGCGCTCGGCTTCGGACACCCTGAGCAATTGCGCCTTGTAGGTTTCCCGCTCGATCTCGCCGATCACGGCCACCGGCACGCCGTGCCGTTGCAGCACCCGGCTGATGGCCATGAAGCCCGTAAGGCGCATGAAGAAATCGCTCATGCGGCTTGCCGCGCCGCCGACATAGGGCATCTGGGCGAGCACGATCTCGAATTCGTCCATCACCTCCCGGCTGATTCCGTCGGTATCGCCCAAGTGCGCGCGCTCGCGCAACATTGTTCCGGCAAGGTCGATGCGATCGCGCATGGCGGCCACCATGGCGCTTCGATGCGCCTCGTAGAAGGGATGGACGATCTCAGTCATTGGTCACCCATTTCGGTTCGTTTCATTGCGAGGCCGGCAAGGCCCGGCTTCATTCCGCGGCGATCGCCTCGATCTCCAGCAGCCATTTGCTGTCGACAGTCTCGACGATCACGACTGTCAAGGCGGGCTGGTGCTCCCCGAGCATCGCGCGCCGAATGATGCGGTTGGGCACGACCTGGTTGCGGTCGGTCACGAACGTCGTGATCTTGACCAGATGCTCGACGCCAAGGCCGGCCGCGGCGAGCACTTCCTTGACGTTGCGCCAGGCCTGCTCGCATTGCGCCTCGAAACCCTCTGGCACGGTGCCGTCGGAGCTTTCAGGGACCTGGCCGCTGATGAACAGCAGGCGGCGATGCTGCCTCAGCTCAAGTCCCATGCTGTAGCCGCCCAACGGCGCGTTGAGCGTTGCAGGATTGTGGCTGACGATGTGAGCTGGGGGCATGGTGTTTCTCCGGATTGCGAGCCGACCCTACCCGCCGGCATCGCGGCCGCGCAAAGCATCATTCCTGCGGTTCAGCGCAAGAAAATCTATTGCAGCGCCCCGGCCCGGCAGTGTCAAAGTGCAGCGCGATGACCTACGCTCTTCCACCACTGAACGCGCTCCGCGCCTTCGAAGCCGCCGCACGGCATCTCAGCTTCAAGCTGGCCGCGCACGAGCTGCACGTGACGCCTGCTGCCGTGGGACAGCAAGTGAAAGCGCTGGAGGCGCGCCTTGGCGTGCAGCTGTTCGAGCGGCTGCACAAGCAGCTCATCCTCACCGCGGCCGGACAGGCCTACCTGCCCGGCATCTCCGAAGGTTTTCGCCACATTGCGGAGGCGACCTCGCAATTGAAACCGGCAGGCGCGATGCAGCTTCAATTGGGAGTCCATGGCAGCTTCGACCTGCGCCGGCTCGATCTGGCGGCGTTTCGCAGCACCCATGCGGAGATCGGCTTGCGGGTGCTGCAGCCGGCCGGCCTGCACGAATTGGTCGAGGGCAAGGTCGACCTGTTGATCGCCCGCGGCCTCCGCCATCATCCGGGCTATCGCTGCGAGCGGATCGATGAGGGATCGGGCGGGGGTGATTGGCTGGTTGCGCCGGAAGGTACGGCAGATTGTCCGGAGATCGTGAGTTTTCGCGTGTGGCTACGCGCCTTGCCCGCGGCGAAGCCGCTCGCAAATCGCAGGCCGCGTCTGGTCGGCGGCGTTGGGAGTTGACAGGGCCAAAGGTTGCGTGCCGAGGCCCAGGGCTGCCGTTCAACTCAAGGCATCCTATCCCCCGGCTAACTTAGGTTTCTGTGCCTCTTCGATATGCCGCCGCTGATCGAGAAACGCCTGGCTGGACCGCGTCTTGTACAAATCCAGACTCGCGGTCTCGTCGGCCTGCAGTGTGATCGCCGCATCGACATAGGCGAGCCGGTGCGGATCCGACTTGACCTTGCGCGCCAGCCGGTGGAGGCGCAGAGCGAGCGAAGCCCATTGTACGGCCTTTACGACGGTGTCGGCGGCATAGCGAGGATAGAACGACCAGGCCGGCTCGACCGGCAGATGCGGACGGCGCTCGCCGCGGCTCTTCAGCCGCAGCACACCCCCTTCGAGCGGATGGACGCGCTCAATGGGATGGTAGCCTTTGAAATAGAGCGCGTAGGTGCCGATCTTGCCGACATTATTGCCCATCGCCGCGGCACGCCGCATCAGCGTCTCGATGTGCTCCCAGCTGTAATAGGTGTTCCAGGCGAGCTCGACGGCGCGCTCCCAGTCCGCCTTGGACATGGCGGGGTGGTCCGTCGTGACGTGGTCCAGGTCGTATTTGTTGAGGTCCAGATCCATCGCGACGCCCTTCAAGTAGAGCGTCTTGTGGTCTTCCGAGCCCGGCAGCGGCGTCAGGAAGAAGAACTCCAGCATGTCGATCGGCAGCTCATGCTTGATGATCTCGATGTCGCGGACGATCGATTCCGGTGTGTCGTTGGGAAAGCCAACAATGTAGCCGCCGACGGTCATGATCCTGGCCCTCTTCCAGGCCATCATCATCTCGCGATAGTCGGTGATCTTGTTCTGCCGCTTCTTGGCGCCGAGCAGACTGTCCGGGTTGATGTTTTCGAGGCCGATGAAGCATCGCCGGACGCCGGCCTTGGCGCATTTCTCGATGAAGTTAGGCAGCTTGTGGCAGAGCGTGTCGACCTGGATCGTGAAACGGAGGTCCCAGCCCTCCTTCTCGCGCAACGCGATGATGCGGTCGAGCAAAATTTCCCAATCCTTGTTGCGCGCAAAATTGTCGTCGGTGAGAAAGAAGGCGAAGACGCCCTGAGCGACGTTGGCGCGGATCACGGCCTCGATATCGTCGGCGCTGCGGCGTCGCGACTTGCGGCCCTGCACGTTAATGATGGTGCAGAACGAGCACTGGAACGGGCAGCCGCGCCCCGCGTCGAAGCTCGTGGTGTGGCCGATGACCCGTCCGATCTGCTGGCGGGGAATGATCGGCAAAGGCTGGTTCTCCAAGTGTGGCAGATCGTCGATGTAGTTGTACAGAGGCTGCAATCGCCCGGCGACCGCATCCTGCAACAGCTCCTCGAGCCGTCCCTCGGCTTCGCCTGCGAAGACCGACACACCGAGGTCCATCATCTCCTGAACGCCGGGATCGCGCTCCGGCAACATCGAGAGAGTGCCGGACACATGGAAGCCACCGATCGCAACGTGGATTCCGAGCTTGCGAAACTGTCTCGCCAGATCGAGCGATCGGGGAAACTGGTTGGACTGGACCCCGACCAGCATCACCATGCCGGCCTCCGCGGCCTTGATCGCGCGCGCCAGATCCGCTACACGCACCTTCCAGTTGGTCTCATCGATGGCGTCGATCTCGATGTTGCAATCGGGCCCGAGAACGCCGCGTTCACGACAATCGAGCGCGATGCCGTAAAGACAGGCTAGTGAATTCGAAGGCAGGCCGCCGCGCCACCATCGAATGACATAGCCATCGTCGTCGTAATGTGACGGCTTGATCAGAACAAGCCGAAAAGTCTTGTTCTTCCTCATAAGCTACGAGTAGCTTGATCTCGGTCAAAGGCCAACTGGTTTCCGTCAGCTCCTCGCAAAAAAGACGACGAACTGTGGCACGAAAACATCCGATTAGCTAACCGCAGACGGCGCTATACCATGTTCGGCACAAATGGGGCTGCGTAGTCGCCAGCTAGTGCGCAAGACGTCTGCTCCGGGTCACGTGCGATAATGATCTGATTGATCACAAGATTCCGCGTGCCCCTAAACCCGTGCCGAGCGCGGCTGCGGTCCACTATGCTCCTGATAGCCGCGCAGAAGCCGCCCTCACCAGAGGTCAGAGTTGGACCGGAAGGCGAAATATCCATCCCATAAACGCGCCCGCCGGATAGCCGCCGCGCGTCGTTGCCGTGACTAGCCCCTCTGTCGTAGAGCCTCGACGGGGTCGAGCCGCGCGGCTTGCCACGATGGATATAGCGTTGCGAGGAATGACAGGGTTAGCGCCATGGTCACGACCGCTGCGGACTCCACGAGATCGATCTCCGCCGGCAGTCTTGACAAAAAATAGAGCTTTGGCGGGAACAACTCGGTGCGCGTCAGCCAGGACAACAATTGCCGGACCCCTTCGATATTCCTGCAAACGAGAAGCCCGACGACGAAACCGACCAGCGTCCCCGCCACGCCGATCGAAGCGCCGGTGATCATGAACGTCCGCATGATCGCCCCCTGTGAGGCGCCCATGGTCCTGAGAATCGCGATGTCGCTGCCCTTGTCCTTCACCAGCATGATCAGGCCGGCCACGATGTTCAGTGCGGCTACTAAAACAATCAGGCTGAGGATGAGAAACATCACATTGCGTTCGACCTCGAGCGCGTTGAAGAACGTCGTATTGCGCTGCCGCCAGTCAACGAGGAAGATTGGTCGACCAGCCGCTTCCGCTACCGTCTTGCGAAACAGGTCGACACGATCGGGATTGGCCGTGAAAACCTCGATCGCGGTGACGTCCTGATTGCGGTTAAAAAAGGCCTGCGCTTCTGCGATCGGCATGAAGATGACGCCCGCGTCGTATTCGGACATCCCAATCTCGAAGACAGCCGCGACTCGATATTTCTTGACACGCGGCATCATGCCCATAGGCGTGACTGCGCCGCGTTGCGCAACGAGCGTGATACTTTCGCCAGCATGTACCGAGAGTTGATCGGCAAGGCCCTGGCCGATGGCGACGCCCTGGCCCTCATCAAAATGGTCGAGTGACCCGTGCTTGATGTCATTGGCTATTGAGGGGAGCTGAATGAGATCCGCCGCCCGAATGCCGCGCACCAAAACGCCAGAAGCGTTTGACGAAGATGCCAGTGCCGGGCCGTCAACAACCGGTACCGCCAACCGAACGCCCTGCGCCTGACCGATGCGCTCGGCGACATCCTTCCAGTCGATCAAAGGGGCCTCTAGCGGCTGCGCCACAATATGCCCGTTGAACCCGAGGATCTTACCCAAAAGTTCGGTGCGAAAGCCGTTCATCACCGCCATGACGATGATCAACGTGGCGACCCCGAGCAAGATTCCCAGAAACGAAAACCCCGCGATGACCGAGACAAACCCCTCCTTGCGACGGGCGCGTAGATAGCGTGCGGCGAGCATCCATTCGAACGGTGCAAAGGGTGCGGCTTGCGGCGAATCCATCACAGTCTCGTCCATCATCCGATTAGGGCCGCCATTCTGTCCCGTTATGATCGGATTGGCTACCTTGGCGTGTGCTTAGACGCGCTTTCGGCGCATCAGCCCTCCGCCGAGATTAATGCCGACCGCCCGGCAATCTCCTCGCTCCGCCAGCACCGCACCGCATGTCCATCGGCGCGCGTCTCCAGCGCTGGCCCCGGCTCGCTCCGGCACACCGCCTCCGCGTAACGACATCGCGGGCTGAAGGCACAGCCGTTGGGCGGATTGAGCGGGTTGGGAAGGTCGCCGCCCGTCGTCGCCAGCGGGGCGTGGCGCAAGGGATCGGGGATGGCGGCGATCAGGGCCTGCGTGTAGGGGTGCGCCGGCCGCTCGAAGATCTCGCGCCAGTGGCCGTTCTCGACAATGCGGCCGAGATACATCACGGCGACGCGGTCGCTCATGTGCTCGACGACGCCGAGATCGTGGCTGATCATGATGTAGGACAGACCGAGCGTCTCCTTCAGCTCCAGCAGCAGATTGATGATCTGGGCGCGGATCGAGACGTCGAGCGCCGATACCGGCTCATCGCAGATGACGATCTTGGGATTGAGGATCAGGGCCCGGGCAATGCCGATGCGCTGGCGCTGGCCGCCCGAGAACTCGTGCGGGTAGCGGCCGGCCTGCTCGGGCCGCAGGCCGACATGCCGCAGCATGGTGGCAACGCGGTCCTCGATCTCGCTTTTCGCGGTCACGCCGTGCACCCGCAGCGGATCTTCCAGCGTGCGGCGCACGGTCTGGCGCGGATTGAGCGAGGCGTAGGGATCCTGAAACACCATCTGCACGGTACGCGCCAACTCCTTGCGGTCGCCGGATTGCCTGGTCCTGACGACCTCCCCGTCCAGCACGATGCGGCCGCGCGTCGGCGTCAGCAGGCCAAGGATCGACAAGGCGACCGTCGATTTGCCCGAGCCGGACTCGCCGACGAGGCCGAGGCATTCGCCGCGTTTCAGCTCGAGGTCGACACCGTCCACGGCACGAAGCAGCCGCCGGCCGCGGCCCAGCAGGCCGCCGCCCAGCGGAAAATGGACCGCCAGATCCTCGATGCTGAGAATGAGATCGTCGTCCGGCCGCCGCTCACCCGGCATGTTGCGCGGCTCATGCATGGTGATGACACCTCACCAGACCGCCCGCCCCCAGCAAGTCCGTCGCCGGCACGACCGTCCGGCAGATCTCGGTCGCCTGCGCGCAGCGCGGATTGAACCGGCAGCCCTCGGGGAAGTTGGTGATGGCGGGAACGACGCCCGCGATTTCCTGGAGCCTGCCGCGGCCGAGCGCCGCACGGCTGCCGAGCCGTGGCAGCGAGTCGACCAGGCCTTGCGTGTAGGGGTGCGAGGGCGCGCGGAAGATATCCGCCGAACGGCGCTCCTCGACGATGCGGCCGGCATACATCACGGCGACGCGGCGGCAGACATTGGCGACGAGGCCGAGATCGTGGCTGATCATCAGGATCGCCGTTCCCCGCTCGGCGCAGAGATTCCGCATCAGCTCGATGATCTCGGCCTGCACGGTGACGTCGAGCGCGGTGGTCGGCTCGTCGGCGATCAGCAGATCCGGACCGCAGGCCATCGCGATGGCGATCATCACGCGCTGGCGCATGCCGCCGGACAGCTGGTGCGGATAGTCCTTCACCCGCCGCTCCGGCGCAGGCACGCGGACGCTTGCCAGCGCCTCGACCGCCAGCCGGTTGGCTTCCTGCCAGCTCTTGCCCTTGTGCAGCACGAACATCTCGGCGATCTGCCGGCCCACGGGCGAGACCGGGTTCAGCGCCGTCATCGGCTCCTGGAAGATCATGGCGATCCGGTTGCCGCGCAGCTCCCGCTGCCTGGCGGCCGAAAGATGCTGGATCTCCTTGCCCTCGAACCGGATGACGCCGCCGCCGATCGCCAAGGGCGGCCGCAACAGGCCGATCAAGGCGAGCGCCGTGATGCTCTTGCCGCAGCCGGATTCGCCGACGAGGCCGAACGTCTCGCCGCGATCGATGCGGAATGAAACGTCCTCGGCCGCCGCGACTCGGCTCGATCCGACATCGAGATCGAGCCGGAGATTCTCGACTTCGATCAGCGGCGTGCCTGTCATGTACGCCGGCTCCGCGATTGGGGATCGAGAATGTCGCGCAGGCCGTCCCCGAGCAGATTGAGGCCGAGCACGGTCAGGAAGATGGCGAGGCCCGGAAACACCGAGAGCCACGGCGCCGTCGTGATCTGCTCGCGGGCCTCCGACAACATGCTGCCCCAGCTTGGAAAGGGCGGACGGACGCCGAGCCCGAGGAACGACAATGCGGCCTCGGACAACACCGCGCTGCCCATGCCGAGCGTGCCGATGACGATGATCGGCCCGAGCATGTTCGGCAGGAGCTGCGTGATCATGATGCGCAGATCGCCGTAGCCGAGCACGGTCGCCGCCTGCACATAGCCCTGGCTCCGCAGCGACAGCGCCGAGGCCCGCGCGATCCGGCACGTGAAGGACCAGTTGGTCAGCCCGAGCGCGATCAACAGGCTGGTCAGGCCGGGGCCGAGCACCGCCATGATCGCCAGCGCGAAGATCAGCGAAGGGATCGCGAGCATGAGATTGGTCAGAGCGTTGACGAAATCGTCCCACCAGCCGCCAAAATAGCCGGCGCTCAGCCCTAAGGCCACGCCGATGACGCTGTTGATCAGCTGCGAGATGATGCCGACCGTCAGCGAGACCCGGGCGCCGTACACGACGCGGGAATAGATGTCACGGCCCTGATCGTCGGTGCCGAACCACCAGGTCCAGCTCGGCGGCTCCTCCGCGTTCATCAGGTTGGCGTCCATCACGGGATCGGTGTGCGCCAGCCAGGGCGCCAGCAGGCCGACCAGGATCGCCAGCGCGAACAACACGCCACCGATGACGAGATTGGGGCGGAGATTCATGCGTATCTGATCCTGGGATCGATCACGCCGTAGAGCACGTCGATCAGCAGATTGATCGCGAGAAAGGCCATCACCACCACGAGGATGGAGCCCTGGACGGCCGGAATGTCCCGTTGCAGGACGCTGTCGACCAGGAGCGAGCCGATGCCCGGCCAGGAGAACAATTTCTCGACGACGACCGCCTGCCCCATCAACCCGCCGAACTGCAGGCCGACGGTGGTGAGGATGATGACGAGCGCATTGCGCATCACATGCCACTTCACGACCCTGATTTCGCTCATGCCCTTGGAGCGCGCAGTGCGGACGAAATCAGCCGTCATGATCTCCAGGACCGCGGCGCGCGTCGTCCGGGCAAACAGCGCCATCGGCGAGACGCCGAGCGTAACGGCCGGCAGCAGCAGATATTTCAATCCGCCGTCGCCATAGCCGAAACTCGGCAGCCAGCCGAGCTTCAACGCGAACAGGTACATCAGGACGAGGCCGAGCCAGAATTTGGCGATGGATAGGCCCGACACCGCCACGACCATCGCGAGCGTGTCGACGATGCCGCCCGGTTTCAGCGCGGCGATGAAGCCCAGAGGAACGCCGATCAGAATCGCAAAGGCCATGGCCGCGAAGATCAGCTGCAGCGTCGGCCATGCCCGCTTGGCGATCATGGTCGTGACCGGTTCGCGCGTGCGGAACGAGGTGCCGAAATCACCGGTCGCGAGCTTGGCAATGTAGGCGCCGAAACGCACATAGACAGGATCGTCGAGACCGAGCTGCTTCTTCATGCGCAGCTCGACCTGCGGATCGCTGTCGTCGCTCATGGAGGAGACGATGCTGCCCGGAACGACGCTGAACAGCACGAAGACCAGCAGCACGACGGCGAGCACGGTCGGAACGGTTTGCAGCAATCGACGGATCAGGAAGGAGAGCATCGGCACTGTTCCTCTCTCCCTCCATGGCTTGAGGCGATGGAGGGAGCGCGCGAGCGTATGTCACTTCGCGGGCGAGGTCTCGTCGACCCAGAGATCTTCGACGTTCTGATGGGTCAGCTCCGTCGCGTTCAGCTGAATCCCCTTGAGCCATGGCTGCACCGCCATCACCGCCTTGTTGTAGTTGAAGAACCAGACCGGAGCCTCCTCATAGAGCAGCGCATTGGCCTTTTGCAGCAATTCGCTGCGCTTTGCGACGTCGTCGGCCTGCGCTGCCTGATCGACGATCTTGTCGAAATCGGCATTCTTGTAGGCCATGTAGTTGCAGGCCGGTTGCGGCGTCGACGAGTGGAAGCATTTGAGGGCAGCCAGCGGATCCGGGCCACTGGCCTGGGAATAGATGAAGGCCTGGTAGTCGCCGGTGCGAACCACCTCCGCCAGCACGGCGGTCTCGACCTGCTTGACCTTGGCCTTGATGCCGACCTTGTCCAGCATCGGGATCACGGCCGACACGATCGGCAGGCCCCAGCTTTCGTTCGGGCTGGCGGTCCATTCGAACTCGAAGCCGTTGGGATAGCCGGCCTCGGCGAGCAACTGCTTGGCCTTGGCGGGGTCGTAGGGGTAAGGCTTCATGGCCTTGTCGTAGGCGGGCGAGGTCAGCGGCAGCCAGCTGGTGGCGCGATAGGCCTTGCCCTTGACCAGCTTGTTGATGATCAGATCGGTATCGATCGCGTAATTGATCGCCTGCCGCACGCGCTTGTCGGAGAACGGCTTGAACGAGGGATTCATGCCCATGTAGCGTGTGAAGACCTCGGCGACCTCGACGATGGTGCCCTTGAGGGCAGCATCGGACTGATAGGCGACGTATTGCGCAGGTCCCAGCACCGAGGTGTCGATCTCCTTGTTGCGGAAGGCGACGTCGCGGGCCGCGGCTTCGGCCATGATCGACACGACGACCTTGTCGGCGTAGGGCTTGCCGGGCTTGTAGAACCGGTCCCACCGCTCCAGCACGATGCGCGACCCTGGCACGTGCTCGACGAATTTGAACGGTCCGAGGCCGATCGGCTTCTGGATGAAGCTCTCCTTGGCGCCCTCGTCGGCGGGATAGATCGAAGTCAGCGCAGTGAAGAAGTAGAAGCCCGGATCGACCTTCTCGGTCAGCTTCATCTCAATGGTGAAATCGTCGATCTTCTTCAGGCCGGAGATTTCCTTGGCCTGGCCCTTCTCGACCGCGGCGGCACCCTCGATGACACGGACGAAGCGCGCCCCGGGATAGGCCTTGGTGCCGTCCATGATGCGGTTATAGGACCAGATGATATCGTCGGCCGTCATCTTGCGGCCATTGTGGAAATAAGCGTCGTCGCGCAGCTTGAAGGTGTGAACCAGGCCGCCGCCGGAGACCACTTTCTCCTTGGCGAGTTCCAGAACCGGCTTGCCTTCCGCGGAATTCCAGATGTAGAGCGAGCGATGCAGCGCCTTGGCGTAGATCTCGTCCTGGGCGCGTTGCGTGGTGTGAATGTCGAGGCTCGTGAAGCTCGAGCCGTAGGGCGCCGTCATGCGGATGGTTCCGCCCTTGCGCGGCGTCTGGGCCTCCGCCGTTGCGGCGAGCGCCAGCCCCATCCCCGCGATGATTGCGATCATCCTGAACATCATGTGTCCCCCAACAACGCAATTCGATGCCGATAAGAGATTTGATCATTCGCAGCCCATCGAATGCAAGCGTAGTTTTTGCTGGAGAGCAATGTCAGTTCCGAGATGGCGGCGCTTCGGCAAGGAGCTCGGAAGCCAGGTTGCATCCCCCGAGCAGTGCAAGCCGCACTGAGGCGGTGCGTCATCGGGCGACCCGGACGGGTGAACATATTTCCCGGTCAACGCGACCAAGCTCTGGATCGTCATCTGAGCCCTGAGGATTGCCAAAAAATGAAACGCGGAACGTTAGGCGCCTTGCTCGTCGGCAGTCTGGTGGCCGCGACGGCCGCGATGGCGATTCCCGTTACGCCGGACGCTCTCCGTGACAGCCCGACGAACACCATCCAGGTCAGCTGGTCCCACACCACACGGTCCAACGGGTACGTCGACGAGACATGGTGGGCACTCAGGGACCGTTGCGCCCCGGACTTTCTCGGCGAGCGCCTGCTCTGCGACGCCATCGGGCTTCTGGCACGGGCGACAAGCCGGACGTTCGAGGCCAAGATGTCCGACGACATGGGCCTGCCGCTCGCGGAAGATTGGGGCCTGATGACCGCGAAGAATTCACCGTTCATCAGGTCGGCTCACGTCGAAACGCCGCTTGGTGTCGAGGCCGTCCTCGGCTTCTATCGCGCTGCACTCGCAAAGCGCGGCTGGACCGAAGATGACGGTGCGGTCGTCGCGCCCGATCGGGCCGTCGTCGCCTTCACGACGTCAGATGGGCCGGGGCTGCTGCGGCTGGTCCGTCAGGACAACATGACGATTGTCGACCTCTCGCTGCGTAAGCTGTTGGCAGCCACGTCCGCCATCCGGCCGGCGCCGGGCCACGTGATGTTGTTGCTCGGCAACAAGACGGACGAAGCGGCCGACATCACCGTCAATGGGCGAACTATCAAACTGGCGGCTCACGCCGGAGAGAAACTGATCGACTCCGACGTCGCCGCGGACAAATTGCCCGATAGCCAGAAGATCGATCTGTCGCCCGGCACATACAAGGTCACCCTCAAGCTCGACGGCAGCGCGGCCGCGAGCCGGGAGTTCGAGGTCGCGGCCAACGAGGCCTGGGGCCTTCTGGTCGGCCCCGAGGGTGTGCCGCTGCCGATACGGCTGTATTGAGGGCGTCTGTCTCCCCGTCATTGCGAGTGCAGCGACTTGTCCGCCGAAGCCTTGGCGAAGGCGGAAGCAATCCAGAATGTTTCGCGGCGACAGGGCCCCTCGCAATGACGGAGTGTGCGGCATGCCCTCGGCGACGTCTTCAGCCCGACAGTTCCGGCATCCAGTCCCGCAGTTTTCGCGCAGCTCCCGTAACGTCGGCGACCGTCCGGAACGTTCCCGTCTCCACCATCATGGCACGTGCCAGCCGCACCGCGCGCGCTTCGCTGATGGCGCGCATCTTCGGGTCCGCGATCAGCTCGAAGTCGATGTTGTGGGCGAGGCCGAAGATGCGGCGGATGGTCTTTGCGGCGGCGAAGCCGACCGTCTCAGTGAACAGGCGCTGCAGGTAGGCCTGCCGCTCGGCCTCCAGGCGCGCGGCGCCCTTCTCTCCGGCAAAGAGCGAGGCGGGATAGGCGTCGCCGGCAGCGCCGGCGCGCCAGAGCTCGAGGAATTTGCGGGCGAATTCGCTCCAGACCTGCTCGACCGTCTCCAGGACCCAGCCTTCGAAGGCGGCCCGCGCGCCCGGTGAACGCTCGTGACCGGCGGAGGCGAAATAGGCCATCAGGAGGTTGGCGAGCACGGCGCCGACGTCGAACCCCATCGGGCCATAGAACGCGAATTCGGGGTCGATCACCCGCGTCTGGCTCTCCGTGACCATGATCGATCCGGTATGAAGGTCCCCATGCAGCAGCGCCTCCGGGCTTGCCATGAACTTCAGCTTCAGCCGGGAGATCGCGACGTGCAGCTCCATGTCATCGCGCAGCTCCGCAGCGAGGGCATCGAGATACGGCGCGGTCCAGCGGTTCTGCTCGGCGATACGGTAGGGATCGGTGAAGATCAGATCCTCGGTGATCTTGCACAGCGCGTGGTTGCCGGCGAAAGCGGCGATGCCCTCCTTCTTCTCGGCGGCGGACAGCGCGAGGTCGGAGGTGAAGAACAACGTTCGCGCCATGAAGGTGGTGATGTCGCCGACGAAGCCGGGATATTGCGTTCCCGCAACCAGCCCTTTGCGCATGATGATATGGGGCTCGAGCAGCTCCATCACCGTCAGCGCCAGGTTCTCGTTGTGATGCAGCAAGGCCGGCACGAGGCCGGGTGCGAGCTGGGCCTGCTTCGACAGCGCCAGATATTCGTAATGGGCCCGCGACAGCGGCAGCGGCCAGCTTTCGCCGACGAGGCGGACATAGGGCAGCGCCTGCTTGACGGCGACGCCGCCGCGCGCGCCCTTGACGATGAAGACGAGGTTGAGATTGCCGTCGCCGACCTCGGTGATCGTCCAGGACGCCGGCTCGCCGCCCAGCCGGGCCGCGACATCGAAGATCTCTGCAATGTAATCCCGCAAATCGGCTTCATGGAGAATTCGATAACCCTGCCGCCGCGGATCGGCCAACGGTCGAGGCGCTGAACTCATGCCGGTCTCCCCCCACTATGCCGGCGGGAGCAGCTGTTCACTCCCATGTCAGGATTTGAGCCGGCCTTCTTTTCGGATCATCATAGCCAAAAAGCGCGCTGGCGCCTATCGCCACGATCGTTCGACTGAACCGAGCGTATCGATGCGCTGCGCAAGCCAGATCGTGTGGCCGCCGCAATCGCGATCGTCGGCGACATGCGACACGACGCGGAAGCCGTTCCGGCCCAGGAGCGAGCCGATATTCGCAGGCAGCAACGCTCGAAAGCGGTCGAGAGGCTCGCTCAAACAGGCCGCTTTGGGCGCGCTTCTCGATCCAGTCCAATGCCTGGCGCTGGTAGAGATCGATGATCCGGGCGGCGGCTTCCGATGATGACATTTGCGTTCTCGCGTGACGCTTGGTCCTGAGATCGTCCGGCTCCGCCGAGGTCCAGCTGAGATGGGATTTTACTGCCTCCTGCCGTCGTCCCCGGCCAGCCCGTGCCACCCCGTCGTTGCTTCTCTCCCTCGCGACAGAGAGACGCTTCGCCGCAGTGATCATGTGCGATCTCGGGAACTCATGCGTGTTGAGACAGTTTCGCTCTTCTCGGATCTCGGATCTCAAGGAGACGCCAATGGCACGCGGAATGCCTTCCATGACTGCCCTTCTGGCGATGCTGGCCATAGCTGGCTATCAAAACCGCGACAAGCTGGCCGAACTGCTGAAGGGTTCAGGCGCAGGGTCTGCGGGCGGAGGGCCCGCCGGCGGGAGTGCTCAGGAGCCGCTCGGGGGAATGTTGGGCAACCTGGGCGGCATGCTCGGCGCGGGCGGCATCGGGGGGCTGCTCAATGGAGGAATTGGCGAGCTCCTGGAACGATTTAACCAGAATGGCCGGGGCGAGATAGCCGACTCCTGGGTAAAGCCCGGCCCCAACAAGGAGATTACGCCGCCTGAGCTGAAAACTGCCGTTGGCGCCGACGTGCTCGAGAAGCTCGAACAGCAGACGGGGCTCTCTCAAGACGAGATCCTCGCAAGGCTGTCCCGGGAATTGCCGTCGGCAATCGACAAGTACACACCGGACGGGCGCCTGCCGCAGGCTTAACCGCCGCTGCTTAACTTGAAGAGGTTTGAAATGAGCATTCTCTGGACGATCATCATCGGCTTCGTCGCCGGCGTCATAGCCAAATTCATCATGCCCGGGGACAACGAGCCGTCCGGCTTCATCCTGACGACCATCCTCGGGATCGTGGGCGCATTCGTTGCGACCTACCTCGGCCAGGCCCTCGGCTGGTATCGTCCCGGAGAAGGGGCAGGATTGATCGGCGCGGTCGTTGGCGCGATCGTCGTGCTGCTCGTCTACGGAATGATCGCGGGCCGCCAACGCCGACCGATTTGATAGTCTTGCGTGAAAACTGCGTCGAGGCTACGCACTCGCGTCAAGAGATGCACAGTTCGGCGCCGAGTTCACGCGGGACACCGAACAATTACTCCCGCTCCAGGAAGCTCGAGCCGATCTCGGCCTTTCTCTTGATCGGATCGTAATCGCAATAAACGAGATCCGCCACCAGCGTGTAGCTGGCGCTGACGTTGTATTTGTCCAGCTTGACCGAGTTCAGGCCGATCACCGAGGTGCTCTTGCCGCCGTTCCATTTGAACGGTGTCGAGCTCTTGGCCTGCTCGCAGGCCATCACCGCTTCGTTAAAGACGTAGCCCTCGACGAACGCCTTCAGCGTTCGCAGCTGCACCGCCATCTTCCACTCGACATAGCCGATGGCACCGAGCCCGGCGACGATCAGCACCAGCAGCGCGACGACGATGCGTTGAAAAGTCATTTGTGTCCCCCGAAACAATGAGCCAGGCGAAAAATTCTAAGCACGCGGCGAGATGGAGCAAGCGCCGTCCTTCGAGACGACCGCTTCGCGGTCTCCTCAGGATGAGGCTAACGGACATCGCCGCACGTTGAAACTGCGGCCGCGCACTCTGTCCTCATCCTGAGGAGCCCGCGAAGCGGGCGTCTCGAAGGATGGGCCGCACGCAGATAGACCTAGAACGGCATGCCCATCATCTTCGACAGGCGCTCGATCGAGAGAAAGCCGGCGTTATAGGCGACCATGCCGAGGCCGTAGACGATGGCCGAGATGATCGTGGTCCAGATCAGCTTGCGGCCCATCCGGGTCAGGATCGGGGCGCCGGGATCGGTGCCGGGCGCGCCGACGCCGTCCTCGTGCTGGCTGCGCACGCCGAACGGCAGCGTCACGAACAGCGTGACCCACCAGATGACGAAGTAGATCGCGATCGCGGTGGATATCTGGATGGCCATGGGACGGCCTTACGCCTGCTCGATTTCGACCAGCGCGCCGGAAAAATCCTTCGGATGCAGGAACAGCACCGGCTTGCCGTGGGCGCCGATCTTCGGCACGCCGTCACCGAGCACCCTTGCCCCCTCCTTCACCAGCGTGTCGCGCGAGGCGATGATGTCGATGACCTCGTAGCAGACGTGGTGGATGCCGCCGTCGGGGTTGCGCTCGACGAACTTTGCGATCGGCGAGGCCTCGCCGAGCGGCTCGATGAACTCGATCTTGGTATTGGGCAGCGTCGCGAACACGGTGATGACGCCGTGCTCGGGCAGCGGCACGGCGTCCGAGACCTGGGCGCCGAACACGGCGCCGTAGATCCTGGCCGCCTTGACGGCGTCCTTGGTCGCGATCGCGACATGGTTGAGCCGGCCCAGCATGGTTCTCTCCCGTTAGACTGTCAGTACGTGTACCAGACAGGGGGGCTTCTTGCCCCAATGTTCGTTGATGACGGCCCGGACGGCGCGTCGCACCGACTCGGCCAGCGCATCGGCATCGCGGCGGCGCGCCTTCGGCAGGCCCTCGATCGTCGACATCACCGCGTCGAAGACGATGTCGTCGAAGGGCTCGCCCGCCCGGTTCTTCTCGGGGACGCCGACCAGGTCGACCTCGGGATCGTCGGCGAGCTCCCCCTGCTCGGTCATGGCAATGGCGACAAAGGCGCAGCCGGAGAACGCCATGCGCCGCCGCTCGACCACGGCGCGGGACTTGGAATCCTCCAAAATCGTGCCGTCCTTGTAGAGACGCCCCGACGGCACCTCGCCGATAATGCCGGGATCGCCGGGGCCGAGCTTGACGAGGTCGCCGTTGCGGCAGACCAGCACGCGCGGCACGCCGGCGGCGCGCGCCAGCTTGGCGTGCTCGTGCAGATGCAGCGCCTCGCCATGGACGGGGATCAGCAGCTGCGGCCTGGTCCAGGCGATCAGGTCGCGCAATTCGTCGCGGCGGGGGTGGCCGGAGACGTGAACCAGGGCGTCGCGATCGGTGATGATCTCCACGCCCTGCAGCACCAGATTGTTGATGATCGAGCCGACGGCCTTCTCGTTGCCGGGGATGGTGCGCGAGGAGAAGATCACGCTGTCGCCGCGGTTGAGCGTGATCTCGGGATGGTCGTCATTGGCGATGCGCGCCAGCGCGGCGCGCGGCTCGCCCTGGCTGCCCGTGCACAGCGCCAGCACCTTGTCCTGCGGCAGATGGCCGTAGATGTCGGGCGAGCGGAAATTCTGCACGCCGTCGAGATAGCCGGTCTCGCGCGCCACCTGCACCACGCGCTCCATGGCGCGGCCGACAACGACGACCTCGCGGTCGGCGGCCTTGGCGGCGGCCGCCACGGCCTTGATGCGCGCGACGTTGGAGGCGAAGGTCGTCACGGCGACGCGGCCCTTGGCCGATTTCACGAGGTCGATGATGGTCCGGGCGACCTCGGCCTCCGAGGGCGAGCGGCCGTCGCGCACCGCGTTGGTGGAATCGCCGATCAAGGCGAGCAGGCCCGCCTCGCCGAGCTCGCGCAGCCGCTTCTCGTCGGTCGGGCTCCCCAGGGTCGGGGTCGGGTCGATCTTCCAGTCGCCGGTGTGCAGCACCGTGCCGGCCGAGGTGTGGATCGCCAGCGCGTGCGCTTCGGGAATGGAATGCGCGACGGGGATGAATTCGACGTTGAACGGGCCGACGTCGATGCGCCCGCCCGACGGCACCACCGTCACCGGGATCTTCGGCGCGTTGCGCTCGGCGGCGCATTTGGCCTCGAACAGCGCGGCGCTGAACTGCGTCGCATAGATCGGGCATTTCAGCTTCGGCCAGAGGTCGATGATGGCGCCGAAATGGTCCTCGTGGGCATGGGTCAGCACCAGGCCCATCAGGTTCTTGCGTTCCTTCTCCAGGAAGGAGATGTCCGGCATGATCAGGTCGATGCCCGGCAGGTGCTCCTCGTCGCCGAAGGAGACGCCGAGATCGACCGCGAGCCAGGCGCGCTGCTGGCGGCTGCCGAGGCCGTAGATCGACAGGTTCATGCCGATCTCGCCGACGCCGCCGAGCGGCGCAAATACCAGTTCCTCGGGCTTCGCCATCATGCAGCTCCCACCGAGCGGACTGGACCGAAGAACACCTCGCCTGCCGCCACCGGCACGCGGCGGCCCTCCGCGGTTCGGACGATCAGGCAGCCGGTGTCGTCGATGGTGTCGAAAATGCCTTCCAGCGTCATCGTCCCCGTCTGGATCGCGACCCTCTCGCCGAGGCCGGCGGCCCGCTCCAGCCACAGCTTGCGGATTTCGGCAAAGCCGCGTCCATTGTCCCAGATGCCGCGGAACTCGACCCAGGCGTCGGAGAGGGCCGAGAACAGCTCCTCGGCGCTGATCTGGACGCCGAGCGCGGCCAGCGACACCGCGGGCGTCGGGGTGCCCTCGGGCGCTGCGACGACGTTGGTGCCGATGCCGACCACGATGGCGAGGCGATCGCCGACCGCCTCGGCCTCCAGACCGATGCCGACCAGCTTCTTGCCGTTGGCCAGCACGTCATTGGGCCATTTCAAGGCGTAGCGGGGACGGCCCTCGCCGAGGCGGAGCGCGGCCTCGAAGCTGACCTTCTCCAGGGCGGCCTCCTCGGCCAGCCCGGCGGCAAACCCGATGGTGGCGGCAACCGCCGGCGCGACGTCCAGGACTTCGAGGACGCTGGCGGCGAGATTGCCGCGCGGCGCGATCCAGGGGCGCTGACGGCGGCCGCGGCCGGCGGTCTGCTCGGATGTGACGAACCACATCGGGCCGCGTTCGCCGGCCCTGGCGCGCTCGATCGCCTCGGTGTTGGTCGAGCCGGTCCGCTCGAACGCCGCGAGCTTGTAGCCCGCAGATGAGGCGCGAGGACCGAGCGCGAAAGCCATCCTAAAACAGCGACTTTGCCGCGGCGGAGGCGACGCTCACCACGGGACCTGCGAACAGCGCGAACAGGATGTTGAACAGGCCCGCAACCGCCAGCACCGTCTTCACCTCGACCCGCACCGGATCGACCTGTCCGGCCGGCTCGTCGAAATACATCGTCTTGACGATGGCGAGATAATAGTAGGCGCCGACCACGCTGGTCAGCACGCCGATGACGGCGAGCGTGAACAAATTCGCCTTGATGGCGGCGACGAAGACGTACCATTTGGCGAAGAAGCCGGCGAGCGGCGGAATGCCGGCGAGCGAGAACAGCAGCATCGCGAACATGAAGGCGAGCAGCGGATTGGTGCGCGAGAGGCCGGCGAAATCGCTGATCTGCTCGACGGCCTGGCCGTTGCGGCGCATGGCGAGGATGATCGAGAACGAGCCCAGCGTCATCGCGACATAGATCACGATGTACATCAGGACGCCCTGCGCGCCCTCGACCGTGCCGGAGGCAAGGCCGACCAGGGCGAAGCCCATGTGGCCGATCGAGGAATAGGCCATCAGGCGCTTGATGTTGGTCTGGCCGATGGCGGCGAAGGAGCCGAGCGCCATCGAGGCGATCGACACGAACACCAGGATCTGCTGCCACTGCGAGACGATGCCCGGGAAAGCGGTCAGCGTGACGCGAGTGAACACGGCGAGCGCGGCGACCTTCGGCGCCGAGGCGAAGAAGGCGGTGACCGGGGTCGGCGCGCCCTCGTAGACGTCGGGCGTCCACATGTGGAACGGCACCGCCGAAACCTTGAAGCAGAGACCGACGAGCAGGAAGACGAGACCGAACAGCAGGCCGACATTCGAGACCGTCGCGACCGCTGCGATGCCGGTGAAGCTGACCGTGCCGGTGAAGCCGTAGATCAGCGAGGCGCCGTAGAGCAGCATGCCCGAGGACAGCGCGCCGAGCACGAAGTACTTCAGGCCGGCTTCGGTCGACTTGGCGTTGTCACGGTTGGAGGCCGCGACGACATAGAGCGCCAGCGACATCAGCTCAAGGCCGAGATAGAGCGAGATCAGGTCGCCGGCCGAGATCAGCACCATCATGCCGAGCGTCGAGAGCAGCACGAGGATGGCATATTCGAAGATGCGGCGCGACGGGTCGGACAGGAACTCGGTCGACAGGATCAGCGTCACCGCCGAGCCGATCAAAGCCAGGATCTTCATGAAGCGGGCGAAATCGTCGACGATGAAGCTGCCGCCGAAGGTCACATGCTTGCCGGCGGGCAGCATGTATTCGAGCACGCCGACCACGACCAGGAGCACGACCGCCAGCGAGGTGATCGCACCGGTCGTCCCCTGCCCGCGATAGGCGCCCAGCATCAGCAGAGCCATGGCGCCGATCGCGAGCACGATCTCGGGCAGCACCGGCGCCAGTTGATAACCTGCAGTCTCAAAGCTCATGACAATATCCTGACCTGCCCGATCAATGGAGCAGTGCGGCGGCCTTCACGGCCGTCACAGCGGTGTTGTAATTGTTGACGAGTTGCTGGACCGAGGCAGCCGACATGTCGAGCACCGGCTTCGGATAGACGCCGAACAGGATCGTCAGCGCGATCATCGGGAACAGAATCACGCACTCGCGCAAGGTGAGATCCTTCATGCTCGCCAGCGACGGCTTGGTCAGCGCCCCGAACACGACCTTGCGGTAGAGCCACAGCGCATAGGCCGCCGACAGGATCACGCCGAAGCTGGCGAAGAACGCCGTCGGGATCGAGACCTTGAAGGTGCCGAGCAGCGTCATGAACTCGCCGACGAAGCCACTCGTGCCGGGCAGACCGACATTGGCCATGGTGAAGACCATGAACGTCATCGCGTAGAGCGGCATCCGGTTGACGAGGCCGCCATAGGCCGCGATCTCGCGGGTGTGCAGACGGTCGTAGACGACGCCGACGCAGAGGAACAGCGCGCCAGAGACGATGCCGTGCGAGATCATCTGGAACATACCGCCGGCCACGCCCTGCATGGTGCCGGCGAAGATGCCCATGGTGACGAAGCCCATATGCGCCACCGAGGAGTACGCGATCAGCTTCTTCATGTCCTCCTGCATCAGGGCCACCAGCGAGGTGTAGATGATGGCGATGGCCGAGAGCGTGAAGATCAGCGGCGCGAAGTCGTGCGAGGCCAGCGGGAACATCGGCAGCGAGAAGCGCAGGAAGCCGTAGCCGCCCATCTTCAGCAGGATCGCGGCCAGGACCACCGAGCCCGCCGTCGGCGCCTCGACATGCGCGTCGGGCAGCCAGGTGTGCACCGGCCACATCGGCATCTTCACCGCGAAGGAGGCGAAGAAGGCGAGCCAGGCCCAGGTCTGCAACGAGCGCGGCACGGCGGTGTGCATCAGGGTCGGGATGTCGGTGGTGCCGCCGTTCCAGTACAGCGCCATGATGGCGAGCAGCATCAGGACCGAGCCGAGCAGCGTGTAGAGGAAGAACTTGAACGACGCGTAGACCCGGCGCGGGCCGCCCCACACGCCGATGATCAGGAACATCGGGATCAGGCCGCCCTCGAAGAACAAGTAGAACAGCACGAGATCGAGCGCCGAGAAGGTGCCGATCATCAGCGTTTCCAGGATCAGGAACGCCATCATGTATTCGCGGACGCGGTTCGTGATCGCCTTCCAGCTCGCGATGATGCAGAACGGCATCACGGCGGTGGTGAGGATCACCAGCGGCAGCGAGATGCCGTCGACGCCCATGTGGTAGGTGATGCCGGTGGCGAGCCAGTTCGCCTTCTCGACGAACTGGAAGTCGGGATTGGCGGGGTCGAAGCGCATCACCAGGATCACCGAGACCGCGAAGGTGATCAGCGTGGTCCAGAGCGCGATCCAGCGCGAATTGCGCCTGGCCGCCTCGTCGTCGCCGCGGCTCAAGTAAACGATCAGCGCGCCGACCAGCGGCAGGAACGTCGTGACCGAAAGGATGGGCCAGGTTGTCATTTACTGGCCTCCAAAGCCGAACATGAACCAGGTGATCAGGCCGGCGGCACCGATCAGCATGGCGAACGCGTAATGATAGAGATAACCGGTCTGGATCTTCACGACGTTGCGGGTGACGTCCAGCACGCGGGCCGAGACGCCGTCGGGGCCGAAGCCGTCGATGATGAAGCCGTCGCCCTTCTTCCAGAGCTGGTAGCCGATCCACTTCGCCGGACGGACGAAGATGATGTCGTAGAGCTCGTCGAAGTACCATTTGTTGAGCAGGAACTGGTACAGCATCGGCTGCGTCTTCGCGAGCTCGACCGGCAGATAGGGCCGGCGGATGTAGAACAGGTACGAGACGAGGAAGCCCAGCACCATCATCACCGTCGGCAGGAAGGCGATGGTCTGCGGGATGTGGTGCATCTCCTCGATGATGTGCGGGTTCATCTTCACGGACTCGCGGAAGAACTCCTCGACGCCGTGACCGGCGAACAGCTCCTTGAACGGGAACCCTGCGACGAACGAGCCGACCGCGAGCACGCCGATCGGGACCAGGATCCAGAGCGGAGCCTCGTGCGCGGCCTCGTAATGATGCTCGTCATGCGGCTCGCCGTGGAAGGTCTTGAAGATCAGGCGCCAGGAGTAGAACGAGGTCAGGCCGGCGGCGATGATCGTCATCAGGAAGCCGTACACCCCGAACGGATTATGCGAGGCGTAGGCCGCTTCGATGATGGCGTCCTTGGAGAAATATCCGGCCGTGAGCGGGAAGCCGGTCAGCGCCAGCGTGCCGACCACCATCACCGCATAGGTGTAGGGGATCTTCTTCCAGAGGCCGCCCATGTTGCGGATGTCCTGCTCGTGATGCATCGCGTAGATCACCGAGCCGGAGCCTAAGAACAGCAGCGCCTTGAAGAAGGCGTGCGTGAACAGATGGAACATGCCGACCGAATAGGCCCCCGCTCCCATCGCCACGAACATGTAGCCGAGCTGCGAACAGGTCGAGTAGGCGACGATGCGCTTGATGTCGTTCTGGACGAGGCCGATCGTGGCCGCGAAGAACGCCGTGGTCGCACCGAAGAACATCACGACGGCCTGCGCGGTCGGGGCGAGCTCGAACAGCGGCGACAGGCGCGCCACCATGAAAACGCCCGCGGTGACCATGGTCGCGGCATGGATCAGCGCCGAGACCGGCGTCGGGCCTTCCATCGCGTCCGGCAACCAGGTGTGCAGCAGGAACTGCGCCGACTTGCCCATCGCGCCCATGAACAGCAGCAGGCAGGTCAGGGTCAGCGCGTCGGCGTGCCAGCCGAGGAAGTTGATGGTCTTGCCGGTGAGGCCGGGCGCGGCATGGAAGATCGTCTCGAAATCGGTCGAGCCGACCAGCATGAAGACGGCGAAGATGCCGAGCGCAAAGCCGAAGTCGCCGACGCGGTTGACCACGAAAGCCTTGATGGCGGCGGCGTTCGCCGAGGGCTTCTGGTACCAGAAGCCGATCAGCAGGTAGCTGGCGAGACCGACGCCTTCCCAGCCGAAGAACAGCTGAACGAGGTTGTCTGCCGTCACCAGCATCAGCATGGCGAAGGTGAACAGGCTGAGATAGCCGAAGAAGCGCGGCCGGTTCGGGTCCTCGTCCATGTAGCCGATGGAATAGAGGTGCACGAGCGAGGACACGGTGGTCACCACCACCAGCATCACGGCGGTGAGCGTGTCGACCCGCAGCGTCCACCAGACCTGGAGATCGCCGGAGAAGATCCAGGGCAACAGCTGAATGCGGGCGTCATGGTGCATGAAGCCGACATCGACCAGCGTCATCCAGGACAGCGCGGCCGAGACGAACAGCAGCGCCGTCGTGATCAGCTCGGCCGGGCGCGAGCCCGCCGCGGGCGGCTCGGCCGGACCATGGCCGTGATCGTCGTGGCCGTGATCGTCGTGGCCATGGGCGTCATGGGCCGTCGAGGCATGGGCGCCGTGACCGTGGTCGCCGTGATGCTCGACCTCGTCGCCCGAGGGGTTGCGGGCATGCGCGCCCACAAGCGCGATCAGGCCGGCCAAAATGGCGCCCAGCAGAGGCAGGAAAACGATTGCCTGAACCATTTGAGAGCTCAGCCCTTCATCAGATTGACGTCCTCAACCGCGATCGAGCCGCGGTTGCGGAAATAGACCACCAGGATGGCGAGACCGATCGCGGCTTCGGCCGCCGCGACGGTGAGCACCAGCAGCGCGAAGACCTGGCCGACGATATCGCCGAGGAAGGTCGAGAATGCCACGAGGTTGATGTTGACCGAGAGCAGGATCAGCTCGATCGACATCAGGATGATGATGATGTTCTTGCGGTTCAGGAAGATGCCGAGGATGCCGAGCGTGAACAGGATCGCGCCGACCGCCAGATAATGTCCGAGCCCGACCGTCATTTCACCCACTCCGCCGCATCGGCATCCGAGAGCCCCTGCCCCGGCGCCACCTTGCGCATCGCCATCGCCATCTCGGGCGTGCGCGCGTTCTGAACGTTGATGTCTTGCCGCTTCACGCTGGCCTTGTGGCGCAGCGTCAGCACGATGGCGCCGATCATGGCGACCAGGAGCACCATGCCCGAGAGCTGGAAGTAGTGGATGTACTTCGTATAGAGCACGAGCCCGAGGGCCTCGGTGTTGGAAACGTTGGCCGGGATCGCCGCCGTGATCGTCTTGGACACGCCGGGATTGATGACCCAGAAGCCGACGGTGAGCAGCAGCTCGAACAGGAAGATGCCGCCGATCACGAGGCCGACCGGCAGGTACTCGATGAAGCCCTCGCGCAGCTCGAGGAAATCGACGTCGAGCATCATGATCACGAACAGGAACAGCACCGCGACCGCGCCGACATAGACGACGATCAGCATCATGCCCAGGAACTCGGCGCCCATCAGCACGAACAGGCCCGAAGCGTTGACGAAGGCCAGGATCAGGTACAGCACCGAGTGCACGGGATTGCGCGAGACAATCACCATCACGGCCGAGGCGACGCAGACGCCGGCGAACAGATAGAAGAACAGCGCGGGAAGGATCATCGAGAAACTCCCGTCATTCCGGGGCGCGCGAAGCGTGAACCCGGAATCTCGAGATTCCGGGTCTGGTCCTTCGGACCATCCCGGAATGACTTGGAAATCTGGATCATGCCCTCACCTCACCGGTACGGCGCGTCGAGCTCGATCGCTTTCGCGATCTCGCGTTCCCAGCGATCGCCGTTGGCGAGCAGCTTGGCCTTGTCATAGAACAGTTCCTCGCGGGTCTCGGTCGCGAACTCGAAGTTCGGACCTTCGACGATGGCGTCCACAGGACAGGCCTCCTGGCAGAGGCCGCAATAGATGCACTTCACCATGTCGATGTCGTAGCGCACGGTGCGGCGGGTGCCGTCGTTGCGGCGCGGTCCGGCTTCGATGGTGATGGCCTGCGCCGGGCAGACCGCTTCGCACAGCTTGCAGGCGATGCAGCGCTCTTCGCCGTTCGGATAGCGGCGCAGCGCGTGCTCGCCGCGGAAGCGCGGCGAAATCGGGCCCTTCTCGAACGGATAGTTCAGCGTCGGCTTCGGCTGGAAGAAATAGCGCATGGCGAGGAAGAACGCCGAGACGAATTCCGACAGCAGAAGCGAGCGTGCAGTGGCGTTGACGTTGATACCCATGACAGCCCTCACTTCGGCGCGATGCCGGCGAAATGCAGCACGCCGGCCACCACGATCACCATCGCCAGCGACAGCGGCAGGAACACCTTCCAGCCGAGGCGCATCAGTTGGTCGTAGCGGTAGCGCGGCACGATCGCCTTTGCCATCGCGAACAGGAAGAACATGAAGAACAGCTTCAGCGAGAACCAGATGATGCCCGGCACCCAGTTGAAGGGTGGCAGATCCACCGGCGGCAGCCAGCCCCCGAGGAACAGGATCGTCGCCAGCGCGCACATCGTGACGATCGCGACATACTCGCCGAGCATGAACAGCAAGTACGGAGTCGAGCCGTATTCGACCATGAAACCGGCGACGAGCTCGGATTCGGCTTCGACGAGGTCGAAGGGCGGACGGTTGGTTTCCGCCAGCGCCGAGACGTAGAACACCACGAACATCGGGAACAGCGGCCAGACGTACCAGTTCAGGATGGTGAGCTGCGGCAGCCCGATCAGGCTGGCGAGGCCGCGCGCGTGCTGGGCCTCGACCACGGCCGTCAGGTTCAGCGTGCCGGCGCAGAGCAGCACCGTGATGATGACGAAGCCGATCGAGACTTCGTACGACACCATCTGCGCCGCCGAGCGCAGCGCGGCCAGGAACGGATACTTCGAGTTCGACGACCAGCCGGCCATGATGATGCCGTAGATCGACAGCGACGAGATCGCGAAGATGAAGAGGACGCCGACATTGATGTCGGCGATCACCCAGCCGAGATTGGTCGGGATCACCGCCCAGGCCGCGAGTGCCAGCACGCACGACACCAGCGGCGCCAGCAGGAACACGCCCTTGTTGGCGCCGGCTGGAATGATCGGCTCCTTGAGCACGAACTTCAAGAGGTCGGCGAAGGATTGCAGCAGGCCCCAGGGGCCGACCACGTTCGGGCCGCGCCGGATCTGCACCGCCGCCCAGATCTTGCGGTCGGCGAGCAGGATGTAGGCGATCGCCACCAGCAGGACGACGAGCACCAGCACGCTCTGCGCGACCATGATGATCAGCGGCCAGAGGAAACCGGTCCAGAATGCGCTTTCGAAGAATTCCATCAGATCACGCTCACTCCGCTGCGGTCAGCATGTGCCCGGAGGCGAGGCGCGAGCATTCCGCCATCACGGCGGACGCACGCGCGATTGGGTTGGTCAAATAGAAGTCCTCGACCAGCGGCTTGAACGGCGCCTTCTCGGGCGAGCCGCCCTTCCCCGCCAGCTTCCTGATCTGGTCGGCGGAGCCGGCTTCGATCTGGTCGAGACGGATCAGATGCGGCACGGCCTTGAAGATCGCCTGGCGCAGCTGCGCGAGCGAGTCGTAGCCGAGCTTCTTGCCGAGCGCTTCCGACAGCGCGCGGACGATCGCCCAGTCCTCGCGGGCTTCGCCCGGCGGGAACGCGGCGCGGCCCGTCATCTGCACGCGGCCTTCGGTGTTGACGTAGATCGCGGACTTCTCGGTGTAGGCGGCCGCCGGCAGGATGACGTCGGCGCGGTGCGCGCCGCGGTCGCCATGGGTGCCGATATAGACGACGAAGGTGCCGTCCGCCGCGTTGATCTCGTCGGCCCCGAGCAGGAACAGGAGGTCGAGCGTGCCGAAGGTCGTCATCTGCGCCGCGTTCAGCCCGCCGCCGGTTGCGGAGAAGCCGATGTCGAGCGCGCCCACGCGCGAGGCGGTCTCGTGCAGCACGCCGAAGCCGTTCCAGCCGTCCTTGAGCGCGCCGACGTCGAGCGCGAGCTTGGCAGCGGCCGCGAGGATGGCGGCGCCGTCGTGGCGCGAGGCGGCGCCTCCGCCGACCAGGATGATCGGGTTCTTGGCGTTTTTCAGCACGTCCATGAAGGAGTGCTTGCCGGCGGCGAGCTCACCGAGCGTCTCGGTGCCCGCGCCGAGATGATCGTAGTCGTAGGTCAGATCGGCCTTGGAGCCGATCACGCCGACCTTGAAGCCGCCGGCGCGCCAGCGCTTGCGGATGCGGGCGTTGAACACGGCCGCCTCTTTCCGCGGGTTGGCGCCGATGATGAGCAGCGCATCCGCCTGCTCCACGCCCGCCAGCGTCGGGTTGAAGATATAGGAGCCGCGGCCGAGCGAGGGATCGAAGGCATCGCCCCCCTGCACCGCCAGATTGCCGGAGCCGAACCTGGCGAGCAGGTCCTTCAGCGCGAACATTTCCTCGACACCGGCGAGGTCGCCGGCGATCGCGCCGATGCGCTTGCCGTCGGTGCGCGCCGCCTTGGCGGCGATCGCGGCAAAGGCCTCCTGCCAGCTCGCCGCGCGCAGCTTGCCGGCCTCACGGACATAGGGCCGGTCGAGCCGCTGGGTGCGCAGGCCGTCGACCACGTGGCGGGTCTTGTCGGAGATCCACTCCTCGTTCACGGCCTCGTTGATGCGCGGCAGGATGCGCATCACCTCGCGGCCGCGGGTGTCGACGCGGATCGCAGAGCCGAGACCGTCCATCACGTCGATCGACTGGGTCTTGCCAAGCTCCCACGGGCGCGCCGCGAAGGCATAGGGCTTCGAGGTCAGCGCGCCGACCGGGCAGATGTCGACGAGGTTGCCCTGCAATTCCGAGGTCAGGGCGTGCTCGAGATAGGTGGTGATCTCCATGTCCTCACCGCGGCCGGTGGCGCCCATCTCGGGGGCGCCGGCGACTTCCGCCGAGAAGCGGACGCAGCGCGTACACTGGATGCAGCGGTTCATCGAGGTCTTGACCAGCGCGCCGAGATATTTGTCCTCGACGGCGCGCTTGTTCTCGGCGAAGCGGCTGGTGTCGACGCCATAGCCCATCGCCTGGTCCTGGAGGTCGCACTCACCGCCCTGGTCGCAGATCGGGCAGTCCAGCGGATGGTTGATGAGCAGGAACTCCATCACGCCTTCGCGCGCCTTCTTCACCATCGGCGAACGCGTGGAGATTTCCGGCGGCTCGCCCTTGGGGCCCGGACGGCAGTCGCGCACGCCCCAGGCGCAGCTCGCGACCGGCTTCGGGCCGCCTTTCACTTCAACGAGGCACATCCGGCAATTGCCGGCGATCGACAGCCGCTCGTGGTAGCAGAAGCGCGGAATCTCGGCGCCGGCCGCCTCGCACGCCTGAAGCAGCGTGTACTCCGGCGGGACATCGATCTCTTTGCCGTCGATGATGAGCTTGGTCATTCTCTCTACTCCGCCGCGACCATGTTCACGGGATCGCGGACGCCGATATCGTCAATGTCGGCCCTGTGCGAATACTGGTCGATGCGCGCTTCGATCTCGTGACGGAAATGTGCGATCAGGCCCTGGATCGGCCATGCCGCCGCGTCGCCCAGCGCGCAGATGGTGTGGCCTTCGACCTGCTTGGTCACCTCGAGCAGCATGTCGATCTCGCGCTTGTGGGCGCGGCCCTCGGCCATGCGGGTCAGCACGCGCCACATCCACCCCGTGCCCTCGCGGCACGGCGTGCACTGGCCGCAGCTCTCATGCTTGTAGAAGTACGAGATGCGGGCGATGGCGCGGATCAGATCGGTCGACTTGTCCATCACGATCACGGCCGCGGTGCCGAGGCCCGAGCGCAGCTTGCTCAGACTGTCGAAATCCATCGGCGTGTCGATGATCTGCTCGGCCGGCACCATGCGCACCGACGAGCCGCCGGGGATCACGGCCTTGAGGTTGTCCCAGCCGCCACGGATGCCGCCGCAATGCTTCTCGATCAGCTCACGGAACGGAATGCCCATGGCCTCTTCGACGTTGCAGGGCCGCTCGACATGGCCGGAGATGCAGAACAGCTTGGTGCCGACATTGTTCGGACGGCCGATGCCGGCGAACCAGGCCGCGCCGCGGCGCAGGATGTCCGGCGCAACCGCGATGGACTCGACGTTGTTGACGGTGGTCGGGCAGCCGAACAGGCCGACATTCGCCGGGAACGGCGGCTTCAGGCGCGGCTGGCCCTTCTTGCCTTCGAGGCTTTCGAGCAGCGCGGTTTCCTCGCCGCAGATATAGGCGCCGGCGCCGTGCGCGACGTAGATGTCGAACGGCCAGCCGTTGACGTTGTCCTTGCCGACCAGCTTGGCCTCATAGGCCTGGTCGATCGCGGCCTGAAGGCGCTCGCGCTCGCGGATGAACTCGCCGCGGACGTAGATGTAGCAGGCATGCGCGTTCATCGCGAAGCTGGCGATCAGGCAGCCCTCGACCAAAAGATGCGGATCGTGCCGCATGATCTCGCGGTCCTTGCAGGTGCCGGGCTCGGATTCGTCGGCGTTGACGACGAGATAGCTCGGCCGGCCGTCGGTCGATTCCTTCGGCATGAAGGACCATTTCAGGCCGGTCGGGAAGCCGGCGCCGCCGCGGCCGCGGAGCCCCGAGGCCTTCATCTCGTTGATGATCCAGTCGCGGCCCTTGTCGATGATGGCCTTGGTGCCATCCCAGGCGCCACGGCGCCGCGCACCCTCGAGCCCCCAATCGTGGAGGCCGTAAAGGTTCTTGAAGATGCGGTCCTTGTCCTCGAGCATATCAGTGCTTTCCGATCAACGATTGGACTGCTTGTAGGCAAGTCCGGCGGCGCAGACGCCAAAGGTCAGCGCCCAGAGCAGGCTGGATTCCAGCGACGCGTTCAGGCCGAAACGCTGCAGCAGGAAGATGAAAGCGGCCGCCACGACGGCGTGCATCGCGACGAAGCCCCACTTCTTCATGGCACCGCTCTCCTGCCCTGCGGGCGACGAAAGATCACGCATCAGGTGATCTCCTTCAATGTGGTCGGCCCGGTGATCGGCGCCGAGAACTGGCGGCCGTTCTGCGGACCGGGCTTGGGCGGGTTGCCCGAGGCGAAGCCGTCGAGCACCTTGCCAAAACTCTCCTTGGTCAGGTCCTCATAGGTGTCCTTGCCGATCAGCACCATCGGCGCGTTCACGCAGGCACCCAGGCACTCCACCTCTTCCCAGCTGAAATTGCCGTCCTTGGACAGATGGAACGGCTCGTGATGGATGCGGTGCTCGCAGACGTGGATCAGATCCTCGGCGCCGCGCAGCCGGCACGGCGTGGTGCCGCAGACCTGGACGTGGGCCTTCTTGCCGACGGGGGCGAGCTGGAACATGGTGTAGAAGGTCGCAACCTCCAGCACGCGGATATAGGGCATGTCGAGCATGTCGGCGATGACGCGGATCGCGGCTTCCGAGACCCAGCCCTCGTTCTGCTCCTGCGCGCGCCAGAGAATGGCGATGACGGCCGAGGCCTGACGTCCGGCCGGATATTTCGCGATCTGCTGCCTGGCAAACGCGAGGTTCTCCTCCGTGAACGCAAAGCTCGCGGGCTGGACTTCCTTCGGTGCTAGTCGACGAACGGACATCTCTTCAATCTCTCACTGCATGCGGCGCGCGGTCTTCGCATTCAGGGCTTCGATCCTGTCCTGCCAGAATGCGCTTGCGGTGCCGAAAACGTTGTAGCCGACGTGAGTCGAGACCTTGATGCGGTCGAGGATCGACAGCTCGGTCACGGTCTCCATCCGTTTGCTGCGCGGATCGAACACGATCAGCTTCAGCGGGGTCTGCTCGAGGATGTAGCGCGACACCGCATGGGAGCGGTCGCTGCCGTGCTCCTCGCACATGATGACGCTGTCGGCCTGGAGCAGCCGCGCGCCGCCCTTGATCGCCTCGATCTCGACGCCTTCGACGTCGAGCTTGATCAGATACTTGCCGGTGGCAGCGACCCTGCCGTCCTCGATCAGATCATCGAGCGAGATGACCGGCACCTCCTCACCGCCCGCCGAGGGATCGCCGGCGATGCTGAAGGCTTCGTGCTTGGTGCCGGACAGCCGCGCGGTGCCGCGGGCCGCGCCGATCGCGCATTTCATCGTCTCGAAGCGATCGCCGTTGACGCGGGCGTTGTTGGCGAGCTTCGGGTAGTTCTGCCCCGACGGCTCGATCGCGATCGCCTTGTGCGCGCCGAACGGCTTGCTCGAGACCAGCACCGACCAGTAGCCGTAATTGGCGCCGCAATCGAGCAGCGTGTAGTCGACGTCGATGGAGTCGGCGAACAAGAGCTCGAGCTCGTCCTCGTAATTGTAGGAGCGGTTGAGCAGCTTGCTCCAATAGCCGTCGCCGTAGGGGAATTCGAACACGGCGTCGGGGTTGAGCTTGATCGCGATGTTGCGCTCGGGCAGCGTCTTCCGCAGCAAATTCGCGCAGGCGATGTAGCCCATATGCGAGAAGTGCGAGGAGATCTTCGATCCCGTCACCAGCGCCAAGGCAGCCGTCCGCTCCCACAGGTTGGCCCCTTCCAGGGCCCCCGAGGCGCGGTCAAACTGGATTGGCGCCTGCGCCATCACCGATCGACCTCTCCGAACACGATGTCGAGCGAGCCGAGGATCGCCGAGACGTCGGCGAGCAGATGGCCGCGGCAGATGTGGTCCATGGCCTGCAGATGGGCAAAGCCCGGCGCGCGGATCTTGCACTTGTAGGGCTTGTTGGTGCCGTCGGAGATCAGATAGACGCCGAACTCGCCCTTGGGCGCCTCGACCGCGGCGTAGACTTCGCCGGCCGGCACGTGCACGCCCTCGGTGTAGAGCTTGAAGTGGTGGATCAGCGCTTCCATCGAGCGCTTCATCTCGCCGCGCCGCGGCGGCGCGACCTTGTTGTCCTCGACGACGACGGGGCCCTTGCCGTCAGGCGCATTCAGCTTCTGGATGCACTGCTTCATGATGCGCACGGACTGGCGCATCTCTTCCATGCGGATCAGATAGCGGTCGTAGCAGTCGCCGTTCTTGCCGATCGGAATGTCGAAATCCATCTCGGCGTAGCATTCGTAGGGCTGCGACTTGCGCAGGTCCCAGGCCGCGCCCGAGCCGCGCACCATCACGCCGGAGAAGCCCCACTCCCAGGCCTCCTTCAGCGGCACCACGCCGATATCGACGTTGCGCTGCTTGAAGATGCGGTTGGCGGTGAGCAGGCGGTCGAGATCGTCGACGACTTTCAGGAACGGATCGCACCAGGCCTCGATGTCGTCGACCAGCTTCTGCGGCAGATCCTGATGCACGCCGCCGACGCGGAAGTAAGCTGCATGCATACGGCTGCCCGAGGCGCGCTCGTAGAACACCATCAGCTTCTCGCGCTCCTCGAAGCCCCACAGCGGCGGGGTCAGCGCACCGACGTCCATCGCCTGCGTGGTGACGTTGAGCAGATGCGACAAGATGCGGCCGATCTCGCAATAGAGCACGCGGATCAGCTGGCCGCGGCGCGGCACCTCGATGCCGAGCAGCTTTTCGGCGGCGAGGCAGAAGGCATGCTCCTGGTTCATCGGCGCGACATAGTCGAGCCGGTCGAAGTACGGGATCGCCTGAAGATAGGTCTTCTGCTCGATCAGCTTTTCGGTGCCGCGATGCAAGAGACCAATGTGCGGGTCGACGCGCGCGACCACCTCACCATCCAATTCGAGCACAAGACGCAGAACGCCGTGCGCCGCAGGATGTTGCGGTCCAAAGTTGATCGTAAAGTTGCGAAGCTGTTCGGGTTGCTCGTTCATGATCAGACCTTCGGCCCCGCTTTTTCATCCCCCGGAAGCACCGGATAATCCGCCCCCTCCCACGGCGACAAAAAGTCGAACTTGCGGAATTCCTGGTTGAGCCTGACCGGCTCGTACACCACCCGCTTCTCCTGATCGTCGTAGCGGACCTCGACGAAACCGGTGGTCGGGAAGTCCTTGCGTAGCGGATGACCCTCGAAGCCGTAATCGGTGAGGATGCGGCGCATGTCGGGATGGCCGACGAAGAACACGCCATAGAGGTCGTAGGCCTCGCGCTCGAACCAGTCGGCGCCGGGGAAGACGTCGATCAGCGACGGTACCTGGGTGGTCTCGTCGGCCTGGGCCTTGAGCCGGATCCGCGCGTTCAGGGTCGGCGACAGGAAGTGATAGATCACGTCGAAGCGCTTTTCGCGCGACGGATAGTCGGCGGCCGTGATGTCGGTGAAGCTGACGAAGCGACAGCTCGGGTCATCGCGGAGGTACTTGACCACCTCAACGATCTTGCTGACCTCGACCTCAACCGTGAGCTGGTTGAAGGCCACCGAATGACCGGTGGCGGCGCCCGGAAGCGCGCTAACGATCGTCTGCCCCAGGGCGTCGAGCTTGGCGTCGTCCATGACGTAAAACCTTAGCGTTCGATGGTGCCGGTGCGCCGGATCTTCTTCTGCAGCAGCAGCACGCCGTAGAGCAGCGCTTCCGCCGTGGGCGGGCAGCCCGGCACGTAGATGTCGATCGGCACGATGCGGTCGCAGCCGCGCACGACCGAGTAGGAATAGTGATAATAGCCGCCGCCATTTGCGCAGGAGCCCATCGAGATGACGTAGCGCGGCTCCGGCATCTGGTCGTAGACCTTGCGCAGCGCAGGCGCCATCTTGTTGGTGAGCGTGCCCGCGACGATCATCACGTCGGACTGGCGCGGCGAGGCCCGCGGCGCGAAGCCGAAGCGCTCGACGTCGTAGCGCGGCATCGACACCTGCATCATCTCGACCGCGCAGCAGGCGAGACCGAAGGTCATCCACATCAGGGAGCCGGTGCGCGCCCAGGTGATGAGGTCGTCGGTCGCGGCCACGAAGAAGCCCTTGTCGGACAGCTCGGAATTGACCTCGAGGAAGAACGGATCATTGGCGCCGACCGGCTTGCCGGTCGACGGGTCCAGGATGCCCTTGGGGGCCGGCGCGACGACCGGGCCCGTGGACGCTACAGGGGTCAATCCCATTCCAGTGCTCCCTTCTTCCATTCATAGGCGAACCCGACCGTCAGCACGGCGAGAAACACCACCATGGACCAGAAGCCGGTCGCGCCAAGCTTGCCGAACGCCACCGCCCAGGGAAACAGGAACGCCACCTCGAGGTCGAAGATGATGAAGAGGATGGCGACCAGGTAGAAGCGGACATCGAACTTCATGCGCGCGTCGTCGAAGGCGTTGAAGCCGCATTCATACGCCGACAGCTTTTCCGGATCCGGCTGCTGGAACGCCACGATGAACGGCGCGATCAGCAGCACGAGGCCGATCAGGCCCGCTACCCCTATAAAGACGACGAGTGGAAGATAGTTCTGCAGAATGCCGCTCATGGCGAGCCCTTTTTCCCGCAGCCTCGGGACAGCCACGGATTCGTCCGGTTTGGAATTATTCTGAGCCTTAGCGCAGTGCACCAATGGGCGCAAGACACGGTCTTTTCAGGCCCTTTGCCGCTCCCAGAACGGCAAAAATCCCGGAATCACCCCGCGTTGGTATGGAGCAGATCGCAGGGCCCAGCAAGGGCGGTCAGCCGTTTTGCAGGGGGAGCAGCTCGGAGATTGCGGCGCGCGGGCCACGGCAGCGCCTTGCCGTCGATCGCCCGAGGAAAACGCCGGGTTTTCGGCTGCGGCAGCGCACGCAGCGAGGGATAACACCCACCTCAGGAACCTTCGACTGTCCCCGGCGACAGCTTGGCTGGCCAAATCCGAAGCTGCAGCGCCCGAGGGGCCGGTGATTGTCAGCCGCGAGCCAAGACAAGGTTCAAGACAAGTTGGAGCAAGGACACCTATCCACAGGCGCAGGCCATCAGACGAGCCATGCATCGCGGTGAGGACCGGGCCTGCCTCCTGCGGGATCGGCATCGACTTGCGCTATAGTGCCGTCCGATCGGACCCCGCCGCGAGCGCGGCGACGGCGACGTGGAGGGCCGTCGCGCGTGCCGCGCTCGGATGAGCTTCGGGCCAGGGGGGCATAGCCCGGGAGCTCATCAAATGCGTGATCGAAGACCGGCGGCAGTCCAAACAGGGACAGAGGGACGGTCGAGATCAGGCCGGCCCGACCGATGTCTCCCCTCGCCCATCCTCACCATTTGTAGGAGACGCTGGCGGTCACGCGCCGGCGGTCGCCGTAGAAGCATGACGCGGCCGACGCGCAGCTCGCGACGTAGATCTTGTCGGTCAGATTGATCACGTTCAGCGCGGTCCGCCAGTTCTGCCATTCGTAGTGGAGCGCGAGATCGCCGAGCACGACCGCGGGGACCTCGAGGGTGTTGGCCTGGTCGGCCCAGGACGAGCCGACGTAGCGGACCCCGCCGCCGAAGCCGAACCCTTCGAGCGGTCCGTCCTTGAAGGTGTAGTCGGCCCAGCCCGACACCAGGAGCTCAGGCGTGTTGGTCGGCGTCTTCCCGACCAGCGCCGGATTGAGATCCTTGCTGGTGAAGAGATGATAGGCCGTGAAGGCGCCGATGAACTTCAGCTCCTTGGTGGCGTTGGCCACTACTTCGAGCTCGATGCCGCGCGAAGTCACCTCGCCGGTCTGGTTCTGCAACGTGGGGATCACCGGATCGGTGGTGGCCACGTTCTGACGTTTCAGGTTGAAGACCGAGGCGGTGAAGTAGCCGTCGAAGCCCTTGGGAGCGACCTTCACGCCGACTTCGGCCTGTTGGCCGGTCTCCGGCAGGAACAGGCGCTTCGTTGCACTATTGATGCCAATGATCGGATTGTAGCTGGTCGCGTAAGAGACGTAGGGCGCGATGCCGTTGTCGAAATTATAGATCAATCCGGCGCGCCCGCTGAACCTGCTGTCATCGCGGCTGGCGACGGTGGCGCCGGTATCACGAGCGGCCTGAGTCGTCTCGACCCAGTCATTGCGCCCGCTCAGCACCAGCGTGAAGTTGCCGAGCTTCATCTGATCCTGAAGATAGGTGCCGGCCTGCTTCTGCGTAATCCTGACATTGCTGAACGGATCGCCGGTGATCGGAATGTCACCCACACCATACGCTGGATTCAGCGCGTTGATCGACGGAACCCCGACGAAACTGAAGGCTTGATAGTCGTCGATCTGGTAGCCTCTCAGATCGACGCCGAACAGCATCGTGTGCTTCACCGGGCCGGTATCGAAACGATACTCCAACTGGTTGTCGAGATTGGCCTGGTTGGCCGTGTCCTTCGCATACCAATTATAACGGAAGATGTCGCCGGCCGTCGCATTGGTATAGCCGTTGCCGACGTAGCCGCGATAGGTCACATCGACGTGCGCGAACCGCGCATTCTGCCGGAACGTGAGGTCATCGGTGAGATTGCGCTCGAACTGGTAGCCGAGCATCTCCTGCTCGCGCGTGAACTTGTCGACGCCGGGATCGCCGACGAAGAAGCTGGTCGGGATCTTGCCGAACGGTGCGTTGGTCACCGTGCCCTGGTACGGCAGGAAGTTGATGCCGCGGGTGTCCGTCTTCGACGCCGACGCGAGAACCGTGAAGGTCGTATCGGCATCAGGCTTCCAGGTGAATGACGGCGCGATGAAATAGTTGTTATCAGGCGTGAAGTCGACCTGCGTGCCGCCGTTCCTGACCTCGCCGACGACGCGATAAAACAGCTTGCCATCCTGAGGCTGCGTCGCAACAGGCCCGCCGACATCGAAGCCGACATAAGCATTGCCGAAATTGTTCACTCCGGTCTCGATGTAGCGGATCGGCTCGGCCGGCGGCAGCTTGCTGATGACGTTGACGATGCCGCTCGGGCTCGATCCGCCATAGAGCACGGCGGACGGACCGCGGAGCACCTCGATGCGTTCCATGTTGGACGGCGGCAGCCGCCAGCTCGCATAGGCGGTGTAGAACAGCTGCATGCCGTCCAGGAACAGCCCAATGTCGTCGGACTTGAATCCGCGGATCAGCCACCAATCGTTGCGCGTATCGGCGCCGAATGTCCCGGCGCGCACGCCGGCGGTGTAGCGCAGGGTTTCGTCGAGCTTCATCGGCTTCTGGTCGCGGATCTGCTCGGCGCCGATGACGGACACCGATTGCGGCGTCTGCATGATCGGCGTGTTGGTCTTGGTGCCCGACGAGCTGCGTCCGGCGACGTAACCGTTCACCGGACCGCGCGGAGTCTCGACGAAGCCGACATTGCGCTGCGGCTGCTGCGGTCTGTTTCGAGCGGCGACCTGTTCCGACGCCCGCGGCAGACGGCGCTGAGGAGTTGTGGCCGCGCGGCGGCGGGCTTCCGGCGCGGTGACCGTCACCGACGGCAGGTTCTGCGCCCCACTCTGCGAGGAAGATTGTGCAAGTGATGCCTGCGGCATCAAGACCAAAGCGGACGCGGTCGCCAACACGGCCGACCGCAGCATTCCAAGACTGTTCAACGCGCCACCCCAAAGCTGCATGTTCGATACGTCATGCCGCTGTCCCCGGACGGCATGCGCTCGGACGTCACGCTTATGGGAGGGCGCGAAAATTCCCTAATTGAAAGCTTCTTAGAACGGCTCTTAGAAACGATCCAACATGTCCAAAGCTGCTGCGAGTCGGCCTGGCTTCTTTTCGGATTACCCGATTTTCCAATCAGCTTGCGGAAGCCCGGGACAGGTCGCCAGGCATCGGCGGAGCCGGACGCGACCAACCGGGCCCCCGCCCTCAGGTGCGGCGGACGAAGCCAGCCCGGCGGCGAGATGAAACCATTTTGCGGAACCCGCGAAACCATCCGGAAACAGATGGTCCTTAAGACAACAGCCATAGACGGCGGCAAAGCCCGTCGGGAGGCTCAGATGAACCACTCAATTCACTCTGCTGATCGTGCGACCCACCTCAAGATCGTGGTGGTGGCGCTGGTAGCCGGCATCATGGTGGCCGGCTTCGGGATCGCAGCCCGTACCAATGCCGATTACAGCCAGACCGCCCAATCCACCCAAGTGATCAAGGCCGGCAAGCCGGTGGTGGTGACGAGCGCCGGGACCTCGGAGATTCGCTGATAATCCTCTTCCGGGCTGACCAATGGCCGCCTTCGGGCGGCCTTTTTCGTTTTCCGGAGCAATGCTTAGCCGAGATGCACCGGGGAAGCGCAACGTCCTTGACTTCACCCAGCCCCGCCTTTAATTCCCCCCTCGTTCCGCGCGCATCGAGCGAACCACGCGGGAGTAGCTCAGTTGGTTAGAGCGCCGGCCTGTCACGCCGGAGGTCGCGGGTTCGAGCCCCGTCTCTCGCGCCATTTTGGCAATCCCTTCATAGCCTTAGCCTGAACTTCTCAACGCCCACGGCATCTGCGCCGGCATTTGACCGCGCACGGCGGGAACTCTCGGCATGGTCAGCCCGCGCCCGAATCGTCTACGCCTTCCAAAGCTTGGAGGGATTCCCCACGCATGACCGGGATTTCCGGGGCCTCCCTGTCATTGGAATCGAGGAGGCCAGCCATGGCTAAGAAGGATTCGGCGAAGAAAGATTCGGCGAAGAAGGCAGCCACTCCCGCCACCATCACGCTCAAGCATCTCGCCGCCGATATCGCCGAGAGCCAGGAGCTCTCGAAAAAGCACGCCGAGGCGGTTCTGACCGACATGGTCGACCTGATCGCCAAGCACCTGCGGAAGGGCGACCGCGTCCGCATTGTCGGTCTCGGCATCCTCCAGGTCCGCAAGCGCGCCGCCCGCACCGGCCGCAATCCCGCCACCGGCGAGGCGATCCACATCAAGGCGAGCAAGAAGGTCACCTTCCGTCCGGTCAAGGAACTGAAAGAGGCGATTTGAGGCAAGGTTTCGTTAGGCCTGTTCTCATCTCGATCCAGCCGCGACGCGGCCCGCTTTCTGGTATATCGCATCTCATCCCCTGACCCGGCGGTTGACCAGAAATGTCCTCTCTCACCTTTTCGCACACCGTGACCGAGCGCTTCCTGCGCTACGTCACCATCGACACCCAGTCCGATCCGGAATCCCCCCGCTCGCCCTCGACCGAGAAGCAGAAGGATCTCGGCCGCGTGCTCGCTGCCGAGCTGAAGGCCATGGGCGTCGCGGACGCCCATCTCGACGATTACGGCTACGTCTACGGCACGATCCCGGCCAACACCGACAAGAAGGTGCCGGTGATCTGCTTCTGCTCGCACATGGACACCTCGCCCGACGTCACCGGCAAGGACGTCAAGCCGCAGATCTGGAAGAACTATCGCGGCGGCGATATCGCCCTGCCGGGCGACCCCAGCCAGGTGATCCGCTTCAATGAGCATCCGGCGCTGAAGAACCAGATCGGCAACGACATCATCACCACTGACGGCACGACGCTGTTGGGTGCCGACAACAAGGCCGGCGTCGCGGAGATCATGGATGCCGCGCATTTCTTCATCAACAATCCTGACGTGAAGCACGGCACCATCAAGATCCTGTTCACGCCGGACGAAGAGATCGGCCGCGGCGTCGACAATGTCGACCTGAAGAAGCTCGGCGCCGATTTCGGCTACACCATGGACGGCGAAAGCGCCGGCTGCGTCGAGGACGAGACCTTCTCGGCCGATGGCGCCACCATCACCATCAACGGCGTCAGCGCTCATCCCGGCTACGCCAAGGGCAAGATGGAGCACGCCATCAAGATCGCGGCTGCCATCGTCGAGCGGCTGCCTCGCGAAGGCTGCTCGCCGGAGACGACCTCGGGCAAGCAGGGTTTTCTGCATCCGATCGGCATCGAGGGCGCGCTGGAGCAGGCGACGCTGTCCTTCATCGTCCGCGACTTCAGCGAGGAAGGGCTGAAGGAGAAGGAGGATTTGCTCGAGAGCATCGTCAAGGACGTGATGAAGGACTATCCGCGCTCGACCTACAAATTCGAGGTGAAGGAGCAATACCGCAACATGAAGCAGGTGATCGACCGTCACCCGCACGTGCTCGAATACGCCATCGAGGCGATCCGCCGCGCCGGGCTGCGCCCGATGCGCACCGCGATCCGCGGCGGCACCGACGGCTCGCGCCTTTCCTTCATGGGCCTGCCCTGCCCCAACATCTTTGCCGGCGAGCACGCCTTTCACTCCCGGCTCGAATGGGTCAGCCGGCAGGACATGGAAAAGGCGGTGCAGACCATCGTCCATCTCGCGATGATCTGGGAGGAGAAGGCCTGACGCGCGACGAGAATCGACTTCGCAATTCGATGCAATACATCCCATCCGGCCGTGCCAGCCTCGCAACGGAAGTCGCAGGCGACGGCGAGACCGTCGTCTTTCTTCATGCCAATGTGTGCGACCGGCGCATGTGGCGCGCCCAATTCGATCGCATGAGCGCCACCCACAAGGTGGTCGCTTATGACCGACGCGGGTTCGGCGAAACCCGCGCCGAGCCTGAAGACTTTTCCGCCCTCGCCGACCTCGTCGCGGTGCTGGAGGCGACCGCAGGCGGCCAGCCCGCAATCCTCGTCGGCTGCTCCCTCGGCGGGCGCATCGCGCTCGATGCCGCGGTCCGGCATCCCTCCCGCGTTCGCGCCCTCGTTCTGATCGCTCCGAATGTCGCAGGCGCACCCGATCCGGTCTATGGCCCCGACATCGAGGCGTTGATGAAGCAATCGAAGCAGGCCGAGGCCTCCGGCGACCTCGAACGGTTGAACGCGATGAAGGCGCGCCTGTGGCTGGATGGTCCGCTGGCTCTCGAAGGCCGCGTCACCGGTCCCGCCCGCGATCTGCTCCTCGACATGAACGGCATCGCACTCCGCTCCGCACCGTTCGGATCAGACGTCGATATTCAACCCTTCTACTACCGGCTTCATGAGATCGCGGTGCCTACCCTTGTCGTCTGGGGTGAACTCGACTTCCCCTATGTTCAGGATCGCTGTCGCCACGTCGTCGCGGCAGTCCCGGGCGCGCAGGGCCATGAAATGCCTGACGTAGCCCATCTCCCCAGCCTGGAGCGCCCGGCGGACGTCACAAGTCTCGTTACCGAGTTCGTCCGCCGGCACGCGGGCACAGGCAGGTAGAGGCACGCCTCGAAAACTACGGCACCGGCATCACGCGCGGATTGCGATGGAAACGATTTGAGCTCGCCATCCAGTTCGGCAACGGCTCTCCATCGCGATGCCGACCGCCGGCGACGGCTGCAGCCCAGGCCACCGCGGCGCCGATCAGGGTCGCGGCCGCGACCGAAAATGCCACGATGATCGAGTTGCGACGCGCGCGGTTGATCGCCGTCCTCGAATCCGCGATCAGCGCATCGACGCGCCGTTCGGCGTCGGGGGCCGCCAGCCCTGTGAGACCAGCAACCTGTTGCACCAGGTAGGCCCGGTCATCGGTGCTGACACCGCTGTGGCTGGACGACGTCATCAGAATGCGTCCCGCTTCAGCCCGCGCCTCCCTCAGATCGATGTTCGGCGCGCGGCGGGGTGCGCGAAACAGCTTGTCGAGCTCATAGCTCAACAGAGGCTCGGCCGCGGACGTATTGCTGGCTGAGCTCCGCATCGGCGAACGATCGAGCGCGGCAGCGCCGAGAAGCGCGAGCAGAGCCGCGCCAGCCAGCACCGCCAGGGCCCAGGAAGTCAGCCCGTGCAGGCCGTCCCGCCGCTCGCCATCATCCTCGATGGTTGCAAGCGCAGGCGCCGGTCGGGCCGTCCGGCCGGCGATGTAGCCGCCGAAGCCGAAGCTGACGATCGCCTGGATGATCAAATAGAGTCCGGAGAGCAGCGCCAGCGCTGCCGATGCATCGCGCCAAGTCGGCGAGGCCGAACTGACCCCCAAGCCGACCGCGACACCAAATCCGATCAGGATGAACGACATTGCGCTGGCGGCGAGAGCGCCTGCGAACACCGAGCTCCATTGGATTGTGCGGGGGGCTTCGCCTTCCAGGCCGCCTTCCATGATTTCTTCCCGCATGAGCGTTTCGACCGTCATTGCGGCCGCCTCAACGCAGGCCGAAGAACGACAGGATCGCCATGATGACGACGACCAAGCCGATCAGATAAATCAGTCCGTCCATTGTCCGTCCTCCTCAGTTTCTTCTGACGCCTAATCGCGACGTATGAGGAACGTTCCAAATTGCAGAGATCGGCGGGAACGAATGGGCGGGATGCGAATTGAGTGCTGGAGTCCCAAGGATGAAGATTGTGAGCACAAGGCCTCAGTCGGCTAGTTCCGGCTGGGGCCTTTCCGTGTCTGCGACCGCCGCACCGGCGCCGGTTCGCATGGCCACGATCGAGACATTGGCTTCGCGCCGGCGCCATATCGCCCGCCGATGAAACGCGATCGGCTCGCGTGCACCGCTGCGGCAATTGTTCCAGGGACGTAACAATGTTGCGGGTCGACACTGTTCCGGCCGCCATGCTAGGCCGGGCATCGACCGCAACCAGAGTGACGTCGTGCTCGCCACCCGCCAGCCCTCAGCAACCTGCCGTCCGTGCCATTGGCGCGGGCTGCTGTCCGTGCTGATCGCGGTGGTGTATCTGCTTGCGGGCGCCCTGCACGCCTCGCACGATATCGACGTGACCACGCCCGGCGGCGGCTCGGAAACTGCCGCGGTCCTGGACGAACCCTCGGGCCATAGCGACCACAAGGCCGTCGGCGGACATCATTGTCATGGCTGCTTCTCGCTGACGGTCACCCAGCCGGCGCCATCGGCCGCGTCGGTCGCGCCCGTGCCGGCAACACGCCCGCAACATGCCTCCCGGCTCGCCGGCATTGTCCCCGAAACTGACTCTCCGCCCCCCAAACGCATTGCCTGAACGGATTGGTCGGGCGTTCAGCGCCCATTAGGTTCATCCTTCACAGGTCGGTTTCATGTTTCGCAGGGGAATGGCCGCGCGCCTGGCGTGCGCGGCAGCGTGTCTGATTGCCGGAGTGGCGCTTGCACCGCCGTCGCAGGCCCAGACTTTGACGATGCGCAGTGCACTGTCGCGCGCGCTGGCCGCGAGCCCGCGGCTGACGGCGGCGGAGCGCGACGTCGGCATCGCCACGGGCCAGCGCATCCAGGCCGGCGCGCTGCTCAATCCGGAGCTGTCCTACGAGCAGGACGATTCACTCGGCTCCGGCAAATATCGCGGGACGCGATCGGCCGAGACCACGCTCCAGATCAGCCAGGCCTTCGAGCTGTTCGGCAAGCGCGACGCGCGGATCGCGGCCGGAGCGGCCGGTGTCGAAGTCGCGGCGATCCAGCGCAAGGCCGTCAGGCTCGAAGTGCTGTCGGAGACCGCGATCGCCTTCCTCAGCGTGCTCGGCGCGCAGCGCCGCATCCAGATCCTCGACGAGCAGATCGCCGCCATCGACCGCCTGACCCCGCTGCTGCGCCGCCGCGTCGAGGCCGGCGCCTCCTCGCCGGCCGAGACCGGCCGCGCCGAGGTCGCCTCCGCCCTGGTGAGGGCCGACCGCGAACGCTTCAAGGCGAGCCTGGCGAGCGCCCGGCGCGAGCTTGCGGTGCTGATGGGCGATCCCGCCGCGAAATTCGGCGAGGTCTCCGGCCGGCTCGACACCATGGGCAAGCCGCCGACGTTCCAATCCGTCGTCGCCGCCATCGACGCCAATCCGCAGCTGGTGCGCTGGACCGCGGTGTTTGCCCAGCGCAACGCCGAGCTGCTGCTGGCGCGGCTCAAGCCTTATCCTGATGTACGGATTGCCGCCGGCTGGCGTCACTATAGCGAGACCAATGACGACGCGGTGCGGCTGTCCCTCTCGGTTCCGATCCCCGTGTTCGACCGGAACCAGGGCAACATCCTGTCGGCGCAGGAAAGCCTTGCCAAGACCAAAGCCGAGCGCGAGGCCAACCGTAACACGCTGATCGTGATTGCCGGGCGCGCCTACGACTCGCTGCAGGGCTCGCTGCGCGAGCTCGCGGTGCTGCGCGAGACCGCCATTCCCAAGGCAGTCGAAGCGTCCGAGGCGATCTCGCAAGGCTACGGCCAGGGCCGCTTCACCCTGCTCGAGGTGCTCGATGCCCAGGCCAGCGTCGCCCAGGCCCGGCTGCGCGAGCAGGAGGCGCTGCAGAATTTCCACGCCGGCGTTGCGATCATCGAAGGCCTCGTCGGCAATCCCTTCACGCTGGCGCGGGAGAGCGCACGATGAAGACGTCCTCCACCATTGTCGTTGCCATCGTTGCCGCCGCGCTCGGCGCTTACGGCTATTCCCTGCTCGCCCCGGACAAGCTCGCACACACCGAGCATGCCGAGCATGCCGAAAAGAAGCCGAACGACCATGTCGAGCAGGACGAACACGGCGCCGACCGCATCCGCATCTCCGACGTCAAGCTGGCCGCCGCTGGCGTCACGCTGGCGGAGGCCGCGGGCGCGACGCTGACCGACACGCTCGCCTTCAACGGCATCCTGCGCGCGAACCAGGAAGCCGTGGTGCAGGTGACGCCGCGCTTTCCGGGCGTCGTCAAATCCATCCTGAAGCGCATCGGCGACAAGGTCGCCAAGGACGATCTGCTTGCCGCGATCGAGAGCAACCAGAGTCTCACCGTCTATGAGCTCAAGGCGCCGTTCGCCGGCACCATCATCGAGCGGCAGATCTCGCTCGGCGAATACGCCTCCGAGCAGAAGCCGGCCTTCGTCGTCGCCGACCTCTCCACCATCTGGGTCGATCTTTCGATCTACCGGCAGGATCTCCGGCGTGTCCACCTCAACGACGAGGTGCTGATCGATCCCGACGACGGCCGCGGCGAGATCAAGGGCACGATCTCCTATATGGCGCCGATCGGCTCGAGCGAGACCCAGACCGCATTGGCGCGCGTGGTGCTGCAAAACCCGGACGGGCGCCTGCGTCCCGGCCTGTTCGTCACGGCGCGGCTGATCCTCGCCGCACGCAACGTCGCGGTCGCCGTGCGCCGGAGCGCGATTCAGACGCTGGAGAGCCGGACCATCGTGTTCGTCCGCGAGGACGGCGACAAGATCGAGGCCCGCCCGGTCGAGCTTGGAGATTCCGATCCCCGCCACGTCGAGATCAAGGCGGGGCTTTCTGCCGGCGAGCATTACGTCGCCGAGAACAGTTTTGTCGTGAAGGCGGAGATGGGCAAGGGCGAGGCCGAGCATGATTGAGCGCCTCATCGCCGTCTCGCTTGCCCAGCGCTGGCTGGTCCTCCTGCTCGCGCTCGGCGCCATCGCTTTCGGGGCCTGGAACTTCCAGCGCCTGCCGATCGACGCCGTGCCTGACGTCACCAACGTCCAGGTCCAGATCAACACCCGCGCGCCCGGCTATTCCCCGCTCGAGACCGAGCAGCGCATCACCTTCCCGGTCGAGACCGCGATGGGAGGCCTGCCGAAACTCGACTACACCCGCTCGCTGTCGCGCTACGGCCTCAGCCAGGTGACGGTCGTCTTCAAGGACGGCACCGACATCTTCTTCGCCCGCCAGCTCGTCGGCGAACGCATCCAGCAGGTGAAGGACCAGCTGCCTGTTGGCGTCGAGGTCGCGATGGGCCCGGTCTCGACCGGGCTCGGCGAAATCTTCATGTACACAGTCGAGGCCAAGGCGGGCGCGAAGACGCAAGGCGGCCACGACTATTCGCTGACCGAATTGCGCACCGTGCAGGACTGGATCATCAAGCCGCAGCTTCGCAACGTGCCCGGCGTGATCGAGATCAACACCATCGGCGGCTTCGAACGGCAATTCCACGTACTGCCGGACCCCGGCAAGCTGATGGCCTACCGGCTCGGCTTCCGCGACGTGATGACGGCGCTCGCCGCCAACAACGCCAATGTCGGCGCCGGCTATATCGAGCGCAACGGCGAGCAATATCTGGTTCGTTCGCCGGGCCAGGTCGGCAACATCAGCGAGATCCAGGACATCGTGATCGGCTCGCGCGGCGGCAATCCCGTCAGGATCAGGGACGTCGCGACCGTCACCGAGGGCCGCGATCTGCGCACGGGAGCTGCGACGCGCGACGGCGAGGAAACCGTGCTCGGCACCGCCATGCTGCTGATCGGCGAGAACAGCCGCACGGTGGCGCGCCGCGTCGCGGCCCGGCTCGAGGACATCGCCAAATCGCTGCCCGAAGGCGTCGTGACGCGGACCGTCTACGATCGCACCGACCTCGTCGAAGCCACCATCCGCACCGTCAGGAACAACCTGCTGGAGGGCGCGGCGCTGGTGGTGGCGGTGCTGTTCCTGATCCTCGGCAACATCCGCGCGGCGCTCGTGGTGGCCTGCGTCATTCCGCTATCGATGGCGATGACGATCACCGGCATGGTCGAGACCAGGGTCAGCGCGAACCTGATGAGCCTGGGCGCGATCGATTTCGGCATCATCGTCGACGGTGCAGTGATCATCGTCGAGAATTGCCTGCGCATGCTGGCTGCGGCCCAGCGCGAGAAGGGGCGCCTGCTCACGCTCCCGGAGCGGCTGCGCGCGATCCTGCGCGGGTCGAGCGAAGTCATCAAGCCGAGCCTGTTCGGAACGCTGATCATCGCGGTGGTCTACCTGCCCGTGCTGACGCTGACCGGCGTCGAAGGCAAGATGTTCACGCCGATGGCGCTGACCGTGCTGATGGCGCTGGGCGCCGCCGTGCTGTTCTCGATCACGTTCGTGCCGGCGGCGGTGGCCATCTTCGTCACCGGCAAGGTGTCCGAGCACGAAAACCTGTTCATGCGGATGGCGAAGCGCGGCTATCTGCCCCTGCTCCGCTGGGCCATCGACAACCGCGCGGCCGTCGCCATCATGGCCGCGCTCATCGTGATCGCCAGCGGGATCGCTGCTTCGCGCATGGGCGGCGAGTTCATTCCGAGCCTGGACGAAGGCGACGTCGCGCTTGCCTCGATCCGGATTCCCGGCACCAGCCTGACGCAATCGCTGGATCTGCAGAAGGCGCTGGAAAAGCGCATCACGCAGATTCCGGAGGTGAAGGAGTTCTTCACCCGCATCGGCACCGCCGAGATCGCGACCGACCCGATGTCGCCGGCGCAGACCGACGGCTACATCATGCTCAAGCCACGCAGCGAATGGCCCGACCCGGACAAGCCGAAATCGGAGGTGATCGAGGCCATCGACCATGCCGCGGACGACATTCCCGGCAGCGCCTATGAACTGTCCCAGCCGATCCAGTTCCGGGTCAACGAGCTGATCTCCGGCGTGCGCAGCGATGTCGGCGTCAAGATTTTCGGCGATGACCTCGACATCCTGCAAGGTGCTGCAAGGCAGGTCGAGGCCGCGATCCGCGGCATCCGAGGCGCCAGCGACGTCAAGATCGAGCAGGTCGCGGGCCTGCCCATCCTCACCGTCCGGCTCGACCGCCAGGCGCTCGCCCGCTACGGCCTCAGCGTCGCTGAGGTGCAGGGCATCGTCGAGATCGCAGTCGGCGGCAAGTCCGCCGGCAAGCTGTTCGAGGGCGACCGCCGTTTCGACATCGTGGTCCGCTTGCCCGAGCATTTGCGCGGCAATCTCGAGGCGATCCGGGCGATCCCCATCCCGTTGCCGCCTGGCGAGGAGGCCGGCTCCGGCCCGGCCATTCGAACCGCCCTCGTCGCCTCTCCCCTCGCCCAGATGCGCTACGTGCCGCTGTCGTCGGTCGCAACCGTCGATGCGACGCCCGGGCCCAACCAGATCAGCCGCGAGAACGGCAAGAGACGGATCGTCGTCACCGCCAATGTCCGCGCGCGCGACCTCGGCTCCTTCGTAGCCGAGGCCGAGACAGCGGTGGCCGAGAAGGTCAAGCTGCCGCCGGGCTACTTCATCGGCTGGGGCGGCCAGTTCGAGCAGCTGGTCTCGGCGACCAAGCGGCTGACCATCGTGGTGCCGGTGGCGTTGCTGCTGGTGTTCCTGCTGCTGTTCATGAGCATGGGATCGGCGGCCGACGCGGCGCTGGTGTTCTCCGGCGTGCCGCTGGCGCTGACCGGCGGCGTTGCCGCGCTGCTGCTGCGCGACATTCCCTTGTCCATCAGCGCCAGTGTCGGCTTCATCGCGCTGTCGGGCGTCGCCGTGCTCAACGGCCTCGTCATCATCGCCTTCATCGAGCGGCTGCGCAGCGAGGGGCGCCCCATCGCGGAGGCCGTGCGCGAGGGCGCGCTGACGCGGCTGCGGCCGGTGCTGATGACGGCGCTCGTCGCCTCGCTCGGCTTCGTGCCGATGGCGCTCGCCACCGGCGCCGGCGCCGAGGTGCAGCGGCCGCTCGCGACCGTGGTGATCGGCGGCATCATCTCCTCGACCGTCCTGACCCTGCTGGTGCTGCCGGCGCTCTACGTGCTGTTCCGCCGTGACGGGGCGCGCGAAACGCCTACAATGACGCCTGATTTGGCGGCTTCCGGGGAGCGCTAGAATTGGGCCACGATCACCACGCTCATCACCACCAGGATCATGCCGGCCATTCGCATGATCATGGTCATGGTCATGGGCACGGCCATGTCCATGTCCCCGCGAATTTCGGCAAGGCGTTCGCGCTCGGCATTTCGCTCAACACCGCGCTGGTCGTCGCCGAGGCGATCTACGGCTACATCGGCAACTCTACCGCCCTGCTCGCCGACGCCGGCCATAACCTGTCCGACGTGCTCGGCCTCGTCATCGCCTGGGGCGCCTCGATCGCAGCGCGACGCGCGCCGAGCGGCCGCTTCACCTATGGCCTGCGCGCCTCCACCATCCTGGCGGCGCTGGCGAACGCCATCTTCTTGCTGGTCGCCACCGGCGCGATCGGTTGGGAAGCGATCCTGCGCCTGCGCGAACCGGAGCCGGTCGCGGGCGTCACCGTGATGGTGGTGGCGGGCATCGGCATCCTCATCAATGGCTTCACCGCCCTGCTGTTCGCGGGCGGACGCAAGGACGATATCAACATCGAAGGCGCCTATCTGCACATGGCGGCCGACGCCGCGGTCTCGTTCGGCGTCGTGGTCTCGGCGGCGCTGATCATCTGGACGGGCTGGCTCTGGCTTGACCCCGTCACCAGTCTCGCCATCTGCGCCACGATTCTCTGGAGCACCACCAGCCTCTTGCGTGGCTCGATCGACATGTCGATGGCAGCCGCACCCAAAGGCACCGACCTCGCCGCGATCAGGGCGTTTTTGCTCGCGCGTCCCGGCGTGTCGGCCATCCACGACCTGCACGTCTGGCCGATCTCGACGACCGAGACGGCGTTGACCTGCCATCTCGTCATGCCCGCCGGCGCGGACGACGCATTCCTGATGCAGACGGCGCAGCTCTTGAAGACATCCTTCCGCATCGGCCACACCACGCTCCAGGTCGAGACCCATCCCGACAACGGCTGCGCGCTGGCGCCTGATGATGTGGTGTGAGGAGACGGCAACGGCTGTGCCGGTTGCCGGTTGCACCGGCGCTGCTCAAAATGTGAGACTGCCCCTTTGCCCATCCCTGCCGTCGAAAAGCGCATGCCGTCGGAATATCGCGTCTATACGACCAAGTTTGACAAAGAGATCCGCGCCGGCGAGATCGACTCAGTCCTGGGTCCGCTATCTCCCAACGAGCAAGCGGCACTCGACGAGGCCAGGCGGGTGCTGGCAATGCGCCTGCTGCCTTGGAAAACAGACCTCGAAATTACTGCTTCCGAGACTGCGATCCGGATCAGATCGACTCTTGGAGACGCCGGACGGGCGGATGCCGTCGTCTCCATTCTCATCGACCATTCGGGCTCAATGCGGGGGCAAAAGATCCTGTACACGGCAGCCGCGATAGAAGTGGTCCACAGGTTTCTGGAATCGCTAGGGATTGCGCACGAGGTGCTCGGCTTCACAACCTCGCAATGGCGTGGCGGACGCTCGCGCAGGCGGTGGAAGTGGCGCTTTAGACCACCAGAAAACCCGGGCCGGTTGAATGATCTCCTTCACATCGTCTACCAAAGCCCGAATGACAAAGGCATCAGCGCGTGGCATCTCGGCCAGATGCTCCGCCCAGATTTGCTCAAGGAGAATATCGACGGTGAAGCAATCCTGTGGGCGGAATGCCGCTTGCGAGCCTTGCCGCACCGACGCAAGCATCTCATTGTCTTGTCAGATGGCGCGCCGGTCGATGACTCGACGCTTCAAGCCAATGGCAAGGACTACCTCTGGGATCACCTCCGCGACGTGATCGAACGGATCCAAGGAACTGGCGAGGTGCAACTCGCAGCCGTCTTGATCGGCCACGAAGCCCGCCCACACTACCCCGTGTTCGCTCAGATCGACGCCGCCAGCGATCTGGGCGGCGCCCTGCTGTCGCTCATCGAGCGTGTGCTCACTGCGAAGGCGACCTAGTGGCCCTGCTCCTCGGTCAACCGCTTCACGCCAGCAGCTGAAATCTCGAGGATCAAAGCGGGTGACGGCTCACCCTCCACGGCAGCGTGCTGTCGTCGATTCGACCAACTCATATCTGCGGCCGCAAGTGACCCAGTTCGTAGATTTTCGTCATTGCGAGCGCAGCGAAGCAATCCAGAATCCTTCCGCAGAAAGACTCTGGATTGCTTCGTCGCTTCGCTCCTCGCAATGACGGGCGTGGAGAGAGCGCCGAGCCTCACCCCACCTTCGCCGTCACGATCCAGATCGCACCCTGCAACGCCACGCTCTGCCCTTTCAGGAATGGCGTCAGCATCTCACGGATCGACGCCTTGGCGGCATCGTACGTCTCCGGCGGATGGCCCTGCAGCGCACGGCTGGCGGGGCCGATCTGCAGCGCGCCGTCGACGGCGGCATCGAGCCCGCCGCCGATCGCGACATCCATCGGCAGATTGTGCGGCTGCATCGCCACGTCCACGAAGCCTGCGCCTTTCAGGATGCGCATCACGCGCTCCTCCGAAGCGAAGGCGAACGGGCCCGGCTCCTCCGGCCCGACCGGCGGCATCTTCGGCACGTGCTTGTAGACCGCCATCAGCGGCGCCATCATCCACGGATTCTCCTTGGGCTCGCGCCAGCAGGCGAAGGCGAGCCGACCCGACGGCTTCAGCGCGCGTCGCAGATTGGTGAAGGACGCGATCGGATCGGCGAAGAACATCACGCCAAAGCGCGAGGCGAGCAGATCGAAGCTCGCCGGCTCGAACGGGTACACCGTCGCATCCGCCAGCACGAAATCGAGCGGCAGGCCCTTTGGCGCCAGTGCACGCGCCTGCGACAGCATCGGCTCAGAGACGTCGAGGCCGAGCGCAAACCCGTCGGGCGCGACAGCCTTGGCGAACGCGAACGTCGTCGCGCCGGAGCCGCAGCCGACGTCGAGGACGCGCTCACCCGGCTTCGGCCGGGCGCGGTCGATCAGCGCGTCGGCAATGGGTCCGAGCAGGTTCTCCTGGGCCGCGTGGCGATCGGCCCAGCGCTGCCCGCTCGGGCCGTTCCAATAGGCGATCTGGTCGGCATTCTGCTCGTGGCCAGGCTGTTGCATCGCATTCTCCTTCGGGCTGGGCCGCCCGCCCCGCCGAAAGAGGCTTATCCGCATGCAGTTCCCGGACGCAAGACCGATTCCGGCGAGCTATCTGCGGCAGCTACAGTCGCGAGCGGAAAGGTACGGGAGCGACGTGTGCGACCGGTCCAGAGTTGACACAATCGAGACCCACTGTTCTAACTCGGGAAACATGGGGAAACCCTTTGAAATCCGAACGATCAGTCGGCATCGATTGCCTGCGCGCCATCGCGATCATCTGGGTGCTGCTCTTTCATTTTGTGCCGCTTCAGGTCTTCAATCGCGGTACGTTTGGCGTCCTGCTGTTCTTCATCATCAGCGGCTATTGCATCGCATTCAGCGTTGAGACCTCGCAATCGGCCTGGCACTTCTACGCCAAGAGGCTCGGCCGCCTGCTGCCGGCGCTGATCGTCTGCGGCTTCCTGACGACGCTGTTCAAGAATGTGATGCCCGATCTGGTCGAGCAAGGCCGTGGAGTGACTTGGTTCGACTACGTCTATACGCTGATATCTCTCCCGACTCTCAACGTCCTCCACGTCGATCATCATTTGCCCGACGGCGCCTATTGGTCATTGCAGATTGAGTTTCAGTTCTACCTCTTCTGCTTCGTGATGATGGCGCTGGGCCTCAAGCAACGGCTCGTGGCGTTGCTCTGCGTGGTGACCATATTCCGGACCCTGACCACCAGCACGGACTTCTACACCTCAAACGATTTCTTTCCGTTCTTCATTGCCGGCATGAGCGTCGCAGCTCTCGTCAGGGGGCGCAGGAGGGAGGCGATCATTGGAATCGCCGTGGCGTTCTCGGTCGAACTCTATCATCTGAATTTCAACGTCAAGCAGCCGTCGGTCGCAATCGAGATGTACCGGTCGCTGCTGCTATGGTCCGGCACGGCGGCCGTCTATCTTGCCGCGCGGTATGACCATGTCCTGCTTCGATCGCTTCGCGCCGTGGCCGTCCCCTTGGCCTTCATCGGCGTCATCAGCTATCCGCTCTACCTGCTTCATCAGGACATCGGGAATATGATCCTGCACTGGGCTCACATTGGCCGCGACCATAATTCGGCCCTGCTCGTTCGAGCCGTCGTGCTGCCAGGTTTCCTCGCTGGCATGGCTTGGCTGATCTTTGCACTTGTTGAGAAACCCGCGATCAAGCCGCTAACAGCGTTGCTGGCCAACCCGCTCGCTTGGGTTCGGCAATGGCAGCCGTCAGCGGCGCAAACCCGGTATCAAGCCGCCGCGGCCAGCGCAGACGTCGCGCGCGGGGAGCCGGTCGGGTAGATCCGATCCGCGCTGAATCGCAAGCGCACCGACCGGCAGATTGGTGGGCGGTCACGGATTCGAACCGCGGACCCTCTCGGTGTAAACGAGATGCTCTAACCAGCTGAGCTAACCGCCCTCGCCGCCTCTTTAGCCTCACAGGCCCCGGACGGGCAAGCGCGGAACTTCAGTCCCGGCCTCAATCCTGCGGCCGCCCCGGCAGCAGCGGCACCGCGTCGATCCACACCGCGGCCGACCGGCACCAGATCTGCCGGACGGGGCGCAGCTGGTCGCGCTGGCGGATAGAGCCCCAGCGGATGCCCCAATCGTCGGCCTGGTCGCCCTCGCCGCTGGTGAACAGCGGGGAACCGCAATCGGCGCAGAAGTGCTGGAAGCGCATCCGGCCGTTGTCGCCGCGCTTGCCGTAGATTTTTGGCGTGCCGGCGGTCAGGCGAATGTCAGCTCCCGAACAGATGGCCGTCACGCGGAACGGCGAGCCGGTCAGGGTCTGGCAATCGGTGCAATGGCAAACCGACACGGCTTCGGGGTCGATCTCGGCTTGATAGGTGATCCTGCCGCAATGGCATTGGCCGTCGATCTGCATCGCCCTCTCTCCCCTCCACCCCAAACAAAAACGGCGCCCGAAGGCGCCGTTTTATCATCTTTCGCTTCGGCCTAGTGAGCGGTCAGACCGCCGGCGGCCTCGTCGCCGTCGGGCTTCACCGTCACCTTGGTGTCCTCTTCCCAGACGATCGGCGTCGGCTTCTTCACCAACGCCTTGGCGATGACGTCGTCGAGGCGGGAGACCGGGATGATCTCCATGCCGCCCTTGATCGCATCGGAAATCTCCGTGAGATCCTTGGCGTTGTCCTCGGGGATCAGCACCGTCTTGATACCGCCGCGGGCCGCAGCCAGCAGCTTCTCCTTCAGGCCGCCGATCGGCAGCACGCGGCCGCGCAGCGTGATCTCGCCGGTCATCGCGACATCGTGGCGGACCGGGATGCCGGTCATGACCGAGATGATCGCGGTGGCCATCGCGACACCTGCGGACGGACCGTCCTTCGGCGTCGCGCCCTCCGGCACGTGCACGTGGATGTCGCGCCGGTCGAACAGCGGCGGCTCGATGCCGTAGTTGATCGCGCGCGAGCGGACATAGGACGCCGCCGCCGAGATCGACTCCTTCATCACATCACGCAGATTGCCGGTGACCGTCATCTTGCCCTTGCCGGGCATCATGACGCCTTCGATCGTCAAGAGCTCGCCGCCGACGTCGGTCCAGGCAAGGCCGGTGACGATGCCGACCTGCGCCTCGCTCTCGATCTCGCCGAAGCGGTACTTCGGCACGCCGAGCAGCTCTTCCAGAGTCTTCTCGGTGACCTTGACCGACTTCTTCTTGGAGATCATCAGCTCCTTCACCGCCTTGCGGGCGAGTGTGGAGAGCTCACGCTCCAGATTACGCACGCCCGCTTCGCGGGTGTAGCGGCGGATCAACAGCAGCAGCGCGTCGTCGTCGATCGAGAACTCCTTGGAGTCCAGGCCATGCTTGGACACCGCGTTCGGGATCAGATGCTTGCGCGCGATCTCGACCTTCTCGTTCTCAGTGTAGCCCGCGATCCGGATGATCTCCATGCGGTCCATCAGCGGCCCCGGAATATTGAGCGTATTCGCGGTGGTGATGAACATCACGTTGGACAGATCGTAGTCGACCTCGAGATAGTGGTCGTTGAAGGTCCCGTTCTGCTCGGGGTCGAGGACCTCGAGCAAGGCGGAGGACGGATCGCCGCGGAAATCGGCGCCCATCTTGTCGATCTCGTCCAGCAGGAACAGCGGGTTGGACGACTTCGCCTTCCGCATCGACTGGATGATCTTGCCGGGCATCGAGCCGATATAGGTGCGGCGGTGACCGCGGATCTCGGCCTCGTCGCGCACGCCGCCGAGCGAGACGCGCACGAATTCGCGCCCCGTCGCCTTCGCGATCGACTTGCCAAGCGAGGTCTTGCCGACGCCGGGAGGTCCGACGAGGCACAGGATCGGGCCCGTCAGCTTGTTGGCGCGCGACTGCACCGCGAGATACTCGACGATGCGTTCCTTAACCTTCTCGAGCCCATAGTGATCCGAATCCAGGATGGCCTGCGCAGCCTCCAGATCCTTCTTCACCTTGGACTTCTTGTTCCACGGAATCGACAGCAGCCAATCCAGATAGTTGCGCACGACGGTCGCTTCCGCGGACATCGGCGACATCTGGCGCAGCTTCTTCAATTCATGCTGCGCCTTCTCGCGCGCTTCCTTGGAGAGCTTGGTCTTGGAGATCTTCTCTTCGAGGTCGGCGAGCTCGTCGCGACCGTCGTCGTCGCCGAGTTCCTTTTGGATCGCCTTCATCTGCTCGTTGAGATAATACTCGCGCTGGGTCTTCTCCATTTGTCGTTTGACACGAGAACGAATCCGCTTCTCGACCTGCAGCACCGAGATCTCGCTCTCCATCAGGCCCAGCACCTTCTCCAGGCGCGTAGTGACCGACAGCGTCTCCAGGATGCCTTGCCGATCCGCGATCTTGACCGCGAGATGCGAGGCAACGGTGTCGGCGAGCTTGGCGAAATCGGTAATCGCCTGCACGACGCCGACGACCTCGGCCGAGATCTTCTTGTTGAGCTTCACATAGCTCTCGAAGTCGGACACGACCGAGCGTGCCAGCGCCTCCGCCTCGACCGACTTCGCATCGGTGTCGGCGAGCGCGACGGCCGTCGCCTCGTAATAATCGGCGCGATCGGTGTATTTCGACACGCGCGCGCGCTCGAGCCCTTCGACCAGCACCTTCACGGTGCCGTCGGGAAGCTTCAAGAGCTGCAGCACGCTGGCGAGCGTCCCGGTCTCGTAAATGGCATCGGGCGCCGGATCATCGTCGGACGCGTTCTTCTGCGTCGCGAGCATGATCAGCGCATCGTTCTTCATCACCTCCTCGAGCGCGCGGATCGACTTCTCGCGACCGACGAAGAGCGGAACGATCATGTGCGGGAAGACGACGATGTCGCGCAGCGGCAGCACAGGATAGGCGTGCGTTTCGCCATGGACGATGGTTGGCCGGGTTTTTGGATTAGTCATGGCCTTTTCCTTTTGCTTTGCCCCCTTGCACGCAGCCCGCCATGCTCATGCGCAACCGCCACAAGGTGCCGAGGTGATCCGCAAGACCGGTCGGTCCTCTACGAGTTGGACCGGCTCGCCGGATCGGAACTGAGGCGAATCTGGAAGAGAATTCTCGCTCGCCGCCGACATTAGGTGGCTATCGACCCGGGGGGTGTCAAGTCATTGAAAAACGCGCGCCATCAGGCGCTTACGCAACGCGGTAAGCGACGCAACACCGGCTGCGGAGATATTCTTCCGCAGCCCGACTTGAAGGTACGATTGGAGCGTTCCAGCGCCGCCAGATCAGGCGCTGGCGTTCTCGACGGCGCGATCGGACCGATCGGCGTAGATGTAGAGCGGACGCGCCGTGCCTTCCACGACTTCGCGGGAAATCACGACTTCTTCCACACCTTCCAGACCCGGCAGGTCGAACATGGTCTCGAGCAGGATCGCTTCGAGGATCGAACGCAGGCCCCGCGCGCCGGTCTTGCGCTCGATCGCCTTGCGGGCGACCGCGCCAAGCGCCTCGTCGGCGAAGGTCAGCTCGATGTTCTCCATCTCGAACAGCCGCTGGTACTGTTTCACCAGCGCGTTCTTCGGCTCGGTGAGGATCTTCTTCAGCGAGGTCTCGTCGAGGTCCTCGAGCGTCGCCACGACCGGCAGACGGCCGACGAACTCGGGGATGAGGCCGTACTTCAGGAGGTCCTCAGGCTCGACGTGACGGAAGATCTCGCCGGTCCGGCGGTCTTCCGGCGCCATCACCTGGGCGGCGAAACCGATCGAGGTCGACCGTCCGCGCGCGGAGATGATCTTCTCGAGGCCGGCGAACGCGCCACCGCAGATGAACAGGATGTTGGTGGTATCCACCTGCAGGAACTCCTGCTGCGGATGCTTGCGGCCGCCCTGCGGCGGAACCGACGCCACCGTGCCTTCCATGATCTTGAGCAGGGCCTGCTGCACGCCCTCACCCGACACGTCGCGCGTGATCGAGGGATTGTCGGACTTGCGGCTGATCTTGTCGATTTCGTCGATGTAGACGATGCCGCGCTGAGCCCGCTCGACATTGTAGTCGGCGGCCTGGAGCAGCTTCAGGATGATGTTCTCGACGTCCTCACCGACATAGCCGGCCTCAGTCAGCGTCGTCGCATCCGCCATGGTGAACGGCACGTCCAGAATGCGGGCGAGCGTCTGCGCAAGCAGCGTCTTGCCCGAACCGGTCGGACCGATCAGCAGGATGTTCGACTTCGCGAGCTCGACGTCGTTGTGCTTGGTCTGGTGGTTGAGGCGCTTGTAGTGATTGTGCACCGCGACCGACAGGACCTTCTTGGCATGGCTCTGGCCGATCACGTAGTCGTCCAGGACCTTGCAGATTTCCTTCGGCGTCGGAATGCCGTCGCGCGACTTGACCAGCGAGGACTTGTTCTCCTCGCGGATGATGTCCATGCAGAGCTCGACGCACTCGTCGCAGATGAAGACCGTGGGACCCGCGATCAGTTTGCGGACTTCGTGCTGGCTCTTGCCGCAGAACGAGCAATATAGCGTGTTCTTGGAGTCGCTCGTGCCGACCTTACTCATTCATGTCTCCGTCCGCGGTTCGATCCCGTTCCGCTCGATCGCTCCATTCCGACACGACGGTCGGCATGTAGCTTAAGTAGAGCAAATTCCGTACCAAAAAAGACCCTACGCATTACATCCCGTGCGAATCACGGTCGCTCGATTCTCCGCGATCATAGCCGATCAATCGTAGCCAACCATGCTGTCACCCGACTATCAAGAATTCGCTAATCGGGGGCCGCCGGCTACCCGTGACAATACCGTGATTTCCGGTCTTGGCACGGGCGAAGTGACCGAAATCACCACGGCGTTGCTGGATTGCCACGAAAAACAAGCACGAAAGCGGAACTTTCTGCCTGTCGCAGGTCGGAAAACTGCGTTTTGCAACGCGCGCACGCGACCATAGCGTGAACGTCGCCTGATGGTGACAGGCGATCTTCCCAAGGGGTTGCCGAGGGATCGCCGTCCACCCCAGTAGTGTTACTGGGTCTTCGCCGGCGCGGGTTCCTCAGCGCGCTTTTCGATGACCTTGTCGACCAAGCCGAAGTCCCTCGCGTCGTTGGCGGTGAGGAATTTGTCGCGTTCCAGCGCGTCCTCGATCGTCTTGTAGGTCTGGCCGGTGTGCTTCACGTAGATCTCGTTGAGCCGCTTTTTCAGGTTCAGGATTTCCTGGGCGTGCAGCATGATGTCGGTGGCCTGGCCCTGGAAGCCGCCGGAGGGCTGGTGCACCATGATGCGTGAATTCGGCAGCGAGAAGCGCATGTCCTTCTCGCCGGCGCAGAGCAGCAGCGAGCCCATCGAGGCCGCCTGCCCCGTGCACAGCGTCGAGACCGGCGGACGGATGAACTGCATGGTGTCGTAGATCGCAAGGCCCGACGTCACCACGCCACCCGGCGAGTTGATGTACATCGAGATTTCCTTCTTCGGATTTTCCGCTTCAAGGAACAAGAGCTGTGCGACGATCAGCGTCGACATGCCGTCCTCGACCGGGCCGGTCACGAAGATGATGCGCTCCTTCAGGAGGCGCGAGAAGATGTCGTAGGCGCGCTCGCCACGGTTGGTCTGCTCGACCACCATGGGCACGAGGTTCATGTAGGTTTCAACCGGATCGCGCATGAGTCACCTAGGGTTTTCGGAGACGGCCATCGCCGGGCAAGGCTGCCAGCTTGGCTGGAACTGCCGGACGGGCGAATGGACGTCCTGTGATGCAGGAACTTGGGTAAGAGGTAGAAGGCGTATCGACAGATATAGCCCAATTCGCTCCTGACAAGTGCGGCGCGCATTAAGGCTTAATCCGTCGGGCAGTTGACGCTGATTCGCACAAAGAGGCCCAGCCGGCCATCTGGCTAGCTGGGCCTCTTCGCTGATCATCCTTAACAGATGGCTCTCTCAAAGTCCTCAGGCCGCGGTCTTTTCCGCCTCGTCGTCCTTGTAGAGGTCCTCGCGCGAGACCTTCTTCTCGGTCACGTTGGCGAGCTCGAGGATGAAGTCGACGACCTTGTCCTCATAGATCGGTGCACGAAGCTGGGCCAACGCCTGGGCGTTGCTGCGGTAATAGTCCCAGACCTCCTTTTCGCGGCCCGGCATCGAGCGCGCGCGCTCGATCACGGCGCGGCCGACCTCGTCATCCGTGACGGTGATCTTGTTCTTCTCGCCGATCTCGGAGAGCACGAGGCCAAGCCGCACGCGGCGGTCGGCGATCTTGCGGTACTCTTCCTGGGCCTTGTCCTCGGTGGTGTCCTCGTCGGCGAAGGTCTTGCCGGCGGAAGCCATCTCGGCCTTGACCGAATTCCACATCAGATTGAACTCTTCATCGACCAGCGAGGGCGGCGCCTCGAAGCGATGCGCTTCGTCGAGGCGGTCGAGCAAGGCGCGCTTGACGCGCTGGCGCGTCGCGGTCGCGAACTCGGCAACCAGACGCTCGCGCGCGGCTTCCTTCAGCTTGTCCAGCGATTCCAGGCCAAGCGTCTTGGCGAACTCGTCGTCGATCGCAACGTCCTGCGGCGCCTCGATCGAGGTTGCGGTGGTCTCGAACTCGGCCGGCTGGCCGGCAAGCTTGTCGTTCATGTAGTTCTTCGGGAACGACACCTTCAGCGTGCGGGTCTCGCCGGCGCCGATGCCGATCAGCTGCTCCTCGAAGCCCGGAATGAAGGTGTTGGAACCGATCGCGACCTGGATGCCCTCGCCGGTGCCGCCCTCGAAGACTTCGCCGTTGATGGAGCCCTTGAAGTTGATGGTGACGCGGTCGCCGGATTCGGCCTTGGCGCCCTCGGCCTTCGCGGCATAGGTGCGGTTGCTGTCGGCGATGCGCTTGATCGCTTCGTCGACGTCGGCGTCGGTGACTTCGGCGACGGGCTTCTCGACCTGGAAGGTCTTGAAGTCGGCGAGCGCGATCGCCGGCACCACCTCGATCGCGACCGTGTAGGTCAGGTCGGTCTTGCCGCTCAGGAGCTCCTCGACCTCGGCCTGCTCGCTCGGCATGGTGATCTTCGGCTCGGTCGCAAGGCGGAAGCCGCGCTCGGAGAACAGCTGCGTGTTGGTGTCGCGGATGGTCTGGTCGATGGTCTCGGCCATCACCGAGCGGCCGTAGACCTTTTTCAGGTGCGAGACCGGCACCTTGCCGGGACGGAAGCCGTTGATGCGGACCTTGTCCTTGAGGTCAACGAGCTTGGCGCCGGCCTTGGCGTCGAGATCAGACGCGGGAACGCTGATCTTGAACTCGTGCTTCAAACCTTCCGAGAGGGTCTCTGTGACCTGCATGGCGTCCAATCTTCTTCTCGTTCGGTCCCGGCGCGCATGCGTCGGGACGCTGTCATTAATCGATCCGGCGCAAGGCAAACGCCTCAATGCCGGTGCTGCATCGGACCGGCTCCCAGCGGACAAGACATCCGCGCGAAAGCAGGTCCTCGTAATCCGTGCAAACGCGATAAGCGCTTGGTGCGGGCGGAGGGACTCGAACCCCCACAACTTTCGTCACTGGAACCTAAATCCAGCGCGTCTACCAGTTCCGCCACGCCCGCGTGAAGTTGCATCAAGACCGGCCGCGATGCCGCGGGCGGCCGGGCTTATAGCATGTGCCTGACTGTTCGCAGCAAAAAAATGGTCTGATGGCGGCAGGCTTCAAGTAGGCACGATGGCTGGACTTATCCAGCGCGGCGTGGTCCGGATCGCCCCATGAAACCGCGGATCTTTGACCCCAATCGGCGCGAGGTTCTGGCCGGGCTTGGCGCTTCCGCGGCCGGGGTCCTGGCGGGCGGAGCAACCCCGCCTGTGACCGCCCAGCTTGCCCTTCAGGCAAGGGCGTCAACCCTGGCTCTCAGACCCGGTCAGCCGGCAACACCAATCTGGGAGCTGGCCGCCGTCAGCCACCTCCAGGACGTCCGGCTCAAGCGCGGCGACCGTTGCGAGGTGGTGTTTCGAAACGACCTGCCTGTGCCGCTTGCCCCAGTCTGGTACGGCCTCAATGGCCCCGCTACGGCCGACCCGCTGCGGGGGCGCGCGCCCGCGCCATCGAATGCGGTCGAAACATCAATTGTTTCAATACCTCATGCCGGAACCTTGCTGGTCGACTTCCGCCTGTTCGAGGACAGCCTGAAGCAGCCCGCGCGCCCGCTTCCGATCCTGGCGGCCGAGACCAGCCCGCCCGTCGTCGACCGTGACCAGGTGCTGTTGATCGAGGAATGGCGCCTGCGCCCCGATGGCACCGCTGTCCCGCCGGGCCAGGATCCAAAGGACGCGACGGCGCTCTATACGATCAACGGTCAGACTTCATTCGAACTCTCAGGCCTGGGCCATCAACGGCTGCGGCTGCGCTTTATCAACGGCTCGCAACGTACTGTGCTGGCTGTCAAACTGGAAAGCCACGACGTCCGCGTGCTGGCCTTGGACGGGCAGCCCGCCGAGCCGTTCTCGGCGCGCAACGGCGCCCTGGTGCTGGCGCCCGGAGCACGGGCCGACGCCTTCGTGGATGCGGCCGTATCCGCCCGGTTCCTGCTGCATGACGGCACGGCGGCGCACCAGGTCGGCAGCCTCAAGATCTCAGATCAGCTGGCGCGGCGCGTTGCGCTGGCGCCGCCGCAGCCGCTCGCTCCGAACGACCTTCCCGAGAAGCTCGATCTGAGAGGCGCCCTGCGGTTCGATGTCGCGCTCGGCGCGCCCGACGCCGGCTGGGCCCGGCCGGTGAACTTCTCCACGGCCTCCGCACCCGCCTTCCGGGCCAAGACCGGCCGCACCGTCGTGCTTGCCCTGAAGAACCCCGGCTCTGTCACCACCGTGCTCCACCTGCACGGCCACCCCTTCCGCCTGCTCGACAAGCTCGACGACGGCTGGAAGCCGTACTGGCTCGACACGCTGGCGATGGAGCCGGGCCAGACCCAGCGCGTCGCCTTCGCGGCGACCGCGCCCGGCCGCTGGCTGCTCGAATCCGTCGCCACCGACTGGGCCGCACCGCGGCTGGTGCGCTGGTACGCGGTGGAGTGAGCGCTCAGTATTCGATGCCCAGCGCGGAATAGATCCGCCGGTGCACCGCCGGCAGCGTCTCGGTGAGATCCTCCGCGATCAGTCCCGGCCCGGCTTCGCTTGCCGCCTCGCCATGCATCCAGACGCCGATGCTGGCGGCTTCGAACGCCGGCACGCCCTGCGCCAGCAGCCCTGCGATGATGCCGGACAGCACGTCACCGGCGCCGGCGGTGGCGAGCCAGGGCGGCGCGTTGGCGGCAATGGTGGCGCGGCCGTCGGGGGCGGCGATCGTGGTGTCCGGCCCCTTCAGCAGCACGACGGCTCCGGAACGCTCGGCGGCGGCGCGCACCCGCTCCAGCTTGGAGCGGCCCGGAAATTTGTTGCTGAGATCCGAGAACAGGCGCGGAAACTCGCCTTCGTGCGGCGTCAGCACCACCGCATTGTCCTGTGAGGACTTGATCGATTCGAACAGGCGCTCGGGGGTTGCGGCAAAGCTGGTCAGCGCGTCGGCATCGAGCACCAGACGACGCTGCGCGCTCAGCGCGGTGTGGACGAGATCGCAGGTGCGCTCACCGATGCCCGCGCCGGGACCGATGATGCAGGTGGTGTAGCGCTTGTCGCCGAGCAGCTCGCCGAACTCGACGACGGTGTCGACGGGGCGCACCATCACCGCCGTCAGCGCAGCCGCGTTGATCGCGAGCGCATCGCGCGGGCTCGCCAGCGTCACCAGGCCCGCCCCTGCCCGCAGCGCGCCGCGCGCGGCGAGCCGCGCGGCCCCGGTCGCGGCCGCATCGCCGGAGACCGCCAGCACATGCCCGCGCGCGTATTTGTGGCCATCGATGCGCGGCACCGGAAAGGCGGCGCCCCAGAGATCCGGATCGTTCTCGAAGGTCTGCGGCGCGATCTCGTCCAGCACTTGCGCCTCGATGCCGATGTCGGCGACGCGCACCCGGCCGCAATGCATCCGGCCCGGCAGCAGCAAATGCGCCGGCTTCTTGCGGAAGAAGGTGACGGTCTCGGTGGCGTTCACCGCAGCGCCCATCAATGCGGCGCTGGTGCCGTTGATGCCGCTCGGCAGATCGACCGCGAGCACCGGGGCACCGTTGGCGTTGATCGCCTCGATCATCGCACGCGCCTCACCATCGACGGGGCGGCTGAGACCCGCACCGAACAGCGCATCGATGATCAGCGCAGGTCTTCCGATCGCCTGCGGATTGAACGGGAGCACCGGGTGCTTCCAGCCGCGCGCGGCGGAGGCCGCATCGCCCTGGAGCTGGTCGCGCTCGCACATCGGGATCACAGAGACCTCCCGCCCCTGGGCGGCGAGCTCGGCGGCTGCGACAAAGCCGTCACCGCCATTGTTGCCGGGCCCGGCCACGATCAGGATCGGCCCCTCCTCGACCAGCGCCTGGGCGGCCTCGGCGACCGCCTGGCCCGCGCTCAGCATCAGCTTGAAGCCGGGCGTGCCGGCCGCGATGGTGAGCTGGTCGGCGCGCTGCATTTCGGCGTTGGTCAGAACTTCCATGCCACTTCCCTATACAATCGCCTTTTCAACAGGCAGCTTCGGCGCCGCTCCGACGCAGGGAACAACGAACTGCACATATATTGAACCGTTTGCCTATTCCGTAGTCTTCGGTATTTTGTGCAGATTGGCGCCACCACTCAGAGATGCTCGTTAAAAGGCTGATAACGCTCCAATAATCAGGGCATTTGCAACTTGGCATAGACCCTGCTTTCGAGGAAGCCGCTTCGGTTCGTCGTGCTCACTGGCATTTCTCAGGGTGTCGCCGGCCGTTGGTGCCGGACAGGTCAGGGCTTCCGGCATAGCGAAGACAAGATCGTGCGTTAGAGAAGCGCATCCTGACGAAGACGTTGCTATTTGATCGAAAGGCCGGGAGGCGCGCAGTGAAGAAAATCGAAGCCATCATCAAGCCATTCAAGCTCGACGAGGTGAAGGAAGCGCTTCAGGAAGTCGGCCTTCAGGGCATCACGGTGACCGAGGCCAAGGGCTTTGGCCGGCAGAAGGGGCACGCCGAGCTCTACCGCGGAGCAGAATACATCGTCGACTTCCTGCCCAAGGTGAAGATCGAGATCGTGATCGGCGACGATCTGGTCGAGCGCGCCATCGACGCGATCCGCCGCGCCGCGCAAACCGGGCGCATCGGCGACGGTAAGATCTTCGTCTCCAACATCGAAGAGGCGATCCGCATCCGAACCGGCGAATCCGGGCTGGACGCTATCTGAGCCGGGTGCTATCCCGCACTTTGCGACACTCCGACTAGAATGAAGGCTGCTTCGGCGGCCTGATTTCGTTTGTGCGGTCGCGCAAAACTCGCCTGAGCGAGAATAATTTTGCTCATCTGGAAACCGACCCGCAGAGCCAAAAGGGGTATGCATGAAGACCGCCAAAGACGTCCTGAAATCGATCAAGGACAACGACGTCAAGTACGTCGACCTGCGCTTCACCGATCCGCGCGGCAAGTGGCAGCATGTGACGTTCGACGTCACCATGATCGATGAAGACATCTTCGCCGAAGGGACGATGTTCGACGGCTCCTCGATCGCCGGCTGGAAGGCGATCAACGAGTCCGACATGTGCCTGATGCCCGATCCGGTCACCGCGACGATCGACCCGTTCTTCGCCGAGACCACCATGGTCATCACCTGCGACGTGCTCGAGCCGACCACCGGCGAGCCCTACAACCGCGACCCCCGCGGCATCGCCAAGAAGGCCGAGGCCATGGTGAAGTCGATGGGCGTGGGCGACAGCGTGTTCGTCGGCCCCGAAGCCGAGTTCTTCGTGTTCGATGACGTGCGCTATTCGGCCGACCCCTACAAGACCGGTTTCCGGCTCGACTCCTCGGAGCTGCCGACCAATTCCGACACCGAATATGAAGGCGGCAATCTCGGCCACCGCATCCGCACCAAGGGCGGCTATTTCCCCGTTCCCCCGCAGGATTCTGTGCAGGACATGCGCTCCGAGATGCTGGGGGCCATGGCCAAGATGGGCGTCAAGGTCGAGAAGCATCACCACGAGGTCGCTTCCGCCCAGCACGAGCTCGGCATGAAGTTCGACACCCTGACGCTGATGGCCGACCACATGCAGATCTACAAGTACTGCATCCATCAGGTCGCGCACATCTACGGCAAGACCGCCACCTTCATGCCGAAGCCGATCTTCGGCGACAACGGCTCGGGCATGCACGTGCACCAGTCGATCTGGAAGGACGGCAAGCCGGTGTTCGCCGGCAACAAGTACGCCGACCTGTCGGAGACCTGCCTGCACTACATCGGCGGCATCATCAAGCACGCCAAGGCGATCAACGCCTTCACCAACCCCTCGACCAACTCCTACAAGCGTCTGGTCCCGGGCTATGAGGCTCCGGTGCTGCTCGCCTATTCCGCGCGCAACCGCTCGGCCTCCTGCCGCATCCCCTACACCGCTTCGCCCAAGGCCAAGCGCGTCGAGGTGCGCTTCCCCGATCCGATGGCCAATCCTTATCTCGGCTTCGCCGCGATGTTGATGGCCGGCCTCGACGGCATCAAGAACAAGATCGATCCGGGTCCGGCGATGGACAAGGACCTCTACGACCTGCCGAAGGAAGAGCTGAAGCAGATCCCGACGGTGTGCGGCAGCCTGCGCGAGGCGCTCGAGAACCTCGACAAGGATCGCGGCTTCCTCAAGGCCGGCGGCGTGTTCGACGACGACTTCATCGACGCCTACATCGAGCTGAAGATGACCGAGGTCGCCCGCTTCGAGATGACCCCGCACCCGGTCGAGTTCGAGATGTACTATTCGGGCTAAGCGGCCTGAACTGTCTGCGACCAGCAAAAGGCGCCCCGAACGGGGCGCCTTTTCGTTTGGGGGACCGGAGGGTGGGTTAGCCTCGCAGATGTGCGAAGCGCGCGTCTGCGGCGCGTAACCCACCTCTTCCGTCTTTCCGGGCACGAATAGCGGTGGGTTACGCCTTCGGCTAGGGCGTGTACTCATAAAGGCGCAGACGTCGGCTTTTGGAGTCCAAGCAGAAATTTTCTGCTCAATCAGAGTATCGCCGGTTTTGACCCAAACCAGCCGTCGTCACACGCGCCAGCGGCAAGGTACCACATACTATAGTGGAAGGTTGTGCGCGGCGGTTAATACACGCTTAGACTTGGTTGAGTTATGGTAGTATGGTCGTTGCTGCCTGCTAACCTGAGGCCATATGAGTCTGTGGTACTTTTTGAGCGACTGGTTCGCAGGTGTCCCAACCCTTGGAGTGCTGTTCAAGCGGTTCATGATCAATGTTGCATGGGCATGCATCCTCCTCTTTGTAATGATAATTCTTCAGCTTCCCGCTGAATACGCAGCTGTCGTTTACTTTGGTGTCCTTGTTGCGAACTGCGTGATGGGGATTGTTTTTGCATTTCAGCGCGCGCAAATGCGTGATTGAGCGACGCCCATTCTGCCCATAGCCGACCTTCTGCCCGTTTCCGCCAATTTGTCCGCTTGTGGCCCTTCTCGGACCTCGCGCGATGTCCGCTCCTGCTCCGCTGTTGGAGAATAAGCGGACATCGCAAATTTATGAGTACACGCCCTAACCAACCCTACGCGTCGCGACCCGCCTCACCACGTCGCCGTGAACGCCTTCTGCAGCTCGGCCGGCACCGTCACACCGCTCGCGATCAGCAGCTGGGCGAGAACGCGCGCCTTCTGCGGATTGAGGTCCTCGGAAACGACGAAGCCGTTCTTGTCGTCGTCGACCTCGACGTTCCTCGTGACGAAGCCGGAGCGGACGCGCGTGGAGCGCACGACCATGATGCCCTTCCTGGCCGCGGCTTCGAGTGCATCGAGCGCCGGCTTTGAGGTGTTGCCGTCGCCCACCCCGGCCAGCACGATGCCCTTGGCGCCACGCTTGATGGCGTCCTCGATCGGGACGGCGTCCATGTTGGCGTGCGAGTAGACGATCTCGACGCGCGGCAATTGCTCGCCCGCCGGCAGCGGATAGGTCGCGCGCCTGAAGCTCGCGGTCTGGGTCATGAACCGAATGCCGCCGGCGGTGTCGACATAGCCGACCGGTCCGTCATTGGGCGAGCCGAACGTCTCGACGCTGGTGGTGTTGGTCTTGGTGACCGAGCGCGCGCCCTGAATCTTGTCGTTCAACACGGCCAAAACGCCGCGCCCGCGCGAGCGCGGATCGGCAGCGACCTGCACGGCTTCATAGAGATTGCCGGGGCCGTCGGCGCTCACCGCCGTGGCCGGCCGCATCGAGCCGACGATCACCACCGGCTTGTCGCCGCGCACCACATTGTCGAGAAAGAACGCGGTCTCCTCGAGCGTGTCGGTGCCATGGGTGATGACGATGCCGTCCGCTTCGTTCTTGTCGAAAGCGTCCTGGATGCGACGGGCCAGCGCAAACCAGACCTTGTCGTTCATGTCCTGGGACCCGATCGACGAGATCTGCTCGGCATTCAGCTTCGCCAGCTTGTCCAGGCCCGGGACGGACTGCATCAGCTGCTCGCCCGTGATCTGGCCCGATTTGTACGCCCCCGTCGCACGCGCGTCGGCCTGGCCCGCGATGGTGCCGCCCGTCGCAAGAACGAGTATGCGCGGCAGGCCGCCAGCCGAAGCATCCTTGCCCGGCTCCGCAGCCTGCGCTGCCGCGCCGATGCAGCCAGACCAGAGCACGAAAGCCATCAGAGGAATGGCAAGTGCCGATCGTCGGCCAGGCCCGTGAAGTGCTGATGTGACGGCGTCGCTGGTCATCGAATGTCTCCTGCTGTCCCGGGCAGACAATTCGAAGCCGCGCAATGGGGCCGAAGATGGACGGCACACGCAGGGCGGGTAGAGTCCTGGCAAGACATCATCTCGCCGGCCGTATCGGGATGCGCCCCGCATCGGACCCGTCAGCTTTCGTTCTGCATCTGACTCCACTTCGTTCTCAAAGAACAAATCAGAGCCGCAAATATCAGGCCGGACCAATTCCTACTGATTGGTTTATCTCGTCCGAGATTTGGAATGCCGATTGAGTGTATGGCGCGGTCGGCACGTCGCCGGACCGCGCCTGTCACCCCGCGCGCAGAGCCATCTCCTCAATTCTTCGGCTGGCCGAAATCGAGCGGCGGCGGCATCTCGATGTCCGGAATTTCGATCTTGATCTTGTCCAGATCCACCTTCCTGGGAGCGTCCAGCAATCCGGTGACCGTGATCGGGAATGCAATGACGACCGCAACCATAATCGCCTGCAGGCCGATCCAGGGCATCGCGCCCCAATAGATGTCCGAGCTCTTGACCTCCTTCGGCGCCACGCCCCGCAGGTAGAACAAGGCAAAGCCGAAGGGAGGATGCAGGAAGGAGGTCTGCATGTTGACGCAGAGCATGACACCGAACCAGATCAAAGCGGCGTCCGCGCCGACGACCGGCGTCAGCAGCTTCTGCGCGATCGGCGCGATCATCGGAATGATGATGAAGGCGATCTCGAAGAAGTCGAGGAAGAACGCGATGAAAAAGATGAACAGGTTCATGAAGATCAGGAAGCCCCACACGCCTCCCGGCAGCGACGTCAGCATGTGCTCCAGCCAGACACCACCGTTGCAACCGAGAAAGACGATCGAGAAGCAGGTCGATCCGATCAGGATGAACGTCACCATGCAGGTGATGCGCATGGTGGTCTCGTAGCCCTGCTTGACCAGGCTGCGCAGGTCCGGAATCCTGACCGCCTCGATGCAGACCCAGGCGACCGCGAGATAGGCGATCGCGAAGGCGATCTTGAACGCCAGATTCGGCGTGAAATAGATGCCGATGATGGTGCCGACGCCCGCCGCCGCAACGCCGACGAGCAATATCTTGTGTCCGGCCGAGCTGAAATCCTTGTGATGGATGACGGCGAGAACGATCGCGCCGACCGCGCCCATCGCGCCTGCTTCGGTCGGGGTGGCGAGACCGAGCATCATCGTGCCGAGCACCACGAAGATCAGGACGGCGGACGGAATGATGCCCAACAGGCATTTGCGCCAGAGCGCCCAACCCGTGAGCGTCCTTGCTTCCTTCGGCACTGCCGGAACGTGGCCCGGCTTGATCAAGCTCAGGACAAACGTGTAACCGGCGAACAGGGCGATCTGGAGGATCGATGGGCCCCAGGCGCCCAGATACATATCGCCAACCGACTTCCCAAGCTGATCCGCGAGCACGATCAGGACCAGCGAGGGCGGCACCAGCTGGGTAATGGTGCCGGAGGCCGCAAGCACGCCGGTGATGTAGCGCATGTTGTAGCCGTAGCGGATCATCACCGGCATCGAGATCAGCGCCATCGCGATCACCTGCGCCGCCACGGTGCCCGTGATGGCGCCGAGGATGAAGCCGACGATGATCACGGAATAGCCGAGACCGCCGCGAACGGGCCCGAACAACTGCCCCATCGAATCCAGCATGTCCTCCGCGAGGCCGCATCGTTCGAGGATCGAGCCCATGAACGTGAAGAATGGGATTGCGAGCAGCAGCTCGTTCGCCAGAACGCTGCCGTAGATGCGCTCCGGGATCGCCTGGAGGAAGCTGAACCCGAAAAACCCTTCGTGGATTGCGAGAAATCCGAATGAAAGGCCGAGCGCGGCCAGCGTGAAGGCGACCGGATATCCGATCAGCATGGCCAGGACCAGCCCGCCGAACATCAGCGGCGGCATCATCTCAAGCGTGATCATTGGGTCGGCCGCTCGTATTTCGCCTCGATGGT
>NZ_QZMV01000039.1:0-17039 GCF_003957705.1 Bradyrhizobium sp. LVM 105 | reverse complement strand
GATTCGCGGGTCAATCTTGCCCGCCGTCAGGCAGAAACTCCACTTATCGCGCTGTTCAGATTTGCGGGACCAGCTCACTCCATGCCTTGGCCCATCGTCGATCCTTTCGCCGGCCCTGCCGGCGGCCGTTCCACCGAACGGTGAGGTCAGCAATACAAGCTCCGCTCGGGGCTACAACACTGCCGGCAAGTCTCTCCTCCACATAAGTGCGCAAGGCTGCGTTGGGCGCAAGCTTAGGCTCAGGACCTATTAATTTTGATTGATGCGTGATTCAAGGTCTCCTGATTCGGAGACTTTGATGGGTGATTTGTTTCTGCTCAGCGCGCGCCAGATGGCGCGCATACCGCCGTGTTTTCCGTTGGCGCATGGCGTGCCGAGGGTCGACGACCGCCGCGTTGTCAGTGGCATCGTCTATGTCATTCGCAGGTCTGCAGTGGAAGGACGCGCCGAAGGGCTACGGTCCGCACAAGACGCTCTACAATCGCTTCATCCGCTGGAGCCGGCTCGGCGTGTTCAATCGGATCTTTGCCACCCTGGCGGCGGAAGGACCGAAGCCAGAGCGCATCATGATCGATTCCACGCATCTGAAGGCGCACCGAACGGCTGCGAGCCTCCTAAAAAAGGGGTTTTTTCCCGCTGCATCGGCCGCACGAAAGGCGGGTTGCATTCCAAGCTCCACGTCGTCTGCAACGACATTGGCAAGCCGCTCGTCATGCTGCTCTCGGAAGGCCAGATGAGCGACCACAAGGGCGCTCGCCTGATGCTCGGAGTCCTGCCGCCCGCCTCGGCGTTGATCGCAGACCGCGGCTACGACTCCAACTGGTTCCGTGCGGCCCTGAAGGCCAAAGGCATGGAAGCCTGCATCCCGCCGACCAGACCGCTCGCCTACGACAAAGGCCTCTATCGCTCCCGGCACAAGATCGAAAATCTATTCGCCAAACTCAAGGATTGGCGACGCATCGCCACCCGCTACGACCGATGCGCTCACACCTTCTTCTCGGCGATCTGCATCGCAGCCTCAGTCGCCTTCTATCTCAATCAATGGGTCCTGAGCCTAGCACTACTTTGGCAGATTGTTGATTTTGTCGCGTTTTATAGGATTCCCGAATCAATTTTTCAATGATTCATGGGTGGTCGGCTCTTGGAGGGCTGACCATGCCGGGATGGGAAGACGAACTCGAACGTTGGCTGATGCCGTTCTTGGACCGGCTGGGTCATAAGACCCGGCAGCGGATGTGTCCTCTTTATGTTGCGGGATGAATCGGTCCGGGCGATCGCAAGAGCGTTCAGCCAATGGCGGAACGCCTAGCCACGAGCAACTACGATCAGTTGCACCATTTCATTGCGGACGGTGTCTGGGATGAGACGCCGCTGGAGACGGAGCTGCTCAACCAGGCGGACCGACTTGTCGGCGGCAGGGATGCGATGCTGGTTATTGATGACACCTCACTGCCGAAGAAGGGTGAGCGATCGGTCGGTGTTGCGGCTCAATACGCGTCGGCTCTCGGTAAGACCGCAAATTGCCAAACGCTGGTGTCTTTAACGCTTGCGCGCGGCGAAGTGCCCGTGATGGTCGCGTTACGTCTCTTTCTGCCTGACAGCTGGACAAGCGACATGTCTCGTTTGAAGAGTGCTCGCGTGCCAATCGAACACCGAACGCCACGGTCCAAGCCGGAGATCGCATTGGCCGAGATTGACCGCGCGATGGCAGCTAACATGCGCTTTGGATGTGTGCTGGCAGATGCAGGATACGGCCTCAGTGCACCGTTTCGACAAGGGTTAACAGAGCGCGGGCTGACCTGGGCAGTCGGTATCCCTCGGCACCAGAAAGTGTATCCGGTCGATGTGAAGCTCATTTGGCCGATCACCAAAGTCCGTGGCAAACCACGAAAGCACCACGTGCCCGATATCTTATCGATTGCGGCAGAACAAATGCTGGCCAGCGCCAAATGGAAAACCGTGAGTTGGCGTAGCGGGACGAAAGGTCGGCTTAAAGCTCGTTTTGCTGCTCTCCGTGTCCGCACCGCCGACGGCCCTCCGCAACGAATATGGGATAAAGGTCAGCAGCATCTCCCAGGCGACGAAGCCTGGCTCATTGGCGAGCAACGTGCCTCCGGGGAGAAGAAATACTATCTCGCCAATCTTCCGGCGGCGACGGATCTGCGCACGCTGGCCGCCACTATCAAGGCACGGTGGATTTGTGAGCAGGCGCATCAACAGCTGAAGGAGGAGCTTGGACTTGATCACTTCGAAGGGCGATCTTGGCAAGGTCTTCATCGCCACGCCTTGATGACAATGATTGCCTACGCTTCCTGCAACATCGTCGCCTCGCATACGCGGGGCGGAAAAAAAAGAATCAACGGTCCGCCGCCTCAGCCAACCATGCCAGCCGTACGTCACGTCATCGTCGATCTCATCCTTTGGCCGCCGTCTCAGCAGTGCCCTTATTGCCGGAAAATCCGTGAAAAACAGCGGCGAAAACACAATCTGCCAAAGTAGTGCTAGCGGTTGCCGCGATCACCACGTTGGCTATGCGGGACTTCTCGTGGACCGGGGTTCGTCGGTTTCCTCGCGAACTTCGCAGGGTTGCCGATCGCATTTGCGATGTTGGCCGCACTTATATGTCTGGTAACCCGTCCGCGCGCAGCGTCACGAGCGAGGCGCGGTGACATCAACGCGGTGGCGATGCACGCAGCTCGACGGATGGTGGCACAAGGGAGCGCCTTCCTCCTCTCTGATTTCCGTCCGCTTGGACGGCATGGTCTTACTCGATAGCGGCTCGATTGGCGACTGATTCTCTTCGGCCATCGGGGGCTCGGAATGCGCATCGTCACGAGCTCTTGCTTGTTTCCACAAGCCACGCCTTAGATGAGATTCATATACTCCAATCGCCTTGTAGTTTCAGAACGATGGCGAGCGCCAACTTCCCCGCAACTTTTGCGGTTGAGTGCCCTGATGCATGAGGTGTCCACCAAATAGGTGGACACCTTTTGATGGAAGACGATGATCAGAAACTGCGGGTCAGGCTTGTCGGTCGGAACGGGCGCCGGCGATACGATCCGGCATCGAAAGAGCGTCGTGTCGCGGCCTACCTTAGCATTACAGTTGTTTTTTCGGAAGGCATCTGAATCTATGGGCAACCATGATTCGGAGATCGTGGACGCGGGCAGCGTCGAGAGCTGGCTCCGCAAATTCGGACAGTAGCTTGAGTGGATTTTCTGCCTGACAGCGGCGAGGCTTCTTGCCGCGAATCAGGAGCGAAGATGACGAAGAGGAGTCGCCGGACGCATTCTCCGGCATTCAAGGCGAAGGTGGCTTTGGCAGCCGTGAAGGGAGAGAAGACGCTGGCCGAGCTGGCGCAACAGTTTGATGTTCATCCGAACCAGATCACGACCTGGAAGACCCAGCTTCTGGAAGGCGCCGCCGGCGTGTTTGGGCAGGACAAGGGATTGGCCGAGGCGCCGGTCGATTTGAAGGCGCTTCATGCCAAGATAGGCGAGCTTGCGTTGGAGAACGATTTTTTGTCCGGCGCGCTCACCAAGGCGGGGCTGCTGAGCGCAAAGCGATGATCGACCGCGACCATGATCTGCCTGTTGTGCGCCAGGCGAAGGTCCTGAACCTCGCCCGCAGCACGGTCTACTATGAACCTCGGCCGGTTTCGGCCGAGGACCTTGCCTTGATGCGTCGGCTCGATGAGCTGCACCTCGATTATCCTTTCGCGGGGGCACGCATGCTGCGATCGCTGTTGCGGCGTGAGGGCGCGCAGATTGGCCGCCGCCACGTCGCGACGCTGATGAAGCGCATGGGGATCGAGGCGATCTATCGTCGGCCGAATACGAGCAAGCCCGGGCTGGGCCACAAGATCTACCCGTATTTGTTGCGCGGATTGAAGATCGAGCGGCCGAACCAGGTCTGGGCCATGGACATCAGCTACATTCCGATGCGGCGTGGCTTCGTCTACCTCGCCGCGGTCGTCGATGTGTTCAGCCGGCGGGTCCTGGCCCATCGCGTATCGATCACGATGGAGACGGTGTTCTGCGTCGAAGCGCTCCAGGAGGCGCTGGCGAAGCACGGCAGGCCCGAGATGTTCAACACGGATCAGGGCAGCCAGTTCACCAGCCTCGACTTCACCAGTGTGCTGCTGGACGCAAAGATTGCCATCAGCATGGACGGCAAGGGCGCCTGGCGCGACAACGTGTTCGTCGAGCGGCTCTGGCGCACGGTCAAATACGAGGAAGTCTACCTGCGCGCCTACGACAGCGTGTCCGAGGCGCGAGCATCGATCTCCAGATATCTGGCGTTCTACAATCAGGGACGCCCGCACTCGAGCCTTGACGAACGCACCCCCGACGAGGCCTACTTCGGCACGCAAGCGATGGTGATGGCCGCATGACCGTCGCCGACGATTTTGTCGTTGCTCTGGTCGGGCTACGCCCTCCCGACGCAACGACAAAATCGCAAAGCCCCGCATTCAGTGTAACCTGGCAGGAATCCACTTAATTTCCGCGGGGCACTGTCCAAACAACCGGGGCCAGCTCTTCGATAGAGGAGACGCTTGCGTTGCGGGCGGCGTCGCTTCGGGAGATCAAGAAGCGGATTCGTCCGTTGTTCACGCAAGAGCGTGTTGCGACGAATGCCGGCCTGTTCCTGGAAGGCTTGCTTGGAGATGAACAACGCAAGACCGGTTGGATGCGCGCGGAAGCGGCTGGCGATCCCGGCCCATGGCGCCAGCAGGCGATCTTGGGTCGCGGGGATTGGGACGCCGATGCCCTGCGCGACATCGTGCGTGACTATGTCATCGAGCATTTGGCGGATGACGATGCGGTGCTGGTGATCGACGAGACCGGCTTTCTCAAGCAGGGCAGGGCGTCATGCGGGGTGGCGCGGCAATACACTGGTTCGGCGGGCAAGATCACGAACTGCCAGATCGGAGTCTTCGCTTCCTACGTTTCGCGCCACGGTCATGGGTTCATCGATCGCGCGCTGTATCTTCCGAAGGAATGGACCGATGATCCGGATCGCCTGGAAGCCGTATACGTGCCCCCTGATGCCGGCTTTGCCACCAAACCAAAGCTTGCCGCGAGAATGATCGCCCGCGCGATAGCCGCGTCTGTACCATTTAAGTGGGTTGCCGGTGATACGGTCTACGGTGTTGGCGACATCGAACAGCAACTACGTCGGGCAGGCAAAGGCTACGTGCTCGGGGTCAGCAGTGCTCATGTGTTTCGATCCTGGGGCAAGCGACCGCCGGTCGCCGGTACGGCTGCACACATAGCCCGGACGCGGCGCTCATCTGACTGGAAGCGTCTGTCGGCGGGAGCCGGAACCAAAGGACCGCGACTACACGATTGGTGTTATCTCGAATTGGCCGATCTCGAGGCCGAGCAGTTCAACAGTGCTAATGATGGCTTGTGGACGCGCGGTCTACTGATCCGCCGTCGGATCGCCGATAATGACCTCGCCTTCTTCACCACCTGGTGTCCAGCGGGAACATCCATCGAAACGCTGGTCGCGGTCGAAGGCCATCGATGGGCGATCGAGGACAGCTTTGAGACCGCGAAAAACGAATTCGGGCTCGATCACAACGAGAGCAGATCCTGGCATGGCTGGCACCGTCATGTGTCCCTGGTGATGCTCGCCTTCGCCATGATGGCCGCAATCCGGCATCGCCGCCAATCCGCCGCCGCCCAAAAAAACGAAACACCGTCCTCTGGCAAAAGCCAAAGTACAACCACGCCGCCGCTGATCCGTTGGTCAATCCAGGAAATTCGCCGCCTTGCCATCAGACTTGCTCGAAAGCGTATTCAGCCCGCACACATCATGGCTTGGTCTTGCTGGCGCCGAGCTCACCAGGCGACCGCGCAACACGCTCACCTCAAAGCAAAAAACAACTGTAATGTTAGGTAAGCCTGGCGTTTCGGTATCGAGGCTTGCGCTCGAACATGGGGTCAATGGGACCCTTATTCGGAAGTGGATCAAGACGCAGACGGTGCCCCGGTCTCTCCCGCCGTCTTCATCACCGGCGTTCATTCCGGTTCAGCTTGAAAGGTCTGCGGATCGGACCATGTCGCGGCAGAGCAGTGTGGTGACGGTGGATCTGCCGGTGACTTGCGATGAAGTGCGTGGGCCGGAATTCAAAAGGACAGCGGCTTTTTGCTCTCCAGCCAAAGTGAGCGCGTCCCTGCCGAACAGCGTGAAGCTGAGCCATGTTCAGACCGGGCGGTGACATGCAAGTCTATCTGCACCGTGAGCAGATCGACTTCCGGGCTGGCATCAACAGCCTCGCGATTCTGGTCCAGCAGCGATGGCGTTCGATCCGTTTGCTCCGGCAGTTTTTGCGTTCTGCAATCGCCGTTGCGACCGGATGAAGCTGTACCAGCTGTCTACGAATGATGGATGCGAGCGTTCCACCGCTCGACCCGGCAGGCTATCATCTCCGCGGCAAGCTCTTGCGGAACGATTCCCTCAACGCAACCACACGAGCTGCTGCGAGGGAGCCAGCCCTCTGCAAGCACCAACCGCAACAGGTGGCCGACTGCTCTATTGGCCCACTGGAACCAGGGGCACCTCGGCCCCGAGACGCACCATCCATCACGGCCGCCGATGTCTTCATACCGATCGAGTATTTTGCGCCTTGCACCGCCTCAAGTAGAGACGTGTGCAGGTGCTCATTCATCCGGTGACTTTGGGAGATTGCCGTTAAGCCTCTCCTCCGCCCAAACACCGGAGTTCGATGATTGGCGTCCGAGACCGAAGTTTGGATCGCCGAGACTAATCGCTGCGCGACAATCACGATGATCTCAGCCAATTCGGCGCTTTATAGGAGGTCGATGATGAGAGGCATTGACGGGTTTGGCAAGGCGCCCATCGGGTTATACAGCGCCAGCCAAGGTGATAGCCCGGACGATTCTCCCGTTGGACCAGCTGTTGGCGTTCAAATAGTCGGCCCATCCTCCTGTCCCGTCGTGGAGCAGACGCGCTCTGAGCCTCAAGAGTCAACCGCTTCCGCCTCTCGGACGGAGCAGCAAACCGACGGTGTCCCTCCTTCGCAGCCGGAGTTACTCGGTGAGACATTTGAGCGGCTCAGCCCGATCGATCTTCTGATGGCATCGCAGAAAAATCATCAGCTCGCTCAAGGGGGTCCAGCGACAGCAACGAGATTTCGAACGTCCACGCCCCCGCTACGCCGAACCCTGGCAAAAGTTCCGTCGCTGCAGAGATAGATGGCTCACCAAAATCAATTAAGCGTACGTCGTCAATGGCCAAACGCCTTTCCCAACGCATTTGGAAATTCAAGGGCCCGTTACTAATGCCGACGCGTCCTTTGGCAACACCACTTCTGCAATATGACAGAAGCCCTGGATCAGTAGATAAATTTAGATCATCGGATGAGTTTGATCTTCCGGAAGGCTGTAATGCAACAGGCTGGAAGGACCTGCATGTGTCCGGCAGCGCCAGTATTGCTTCCATCGAACAAGTTAGTAGGTTGAACCCATCGCCGAAGAGCCCAGTAATTGTACTTGACCTCCGGGAAGAGTCCCATGCGATCGTTGGAAATTTTCCGGTGACTTGGGGGGTGCCCAATAACTGGGCGAATGTTGGCAAATCGCGCGAAGAAGTTCTAGCGGATGAATACGATAGGATAGATACGCTAAAAGGGCAAGTGACAGTGCAGCTACTTCATCGCCAAGACGTTGCGAATGAGATTGATGATAATCCGCGCTCAGTGACCTTGAGTAGACCGCAAATCTTTAGCGAAGAAGAAGTCGTAAGAGCGGCGGGCGCAAACTATGTACGCTTGATGGTGTCCGACCATCTCGTTCCGCGCGCAGAGGATGTTAATGCGTTTATTGAAATGGAGCGGGGCATGGCGGCTCACGAGAAGCTGCATGTGCACTGTAGTGCAGGTCAGGGCCGCACGGGCATCTTCATCGCAATGCACGACATGCTGCGTAATGCCTCACGGGTGTCGTTTGAGGACATAATAAATAGGCAGCTCGCGTTTAACCCTGGGCGAGCCTTGGATTTCCACAAGAACATCGCCCACGAAGAGCGTTCAGACTTCCGCAATGATCGGCTGGAGTTCATTTCGCTTTTTTACGAATATTCCAAAGCAAATTCCAATGGACAGCCCTTTTTATGGTCCGAATGGCTTGACCTCCATGGCCCCGAAGGGATCGATGACGGGCGATAACGGTAACATATTCTTTCAATTACATTGCGTAAGAAATGTTTATCGACTGGGTGTTTCAGCGAGCGAGCGGGAGGTCGTTTGGAATAACAGCTTGCGCAACTTTCTCGCGTGAGCCTGCATGGATGGCGATCGCTGCGCGACAACACGATGAGCTCATTCAGTTTGTCGCTATGTAGGAGAGGAACATGAGGTGCATTGGTAAGCGCGGCAAGGCCGCCCATCGCGTGATTTGGCACCAAGGAAGCGTGGTTTACTCTTCAGAAATTCAACAGGACCCGGGACATCCCCGGGCCGCACGCAAAACCGACAACTTGTTTATGTGCCTTCAATCGAGACGCCAAATGGATGCTGCTTTTTGCTGCTAGTCGAGCACGCTCGTCGCAGGTCACCTGCGACTGGTGATTCAAGCTCGCCGTAATCGCATTACGATCATGGAAAGTAGAAGATAATGCGCATTGATAATAATGTGGTCAGGACGATGATGCAGAACGCCCCACGCGCCGAGACCTCGCCGCAGGGCGCTATGGTCACAGACAAGGCGAATATGACTGCGCTGGCCAATTTTCGAGCGCATCATCAAGCCACGTCTGCTCTCCGTAAGTCAAATCAAAACACGAACTCGCCGGGCGGAGAGGAAACAGGTGGGGATCGCGACTTGCCGAGCCAGGCCTCTCGCGCGATGAAGTATGCATTGGGGATGGCTGGTGCGGCATATCTTTACGATAAGGCTACCAATGATTTTTTTCTCTCGACCACGTCTTTGCACGACGGCAAACGTGGATTCACGAGCAACGACAGGCTCAATAAGGCCTATGAAATAGCAAAAGTCCGCTTCCGCCACTACCACCGCAGCAGTCCAAAAGACCAGAAGCGGAACAATCGGTGGATTAATCCCGTGCGGACCTGTGGCAACAACCAGTTCGTGACCATCACCGACTATCGGGCAGCTACGAAAGTGCACGTCATGCACCTCATAAACACGGAGAAGGCGCGCTCGTCGCTGATGAAGAGCCTTACGTGCTACAAGGGCCAACTCGTGAAAGCCGACAACGTTGCCAAATATGCTCCGCCTGTCATTCCGAGTAATCCCGATTTGACGAAGAGCAGCCTGTACAAGCAGAAGAACAAATATGCGCTGACGGGCGTCGCCAATGATGAGACCGGAGCTCGCGGGTATACCTCGCGGTCGATCACCCGACCGTTCGTGCTCAACGGCTACAAACACTTCAAAGACGTCTGCGAGACGAAAGGCTTGACACCGCAGCAATGCGTGGAGTCACTCGAGGGCTTGCTGGAGAGGGATGACAAGCTTAGCGAAGATGCGCAGTTTGCCGCCGGCCAAGCGATCTTGAACTTGAGGCAGGTCTATGCCGCAGACGAGCACTGGGGAGATGCCGAGAAGATCGTCATGAAGACGCTGGCGCGGCACGGTTTTCTGTCGCCGGACGAGACCTACAAGATCGATGAGAGCTTGATGTTCGAAGACCTGTCGAAAAGCATCTTCAAGCGAAATACGGGGGTCATGGGACCACTATTGCACAAACTGGAAGCCTGCTTCCATAGGTTTCGGCTGAGGAATGATCCTGCAGCACTCGATGACCTTAAGCCCATGGCGGCCTCAAAAAACATGGAGAACCTCGCCATAGCTCATTTCAAGTTGAACGAGCAGGGTAACGGGTTCGAAGACTGCTCGGGGCTCGGGGACTCGTTCACATGCGCCAATGCTGTGGCGTGCATCAATCACGCGAGACTGATGAGCGGTGAAGAACGGTTATCCAAAGACGATGTAGTGGTGCTCATCGGGTGCTTCAACGCGGTATATGACGACGCCAGCGGAATCCGGCATACACTTTCTGAGATCGCGCGAGGGTGCTTTGCAGGCGCGGGCTATACAGTGGCGGATGCAGATCGATTTTATGGAAACGTGTGCAGGATGGCTGCAGAAGAGTTCTACGTCGGGGAAAAGCTGGCGCGGCATGGTTGACGTAAACAAACTGCGATGGAGGACGACCCGTCCGCGTGACCAGGCGAGCCGACGAGCTGCTCGGCGCCATTTCGCCATTCGGCAGGGCCGAGCGCCAAGCCTCGTGTACTTATTCGCTACGCGTCCCTCCGGATGCGATCCAATTCTTCGCTAGCCTCGGCCGAAAGCTATAACCAATGAAGTCAAACGACTGCTCCGAATAAGCGCCGGCGCGATTGGCATCTTTGCAATAGACGGTCTTGTCTTTTCCGGATGCCCCCGTAGCCCGCAACTGACAGACATGTTGGTGCCGCAAGCCAAACGGCCGACGTCGTTTTGTGTGGGCATTCGTGCGTTCGATCCGGTCACGATTGGGCTTGGTACGAAAGCAAAGGAGACCGAGAGCTGTGCGGCCGGCCCTACGAACTTTGATGCGTCGCTGCTTGGCAACAGCAATCGTGGACATTCGTTCGAGGGCAAGGAAACCGATTTAGCGAAGCTGCCGATAACGTACAGAGTCTTTCGCACTTTCAGGATTGACGGCTTCTTCTTGAATGAAGGAGCTTTGAATGAACGATGGGAATGCCATGGGTCAGGTGATCCAAATTGATGAGGCCCGGATTCGAGATCACCTGGGCGAGATGGTCCGCGGGACGGTGGAAGAGACCCTGAACGCCATGCTGGAGGCCGAAGCGGACCAGCTGTGCGGGGCTGGGCGGTATGAGCGCAGCCCGGCCCGGCAGGACACGCGGGCAGGCAGCTACGAGCGAACGCTGCAGACCAAGGCGGGCGACGTCAATCTGAAGGCTCCGAAGCTACGGCGGCAAACCTTCGAGACGGCGATTATCGAGCGCTACCGGAGGCGGGAGAGCTCGGTCGAGGAGGCGCTGATCGAGATGTATCTGGCCGGGATTTCGGTTCGGCGGGTCGAAGACATCACGGAGGCGCTGTGGGGCACCCGGGTCAGCCCGAGCACAGTGTCGAACATGAACAAGAGGATCTATACCAAGATCGAGGCGTGGCGGAATCGCAGGATCGAAGGCGAGCATCCGCATCTCTACTTCGACGGCATCGTGATGAAGCGCAGCTGGGCTGGTGAGGTTCGCAACGTCTCGCTGCTAGTGGCCTCGGCGGTCAATGCCGAGGGGTTCCGGGAGATCCTCGGCATCTGTGAGGGCGCCAAGGAGGACAAATCCGGCTGGTCATCGTTTCTGCGGCATCTCGTCGATCGCGGTCTCAGGGGCGTGCAGTTGGTTGTTTCCGATGCGTGCCGAGGTCTTGTCGAAAGCGTTGCGGATTATCTGCCGGAGGCCCGCTATCAACCCTGCATGGTGCATTTTCATCGCAATGTCTTCAGCCACGTGCCGTCGACCCGGGTCCGCGAGGTCAGCCACATGCTCAAGGCCATTCATGCCCAGGAGAGCCGCGCCGCGGCCGACGATAAAGCCAGGACCGTCATCGCGGATCTGCGGGCCAGCCGTATGGCCAAAGCTGCTGATCTCATCGAGCAGGTGGTTCACGACGCTCGCCTACTATGCCTTTCCGGACATCCATTGGCGGAAGATTCGAACGAACAATCCGCTCGAGCGCATCATTAAGGAGATCCGGCGACGAACCCGTGTCGTCGGCGCCTTCCCCGACGGCCAATCCTGTCTCAACTTGGCGGCGGCCCGGCTGCAGCACATTGCCGGAACGGCGCAGTCGACCAAATCCTACATGAACATGCGACCGCTCTATCAGCCCCAACTCTCTGAAACCGGAGCCGTCGCCTGATCAACAGCGCGAAAGATGCTGGAGGCCAGATCGGCCACCGACACATGCTCCCGCAGCGCCTCCAGCGCGATCTTCCACTTCAGCGCCACATCGATCTTCCACGTCGGTTGCGATGGAATCGCCCAAATCCAATTGGCGAACCGGTCCGATTGTCGGAGTCCATTTCACCAAGACGTGGCTCGCCGAATGCTTCCATTCTTCGAGCGTCGCCTACGAGGCGGCGCCCTCAGCGTATCTGGCTTTGCCACCATAAAACTCGTCGGCCGCGCCGGTCTGACCTGGCCGTTGCCAAAAGGAGCTGGATGACGACGTCCAGCTCAAGTGCCGCTTGTATCCGCCGCCCTCCGATCGCCCCAGCGAGGAGCGTCCGCAGCCGGATTGGACGCTCGTGCATCGCGAGCTGCGGCGCCGGAACGTCACGCTGATGCTGTTGTGGGAGGAGTATTGCGACGCAAACTCCGACAGCTTCGGCTATGCGTGGTTCTGCGAGCGCTACAGGGAATGGGCCGGTCGCCTCAAGCCGACCCTGCGTCAAGTTCATATCGCCGGCGAGAAGCTGTTCGTCGACTATTCCGGCCACACCATGGAGGTGGTTGACGGGCTCTCCGGTGAGGTGCGCAGCACGCAGATCTTTCGTCGCCGTGCTCGGCGCCTCGAACTACACCTACGCCGAAGCCAGCCTCAGCCAGAGCCTGCCGGACTGGATCGCCTCGCACGTTCGGGCATTTGCCTATTTCGGCGGCGTGGCCCGGCAGACGGTGAGCGACAATTTGAAGGCCGGCATCACCCGGGCCTGCTTTCACGAGCCGATGGTCAACCGGACCTATGCCGATCTCGCCCGCCATTACCGCACCGCCATCGTTCCGGCGCGGCCGTATCATCCGCGCGACAAAGCCAAGGTCGAAGTCGGAGTCCAAATCGTCGGGCGATGGATTCTGGCGCGCCTGCGCAACCGCCACTTCTTCTCGCTCATCGCCCTCAACGAGGCCATCCACGCGCTCCTTGGCGAGCTGAACGATCGACCTCTCCGGAGCTGGGGGCGAAGTCGGCGCGAACTGTTCGAGGAGCTCGATCGTCCGGCACTCACCCCCTTGCCGGATGAGCCCTACGAGTACGCCGAATGGAAGCGCTGCCGGGTCAACTTCGATTATCACATCGAGATCGCCAAGCATTACTACAGCGTTCCCTATAGCCTCGTACATCAGGAGGTCGAGGCGCGCATCACCCAAAAGACCCTCGAGATCTTCCTCCGTGGCAAGCGCGTAACCGGATAGAAAGGCGGCTGATCGCCTCCTCCCATAAGTGCTGCGGCGGGAAGCCACCGTTGTGCCAGTAGATTGCAACGATGGCGGCCGGGTCCGGATCAAGCCAAAGTCCAAACCGTATCCCATAAGCCGCGCCTCATACGGCACTTCGTCAACGACCTTCCAACCTGAATAGATACCTCCCATGAGGACTTCAGGGCACAGTCCCTCAATCATCTGCCAGCAATAGGCAAGATTGGTCTCTCGGTATTTCTCGTAGCGCTTCGCTGTTGCGGGATCGATATTCGGCAAGTTGTTGCGGTACGTGCCAGGGATGTAGATGGCGTTGCTGCCCTTCTTCAGTTTCGGAATGAAAAAGCCCGGGCAAGTGGTGTGGGGTCCAGGTCGAAGAAACGACGAATGATCCAGTGGTTCTTGGGCGGCGTGTTGAGCGCGAAGATGATGCGGATGGGTGCGCGATACGCTCAAGATCACGGGCGTGCAGCCCAATCACGGCTGGCGCCACCTCTGGCGCGAGATCGTGCGCGGCACGAAGATGAAGCCGGAGTTGTGCGACTACATGTGCGGCCACGAAAGCAAGAGCGGGACCGGTGCGCGGTACGGCAAACGAAAGGTGCCTGTACTCGCGAAGGAATTGGCCCTGTTCCCGAGGTTCAAGGTCCCGGCCTTGAATCGGCCGCCGGCGCCTCTCAAGCGGACGCGGCGCTCGCCGCAGCAGATCGCCGCGGACAAGGCCGAAAGGGCGGCCCGGCGCACGGCCGCCTGACGGCCCAGGGACGAAGCATGCTTGGCGAGACCCGAGACGCAGCCGCTCTACCTCCGCCTTCGCGGCGCGAGACGGTTCGTGCTAGTCATCAGGGGACGCAGACAGCGACGGCCCGCCTTGACAGCCACGACCATTGCCGACCCGCGATCCTTCATCCGAGCCAACACCCGGCTGCGGCCTGTGCCGCTGGTGCCGGAAATTGCGGTCTTCCTCGCCGATGAATCGTTGCCGCTCTGGCAGCAGACGGAGAACGAGCTTAACGAGGCCGGCCTTCCCCCGCCCTTCTGGGCCTTCGCCTGGGCGGGCGGCCAAGCGCTGGCGCGCTACGTGCTCGATCATCCCGATACCGTGCGAGACCGGCGCGTGCTCGACATCGCTTCCGGCTCTGGACTCGTCGGCATCGCGGCGATGAAGGCCGGCGCGGTCGGGGTGACCGTGTCCGACATCGACGCCTTCGCGATCGCGGCGGCCGAACTCAATGCGGAGGTCAACCAAGTCCACCTCACGTCGTGCGGCAAGGACATGCTGGATACTCAACCAAATGACCGATGGCAGACCATCCTCGCGGGCGACATTTTCTATGAGCGCAACACCGCGGCGCGTACCTTCGCATTTCTGGCCAACCATGCGCGGGCCGGCGCGACCATCTTGATCGGCGACCCCGGGCGCTCTTTCCTTCCGAAGGCAAAACTTGTCCGACTCACCGACTATCGCGTACCGGTGACCCGCGACCTAGAGGATGCCGAGATCAAGCATACGGCGGTTTGGACCATATCGCCGGATTCTCTGTAAGTTGCGTTGCGCGGCGTCAGTCGTGGTCTCGAGGAACTCAGGCGCGCAACAGCGCAAGCACCACCAGATCGAAGGCGGCATCGAGTTCGCCGCGTTCGAGCGCGGCTTCACGAAGTTGCCACGCGCTGATCGGGTCGTCCAGATCCCACAGCAGGAAGCGCGGACGGCGTACAGGGCAATGGCATCCAGCTGACTGGCAACCTGATGACGCTGTCGTCTAGTGGGGCGAGCCGGGGGCTCCGATACCAGACGGTGGTTGAGATAGTGGGAACCTCCACCAAAAGCACCTGAAGACCAATAATCCCTTGTTTATCAGGCTTTAGCTGGATAGCAAGGTGTGGTTTTCGGGTATGGTTTGATGGCAGACACCAAATATCTTCAGAAGAAGGGCAACACGTGGCGGGTGGTCGTAGAGATACCCAAGCCCCTTCGGCAAGCCGCCAACGGCAAGCCTCGCTTTGTGAAGTCGCTGGGCACCGAAAGCCTCACGGAGGCGAACCGGCTTAAGCACAGCCACGTTGCTGAGTTTAAGCGCCGCATCAAGATGTATGAGAAGGGGCAAGCTGACCCGCTCGCCGCCGCGATTGGCGCAGCCATCGCTTTCCGTGAAGCGTTTGCGACCTCCGATAACGAGTATTTGGAACACGGGGATCAGGAGAGCCGTGCAGCCAGCGAACTGCTCGACGTGGTGAACCAAGAGGCTGAAGCGCTCTTGGAGGCTCAAGGCCCCGAAGCGGAGCGGCTGTTCCGCAGTCTCGCGACCGGCAAAGCGACGCTCATCCGCGACCACTACCCGACGTGGCTGACCATCTGCGAGGGCACAGAGCAAACGAAGGCGCAACACGAGGCCGCCATCAAGCGCTATCTCGCTTGGGCTGGTGAATAGGCACGCGGACGTTACCGCTGCCGTCTCCGAACTTGTCAGCGAAGGTCTTGGCAGGCGATGCAAGACCAAGCCCCTTGTCGAGCGCCTTAAGGCCCTTGTAGGCCGCTACAGCACCGGCAAGCCCTTCGAGCGCAGCAGGGACATGAGAGGCTACGGTATCGAAGCCAACACCGCCGCTGCCGATTGCCCCCGCACCGGCGAAAGCACCGAGTTCGCCCACGCGCTTGGCGAAGGGGCTGATGAGCTTCTTTGCCGTCTGGTGCGTACCACCAACGAATGTCCCAGCGCTCTCGTCATAATTCCCCATGTCTGTGAGCTTGCTCAGAGCCGTGGCTTGGCGGACCAAGGATGACAGCGGGCCGTTGCCTTCGGCGTCGATGGCCGCAAGGTCCCTGTCGCTGAGCACGTCACCGCGCTTGACGGCTTCAATGGCGTTAGCGGCCTCCATGGAGGGGCTGTTTACGCGTTTCGCAGCGTCACCAAGCTCCCGCTGGACGTCGGCAACGGCACGGCTCGTGGCATCATAGGCGGTCTTGGCGTTGCCGAGCTTGTCAACTCCACCAGCGTTCTCCGCCACGCGGTTAGCCGGCCTTCGTCATCTTCGCTGCTGGATTCGACACGTCGAACACGATCACATCGGTGCGGTCGACCAAATCGGCATCCAGATCTTCGATCAACATCGCCTCCATTTCTTCTGCCGAATTCGGCCTGCCTCGCCCATCCGGACGGACTGCGGTCGATTTGACGCTATTCCCGAACCAGAACACGAGGTAGATTCCCATTCCGTCGGCCCCCGGATCGGAAGCGTAGTGCTGCAACTGCGTCGCGGCGGCAGTCCATACGTCCGGGTGAAAATGACGTTTCATCTCGATCGGAAGATTGCGGCCGGCTCCCGATAGGACGAGCACGTCAGTCGGCGTCGCGTCGCCTCGCGGTCGCCTTTTCTTTCGGACAGCGCCCACCCATCCGAAATGCTATCAAGGGCAGCCGGAACGTCTGGCCATGGTGGTCTGAGCCCCGCAAACTCCTCCAAGAATGGGTAGAGTCCGTCACCTCTGAGGAGATGGACCATGAAGCCAAGTCGGTTCACGGAAGAACAGATCATCGGGATTTTGCGGGAGCAGGAGGCGGGTGCGGCGACGGCGGATGTCTGCCGCAAACACGGGATCTCCAGCGCAACGTTCTACAAATGGAAGGCCCGGTACGGTGGTCTGGAGGTGTCCGACGCCAAGCGGCTCAAGGCGTTGGAGGACGAGAACACCAAGCTGAAGAAGCTCTTGGCCGAAGCAATGCTCGACAACGCCATGCTCAAGGACGTCGCTGCAAAAAATGTATGACCCGCCCCGCCCGTGCAAGGTCGTTTAATGAGGACGATGCAGTCTGCACAAATGTATCCGGCC
>NZ_QZMV01000038.1:0-18086 GCF_003957705.1 Bradyrhizobium sp. LVM 105 | reverse complement strand
TGCTGCGCCTTCCTGTTCGCCGGCGCCTGGTCATCCCGTCAACAGACCTCATGATCAACGTTCTTCACGGTCGACTAACGAGCGTCGTGCCTATCCGTCGATCAAGCTCCGGACTAGTGAGCGCCAATGCTCATTGAACGTCACCTGGTCAGCCGGCCGCTGGTGATTGGCGGGGGTAATCTGTCGCAAGCGGTCCTAGCATCACTCAGCTGGCGGCCTGCTGAAAAGCGCTGTCGCAGTTCTGACAGTGTTAGCATTCGTTCGTCGGGGAGCGGCCTAGAGGCGGGCATTACCGGGACTAAGCCTCTGTGATGGCAAGCCGACCCCAAAAGGGCGGGCGATGGTACAACACTTGCTGTGCTCTCCGCAGCTGTCGCAGCTTTTGGGAGCAACACCGTGCACAACGTCGTCTGCATCAAACAGGTTCCGGACTCGGCGCAGATCCGCGTGCACCCCGTGACCAATACAATCATGCGTCAGGGAGTGCCGACCATCATTAACCCATATGACCTCTTCGCCCTCGAGGCCGCGCTGGAGCTGCGTGATCGGTTCGGCGGCGAAATTACGGTGCTTACAATGGGGCCGCCATCGGCGGAAGATTCTTTGCGAAAGGCGTTGACTTACGGCGCCGATCGCGCCGTCCTCCTCACGGATCGCTGCTTTGCGGGCTCCGACACCCTGGCCACAACGTATGCACTTGCAACAGCCATCCGAAAAATTGGTAAGGAATATGGCCCGACAAATCTCATCTTCACAGGGAAGCAGACCATCGACGGCGATACGGCGCAGGTTGGGCCCGGCATCGCAAAGCGGCTGGGCGTACTGCAGCTAACTTACGTTGCGAAAGTCAGATCCTTAGATCTCGCCGCCCATACAATTGAGGCAGAACGACGCTCCGAAGGTGGTGTCCAGGTGCTGCACACGAGGCTGCCCTGCCTCATCACCATGCTGGAGGCAACGAATCAGATTCGGCGAGGCGCGATGGCGGATGCCTTGCGTGCCGCGCGTGCCAAAATCGTGAAATGGAGCGCAAACGATGCCGGTATCGAAGACGTCTCCAAATGCGGCCTCAAGGGATCACCGACCGTCGTCAAGCGAGTGTTCGCTCCCTCTGCGCGGGCCGAGAAGGCAGCGCTGGTCGAGGCCGGCGAGCAGCCGGCGCTGGCGCTGATAGACGCGATTTTCAAGCATCAGCCGAAGCTCGAAGCCGATCTTGCTGCACTTGCCCGTGACGCTTGATCTGGCGCGAAACCGTCCGAGATGTACCAACACCATGAGGTACTCGCGTGGGCGCGCAAGACGTAGCTAGGTTTTTCAGCTCGCGACCTGCGCGTTCTGGTCCATGGCGTTCTTCGAGTTCCAAGGGCATCGGGACCACGTGTTCCCTAGATCGCGTTATGGCCTCGATCAATGCCCGGAGTTGGCCGCGATTGTCAGTCGCATCGACAAAGGGCTGCGAATGCGTCCAGATCCCACTATATGGTCGTGTTCGATGGCGTTGAGGCAACTGCTTAGCGCGTAGTTGTCGCGAGCGAAGATGGATTACGTCAGCGAGCGGGATCACCATGCTAGCGCCCACTCCCCAAAGCGCTTGTCGCGGTGTTCAAGGCGCGAAGCCGACCTTTGTGGCACTTTGGACCAATCTCCGCGATTCGGTATCCCTATACTCATTAACCATTGTGAGTGGAGTGGGCTCTTCGCCGTCTGGTGTCCGACAGTCATACAAGCGCTGTCAGGTTCAATACACTTGCGACGAGGAGTCGGTCGCGATTTTGTCAATGTGCTCAAAATCTTTGGAGCGAGTGTACGAGTTGGCACGGTGATTGCTGTAAGCGTGCAAGAAGACATCGTGGTGGCACTCGCGAACGTGAAACATAGCGTCGGTCTCTTTGAGAATCTCGTGGCGGCCAGCAGCGAGCCAGGTAGATGCGGACAATCCTTGCAATGCTGTACGAAGCTCATAGCGGTTCGATCGACTGGCAGGAGCAGCAACAGCGAGGGCCTGCGCGGCGTAATATCTCACCATGACGCTGAAAGCGTATGATGGCCGGCCCGGAAATTCGCGGCATCGAACGTTTCGTGGACCGGAATCCGTCTTGATCGCCGCCGCTCAGTTGATCTACGTGCTCCGCTCGATGCGGGTGAGCAGCACTGAACATGCCGATGTCTGCTACCGCGAAGGCGCAACCAAGAATGTCGCCTGGATGGTGAACGCGAAGACAAGCCCATCGAAACCAACGAACTCGCGGTGGCCAATAGCTGGCGCGGTGCTCGGTCAAAGACCGCTCTCTCCTCATCCCAGGGGTCACATGACATCTCAAACGTCTCGATTGACACCCGATCAGTCTCCGCAGATATGCTGCAAGTATTTGACTGAGCAAGCGCGAGCCCTGTTCGGCCCGCACCCGTTCGCTGCGGAGATGTCCGAGGACCAGGTCGCTCGCCTGCTGCCTGACTATCTGGCGATGTCACAGGCGTTCCCGTACCTGCAGGCGGGGTCGCAACGGGATCTCATTTTCGATGCAATGAATCACAATCGAGATATTCCGAGGGACATTGAACTGACCAGCGTGGTTGGAAATTTCATCTGTTGGGATGAGACGGGCGGTTATGGCCAAATTCTCCAGGGCGGCAAGGCGGCGCTACCCGACATTCTGGTGACTGAGAACTTCCACTCCAACCTGCTTAGAAAGGATGCGTCGCAATTACTCGGCAGAGCAATACGGCCCAACTACAGCGCCACGACCAAGCGGTACCTGCATTGTCTCTATGCCGGCTTGTCATCGAAAGATCCCTTAGTACGTTGCGCCTACATGGTCGCTTTTGAGCTACATGCTGCGGACATGATCGAGTCGCTATGGACCACTCTGGTCAAAACCTTTAAGGCGCGGCCTGACGATCTTGAGTACTTCCGCAGCCACGTCGGCGGAGAAGATCCTGCGGAGAAGTACCACGGAGAAATGACAGGCCGGCTGATTGGCGAACTTATCCCGGCTGATAGGAATAACCGCTTTTTAGATGAATTCGATCGAGCCTATCGGCTCAGCCTACAGTGGTGCCGCGATCTGCGCCGAGTTGTCTCACTGAAGGGAGATGATCACTCGGAGGTCGAGCACCATGGCCGTTGTCATTGTGGTTCTGTCAAGTTCTACGTCAAAGCACCGCGAGAGCTATCTGCAGTTCGATGCAACTGTTCAATCTGCGAAATGTCTGGATTTCTGCACTTGCTCGTACCCGGCAACAAGCTTCGCATCGAGTGTGGCGAAGAATTCCTCACGACGTATCAGTTCAATAAGAACATCGCTCGGCACACGTTTTGCCGGGTTTGTGGCGTAAAGCCATTCTATAGGCCGCGCTCGAACCCCGCCGGATTCAGCGTAAATATTCGATGCCTCGATAAGGGGGCCATCGAACGCATAACAATAAGCGAGTTCGATGGCGAGCATTGGGACCAAGCCTTCCGCTCGATGCACCAGGACCTTCAGTCCTGCGTCGAAGATAAAACCCTGGAGTGAACTCGAATGGCGCGCGCAATGAATCATAAATCTCGTCTTCTTTCAGAAGAAGCTTTGACAAAATACCGCATAGAACTGCTGGTAAAGGGGACGGTCGTGATCGGCCCCCAGATATTGTTCACCCAAGATGACTTGTCCAAAATCGATCAGCTGCAGGCTGAGATTTCCGAAGAAGAAGTGAGGCAGGGAGATGCCGGCGACTCGCACAATGTTTTCGTCAAACGCGTGAGGGTAGACCCGCCCGGCCGCGCTCCTAGCGACGTGAGCGGTGCAGCTCCACGGCAGATCATGGAACTGCTTGAAAGGAAAGACCGCAGCTTCGCGATAAGAAAGATCTTGGGGGCCACGTCGGATCACGTGATCCGCAGATGCCAAATGCATCGGATGCCTCCTGGTTCGTTTGTTGGCATTCATCTGGATGCTGCGAGCGATCCGGATTTCGAGTACGCGGTCATTGTGCAGCTGGCGAGGGACTTCGAGGGGGGGGAGTTCGTGGTATATCCAAGCGGGTACGAACACCAGGTATTCAGACCGCCATTTGGCGCTGTGCTTGTCACCACATGTAAGCTCCGGCACGAGGTGAAGCCTGTGCGGTCCGGCGAGCGCCGATCGCTGGTCTACTTCTGTTCAAAACGCAGCGGCGCGAACCGCCGGATCATCGAAAGTTCTACCGCTGACGCATGAGGTGGGGTGGCTGAGATCGCTTTCGAATGAATTTGCCAAGGGTGAGCTCTCAGGAGAGGGGGGAGCTTGGCATACTGTGCTCAGACTGTCTCCGGCAAAAGGCGCCGGGGCGATGAGCATGTGGAAGAAGAGTTGCTTTGGAACGAACCGGATCTCGCCGCCCAGACCCGATTCGTCCAACCCGCGCAAGCCCAGCTGCTGCGCTCGATCCTGAGCCAGAGCGAGCGCGTACAAACCTCCAGCAGATCGTCAATGATCAGGATGCGAACGATACCGCCAATTCCTGTTCATGCCTGTGAACGATGCGGGCGTCACTCGCGGCGGCGCCTGCTGGTCGCTTCTGTTGGTTAACCAGCGAGTGCCTACCGGCACCGGTTGGCTATCACTATGACTCCGCCCAGTCTTCCAACAGTATCGTTTGCAGCAGCAGAACGGCTTGGATAGGGGTACCCAGGGTAGACGCGACGCCAGCGCTGATTGGACGATTGGCGCAGGCCGAGCGGCCAGACCATGCGCCGCTGCACCTCGAGCACCTCATCGCCATTCGGGACTTCAGGAGCGACTTAAGGATGGTCCCGATTAGGGCTGACGGAGCTCGAGCTAGACGAGGCAAACATTCACATCGCGTCGTCAGATAACCTCGCGTGATCGAAAGCAGGGACAAGTTGAGATGAATTGAGCGATTGAAGATATGGTCGCTGTGATCTCAATCAAACCATTCGCAGTAGGCGGTGCTGTAGATCGCGGGCCGCGGCCCTATCGCGCGCAATCACAAGGCACTCCACCGTGCCAGCCTCTTGGTCGGCGGCAAGCGGGATCACGCCCTCCTTGCGTGTGCGGTCGAACAGAAATCCTTCCTTGACCAAACGATCATGCGCTATTTGGAGGGATCCTGATCGAACATTTCTTACGGATAAAATAACGTTGCAACCGGAATAGTCGAATCCCAGCAGCCGGACGGCAATGCTGTGTAACACCGCGCCGCCACCCCAACGGCCGTTCGCTTCATTAAAAAGCAACCGTCCGTCAGTAGCGAAAATGGCGTCAATGTTGATCATTCCGCGATATCCCAGGTTTCGCGCAAGCGCCACAAATCGGTAAGCATGCGCCTGGGCAGTCAACCATTGCTCGTTCCTCAGGTCGCTTGGAAGCTCAAGTCCTGTCCAGATCAGAGCTCTTTCGGATCGGTCGGCGCTTTTACGCAGACGTATGTTTCCACTGCTCATAAAAACGATTGAACCATCATCCTCGATTTCATACTCGAGATAGAACAAAGACTTCGCTAGGTGGTACGACTCCACGACCAGCGTCTTACACGATGCCGTTGTCATCTCAGACCAAAGCGCATCAGGATCAAACGACAGCCATGGAATCCGCCGGGTATCTCTTGCCCCAGGTAGTGGATCGCTTTCGTTGCCGGTCAGGATGACATTTCCGACTCCACCGGCTCCATTGTCCAGCTTTACAATGACGCTGCCGGTCTCAGCTCTGAGGGAAGTGACCGCCCTGAAGAGTTCGTTTGAGTCCGTCGTGACAGCCCCATTTGGCAGCGGAAGTGCGACGCTTGTCGCCAATTGACGGAAGTGGCTCTTGCGGTTCAACAGATCAGGCCCTCGCTGCAGAGCGAAGTCGTCGCCGGTCCGCGGTATGCCAAGCATGGCCGCCAGGCGTGCGACGCCTTCAGTAGAGTAGCAGGGATACAATCGCCAGGTTGATTTCTGACGAATATGTCTGTTGATTCGCTCAACAACAGTCTTGGACAGGAGTGCGCAATCATCAAGCACCGGCGATTGGTTGCCGCCTTGAGGTACAAGCAGACAGAGACTCGATGCGTCGAAATTGAGCGTCGCGCCAATGAAGGATAGCAGATCCGCGGGGATGACTACCGGGGAGACTATCAGGTCACCCTCATGAGCAAACCACGCTGAACGGTATGCCGAATTGGCGGCCAGCGAAAGTTGAGCTCGTGTCAGATCGGAGCCCGACATTTGAGCCGTACCGGCATTCATGATCAGGATCCGCGGCATCCGTGACCTCCGGGCATTTGGGCGCGATCAGGCAGTGATGCAAACAATGGTGAACCTGCTGCGCCATGTTGAGCACTGAGCGAAGCTTGATTTGGCGCCGTCCTGCTACGAGAGAGGCTAGGTCGGTGAGCGCGAGCGATATCGTCAGTCTGTCGGCCGAGGCCGACGTAGCTGAGAGGCTGCCCTTCGAAATAGATCGCAGTTTCGCCTGGAGTATACGCAGCTTTTTGGTCGGTCAGGCTGCGGAGATTCAACTCGATATTCAAGCACCTCACGCCCGCATAGTACGCTTGCAGGGAGTGGTTTCCGCCGCAACCCGGAATTGCTTGGCGAGTCTCCGATGACATGATTCGGTTGGCATTTATACAGGCTATGATCAGACGGCCTTGGAGGGATGATGGTTCTCATGGGGTGCGAACAATGGATATTACTTGAGGGATCTCGGCCGATTGATCACTCTCTCTGTTCTGCTGGGCGACGGTCGTGTGCATCTGTCCGTGGTGATAGAAACACCACGAAGACAATTTCTTGCCGCGTCTTTGATATACAGGCTCGCCGCACATATAGGCCTCTCTGGCATCTCCATCTTTGAAGCCGATGATGCAACGGCATTGGCCTTCAATATGGTCGATCAACAGGACCTTCTTGAGGCCGTCGGGCTCTTTCAACTTGCTGCTCCATAATGCCAAGCAATATTTTGCGATGCCGCGCTGGCCAAGCGGAGCGACAATTGCAGCTCTGGCTCCTTGAAAACCTGCGCAGCCCAGCCATCTGTCGCACCTTTGCGCGATCGCCATGCCTTGCCACCACGAGAAAGCAGTGACAGAGCGGAAAGCCAGTTCGGCGAACTGATTTTGGCGCGGTGTCGCGCCAGAGGAGGGGCTTTGTTCAGCTTCGGCAAGCAGCGTCCCCGACTTAGGGGGTCGGATGGAGGTCTACGTCGCTCAACTCTGACCTCGCCGGCTCTCTGGTGCCCCGGGCCAGAACAGCCACGTAGTCTCGCTTTCGGAATGGAGAGCCTTTCAAAGCTACGTTCGAGCCATCGCGCCACAATTAGGACTGGCTGCAGAACCATTCCGACCGCCGCGCCACCGGGGATGATGATCATGATTGACCATGGAGACGAGGATCTGACCAGCTGAGACATTCGCAATCCTTCACGATTTTGGCAGCAGACCGAGACAGGTGCCCACCTCAAGACCGTACGACTTAACGTTACGTCCGATTCAAGCCCTTTTATGCACTGTGTGAACGTGGCCAAGCTCTTAAATCGGCTCGCCGGCCGGTCTGGTGTCGCACGCATTCAGCGCTGCGATTTGCGTCGAGAAAGTTCGCCTGCCTTTGAGATCAGGGCCGCTGCCGATAAGCCCATTCTCGGAAACGTTCGCCCTTTCGCGACCAAGGGCTCGCGCCCTTTGCAGCCGATTGCCCGCCTGACCTCCGCTGCCGTCATTGGATAGCTCAGTCACTTCTATGATTTGGCAATGGCAAATCCGGCATCCGACCGATGGTTTTCGATGAGTCGGCGAGAGGGGGCGCAGACTGTAGGCGCCGTGGGGGTGGGCGAGGAACGGTCCTGCGATTGCCGGCGGCCGTCATCAAACGCACCTCGCCGTCACTGACTTCGCCTGGCGTCAGGATTATCGCAGCGTCTGATACAGGCGGTACAGTAACCGCGCGCGAGGTTCGATCGACGAGATGTAGAGTTGCTCATGATACGTATGCGCGCCCTTGCCGTCAACGCCAAGGCCATCAAGGGTCGCGGTATGCGGCGCGGTGAAATTGCTGTCGGAGCCGCCGCCGCTGAACGCGTCGAGCAGCTCGAAGCCAAGTTCGGCGGCGAGCGTTTTGGCGTGTGCGTAAAGTGCAGCACCGGCGCTGGTCTTCTCATATGGCGGACGGTTCAATTCGCCTGATACCGTCACGCTGACGCCGTCGGAGCGCGAGGTGATGCCGAGAATCTTCGGCACCAGCTCGTCGGCATGTGCCATGGTGGGGACGCGCACGTCGACTTGCGCATAGGCCAGTTCCGCGACGACGTTGGGCCTGGTGCCGCCGCGGACGACGCCGACATTGACGGTGATACCGCGCGTGAGATCGTTCATCGCCTCCAGCGTCTGGATCACATGGGCGAGTTCCCGGATCGCGCTGCGGCCGTCCTCGGGCCGCGTACCTGCATGCGCCGGAGCGCCCTTGATGAATACGTCAAAGCGCGCAACGCCCTTGCGTCCCGTGATGACCTTGCCCCCGTCCCGAGCGGGCTCGGTCACCAGTACGTATTTGGCCTTGCGGCCGTCGGCCTCGATCAGCGCGCGCGAGGTTGGGCTGCCGAGCTCTTCGTCCGAGACGTAGAGGTGCGTGATGCCGAGCGGCGGGCGTGCATCATCGGCGCAGATTTGCCGGAACGCGTGATAGGCGAGGTAGGCACCGCCTTTCATGTCGTAGATGCCGGGGCCGAACGCACGGTCGCCGTCGATCTTGAAGGGTAGCCGTTCGATGGATCCCATCGGATGAACTGTGTCGAGATGGCTCAACACCAGAATGCCCGGTACGCCCTGCCCCCAAGAAGAGCGGGTGACCAAATGATCGCCGCAGCCGTGACGCCCCGCAACGCGCTCGACACCGGCCGGCAGGTCGCGATAACCTGCTGCGACGACATCAGCGAGTTTGTTGATCTGATCCGGCCGCTCCGTCGGAGATTCGATCAGGACCCAGCGGCGAATGCCCTCGAGAATCTGGGCGATTTCGAACGCGTTGCTGGACATAGTTGTCTGACGCATTTGAATTCGATTTGTCATCGCAAGATCATAACGTCACCAAGTACTCACATCGGAATCGAGCCCGAAGATATAGAGAAGCGCCAACCATTGTGACCCGGGGCGTGCCTATGAACCCGATCCTGCTGCGGCAACGATGCTTACTCGCCTGTCGTTCACAACTGATCTACCAAAGCTGGTAGTTTCGAGGAGACTATGCAGTTGTCCTGATCAGGTACCCGCACGCGTTTCGACGCGGGAGGTCGCAGACCGGCACAAGCGTAGCTCGACAGGCGAAGCGCCGAAATCGCCGGAGCTGATGAGACCTTTCAATCGAGCCTAATCTGTGGAACCAGTCGCAGCCCAGGCAATTGTTGGATGGCTGTCGTGGAAGCGACTAGGGAGTGAGGCCATCGACCATTCCGCTGTCCCGACGGCCTGCGCAAAAACCGCACTCAGTCTGGCAGTAAAGTACGAAGTGCGCCCCGGAAGTTGATCAATGGATTTCCATCGCTTTGTCGGGCCGCGACAATTCGTCCGATAAAGACGGTGTGTGTGACAAGCGCCTTGTGGTCATACAAAACGCATTCGAGCGCGCAAAATGCGTTGGGCAATAGCGGTACATCGAGGACGCCCTGATCCCAGGCCCCGGTGTCGAAGCGGTGAACGCCTTTCGCCCCCTCCCCACCGCCAAAACGCAGCGCAAGGTCCTCCTGGTCACTGCGGAGAACACTGACTCCAAAGCTGCCGTTGGCAAGGATCTCGTCATGTGCCTCGGAGCGGGCATTGATGCCAACGACCAGGCACGGCGGCTCCATGCAGATGGACGTCACAGAGCTCACCGTCAGTCCACGTCGTCCGGCTGCCGTCCCGGTCGTCACGATGGCGACACCGCTCGGCAGGCTTTGCATGGCATGGCGGAACTCTGCCGGTTGGATAGATGGCATATCCCGAATCGCAGGAGGGAACTGGTGGCTCATGATTGGTCCCTGCTGTGGAACCCCACTTCTAGTGTCTCCACACCCAGAGACGACTTTGATCCCTATGGGGCCTGTAATGAGTTACCCGGTGTCGAAATTGCGTGACGAATAGGCTCAGATGGAGACCGGGTATGACTTCGATGTCCTCCGGATTAGCTACAGTCATGACCGGACGGATGTGCAATATCTCGGCGGGTTACGCCGGATGGCGATCGCAGCGGCAGAACTGAGAATTGCCGCCGCCTTGTTTCGACAGGCCTCCTTAAACAGCGAACCGCGCTGAGCAGCCCGGCGACGCGCCAGTGCACAGGGAATCGTGGTCGCGATTCAACCAGCTGGGCCGGAATCTCGCTGAGCCCCCTTCGGACGGGATGACGCCGATTGCGGTAACGGCGCCCGCCCTGCCAGAGGGTCTCCGCATGTAGACGGCATCGGCGCACCTAATGTACTTTTAGGAGAACACGTTTTTTTGCCGCGAGAAGATGCTCATCGAGCGTCGCGTGCAGCGCACCCCGCAACTCCGGTGGGATCGAGCTATCTGTATCGATCAATTCCCGAAACTTCCGTATGATGTGTTCTATCGCAGCAATAGATCCGAGTGTTTCAATCTTCTGCCGGGACATCATCATCTCCTTTGGCGCGCAGCGCGTTTCATCGCGGGTCCTCCCTCGGCAACGCGGGCTGCAACAGGGTTTCATCGTTGAGGTTGGCTCTCGCGCCCGTGCTCGGCGCGAATTGCTTTCGACCGAGCGCTGGCGGCGCAGGCTCCTTGAATCCCGCAGAAGTGACGTGCATTCGTGGCTCCAATATTTTCGCGCTCGTGAGCAGCAGACCTGGTCGCAATACTGGAACATCGGCCGGCTCGGCTGTCAGGCGTTCGAAACCGTGATCAGGCGCTTCAGTCGAGCGGCTGCGGCGCCGCGATCAAGTGATTCTTGTCCAAGTGCTACGCCTTCCTGCAGTGTCGAGGCCCGCCCAGCCACGACCAACGCCGCCGCCGCGTTCAAAAGCGCGGCGTCGCGAAATGGACCTGGTACGCCATTAAGCACATTTTGCAGCGCAACGGCATTAGTCTCCGCATCGCTGCTTTCCAGCGCGTCGTTGCGGCAGCGGGGGAGCCCGGCTTGTTCCGGGGTCACTTCGAAGGTGCGGACTATACCTGCCTCAAGCGCAGCAACAAACGTTGGGCCGGTGAGGGTTATTTCGTCGAACCCGTCCGAGCCATGAACAACCCACACTGACTCGGCACCAAGGTTCTTCAAGACGTATGCCAGAGGCTGCAACCATTCGGGAGACAGTACCCCAACGATCTGCCGCTTGACCCCGGCCGGATTGCACAGAGCCTCGATCAGATCAAAGGTCGTATGGGTTCCAACTGCGGTCCGGATCTGCCCGATGCGCTGCATCGCCGGATAATGGGCTGACGCAAACATGAAGCCGATGTTGGCTTCCTGCACGCAACGTGCGATCGCGTCAGGCTTGAGATCAACCTTTACACCGAGGCGCGCCAACACGACTGCGTCGCTTGAACCCGAAGACGCACCGCGGTTGGCATGCTTGGCCACGGGAATGCCGGCCCCGGCGACGATGAAGGAAGCACAAGTCGACACGTTGACCGAATGCATAGGGGTCTTGCTCGTGCCGGCGAGGCCGACGGGGTCGCATGTCGACTCGACCCGCGGCATTCTATTCCGCATCGCCAAGGCGGCGCCAGTGACTTCTTCGACCGTTTCGCCCCGGACCCGCATCCCCATCAACAAGGCGCCGACTTGCGAGGGAGTCGCGTAACCCGACATCATGCTGTCGAAGGCTGACGCAGTTTCCTCACGCGTCAGAGTGGCGCCTGTGGCAACTTTGCCGATGATCGATCTAAGCACTTCCATCGAACTTTACACGTTCCTGTCCAAACCTCGAGCTCTTCCGCAAGTCATCGTTGAAGACACCCGGCATCGATTGCCTTGATGCAGTCGCCCGTCCCACGTGGCATGGCCTCATTGACGCTTGAGGCGGCAGGCGGTTGAGTGTGGGCATGCTTGGCGAGGCTACAACCTGACGCTACGTGAGGGTCAAGCTCTCCATTTCGGTGGAGCCGTCGAGAGGAGATCGTCGGTCAGTTCGAACACTGCAGTTGTTTGCCACAGGACCGATGACGCTGTCTCGTGCCCGCAGTGGCCTCTTTACCGCGGTGTTCCGGCCGGATCACCGCATCCTTCAAAGCCTTTAGCCGTCCGTCGCCGGCCGCGGTGGTGAACCGTGGAAGCGGCTTCCTCTACCTTGCTTCGAGGCTATCCGTGCTGGGTAGGTCGAGCCCGATCTTAGCTGGCTCCACACAATAACCCCACCTGGTTGTAAATGAAGGTGGCCGTCCCAGAGCGATGGACGCGTCCCGTTGATCCGCCCGCGTGGGCCCGGTCATGTTCGGTCCTGCCTTACAGCAGAATACGCCGTGCTGTGGCGCGTCGAGGCGATCTGTTTTCAGAACAGCCTCTGCGGTGGAATGATGATTTTGGCGAGCATGGGATCGAACGCCGTGATGTGCCGGTTTGCATGACGCCGCTGTCGATCCATAGGCCATCCGGATACTCGAGACGAAGTACTTTGCCGGTGGTCGGGACATATCCGCGTATCGGAGCCGCCGCGCAGGGGTGAGCTCGATTGCATGCCCAGTTGAGACAATGTCGGACTGCGAAAGTGCAGGTCCTGGATGAACTTCTGCAAACGGGCTGCACCGAACAGTCGCGCTCGAAGAGCGGGCCCCGCATCAACCTCATGGTAGGATTGCAGAGCGATTTCAAGCTTGTGCAGCGTTTTGATAACGTACGCCGCACCCCTATTGGCAATCAGAACGTATCGAAGGGCAATTCCTGCATTCGCCTATCTCGACAAGCGCGACTGAACCAGAGCGTTGGGCAATTGTAGGCGGCCATGCGCGTCGCCTGACCGCGGGTGTCCTGCAGGTCACGCTGCGATCACTTCCGCGGATAGGCGAACGAACAGGCCGCCACATTCACCTCGAGTCGCTGCTTTTCTTGCCAGTGTCTCGCACGGAGATCACGTAGCGACATCGCTGGCCGAGACTCGCTTGCTTGGATCTGAGGCAGGCAGTGATAGCGGTGCGATCTGGTATGTGGCTGCTACAAAGGCGGAACACGTCCTCCATGCAAGCCTCTTTCTCTTCTGCGGTCGGCGTTTCCTCGCCCGCGTTGACCGGCCCTGAGATTACCGCTGTTGCGATGACAAGAGCAATGGCGCAGCGGGAGATTGTGAGGCGCGAAGCCAAATGACTTCGTTGATTTTGAGTCATGATATCCATTCAAGTCCGGTTGGTTGCGTTATTGTTCTTCCTGCGCGAAGCGCAACGTGACCTGTCCGCCGAGAAACAGGCTGAACTGCTTAAGGAAGGTGCCGGCATGCTCGTTCTTCCGCTTTTGCGGTCCGTGCGGTGCTGGTCCTCCGTCCGGCACGACAGAAGCGACACCTGCCTAGTGGCGGAGTACCACGAAGAGTGGAAGCACTGGCGGCTGAGCTGGCCCAGCAAGTGATCATTCTGGAGCTTCCAGTGACTCGGTGCATGCCTGGGTGTCGCGAGGCACTGTTTGGGCCTGACATGAGGTACTCTGGCTCAGCCAACCGCCAACCGACGCCGTAGCCGGCGCGACGCCGGGGGAAGGGCATGCCCCTATCGCGACGCAGGGAGAGGGCAGGCAAAAGCGCAGGTGCGCCCAAGCCACTGTTGATGATGCATTCGATCGTTAGCGAACCATGATGGCGCGCGACGAGACTACGTTTGCTGTAATCGCGCCTGTGTTCAGAGATATGTGAAGACGCTGGGTAAGGTTATCTGGGATGGAGTCTCCGTCTGGCGTTCCGCTGGGGTGGAGCGCCTGCCGTGTAGAGCTCGAAACGCGCGATTTCGTCCAGTCGCGACAGGAGCAGCTCCGACGCAGCGCGGACGAGGATGCTCGTTGAGGATCGTAGCGTCCTGATCGAGTCGCGCCAGGTGAGTTTAGATATCTGAAACATTCGCAATTCTCTTGACGTGTCTGGAACGGGCTGGATTGTCGGAGGTGGCTGCGGCTTGTCGAGGATCGTACAATCTAACGCTACGTGCGATTCAAGCCCCTTCGTGCGTCTGATCGTCTGATGATGTCGGGGCTGTGCGTTCTTCGTACGAGCCTCGGCCGCAACGCGCACAGTGGTGTTTCAGAATAGCGGCTGTGCATGGCGACTGCCGCCTCGGCACCCGAGGCTCCAAGCGTCGCTGCTACGTGATTATACGGAGCGCCGGTGTCGCATTTCTTTGATCTGCGAATTGCATGCTCTCGGCATGAATCCGAAGAGTAAACTCTACCAACCCGAGCACTGGCGAGGCCGTGCGGAAGCAACGCGAAAGAAAGCGGAGGCGCTCGGCGACGGGAAAGCTAAAGACAGGCTGCTCAAAATTGCCGTGGAATACGACAAGCTGGCTCGGCGCGCCCACGTGTGGCAGATGCACAAAGACGAGGACGATCCATGGCATGAGGAAGAGCTGTAAAGCGTCCCCACAGATCATCAAAAGACGCCAACCTGTTGGTCGCTACCGGACCCAATGCCACGCAAATGTCGCTCAGCAAGCAAGTCAGTGCCTGGAAGGGACGTTGAGGGGCACCGTAGGGCGGGCATCCTGACGGTCTTGTGCCGCGCTCCGGATCGCGACATATATGGCGGAGCAGTCCGCCTGCCCAACGCTCCTTCAGGCCGACTTGCTTCGTCAGCTTCTCGAAAGCTAATCCTCATAAGAAAATGCGCAGCCTGGACCTCAATTTGCAGTCAATGCGTCGCAGTAAACGCGGACGCCGCGATGCCATCAGCGTCGGAACGTTCAGCTGTTACAGGTCAGTGCGTGGAACTTGGTCGAGGCTGCAATGGCATATCAGTTTCGCCAACTCGAGATATCTGCGTCATGCCTCAAGATTTCCTTTGCGTTCGCCCGAGGGGCGGATTTCCAGGTAGTCCCGCGAAGTTTGCGCCGGAACCAAGTGTGAAAGGGGGCACGTCCGATTGATGATGCGTGCGCATGCGGTGCGGTCGCGGCATGCGAAGAGGTCGCAAAGCCCTAGCGCCTCTGCCATCCGCGAGATGACTTCAGAAGAACGTTGCGATGATCCAGCAGAGTCCGGCCCAAAGCAGCGCATTTATGAGGAGTGCGGCCAGTGGCCAAAGGTTCCACCCCCTTTGCTGCCGGGAGCGACAAACGGCGCCGTAATGCTTGGTCGGCGGGTGCTTTGGTGCGCGCCAATGCGTCATTTCATCAGACGTCGCCCTGATCGACCGAAAGAAAAATGCCGGGCTTTGCATACCTCGTACCACTCAGAAGTTCGCAGTCATCTTGCATAAGGAGAGTATCGGAATGTTGCCTGTTGCGCGGCGAGCCTCCGTCCGATGGTAGGCTCGTGTATGGTCGGTACAGTTAGGGTCGCTTTCCGTCACCGCAGCAATCTACATGCCACGACGCAGAAGTATCAGGACCGCTTTGATGCCGACAAAAGCGCGTATGTCGGACGTTCTCGACACAGAGCCGCTGCCAGATGTCGGATTCGCGACGTCCATGTCCGAAAGACAACAACGGCATTAGCGACAGAAGGCTGAGCGTATCGCGAGCGCCATACCGTGAGCAATGAATTCGGACTTGCATCGTAGTGTCGCGTGAAGAGCGGCCGACGATCGCCCTGATTGAGATCCACTAATCGTTGTTTCTGACCGCTAGCTTACGACAAGAGGCCGAGATGGCAACGATCCGCTAGATGTCGTCGGTTCAAGGACGATTCATGCCAGGCGTACGCGGCTCGGGCCGCAGGCCGGTTCGACGCCCGGTCTTTCAATCATGTTCACCTAGATGGGCGGATTGCCACTGTTCAGACCCGGCGAGAAAGCCGTGAATGACAGGTACGATCTCACAAGCAGTAATATCGTCGGTTCAGCTGGAGCCATCACTGGCTTTGCGAGTCATCATGGAATGTACATGTCAAAGCCCGCTATAGAGAGAATGCCATGATGCCGACCAATTCATTGAAGAGGAGGTGCCGCCAGTTTCTTGTGCTCAAGCGGCCATGACATGAATGCGCACTAACGCTTGCTTGAAGCGCGGGGAGAGCGATGGCAGACATAAGTGTTGCTGATGCGCGCTCTATTCGGCGATGTGCGACCAACACTGGATGGCATCGATGAGTAAGATGCTGGGCATGAGAGGGGCTCGATGACAGAGTTGTATTATGAGCGGGAAGGTGCGTCGGCGGACTGATTCGGGTTCGCTCAGATGTGCTACCGCTCGTACTCACGTCATCAGTGGCCCCTGAGAGCGTTCGGCGCACGATGCGATCGTTAGAAGAGTATAGCAGGAGAACGAGTGATGATGGACATCTGCGGCTTTCTCAGATGGTGCTCTGAAGAGCGGTATAGTAGCGCTTTGCGAGACAACGTGCTCTGCGTCGGTTTCAATGACCTCCGAAAGGCAAAGGGGCGGGCGTGCGAGCGCAGTTGATAGAGAAGCTGGAGGCCGGCCGCGTGCAACACGGCCGGTTCGCTACGGTTCCGGGATCAGGCCCTTGCGGCGTTTTCCTTGTGCAGGGGCCTTGCGGGTGTGAGCTAAAGATAAGTGGATTTGTTCGTCCTGGCTGGGAGCATGTTGCAGTCTCGACGCCGCGGCGCTGTCCGAATTGGGAAGAGATGTGCTTTGTAAAAGACCTGTTCTGGGATGAAGAGGAGTGCGTCATGCAACTGCATCCGCCATATTCGCAGTATGTGAATAACAGCCGATATTGCCTTCACCTGTGGAGACCCACGCATCGGGACATCCCGATGCCGCCGCCGAGCTTTGTAGGCATCGTTGGACTAGAGCCCTCAGACGCAGCAATGTTGTTCGCGCGGATGAGCGCTGCACCATGATGAGCTGAGTTAGGAACCCAAGCGGAAGGTGACGCCGAGCGGCTGCAGAAGCACCGATTCGGCGCCGCCGAACTGAGGCGCCAAAAGCGTGTGTATGTCCAGGATCCAATTGGTCGTAGCCGTGCGCGGGGCTGAGCCGAATTTGCTACTATCGAGTAGGAGAAGCTAATAGTGCACTGGTCCCGGTAAAGATCGCGGAGCCATGCTGAACGCAGTTCGGCGGCAACAACAGCATCTCGCCGGGCCGACGATCCTCACAAGACATCACTGGGCGATCCGACGATGCGAATTGCGCACTCTTTGCAACGAGAAGTGTGTGCCGACCGGCGGCGTAATGCGATGGTTGTGAGATCGAGTTCAAGGCGACGGTCGAATTCAGTTTGACGAAGGCGCTCTTGCCCCATCACCCTGACCGCATCCGGAATTGCAGAAGGTCGGGCCTGCCGTCGCTGTGCGACAGTCATCAGCTCGTCGGCCACAATCTCGCATCTGCAGCGGGGCCCGTGAGCAGAGACCGTCGAGACACCAATTAGGCGCGGGGCGGTAGCTTCGCTAAGTTATCTGGTTGTCAGCTCGTCGTCAGCTTGCCGCGAGATCATTCACAAGCAGAGTGCAAGCAGCCCGCGCTCGTTCTGAGGAAACGTAGGCTGAAGAAGCAGGCGAGGCGGCATGTATAATCGAGTTAGTGACCGATCCACACGCCCTAATCAAGCTGACGAACCGAGTGGATCGGCGGACAGCTACGAATTTGCTCAAGCATTGACGGATCTCGCTCAACGGGAGAGCCCGCCATCTAGGGAATTGTCCGACAAAATGGGGCTCTGCTGCAGCAAGCCACAGACCTCAGATGCAGTCATTTATAGTCCAAGCACCTTGGAGCCCAGCACATCTTCTCTGTCCTCCAGCTCAAATCCATCCTCTCCCGCGAGGCCCATTCGTCCTCTCTTCGAATACAGGACTGCTGAATTGTCCGAGGCCAATGTGGACGGAATCTGCGTTGGATTGGCAGCGGAGTGGCTCCTCAATCTCCCGAGCAGCCCATCATCCCGGATGACGGCGCTGCGCCCGGGAACTCAAAATCACAGCTCAGCGGCAATCCGGCAGCAGCGGTATGAAGACCTCAAGAGTGAGCTGGCCCCGGTTGTCTGAACAGAATATCCGCGTCGATAAGTGGAGCCTCTGCCGGGGTTAGGCTGCCGT
>NZ_QZMV01000037.1:0-20552 GCF_003957705.1 Bradyrhizobium sp. LVM 105 | reverse complement strand
AGACTTGACGCCAGACCCCGGGCGTCAGGACCACACGATTTTGCCGTACGCCGATCGCACCGGTCGTGTGCGCGAGAGGTTTCGCTCACGGCTCTCCGCCCTGCAAAACTCATCGCGCCGATGCCATCGGCGTCCACCGCCGCCCGACCCGCGTTCGTGACGATCGCGATACGCCCCTCTTTGGGCCGGGTTGCGGCGACACATACGCCATTTCCGAATTTCGGTAAAGCGGAATGTTTTTGGCGGCGCGGATTGACCGATGGATTGGGTGTTTTGCCCGTCGGGCAACGCAAGGGATTGTGGCCTCGGTGCCGGAAGGCACTTGGGAATCACGTCCGGTTGCGGGGCGGTCCCCGCAAAGGGCCCGCCGCCACAAGCAAAAGCGCCGCCCGCTTGAAATGAAGCGCAGGCGGCGGCTGATCAGCCCCGGGAGGGTGAGAGTAAAATCCCGATACCAGTTAGTCTCTACGGAGGCGGCGTAGGTTCAGCCTGTTGGAGATTGAAGCCCTACCGTGGCGCCAATAGTCCCGGCGAGGTCAGCCACTTGTTGACCTCTCCGGCAGCATCGATCTGCCCGGCCTTTCGCAAAAGCTCCGTGCGGCGGATACCAGCGGGCATCCCTTTGGCCTGCTGGCGAAGGTTGAGTGCTTCTTGCGCCAGGCGATATTCGAAGGTCGATGATGGTTCTGGGGATCGTCGAGCCAAGATTTTCATGCTCCGCTGCGGGGGGTAAGCGGGAGCGCAACTCGCGTTCACACCACCGATAGATGCTACGGGCCGCTCGGCGGTGCCGAGACAATGCGACTTTATCTGCTGGATAGCGAGCGCTTTATTTCGTTTCCGCGCAGGAACTGTCTGTGGAACTCAGCAGCCGCGGCAAATATTCTTCAGCTTCGCGGCGGTTCGGGCTTCTTCCGCAAGAAATGGATCCTTGTAGTCTGACGATGAGCCGATGCGGGCTTCGGCGGGCCTTGGCATTTTGGGCGGAAATGCCGCATCGTAACAGGAGAGGCGCGCGCTGGTGCTTTCGATCGCACGGCAGTTCGGCTCCGCCGCAGAAGCTGAGGGCGCGGGTGTACACAGGGCCGCCGCCAGCAAAAGCGCTGCGGTCCATGTGCTCGTTCGAGCCGTCGTCATGCCGAACACTCCGTATTCACTTGGTTCTGCTCGCCCAGGTCGGACGCTCGCCGGTCCAGGCCGGCAGAGCATCCCATTCGGACCAGCGCATCCTGCGCTCCTCGTCGCCGACCCTGACGAAAACAAAGGGAGCATCGTCCCGGCCTGTCTTCGAACCCACGAAAACCGCCGGAACGCCGTAGGCATCTCTGATGATTGCCGTGTTTGCCATTCCCGCCTCCTGTCTCGGCTCGCGTCTCTGCTCGCGTCTTGGCTGAAGCGCCGCGCCCGCGTTTTGGCGCAGGTCGATCGAACGGACCTGCCGCTAGAGAACGGCCACGATCGCGATCAGCAGCACGAGGAAAATAGGCACCAGCAAAGGTGGCACGAGCCACTCACGAATGTCGAATCTGACCAAATCGGACATCTGACCGCCTTCTTTCGGGTGGAGGCGGGAGCGCGATGCTCTCAGTCACCGATAACAGCCAGGAAGCGCGCGGTGATGGCTGGCTTGTAGCACCCACCTTGCCAATTAGCGAGGTCAATCTCGTCCGTCTTGCTGCGCGCAATTGACCCGGACCGGCGGCTCACACCAGTTCATCGGTCCACACCTTGAAGCTGATGAGCTCGCCCGGTCCGAAAATATGAACAATCGGAACATCCGCCGCATCGCGGCCCTGGGCGATCAGGACCCGGCCGATGCGCGGCGTGTTGTTGCGTGCGTCGAAGGTGTACCAGCGGCCGCCAAGGTAGGCATCGAACCAACCTGCAAAGTCGCCGGGGGCGTGCGGCGGCGGAATGCCGATGTCGCCGAGATAGCCGGTGCAGTAGCGCGCTGGAATGTTCATGCAGCGGCAGAACGCGATGGCGAGATGCGCATAGTCGCGGCAGACGCCCTTCCGCTCGTTGAAGGCCTCCCATGCCGTCATGGTCGCCCGCGCGTGCTCGTATCCGAACGCGATGTGATGGTGAACGAAATCGCAGATCGCCTGGACGCGCGGCCAGCCGGGCGCCGTTTTCTCGAACAGCTTCCAGGCGATGTCGGAAAGCCGATCTGTTTCGCAATACCTGCTGCCGAGCAAATAGAGCAGGGTGTCCGATGGAAGATCCTCGACCGCGTGCTGCGCAGCTGAAGGCGCGATCACATCGGGCAAGCCGCTGTCGCGCACCGTTCCATCGGCGGTAAGGCGCATGCGGCCGGGCGGCGCGACGATCCGGCTGCACCAGTTCCCGAAGCTGTCGCGGTAGGGCGTGATCGGAACAGAAGGCGAGGTGATGAGGTGATCCGGCACGACAACATCGGATGCCCGCGTGAAATGCGTTCCGACCATCGCAATCAATGGCGTAAATTGCGGGAAGTCGTAGACCATGTCGAAGCCGACCCGGATCTGCATGCTTAAGCCTCGGCTCCAACTGCGCTGACCGGAATTGGCCGCCGCATGAGTCGTGTCGGCTCGAACTCAGGTCGGCATCGCTGCGACTGGTCCGTCTGCCGCATCCCTGAAGAGAAGATGGCTATGCAGGCGGCCGGACGCAATGCCAAGTGCCGCAAGGCGAAGCCACATCCCATCACCGAATTATGCCGCGTCCGACCAGTCCGGCAGCGGAGGGCGCGGTGCTCGCCAGCATTCGCTGGACCCATTGTCTAGTGCAATGTCGCGGCAGCGGCTTCGTCGATGGCCGCCATCAAATCGGGCGTTGCAGATTGATGGACCATATGGCCCACGCCGGCGATCCGGTGCAGTTTGCTCTGCTTGATCTCTTCGTGGAGCCTGACCGATTGCTTTTCGATGTCGATCAGACGGTCATCCTCACCGCCGATGATGATCGTGGGCATCCTGAGTTCGCTATAGGTCTTCGCAGCGACAAAGGCCGCCGGGACCATCAAGGCCGCTTCTGCGGCACTGGCACGCATCTGTGCTGGTCGTACAGCCATTGCTTTGGGAAAGTCGGCGAATTTCTCGGGGACTGCGCGCGGGCCGAATAGTTTGCGCAACATCATAGGCCACATCAGCCGCCCGAAGATCGGGGATACGGTGTAACTGATGATATCGCCGAGTCCAGGGATTGCAGGTGCCAAAGAGGCCGCGGCGTCGGTGCGGGCGGTCGGGAAATAGTATCCCGACGCCAGCACCAATGCTTCGACCAGCGATGGATGCCTGATCGCCAGCGCCACTGCGAGCGACGCTCCCCATGAATGTCCAAGCACAATTGCGCGCTGAACGCCCAGACGGCCGAGTGCCTCCTTGAACAGATCTGCCTGCGTCTCAGGGGTCCAAACCGCATTGCGGGGCCGCAAGCTGTGTCCGAATCCCGGGCGGTCGAAGACGATAACCCGATAGTTTGCAGCTGCCAGATCAATCAAGCCGCTCGACTCGAAGTCCTGGATCATGCTGCCGTTGCCGTGAAAGAGAACCAGCGGGCGGCCGTTGCCACGCTCCACATAGTGCAGACGTACGCCATTGACCTCGATGAACCGTCCCTGTGGCGGATTATCGCGTTGTGCCTTCCTGGCAAGCTGCCGATTGATGAGGGCGGCCCCCGCCATCACCGTTACGGCCCCAGTAACGGCGGCAAGCGCGGGATATCGCCTCACGGCGCTGAGGCAGCTGGAGACGAGCGAAGGTGAAGGAGTTTGCAGCAAGGTCATTGGCAGTACCTCATAAAGGGTCTGCACGATGCCTCAGAGCAAAATGAGAAATGTTGCAGGCATTCCAAACGAGGGCGTCGTCGGTTTGGTTCCTGTACGACGCTCGAATCTGATCGGTCTTCTTGTTAAACGCCTTCACTCTTCCGCGCACGCGCCGCACCTGCACGCGTCCACGCCGGATCTTCAGACAACTGCCTTCAAGAAGCTTTGGCGCCAGTCTGTTGCGGGCCAGATGCTAGCCCGGGCCCGATGTCTCGTCCTTCTTCGGAGATCCCAAGCCCGGGGAGGCGAGCCAATCATCCATATGTGCCGCTATCTCGGCCTGCCGGGCCCTTTTCGTTGCAGCTTCCCGCAACGGGCCATGCGGTAGCAGCTTCGCCTCCTCTTTTAGCTTTGTGGCCTCTTCGAGGAGTCGCTCTTTGAGCGATTTTGTGTGTGTAAACCGGCGACGTTGCATGTCGCGTTCCTTTCCGTGAGGGCGGGAGCGCGATCAGGCGTTCTCATCACCGATGATAGCCGAGAGCCGAGCGGCGATGACGGTCAACGTTCCAACCAGGGAACTGTTCCAAGTATCAGCTCTACGAACTTGCCGCTCGCCGAAGCCGCAGCGCGTGTTAATGCATGGGCCCCGGCTCTCCAGCGCACCGCTGAAGAGGTGCTGCGCTGCGTCCGGGGCACGAGACCATCGGCTGCGCACGCGCTGCCTCCATGGTCCGCTGCGCCGCCTAGTGCCTCACGACCAGCACCGAGCATTTGGCGTAGCGCACGACGTGGCCGGCGTTGGAGCCGAGGAAATAGGTGCGCATCGCCGGCCGGTGCGAGGTCATCACGATCAGATCGGCCTTTATCTGCGCGGCTTCCTCCAGAATCTCGTGGTAGATGCCGCCCTGGCGTACCACGCTGGAGATCCGCCCCCGCTCGATGCCGGATTCGCGTGCAACGATGGCGAGCGCCTCTTCCGAGGTCTGGCGCTGCTGTTCGTCGAAATCGGCCGGCACGTATTCGGCCAGCATCACCGGCGTCATCGGCAGCACGTTGAGCAGCCGCACCGTGCCGCTCCAGGTCTGCGACAGCGTTGCCGCGGTCGCGATCGCCGGCTTGGCCAGATCGGTGTCGGCGAGGTCGATGGGCACGAGGATGGACTTGAACATCTGCGCCTCCAATCTTCGGCCCTTGATCGCGTTAGGTCGGTCGGCCGAGACGGCGGGCCACGCATCTCATCCCGATCGAAGCAGCTTGGGGCTGGTGAACAGCACCAGTTTGCCGCGGCGGTAGGCCACGTCAGCCCAATCCTTGACGTCAAAGTCGAAGATCGCAAGTCCCGAAGTGGGCAGATTGTCGGCGAGCGCCTTGGCGCCGGCCGGATCGCCGCCGCCCATCAGCATGAGCGCGGCCTCGTGCATGCCGGGATTATGGGCGACCAGCAGCAATCGCTTCGGGTCGGCCGGGGCCGTTGCCGTGCGAATGCAGTCCAGGATCTGCGCGGGATCGGCGCCATAGAGTTCCGGCAGGATCTCGACCTGCGGCGCCGGGACGCGGTCCTTCATCGCCTCCCAGGCGATGTCCCAGGTCTGCCGCGCCCGGACGGCGTGCGACACCAGCACGGTATCGGGGAAGGGCGGATGGTTGGCGATCCAGTCGCCGATCCGGGCAGCATCCTTGTAGCCGCGCTCGTCGAGCCGGCGGTCCTGGTCACGGCCGCTCGGCGCGTCAGTCTCGGTCTTGGCGTGACGCAGCAACATCAAACGGCGCATGGCATTCTCGAATCGTTCCCGTCCAGAATAATCTACAGGCGCCGGTTGAGGACAAGGTGACAGGCGCCCGGTGGGTCCTTTAATAAGAAAACGGCATGAGCGAGACTTACACAAGCGTGTCCGAGGACGAAGCCGGCTTTCGCGACCGCACGCGGCTGTCGTTCGACCTTGACGCCGACATCTGCGTCATCGGTGCGGGGCTGGCCGGGCTCACCGTCGCGCTGGAGGCGGCCCGGCTAGGGGCCAGCGTCGCGGTGCTCGAGGGCCGTCACATCGGCTGGAACGGGTCCGGCAACCAGCTCGGCACGGTGATGCCGGGCTTTGCGCTGCCGCTCACCGATCTGATCGAGCGCATCGGCTTCGAGGACGCGCGTGAATTGTGGACGCTGTCGAAGCAGGGCGCCGAGTTCGTCCGGGCCAACGCCACGGAAGAGAACATGCCGGGGATCGCCAGAAGCGAGGGCGTGCTGGAGGTCTCGAACGTCGATGCCGGCGACCGGCTGATCAGCCGGTTGCAGATGCTGAACGAGGATTTCGACACCGAGGTCGAAGGCTGGCAGGTCGATCGCGTCCGCGAGGTGCTCAAGACCGATCGCTATTTCCACGGCGTGTATTATCCCAAGGCGTTCCAGGTCGACGGCCGCAAATATGTGCACGGCCTCGCGGCGCTGGCGCGGCGGGCCGGCGCCCGCATCTTCGAGGACACGCCGGTCGTCAGCATCGATCATTCCGGCATCCGCAAACGCATCGTCACGCCCTCGGCGCGGCTGCGCGCCACCCACATCGTGCTCGCGGGCAACATCCATCTCGGTGCGCCCTTGAGACGCCTGTCGGAGACGCTGCTGCCGGTCTGGCGCTATGCCGGAATCACCGCGCCGCTCGGCGAGCGCCTGCATGAGATCATCGCCTTCAAGGGATCGGTGATGGACACCGACGGCGTCGATCATTTCCGTATCGTCGACGGCGACCGGCTGATGTGGGAGAGCCCGGAGACCACCTGGGCCGCGCGTCCGCAGCGCTTTGCAGGCGCCGTCAGACGGCGGATCCGCACGATCTTTCCAGCGCTCGGCAATGTCGAGGTCACGGACATGTTCGGCGGCGCCACCGGCCAGACCGTGCACGGCATGCCGCAGATCGGCCAGTTGCGCAAAGGCCTGTGGGTGGCGAGCGGATTCGGCCGCCAGGGCATGAACACCTCGGCCATGGCCGGGCAGATGATCGCGCGCAGCATCCTGCGGGGCGACGAGCGCTGGAAGCTGTTCTCGCCGTTCGAGCTGGTCTGGGCGGGCGGCGCCACCGGACGGGTCGCAGGCCAATTGGTCGGGATCTGGGGCAGGGCGAGTTCCGCCGCCGCGGGCTCGCTCGCCCGCTACCGCGAGCGTGCCAGGGTCAAGGATCGCCAGCGCGAGGCGCGGCTTGCCGAAGCCAACCGGGCCGCCGGCACCGGTCCGCGCCGCCCGCCGCCCGGCGTCAGGCCGCGGCCGGCCCCTGCGCCGAAACCTGCGGTCCAAGCGGAAGACCGGGCGGGGGAACCGACCGCGCACGAGGCCGACCTTTCGCGCTAAAGCGCGATGCGATCGTCATCGCGCTTTAGGTTGTTGTTTGAGCATGATCTTTTCGAAAAAACCGCTGCGCACTTTTCCGGATCATGCTTTAGACCCGCGAAAAATTCCGCCTGAACGTGTAACTTCGGCCGTTCAAGCCCGTATCTCAGGGCGTGGAGCTCCCGCACGGAGAATGAGATGTTTGACCGCCGCATCCTGTTGACGACTGCCGCCGGCCTGTTTGGCCTTGGGGCCCTCCGCTGGCTGAGGGGAACGCCTGCCGAGGCCGGCCAGAAGACCGCGGAAAAGTTCGAGATCACGAAGACGGAGGCTGAATGGCGCGCCCAGCTCACGCCGCAGCAATATGAGATCCTGCGCAATCACGGCACCGAGCGGCCGGGCTCCAGCCCGCTGCTGAAGGAGCATCGCAAGGGCATCTTTGCCTGCGCCGGCTGCGACCTTCCGCTGTTTGCGTCCGAGACCAAATTCGAGAGCGGCACCGGCTGGCCGAGCTTCTACCAGCCGATCGAGGGCAATGTCGGCAAGACCGAAGACCGGGCCTACGGCATGGTTCGCACCGAGGTGCATTGCCGGCGCTGCGGCGGTCATCTCGGCCACGTCTTTGACGACGGTCCGAAGCCGACCGGATTGCGCTATTGCATCGACGGTTTCGGGCTGGTCTTCCATCCCGCGGCGGCGTCGGCGACGTAAGTCGCCCTGGAGTCATTCCGGAGCGATGCGTCAGCATCGAATCCGGAATCTCGAGATTCCGGGTTCGGTCCTGCGGACCGCCCCGGAATGACCGAAGGCCCCGGCAATTGTTGCCGGTCCCGGCAATTGTGCCCCGGTCGTCAGGCCGGGGCTTTTTCATTAAGTCGTTGATTTCATGAGGGTACCCGCATTGGCATAGCCCTTGCGACGGTCTCCCCCGACTGCGGCCATGGTCGACCGGCCGCCGAGATCGGATTTGGAGACAAAGTTATGGGTATCTTCGATGCAATGAACACCTCGGTGGGTGGCCTGCAGGCGCAGTCCTACGCGCTGCAGAACATTTCCGGCAACATCGCGAACTCATCCACCACCGGTTACAAGGGCATCGGGACCAGCTTCGTCGATCTCATTCCCGACTCCTCGGTGCCGAGCAAGCAGGTCGCGGGCGGCGTGACGGCCAACGCCAAGGCCACCATCACCACGCAGGGCACGATCTCGGGCTCCACCGTCGCCACCAACATGGCGATCACCGGCGACGGCTTCTTCTCGATCCAGAAGGCGAGCGGCGTCGTCGACAACGTGCCGGTGTTCACCGGCGTCACCTATTACACCAGGCGCGGCGACTTCCAGCTCAATGCCAACGGCAATCTCGTCAACGGCGCCGGATATTACCTGATGGGCGTCACGGTCGACCCGAAGACCGGCAACCCGACCGGCAGCGTCGCGAACGTGCTGCAATTCCAGAACAACTTCATTCCGGCGCAGGCGACCACCTCGATCCAGTACGCTGCGAACCTGCCGACCCAGCCGAACACGGTGGCGAAAACGACCGCCGCGGCCGGCACGCTGCTGGCGGCCGGTGGATTGAACCCGTCCGATTTCGCGGCCAACCCGCTGCCGGTCGGCACGCCGCCCGCGCCCTACACCAATGCGACGGTCTCCGGCGCCGCCGCCACCGGCAACATCCGCTCGGCCTATTCGTCGACAACGGCAACAGGCACGGTCGCGCTCCAGAACAATTCGTCTGCGGTGGCCTCGACCACCACGTCCCTCGACAACACGGTCGGCACGCATCTCGCCTCCAGCATTCTCACCGCGCTGAGCGGCCAGACGCTGACCATCAACGGCAACACCATCACCTTCAACGGCGGCACCACGGTCTCGACCGTCGGCAACAACACGACGATCGGCCTCGGCGCGGGCACGACGGCGACTGTGTCCGACATCCTGAACGGCATCCAGACCGCCGGCGGCGCCGGCGTTACGGCCTCGCTCTCCGCCAGCGGCAACATCGTGATCTCCAGCGGCACCGGCACCGACGTGGCTGTCGGCAGCGGCACGGCAGCCACCGCGCTCGGCATCAGCAGCGTGACCCGTGGCGGCAACGTGCTGTCCTCGCCCGCGATCTCGGGCGCCACGGTTCTGAGCGGCACGGCGACGGCCGGCGGCGCCCAGGTGCTCTCGTCCGGCTTCGCTGCCGGCGATACCATCACGGTCGATGGTCAGACGCTGACCTTCATGGCCGCGGGCGCCGTGGGCAACAACCAGATCAACGTCACCGACAACATCACGACGCTGCTCGGCAAGATCGACGCGCTGGCCGGCGCGTCGGGATCGTCGGTCAGCAGCGGCGGCGTGATCACGCTGAACACCGGCACCGTCTCCAACCTGTCGGTCTCCAGCTCGAACAGCGCTGCCTTCGCCGCGCTCGGCTTCACCTCGACCATCACCAAGAACCGCGACGGCGGCGGCACCGCCGGCACGGGCGGCGTGATCGGCAACGACATTTCGACCTTCACCAAGGAATCGATCAGCGGCGGCGCGGTGACCGCCTACAACGCCGCCGGCACGCCGGTGAACCTGCAATTGCGCTGGGCCAAGACCGACAGCGCCTCGCTTGGCGCGGGCCATTCCGACACCTGGAACCTGTTCTACCAGACCGATCCGAATGCGACCGGCACGACGGTCGGCTGGGTCAATACCGGCCAGGCCTTCACCTTTGCTGCAGACGGCTCGCTGACTTCGCCGAGCGGTTCGGGCATCACCATCAACAACGTCAGCGTCAGCGGTCAGTCGCTCGGCTCGGTCGCCTTCAACATCTCGTCGGGCGGGCTGACGCAATATGCCAGCACCAGCGGCGCGGTGACCATCAACACCATCACGCAGAACGGCTATGCCGCCGGCCAGCTCCGCTCGGTCGCCGTCAACAACAACGGCATCGTGGTCGGCACCTTCTCCAACGGCCAGAACCTCAACCTCGCCCAGGTGCAGCTGTCGCACTTCAACGGCACCAACTACCTGAAGGCAATGGACGGCGGCGCCTATGCCGCGACCGAGCAGTCGGGCGACGCCATCGACGGCGCTTCGGGCACCATCAGCGGCTCGTCGCTGGAGGGATCCAACACCGACATCGCCGACGAATTCACCAAGCTGATCGTGACCCAGCAGGCCTATTCGGCCAACACCAAGGTGATCACGACCGCGAACTCGATGGTGCAGGATCTCCTGAACGTGTTGCGCTGATCGGCGCGTAACGTAACCAAAGGCGGCAAGTAACATGGGTTTGAGTTCAGCCCTCGCCAGTGCGATGAGCGGTCTGCGTGCCAACCAGGCCGCTCTCTCGATCGTCTCCTCGAACGTCGCGAATTCGCAGACGCCGGGTTACGTCGTCCAGACGCCGAACCAGATCGAGGTCACCACCGGCGACTTCGGCTCGACGGCGATGACGACCGGCGTCAGCCGGGAGCTCGACGCCTATGTGCTGAACCAGCTGCGCACCGAAACCGGCGGCAGCGGCTACGCCGACCAGATGGCCAGCATCCTGAAGCAGCTTCAGAATGTCTATGGCACGCCCGGCAACAGCGGCACGCTCGAAACGGCGCTGAACAAGTTCACCACGGCGCTGCAGGCGCTGTCGACCAGCTCGGGTTCGTCGTCGGCGCAGACCGTTGCGCTCGGCGCGGCGCAGGCGCTTGCGCAGCAGCTCAACGTCACCACCAAGGGCATCCAGTCGCTGCGCTCCAACGTCGAGCAGGATCTCGGCACCTCGGCGCAGGCCGCCAACGCCGCGATGCAGCAGGTCGCCAACATCAACACCAAGCTGCAGGGCCTGTCGGCCAACGACCCCTCGGCCGCGACGCTGATGGACCAGCGCGACCAGGCCATCAACACCTTGTCGAAATATGTCGACGTCCGCGTCACCGTCGACGGTTCGAACCAGGCCAACATCTACACGACGACGGGCATCCAGCTGGTCGGCGCCGGGCTCGCCTCGCAATTCTCCTTTGCCTCGGCCGGCACGCTGTCGGCGACCTCGCTCTACAACATCGACCCGGCCAAGTCCGGCGTCGGCGCGCTGACCATCAAGCTGCCGAACGGCTCGCAGCTCGATGTCATCGCCAACAACGTGGTCTCGTCGGGCCAGATCGCGGCCGATCTGAAGCTGCGCGACGAGACGCTGGTGCAGGCGCAGAACCAGATCGACCAGCTCGCCGCGACGATGTCGAGCGCACTGTCCGACAAGACCACGGCCGGCAGCACCGTCTCCGGTCCTCCGGCGGGCTTCGACCTCGATCTTGCCGGTGCGCTGCCGGGCAACACCGCGACCTTCACCTACACGGACACGGCGACAAATACGCAGCGTCAGGTCACGCTGGTCAACGTCACCGATCCGGCGGCGTTGCCGCTGCAGAATGCGACCAACGCCAACCCGATGCGGATCGGCGTGAACTTCTCCGGCGGCATGGGCGCGATCGCCTCGGCGCTCAACACGGCGCTGTCGAGCTCGCACCTGACGTTCTCCGCAGCCCCGTCGCCGGCCACCGCCACGACGCTGCGGATCACGGACGACAATAGCGGCCTTGCCAAGGTCAATTCGGCCTCGATCAGCAAGACGATCTCGTCGCTGACCTCGGGCAATCCGCAGCTGCCGCTGTTCACCGACGGCGGACAGGCGCTCTACACCGGCGCGATCACCGCCTCGGGCTCGCAGATGACCGGCCTTGCGGGACGCATCGCCGTCAACACGCAGCTCGTCGCCGACCCGACCAGGATGTCGGTCTACAACACCTCGCCGGTGACGCCCGCGGGCGACACCACGCGCTCGGACTATCTCTACTCGCAGCTGACCTCGGCGGTGTTCTCCTATTCGCCGCAGAGCGGCCTCGGCTCGGCCGGCCAGCCGTTCACCGGCAGCGTCTCGAACTTTCTGCAGCAATTCCTGAGCGTGCAGGCCAACGCCTCGACGCAGGCCACCCAGCTCCAGCAGGGCCAGAGCGTCGTGGTCTCGACGCTGCAAGCCAAGTTCGACTCCACCGCCAAGGTCAACCTCGACTCGGAGATGTCGAACCTGATCCAGCTCCAGAATGCCTATGCCGCCAACGCTCACGTGATGTCGGTGGTGCAAAGCATGATGAACACGTTGCTCCAGGCTCAAGTGTAACAAGTAACAGGGCTCTGAAACATGTCGATCAGCAGCATCAACTACGCCTCGTCGGTTCTCGGCTCGCAGATCCGAAACATCAACCAGCAGCTCACCGACCTGTCGACGCAGCTCTCGACCGGCAAGCTGTCGCAGAATTATGCCGGGATGGGCACCAACGAGGGCTTCGCGATCGCCGGGCGCGCGCAGCTCTCCAACATCGCCGCCTATACCGACACGATCACCAACGTCAATGTCAGCATCAACCTCGCCAATACCGCGTTGCAGTCGCTGACCAAGATCCGCAGCACGGTGCAGACGGGCTCCGCCAACACGGCGCAGGATCTCAACGTCAACGGCCAGACCATCGCGCAGAACACCGCCGCGGCCCAATTCGGCTCGATGGTCGGCGTCCTCAACACGCAGACGGGCAACCGCTATCTGTTCTCGGGAACCGCCGTCAACACGCAGTCGGTTACGGATGCCGGCGACATCATCAACGGCACCACGACGCAGGCGGGCTTCAAGACGGTGATGGCGGAGCGCCAGGCCGCCGACTTAGGGGCCAACGGCATGGGCCGTCTGGTGCAGACGCAGCCGACGCCGAGCTCGATCCAGGTGTCGGAAGACGTCGCGGGCTCGCCGTTCGGCCTCAAGATCAAGGCGGTCTCCTCGACGCTGACGGGCGCGACCGTCACCGGCCCGAGCGGCTCGCCGGTGTCGTTCTCGGTCGATCTCAACGGCGTCAACCCGAACAACGGCGACAAGCTCAGCATCCAGTTCACGCTGCCGGACGGCACGACCGAGCAGATCGACCTGACCGCATCCTCGGCGACGCCGACGCCGCTCGGCAGCTTCGCGATCGATGCGAGCACCCCCGTCAACCCGACCAATACCGCGACAAATCTCAATACCGCGCTGAACACCGCGATCACGAAGCTCGCCAACACCTCGCTGGTCGCGGCATCCGCGATCGTCGCCGGCGACAATTTCTTCAACACCGCCAGCTCTGCGATCGGCACGCCGGTCAACAACCAGGCGGCGATGCCGGCCCCCGTCACCGGCGCTACGGCGCTGTCCGGGGCGAGCCCCTCGGATTCGATCTCGCCGGGCTTCGTTGCCGGCGACACCATCACCGTCAACGGCACCACGCTGACCTTCGTGGCCTCGGGCGCGACCGGCAACCAGCTCAACGTCACCGACAGCATCCAGACCCTGCTCGGCAAGATCGACGCCATCACGGGGACGTCGAAGCCCTCGACGGTCCACGGCGGCTCGATCACGATCAACACCGACGATGCGGCGAGCCTGAACATCACCAGCTCCAATACCGGCGCGCTGGGTTCGCTCGGTTTCGGCGCGACGCCCGTGACCGCCACGCAGCCGCCGCTGCGGGTCGGCTCCTCGCCGGCGAGCTCGGCGACGACGCTGGTCAACGGTTCGGCCAACACCGTGAAATGGTACTTGGGCAATGACGGGCCCGGCTCGGCGCGCTCGACCGCGATGGCGCGGGTCGACGATTCCGTCACGGTGCAGTATGGCGCCCAGGCCAACGAGGACGCGATCCGCCGCCAATTGCAGGCGATCGCGGTGTTCGGGACCTTCTCGACCTCGCCGACCGGGCAGTATTCGGGAGGGCAGGTCTCCGCGCTGAGCCTGCGGGTGACGCAGGCGCTGACGCAGCAGCCAGGTCAGCAGCGCATCGAGGACATCCAGACCGACATCGCGATGGCCCAGAACACGATGAAGGACGCCTCCACGCGCCAGACCCAGGCCAAGGCGCACCTCCAGACCATCATCGACCAGGCCGAATCGGCCTCGCCCGACCAGGTCGCGAGCGAGATCCTGGCGCTGCAGAACGCGCTGCAGGCGTCCTACCAGGTGACCTCGAACCTCGCGCAACTCTCGCTCGTCAAGTTCCTGTGAGGGCGCGTTAAGGCGCCGTTAACCATGCCTCTTTACCTCTTGGTGAGGATTGGAGCGGGGCGGAGCTGCCGATGTCGGACAAGATGCAATTGGTGGTGGCAACGCCATGCTTCGGCGGGCAGGTGTCGAGCATCTATGCGAGCTCGATCTTCGCGCTCCAGCGCGCCGTTCACGGCATGTCCAATCTCGAGCTCAAGGTGCTGCTGCGGGACGGCGACGCGCTGATCACCCGCGCGCGGGCCAATCTGGTCGCGATGTTTCTGGACGATCCCAACGCGACGCATTTCCTGTTCATCGACGCCGATATCGGCTTCAAGCCGGAGCAGGTGTTCCGGCTGATCGAATGCGGCGCTGACGTCGTTGCCGGCTGCTATCCGATCAAGCGGGTCAATTGGGACAAGGCCGCGCGGGCGATCCAGTCGGGCCGCACCGACGTGCCCGCGGCTTCGCTGGATTATGTGCTCGAGATCGAGGATCCCGACCGCATCGTCGTCGTCAACGGCTTCACCCGCGTACGCTATGCCGGCACCGGCTTCCTGATGATCCGGCGCCACGCGCTGGAGGCGATGTGCCGTCACCCGGACTATGCAAGCCTGCAGTTCTTTCGCGAGCATTCGCACGACTCGCTGGTCGCGAGCCAGAACCGCTTCGCGCTGTTCGAATGCATGATCGATCCGGCGACCGGCACTTATCTCTCCGAGGACTTCGCCTTCTGCAAACGCTGGACCGACATCGGCGGCGAGATCTGGGCGGACATCCAGAGCTCGCTCGATCACGTCGGACCGTCGGTGTTCCATGGCGACATCGCCTCGCAATTCGCACCGGCGCCCGCAGGGGCGGCGGCCGATGCCGCCTGAGCCTTCCGGGATGAGCACCGGCGCATCCCGCCTGTCAGGACCGGAACGCGCATCCGACAGCGGTTCGCGTTACCACCTGCGCGATCTTTTCACGCCACTCGACACGCTGCTCGTCTCGGGCGGAGATCCGCGGCTGGCGCTCGACGCCGGGGACCGGCTCAACGTATATGGCTGCGCGGCCGCGCCGGAGCCGGAGGTCTGGAATTTCGCCTCCTCGACGGCGTCGACGATCTCGCAGGCTGCCTATGACCGCGTCGCGCTGGCGCGCGAAGAGCTGATGCACAAATGCCTGTTCGACGAAGTCGAGGTCGCCTTCGACTTGCGCTGCGAGGACATGCGGAACGAGCTGCGTGGCCACCTCCAGCTTCCACCGTGCGTCGAAATCGTGTTCTCGCCCTCCGGCACGGACTCCCAGCTTCACGCCCTGTTCCTGGCGCGCGCGGTGCTCGGGGCGCCGCCGGTGACGATCGTGGTCGGCGCCGACCAGACCGGAAGCGGGACGATCCATACCGCGCGCGGGCACCATTTCAGCTCCATGACGGCGAGCGGCCTTGCGGTTCGCAAGGACGGCGCGGTTGCGGGGCTCGCCGGCGCCTGTCTCGCGTTGCCGCTGCTGGAGCCAGGCCCCGCGATTGCAATGCGCGGGGATGCCGATGTCGCGGTGCTGCGTGCGGTCGAAGCCACGATCGCGCAAGGCGCGCCCGTGCTGCTTCAGATCATGGATGCATCGAAGCTCGGCTGGCGCGCACCGAGCGCGGCCTGCCTCGATGAGATCGCGCGGCGCTGGCCGCGCAAGGTCCAAATCGTCGTCGACGCCTGTCAGGCGCGGCTCGGTCTCCGCCGGCTGCGCTCCTATCTCGACCGCGGTTATATGGTGCTGATCTCAGGCTCGAAATTCTTCGGTGGGCCTGCGTTCAGCGGTGCGTTGCTGGTGCCCAAGGGCCTGTCGCGGTCGCTCTATCGGATCGAGGGGATCGCGCCGGGCATCTTCGACTATGCCGATCGTTGCGATTGGCCGATGGCCTGGACGATGCTGCGTTCGCGCTTCGAGCGCCGTCCGAACTTCGGTCAATGGCTGCGCTGGGAGGCGGCGCTCGCCGAGATCGGCGGCTATTACGCCGTACCCGGCGCATTCCGTGCCAAGATGCTCGCCGAGCTCGCCGCCGGCATCGACAGCATGATCGCGTTGTCGCCGTCGCTTCGCTCCGTCCCGACCGCGACCAACACCGTCGACGCGGATGACGAGGAATTTGCACAGACTACGATCTTTCCGTTCATGCTGCTGCGCGGCGGCAAGCCGGTTTCGACCGCCGAGACCAACGCCATTCATCAGGCGTTGGCGCGTGACATGAGCGAGGCGTTCAGCGGCACCGCGGCGGACCGACAGGTCGCCGCGCAGCGCTGCCTGATCGGTCAGCCGGTCCGCCTGGAGCGGCAGGACGCGGCACCGCAGGCCGTGCTGCGCCTTTGCGTCGGCGCCCGGCTCGTGACCGAGGCCTGGTCGCCTGATACGGCAGAGGCGCAACGCAACGTGCAGCAAATTCTCGATCGCATCGCCCATGTGCTGGTGAAGATCGAGCTGCTGCTCGACCGTGGCGCAGTCGCCGCCGCGCCGGTAAACTCCGCGTTCGAGGTGTGAGATGCAGCATCCGCTTTCCGCGCCGATCGGCATGATTGCGGCGAATTATGCCGATCGCATCGGCTTTGCGCAGCTGACCCGCCAGGCCTTCGAGGGTGTCGATCTGCATCCGCTGCGCGACCAATTGGTGGCGCGGATCGCGGCGGGGACGGCGCTGGCGGGCGAAGGACTGGATCTGTCGTTGATCGCCCAGCTTCTCGGCGACAAGGATCAGGGGCTTGCGATCCAGTCGGAGGTGTTGGCCTTCCATCAATTGTTTCGCACGCCGATTGCCGCTCCGAAGCCCGGCTTGCGCGTGCTCGCGCTTGCGGCCGACATCGACATGGGCGGCAACACGCCGATCGATTTTCTGCTCGAAGGCTCCGACATCGAGCTGTTGACGCTCTACGTGGTCAAGGGCGTCGGCCTGCCGGAGAATTTGCCGGAGCACGACGTCGCGATCGTGGTCGCTTCCGATTCCGAGGAATGCCGCGAGGCGCTCGCCTTGGTCGGGAAGGCCGCGCCGCATTGGCCGCGACCGCTGCTCAATCGTCCCGATCGCATCGGCAATCTGGATCGCGACAAGCTGCATCGGCTGTTGGCCGGCGTGCCGGGTCTCGATATTCCCGCGACCATCCACGCGACGCGCGCGCAATTGTCGGACCTCTCGAGCGGGCAGATCGCTTGCCAGGACATCGCGGGTGAACTGCGCTTTCCGATGATCGCGCGGCCGCGCGGCTCGCATGCCGGCGTCGGGCTCGCGAAGCTCGACGATACGGCGGCGCTCGCATCTTATCTTGCCGAGCGTAAGGAGCAGGATTTCTTCGTCGCGCGTTTCGTCGATTATGTGAATCCCGACGGGCTCTATCGCAAATATCGTCTCGCGATGGTCGACGGCAAACCTTACGCCTGCCACATGGCGATCGCCGACCGCTGGGATATCTGGTACCTCAACGCCAACATGGCATTCAGCGAGGAGAAGCGTGCGGAGGAGGCGATCTTCATGCGCGACTTCGACCACGCCTTCGCGGCGCGCCACAGGAACGCGCTCGACGAGATGAGCAGGCGCGTCGGCCTCGATTATTTCATCGTCGATTGCGCGGAGAATCAGGACAACGAGCTCCTGGTCTTCGAAGCTGACAACACCGCCGTCGTGCACAACATGGATTCGCCGGCGGTGTTTCCTTACAAGCCACCGCAGATGCGCAAGATCTTCGCGGCGTTCGCGGCAATGCTGTCGCGGCATGCAAGAGCGGGCGAGGGGAGTGCAACATGAACGAGATCGTCCGCAACGCGCAAAGCTCCGTCGCGCACACCTCGCTTGACCCGCAGGACTGGAGCGCATTTCGCGCGCTCGCCCATCGCATGCTCGATGAGACGATCGACGGCATCGCCAACGTCCGGACGCGTCCGGTCTGGCAGCCGATCCCCGACGACGTCCGCGCGGCCTTCAAGGCCGACGTGCCGCGCGGGGCGAGCGACCTCGCCGAGGTCTATCGCGAATTCGCCGAGCACGTCGCGCCCTATGCGACCGGCAACGTCCATCCCAGCTTCATGGGCTGGGTGCATGGCGGCGGCACCGCGGTCGGCATGCTCGCGGACATGCTCGCCGCCGGCCTCAACGCCAATCTCGGCGGACGGGACCACATGCCGATCGAGGTCGAGCGCCAGATCGTCGACTGGATGCGCCGCCTGTTCGCCTTTCCGGACAGCGCGAGCGGCATCTTCGTCACGGGCACGTCGATGGCCAATCTGATGGCGGTGCTGGTGGCGCGCACGGCTGCGCTCGGCGCGCTCGCGCGCCAATACGGCATCGGCAATGACGGTGCGCTGCTCACGGCCTATACCTCGCAGGCCGCGCATGGCTGCGTCTCCAGGGCGATGGACATTGCCGGGCTCGGCACCGATGCGCTGCGCAAGATCGGCGTCGATGCCGATCATCGCATCGACGTTGCCGCGCTGCGCGCGCAGATCGCCGTCGATCGCGAGGTCGGCTTCAAGCCGTTCCTGGTCGTCGCCTCTGCCGGCACGGTGGACATTGGCGCGATCGACGATCTCAAGGCCGTCGCGGAGCTGTGCCGCGAGGAGGGAATCTGGTTTCACGTCGACGGTGCTTTCGGTGCGCTTGCGATCTTCTCGCCCGAGCTCGCGCCGCTGCTCGGCGGCATCGAACTCGCCGATTCCATTGCGCTCGACTTCCACAAATGGGGACAGGTGCCGTACGATGCCGGCTTCCTGCTGGTGCGCGATGGCGAGCAGCATCGGCAGGCCTTTGCGCAGCCCGCGGCCTATCTGCGCCGCGAGGCGAGGGGGCTTGCGGCGGGGGCGATCTGGCCCTGCGATCTCGGCCCCGATCTGTCGCGCGGCTTCCGTGCGCTGAAGACGTGGTTCACCCTGAAGACGTTCGGCATCGACCGGCTGGGTGCGACGATCGCGCGAAGCTGTGCGCTGGCGAAGTATCTCGAAGCGCGCGTGCTGGCCGAACGGCGGCTGGAATTGCTGGCTCCGGTCAACCTCAACATCGTCTGTTTCCGCTACCTTGCCGACGACGCGGTCAACCGCGAGATCGTCGCCGATATCCAGGAGTCGGGAGTGGCGGCGCCGTCGAGCACGACGCTGGACGGCAAGTTTGCGATCCGCGCCGCGATCGTCAATCACCGCACCGAGGAGGCGGACATCGATGTGCTGGTCGCGGCGGTGCTGGAGTTTGGCGGACGGCGGTGCGGCGACGGCGTGATCGAGGTCGAGGCGCCGCCGCTCGCGGCGCAATAGCACGCGCGTGGTTCAAACGAGAACGGCCCCGGAGATGATCCGGGGCCGTTCTTGTTTGCGGGACGGCTTCGTTCGCGTGGCGTGGCCGCGCGGAAGCCCAATGGTCAGGCGGCGGAGCTCACGTCGTCCTTGGCCGCTTCAGCCTTTGGATGGGTGGCCTCGAACTGGCTCCGCAGCTTCTCTTCATAGGCGATCAGCTTGCGGGCGTCCTTTAGCGCCCGGTAGAGGTCGCCGTTCAGGATGTTGTTGTTGATGGCCTCGATGATCGGCCAGGCGCTCGGGACCGCGGTGACGATATCGCGCACCAGGTTGAAATAGGTGCCGTGCTGGGTCTGCGGATCCGGCGAGATGTACATGAGCTGCACCGCCAGATAGACGAGCTTGGCCGGCGTATCGGCGGTCTCCGGCGTGAGGATGTCGCGCTCGCGCAGGATCGGCACGTTGTCGCCGTCGATCAGGAGACGGGCACGCTGGTCCGTATTGGTAATCACGCAGTTGCCGACGATGATGCGTTCGTGCGGTCTGAGCTCGACCTTGAGGGCCATGCCTGTTCTCCATCAACGCTTTCGTAACCGAGCGTTCGTTGCGGCCTATCAAGGCGTGATTCTCGCTCGCAACTAGTTAACGAGTTGTAAATTCCCGCCGCTCGCGCCAAAAAGCTCAATGCTTTCAAAGGTGCACCCGTGTGGCGGCGCAGCGATTTGCGCGGCGTCCCGGACCGAATCACGCGCGGCCGGGCAAAAGCGCGGGTTTCATTTCATGTTTCGTTAGAGGTCTCGGCGGCACCGTCCGCCGTCGCTGGGTCAATCGCGATCCAAGCAGACGTGTAACAGTAGCGTCGTTTACCAGAAAGGTAACAGAGTCATGTCCGGTATCGTCCTCTCCGCGTCGGTTCGTCAGAACCTGCTCTCCCTCCAGTCCACCGCTGATCTTCTCGCCACCACGCAGAACCGTCTGTCGACCGGCAAGAGCGTCAACTCGGCCCTCGACAATCCCACCAACTTCTTCACGGCCCAGTCGCTCGACAATCGCGCCAGCGACATCAACAACCTGCTCGACGGCATCGCCAACGGCGTGCAGGTGCTGCAGGCTGCCAACACCGGCATCACCTCGCTGCAGAAGCTGATCGACAGCGCCAAGTCGATCGCCAACCAGGCGCTGCAGACCACGGTCGGCTACTCCAC
>NZ_QZMV01000036.1:0-21485 GCF_003957705.1 Bradyrhizobium sp. LVM 105 | reverse complement strand
GCCTCCTCGACCGAGCTCTCCCGCCTCCGGTAGCGCTCGATAATCGCCGTCTCGAAGGTTTGCCGCCGTAGCTTCGGGACCTTCAGATTGACGTCGCCCGCCTTGGTGTGCAGCGTTCGCTCGTAGCTGCCCGCCCGCGTGTCCTGCCGCGCCGGGCTGCGCTCATACCGCCCAGCCCCGCACAGCTGGTCCGCTTCGGCCTCCAGCATGGCGTTCAGTGTCTCTTCCACCGTCCCGCGGACCATCTCGCCCAGGTGATCTCGAATCCGGGCCTCATCAATTTGGATCACCAGACCCATGGCATTCCCATCGTTCATTCAAAGCTCCTTCATTCTAGAAGAAGCCGTCAATCCTGAAAGTGCGAAAGACTCTGTACGTTATCATGGTGAGTACGTCGCCCGAATGGAGGACGTGCTCGATCTCTATGCCGAGGCACCCGATCCGGGCAGGCCGGTGGTGTGCTTCGACGAAAGCCCCGTGCAGCTCATCGGCGAGGTCCGTCAGCCAATTCCGCCAAGGCCGGGCCGGCCCGAACGTTACGACTACGAATACCGTCGCAATGGGACGGTCAATCTGTTCGTTCTCCTCGACGTGCATCGCCCCTGGCGGAAGGTCAAGCTCACCGAGCGGCGAACGGCAAAAGACTATGCCCAATGCATGCGCGACCTCGTCGACATCCATTATCCCGATGCCGAGATCATCCGTGTCGTGCAGGATAATCTATCGACCCACTCCGCCGGCGCCCTGTATCAAACCTTCCCGCCTGCCGAAGCACGGCGCATCCTGCGGCGGATCGAGTTCCACTACGCCCCCAAGCACGCGAGCTGGCTCAATATGGTTGAGATCGAGATCGGCGTCCTGCGGGGACAATGCCTCGACCGCAGGATCGACACCCCCAAGCGACTGCGCCGCGAAATCTCCGCTTGGGAACGCCAGCGAAATGCCGCTCGCTCCTGCATTAAATGGATGTTCACAACACAAAAGGCCCGCGCCAAAATGGGCCGCGCCTACCCAAACCCTTCCAAAGAGTCATAATCACTGTGCAGAAGTACTAGAGTTGCCGTTCAAAACACACAGGCGCGGCGGCATCTCGCGACAGCTAGGACCACATTCGCTTTCTTGGCTTCAAGATTTAGGCAAGAGGCGGCCAGCGGCGATGGATGCCGCTAGGCCCGCCAACACTGCCACAATCGTCCACAACCAACCTCCCGAAGTTGCAGATGCTTCTTGAGGAGTTAGTTCCGTTACGCCATAGGCTGACATATCGGTCTTCATTGTTGTCTCCCTTTCTGTGTGGGCAGCAGCTATCAAAGACCGTGCCAACTGCGTCAAAGAACGCTGTTCGACAGCATAATTGAATGCCTCGCTTCGGCCTTTTAGTTAGGCCCAGCAAGCTATGACAAGATGGTGGAGCCTGCCATCGCGCCGGCCTTTCGTTTCTGGGATCTGTTTTTCTTGCCCTGTTGGGTCACTCGGATTTTGTCTGCCAATCGCCAATCGCAGTTGCCTTATGCTCTGGAGCCGCACCAACAAGGTCGCGTTTGCGACGAGAATTCTATGACTCTGACATGCGACGTAATGTTCGCGGTCTACGAAATGTGAGTACCCTGCGCTGGCGGCAGCAGTTCCTGACCGCCGAATTTGCGAAAGCAAGAAGCATCAATAAGGTTCGCGAGGTGAGCTACATGCTCAAGCCGATTCATGCCCGGGAAATTCGAGATTCGGCTGACGGAAGGCGCGGGCAGCGACGAGGATATGCGCACCGTCAGGATCGCAAGGAGGCCGATCACATCGCGCAGAATGTCCATGAGAGAGTCCCGGTTGTCTGAACAGAGTTTCCGCGTCGATAGGTGGAGCCTCTGCCGGGGTAAGGCCGCCATGCGGAGTGGCAGTGGGATGAAGTAGGCTTGATCCGGCGTGCTGCCGTCAAGACTCGAATGGAGACGCCTGCTGTTATGGAAGTTGAGATATCGGCCGATCGAGCTGCGCGCCTCGCTGACGCTGTCATAGGCCCGCAGGTACACCTCCTCGTATTTGACGCTGCGCCAGAGCCGCTCGACAAACACGTTGTCCCGCCACGCACCTTTGCCGTCCATGCCGATCGCGATGCCGTTGTCGGCGAGCGCGCCGGCAAAAGCTGGCCGGTGAACTGCGAGCCCTGATCCGTATTGAAAATGTCCAGCTTGCCGTGACGAGCCAAGGCATCCTCCAGGGTTTCGACGCAGAAGGCTGTGTCCATGGTGATCGACAGCCGCCACGACAGAACACGACGTGTTGCCCAGTCCAGCACCACGGCGAGTAGACGAAGCCGCTCGCGATTGGACTGTAGGTGATGTCCATCGCCCAAACCTGGTTCGGGCGGGTGATCTCCATCCCGCGCAGCAGGTGTGAATAGATCTTGTGGCCGGGCTCGGGTCTGGTGGTGAGCTGGACGGCGATAGAGCGCCCCTATTTCCATCCGTCGCATCAGCGTTTTGACATGATAGCGGCGGATCCTGCACCCCTCGGCCGCCAGCAGCCCTCTCAGCATTCGCCAACCGGCGAAGGGAAACTCCAGATGCAGCCGGTCGAGACGCCGCATGATCGCGAGATCGGCGTCCGGCATCGGCCGCGGCAGGTAGTACACGCTGCCGCGGCTGATGTTCAAAGCCCCGGTCTGCTTAGTGAGCGGCAGCTCGCGCTCACGGTCGATCATCGGCTTGCGCTCAGCAATCCCGCTTTGGTGAGCGCTCGCTGCCACAGAGCAAGTCATCCGCGGACTTCTGCGTCCGCTCGGTCTCAAAGTCGGAATCGTCTCGCTGACTCTGTTCGCAGCGCGAGTTCGTGAGTTGGTCAGCGATGACGCCTTACTGGAGGCGATCATGAATCCGCTGCTTGCAGGACGCGAAGCGCTGATGCGGGAGTACGGCCGACTGCATCGTCTGGTTCTGAAGGCCGTGCGCAGTGACCCGGCTTGTCGGCTCTTGATGACGATGCCGGGGATCGGCCCGGTCTCTGCGTTGACCTTCCGCTCCACTGTGGACGATCCCAGGCGATTCCTGCATTCCCAATCCGTCGGCGCCTATCTCGGGTTAACGCCCCGCCGATACCAATCTGGCGAGGTTGATCGGGTGGGACGGATCACAAAAGTCGGAGATGGAGAGACGCGCACAGCCCTGTTCGAAGCTGCCAACGTCGTTCTCAGGCCATCAACCCGATGGTCTCCGATGAAGGCCTGGGCGGTGCGTGTTGCCCACCGGCAAGGAAGCAAGCGTGCGAAGGTCGCGCTGGCCAGAAAGATGGCTGTCGTCCTTCACCGAATGTGGGTTGATGGACTCGAATTCCGATGGACGGCAGTGGCGTAAGGACGCCATCGCCATCCCAACAGACGCCCGTCGCGGGCGTGGGGATGGTCGAGTTCGTATGATCTGTCGTGGCGTCCGCCCTCCAGGCGGCTGACTACGCCGAAGAGTTTGAACCGACCATTCAACCGAATCCCATAGTGTGGCGGTTTTGCCGACCACGAACAAAAGCAAGGTAACCGCGGCACGCGGGCACGCGCTCTTAAGGGTTGAAAGAACCAGACCGAATACAGAAGCACAGATCATATAGGCTTCGTTGCAAAATTGTCACTAAGTGTGTGCTCAAGCAATCCCGCGCAGCCTCCGCCCCAGTCATCCCCATCGCGAGGCGCCGCGTAGGCAATCCTCGCTAGCGCCCCCGCCGACCAAACCTTAGCCCAGTCAACCCCGCGCATTGTCGCTGGAAATACGAGGCGTGCACGGCGATGCACTGCACGGGGAGCCTCGAAGGATGAGCCCGTCGCAGCCAGACGGGCCGGCGCCCTTCGAGGGACGCTGAAGAAGGCGGCCACCTCAGGGTAACGGGGTTGGACTGATCGCCAGACGAAGCGCGTCCCTTTAAGCCGGCGTCAGCTTGGCCACTTCCGGCTTTATGTCGTTCAGCACACCGGTAATGGCCGCAATCAGTTCGTCGATGTGGGCCCTGGTGACGATCAGCGGCGGGCATATGGCGATGGCATCGAGCATGTTGCGTGAGATCACGCCGCGCTCGTGGAGCATGCGGCTGGCGATGCCGCTGACGGCGCCCGGCGTCGCCGCCGCGGTCTTGCGCTGCTTGTCGAGCACGAGCTCGAGCGCCGCGATCATGCCGACGCCGCGGACCTCACCGACCAGCGGATGGCTGCCGAGCTCGCGCAGCTTGCCCTGCATGTAGCCACCGAGCTCGGCGGCATGCGCGACCAGGCTGCGCTCCTCGATGATCTTGAGGTTCTCCAGCGCAATGGCCGAGCCGACCGGATGGCCGCTCGCGGTGAAGCCGTGGCCGAGCACGCCGATCTTGTTGCTCTCGTCCGCGATCGGCTCGAACATGCGGTCGTTCAGCATGATCGCCGACAGCGGGAAATAGCTCGAGGTGATCTGCTTGGAGACCACCATCGCATCCGGCTTGATGCCATAGGTCTCGCAGCCGAACATCTTGCCGGTGCGGCCGAAGCCGCAGATGACTTCGTCGGCGACCAGCAGGATGTCGTACTTCTTCAGGACCTTCTGGATCTTGTCCCAATAGGTCGCCGGCGGCACGATCACGCCACCCGCCCCCATCACCGGCTCGCCGAAGAAGGCCGCGATCGTATCGGGCCCTTCCTTCAGGATCAGGGCGTCGAGTTCCTCGGCCCGCCGCGTCGCGAACGCCTCCTCGCTCTCGCCGGGCGCGCCGTCCTTGTAGAAGTGCGGCGAGCCCGTATGCAGGATGTTCGGCAGCGGCAGGTCGAACGAGCGGTGGTTGTTCGGCAGGCCGGTGAGGCTGGCGGACGCGATGGTGACGCCGTGATAGGCACGCAGGCGGCTGATCACCTTCTTGCGCTGGGGCTGGCCGAGCGCGTTGGAGCGATAGGCGATCAGCTTCAAGACGGTGTCGTTCGCTTCCGAGCCGGAATTGGTGAAGAACACCTTGCTCATGGGCACTGGCGCGAGCGCCACCAGCTTCTCGGCGAGGTCGATCGAGGGACCGTGCGATTTGGCGGAGAAGGTGTGGTAGAACGGCAGCGCCTGCATCTGCTTGTACGCCGCCTCGACCAGCCGCTTCTCGTTGAAGCCGAGCCCGACGCTCCACAGGCCCGCCATCGCTTCGAAATAGCGCTTGCCCGACGCGTCGAAGACATAAGGCCCCTCGCCGCGCTCGATCACCAGGGCACCGGCCTGCTGATGCATGCGCGCATTGGTATAGGGATGGAGCTGATAGGCGACATCCCGGGCCTCTTGCGAATTGGGCAGCATGGACATTTGCGGTGATCCTTGAAAGCGTTATGCCGCCGGTACCGTCATGACTTGGCTATTGCGACGAGGCAAAACTTGCAACGCCAATTCGTCGGCAGCAAGTGCTCAGCAGTGGCCGCAAGCAGCGCGGGCGCGACTCCGCCTCGCCAAATGCCAGCGACGCTGTCCCTGGCACACCCACCGCCGGTGAAGCGAGCGGCAGCGAGACTCGGCGCCGCCATAAGCGCTGTCCCTGCCACGTGCCGCAGACTTCGGTGGTCAGCCTTCCACCTTGGATTGGCATGGCTGACCACCTTTGCTCGTGAGACATATTCCGAGGCGCCACCAGATAATGGCGCGTACAAGTAACCGGGGCACCTACCAGCACCGGTGGGTTGCCGCGTCCCCGCGTGCATGTCATATCAGAGTACTCGGCCTGCAGCTGTTCGAGCTGGATTGGCTCATAGGAGTAACCGCCGTGCCCAGAACCGAAGTGGTAGCGGCAATCCAAGCATTCACGGACTACGTCCGTGCGCCAAGCCATACACCGGCAGAAGACACGTACGGCCCATAGCGAACTGAAGAACAGCTGGCCGATTGGCGATCCCGGGTTGAAGTTATCTGCTCAAAAATGGACGCGGTGGCGGATTGCCTTTTTTCGACATTATCCGAATTCGAGGCGCTCAGACGCGAGATGGGGACAGATTTTCCCGCAACGCCACCCGCTTTACTTAACCGTGTAGCGGACGCATTTTTACACCGTGGTTCGGCGGATGCCGGCCCCTTAATCATGACGGAGCCGGATGATGCCTAGCACATTCTCGCTGCACAAGATCGACGAAGCTATACGCGACCTCGAAGAAAAAGTTGCTCACGGTGCAGAAATCAGCCGCGAGGAGCTCGCGAGCGGCATTCTGCGGATTACGAAGCGTCTTCGAGATGAACTCGAAGCGGCGGTCACGGTAATCGATAGCCTCAAGGATCACACCGGACTCACGGTGGCAGCCTCGCGACCTAAACAGCGGCAACGCTAGCGGCCACGCGACTGGACGGTTCGAGGTGGACAAAGGGAGGCGCTTCCCTGCCGTGTCGCTAACTTCGCCCTGGTCAGCTTCAAGCGGGGCAAGAAGCCGACGGGGATGCATCCTCCGGACGAATGCCCTGGAGCAACTACCAAGACAGGGCGGTGACTTGTCGATCAGTTTCAGGTCGCTGGCAGTGCGGACGCGGCTCGGCGGCTGTTGGCTTGGGGGCATGACAGGCGCTGTCGAGCTATGACGGATTTTGGGTGACGCGGTCCGATCAGGCGGCGCGGACTTCAGCGGTCGGAATGACTTCGATTCCGTCCGCAAACTTTACGCCGGATATCACCTTCGGCAACTGATTTGTGCCCTTCAACCGTCGCCAAGTTTTAGATGCGGCGCCGACGAGCTTGAAGACCATCAACTTTGCTGTGTGTGGCGATAACGCTCCCTTCGTTCGCACAGTCCGGTGCCTGACCGTGCAAAGACGCTCTCGATTGGATTCGACTTGCGCAGATGCGACCAGTGCTCGGCAGGGAAGTCATAAAACGCCAACATGGCCGAGCGATCCTTGATCAGGCATTCAACGGCCGGCTTGTATTTGACGCCGTACTTCTCGACAAAGATATCAATCGCTGTTTCAGCGGCCGCCCGGTTCGGCGCTAGGTAGATGTCACGCAGATCACTCTTTATTGCCGGCTGCACGGACTTGGCGACCTTGTCGAGCACGTTGTTCACCTTGTGCAGCCAACATCGCTGATGTTGCGTGCCGGGGAAGATTTCATCGAGCGCCCGCCATAAGCCGAGAGCGCCGTCGCCGACAGCAAGCTGAGGCCCGATCTGCAAGCCGCGCTTGCGCAGATCGATCAGCAATTCTCGCCAACTTTGTGCGCTCTCGCGTACCCCGACCTGGAAGCCGATGAGTTCCTTCTTTCCTTCAGGCGTGGCGCCTATCAACACCAGGATGCATTCGGCATGGTCCTCCATGCGAGCCTGCAGATAGACGCCATCCGCCCAGATATAGACGTACCGCCGCGCCGACAGGTCGCGCTTTTGCCAACGTTCGTATTCGGCCTGCCAGTCCTTCTTCAGGCCAGCGATGACCGGCGGCGACAAGTTCGGCGCGTCCTTGCCGAGCAAGGCCGAAAGCGCCTCCTGGAAGTCGCTGGTCGAGATTCCCCGCAAATAGAGCACGGGGATCAACGCGTCCAAGCTCTTCGCCCGGCGGGCCCAGAGCGGCAGGATCGTCGAATGAAACCGGATCCTGTCACCTGGCCCGCTTGCTCCACGGTCGCGGGCCTTCGGACGGGCGATCACGACAGGGCCGATGCCGGTGGCAATTTCGCGCGCCGGCCCATATCCATGCCGCACCACGCGCGCCCGACCATCCGGCAGCGCCAGATGCTTCGTCGTTTCCAGGAATGTAGTGAACTCAATCTCGACAGCCCGGGCGATCAGTTCGCGAGCTCCGGCACGCAGAATATCCGTCAGTGGATCAGCAATCTGATCGGGCTGACGCAGAGGAAAAACATTGGTAGTCTCGTTCACGGCGTATCGCTCCTCTGGAGGTTGCTGGCAGGCTTCATCACCCGCCTCGATACGTCGCCTTTCTCAGGTCGTCATCACCCAGGCGAAACAGGACGGACTCGTGTACATTCTGTTTACGTCTGGCTCGACGGGCCAGCCTAAGGGCGCAATGATCGAGCGCGCGGCCCTAAACAATCATCTGATGGAAAAGATTAATGCCCTGGCCCTCACTCGGACGGATTGCATCGCGCAGACGGCGTCGCACTGCTTCGACATCTCGTTGTGGCAGCTTCTGGCAGGGCTGTGCGTCGGAGAGAGTCTTCATCGTTTATGCGTCCGGCGGCGTGCAGCGTCAGCCGGAGACGCGCCTTCATCACACAATTAACAGGGAGTGCATTCATGCTGACAACCTCGGCGGCGCCTCGCGTTTGCCCGCCTCAATTATCACCGACAGGATCGGACGTGCGGCCGCACGCCGCCGTCATGAACTTCATCGAAGGCGCGCGCATCGTTACCGAGGATGAGCTGCAGGCCAACGACATCACGCATTACCACGTCACGAGGTTCTATCGCGAGCAGATTTCGGCCAGTGGCTACTACGACCAGCTTAAGCACATCGTGGAGCCCTCGCTCGCGGAGTTCGACAGTCGCGGCAGACTTGATACCAGCGGCGAGCACGATAACACGGTCGTGCCCGGCCTCCAGCACAAGTATCCCCAGACCGGGTTGCTGCTGGTAACAGACCGTTGCGCTTCATATTGCCGCTACTGCTTCCGCAAGCGCATCGTCGGCAAGGATTCCGATGAAATCGCCCCCGATCTTGCCCGCGTGGCGCAATACATTGGCGCACATCCAGAGATGACGAACGTGCTGCTGTCGGGAGGTGATCCATTTGTGCTCAGCACCAGCAAGCTCGACAAGATTGTCGATCACCTGCTGCCAATCCCCCATCTGACTTCGATCCGCTTCGGAACAAAAACGGTCGCCTTTGCGCCCAGGCGTTTCGAGGATCCGGCTCTGACCGCTCTATTCCAGCGGATCCAAGACGCGGGCAAAACCGCAGTGATCGTCGCACATTTCGATCACATCGGCGAAATCTCGGTCGATGCAGAGCGCAACATCCGCTCCCTGCGCGCGCTAGGCGTGCAGTTTCTCAACCAATCCGTGCTCCTCTCAAGAGTCAACGATGATCCCGACGTCCTGGCGGCGACATTCGCCAAATGTCACGAAATGGGTGTCCGCCCCTATTATCTTTTTCAGGGCAGGCCGGTGAAGGGCGCATCGCATTTTCAAGTTTCATTGCGCCGCGGGATCGAGATCGCGCGCGGCATCAACCAACGTCTCAGCGGCATCCAGAAGACATTCAAATACATTATGTCCCACTACACCGGGAAGATCGAGATCCTCGACCTCGGAGCCGATGGCCGCGTGTATATGCGATATCATCAGAACAAGACTCCCGCAAAAATCGGAAAGATCTTTTCCCGGCCGCACGTCGGAGGCGCCTGCTGGTTGGACGATCTGCCTGAAGCATGAGATTGACAGGCCCGCGATGCTGATCATCGACCCAGAGCGCGTGGAGCTCGAAAATGCTGCCGTTCCGATGCGGCAACGCGACGGGGCAGTGGTGACGGCTTTCCCCCTCGCTACCAAAGCGGGATCGGAAATCCTGCGTGCCCGGGGGCAATGCGATCGACGCGGCGGTGGCTGCGGCCTGGACGCTGTGCGTCTGCGAACCGAGCGCGTCGGGTCTCGGCGGGCAAACCGTGTTGCTCGTCCGGTTTGCGGACGGTCGAACGCAATTTATCGACGGACATTCCCGGGCGCCCGCGGCTGCTTCGCTCGGTACGATCGAGGTGAATGAGCAGCGGCGCGGGTACCGCTCCTGCACGGTTCCATCGACTCCCGTGACGCTGGACTGGACACATCGCAAATACGGTGTGCTCAGCCGCGAAAGGGTGATGGCGTCAGCTATCCGCATCGCCGAAGAAGGCTATGCGATCACGCCGTTGCAGCAGCGACACACCCGGTGGGTAGCCGATTATCTGCGCGCATCCCCGGCCGGCGAGCTGTTCCTGCACGAGGGTCTGCCGCCAGACATCGGTCGCACCTTTCGACAACCGAAGCTTGCCGCCACACTACGCCGGCTTGCGGATCTCGGCATCGAAGACTTCTATTGCGGCCAAATCGCCCGGCAGATCGCAGCTGACATGCGCGCCTGTGGAGGTCTCATCACTGAAGCAGATCTGGCAAGCTGCAGTGCGCCCGCGCAGGCAGACGCGGTTTCGGCGCTTTACGGAGGACATCGGATTGTCAGTGCCCCGCCGCCTGGCGGTGGGATGCAACTCCTGCTGGCATTTAATGTCCTCGCACAGACGCGAGCGCTAGGAGTCGCCTCCTCCGATGATGATTGGCGCGCTGCGATCGCGCTCGCCTCATCTGCCGTGTTTCGTGATCGGGAGCTCAGCCCTTTGGCGCCAGACGACTTCACTCCGCATCTGCGCGACTTGCGGTTGGGCGAAAATTATGCGCGGCGGGTCGCCGACACCGTCCTGAATTCACGAACCGGCACGCAGCTCGATAGCCCCGAAGAGCCGGGCGATACGACCCACCTATCGGTCTGCGATAGGGACGGGACCGTCGTGATGCTGACGCAATCCATTCAGTCGCTCTTCGGCGCCAAAGTGGCGCATCGTGAACTGGGATTCTTATACAACAATTATCTCTGCACGTGTCCCCGGCTATCTCACCCCTATGGACTCGGGCCACGTTGTCGACCGCGCTCGAACATGGCCCCGACTCTGGTGTTGCAGGACTCAACCGGCCTGCCCCTTCTCGCATTGGGCGCCGCCGGCAGTCGCCGGATCGTTTCGGCAATTCTTCAGGTCGTAAGTGGCGTGATCGACCGAGGCTTGGACATCGCCGAGGCCGTGGCGGCGCCTCGCGTCCACGGGCTGGTCGGTCGCAAGGTCTGGATCGAGCGACCGGCGGCCAGTGAGTCCTTGTTGGCAAAATTGCGTGCGCGCGGCCGCATGCCGATCGTCAAGTCACGGCACAGTTTTGCGATGGGCTCAGTCAATGCGCTGCAATTTGCTGCCGACGCAGCGTGAAAGGCGCGACCGATCCCAGGCGTGATGGCCTTGCGGAGGTGCTCTCTTGAACGGAACATGCAAGAACGACGATGCGCAAGCGGCCGCCGCGCTCAAGACAGACTGGTTGCTCGTCGGGCTCTTTGCCCTGCCGCTCGGGATCGCGCTCAGCAAGCTTCCGATGCTGCCGACCTCGTCCATTTGTTCGAGTTTTTTTTCCCTCACCGAGTTGCCTGCCCAGTTCTACAAGCCCGCGGAGAGCGTGCTGTTTGTTTCCCTGGGCGCCGTCGTGGTCGTGCTCTTTCGCCTCACGCTTGGCGTCAAGGTGCTGGGCCTCTTTCGGTCAATCTTGATGGCGATCGGCTTCGACATCATCGGCATCCCGATCGGCCTCGCATTCCTGCTCTTGGTGCTCCTTGTTACCGTGGCTTTGCGGCCGCTGCTCAAGACGGACCACAGTTACGCGCGAATAGCCGTGCTGTTGGGTCTGGCGGCAGCGCTGCTGGACGCGCCTTTGCTGGCGGGGAATTGGTGGGATATTGCCTGGCTTCGCGAGATAGCGCTTTTCCCCGTGATCGCGCTGTGTTTGACCTGCGAGAGCTTTGCAAAAGTGCTTGACGAGGACGGAGTCTACGAAGCGGTCTGGCGTACGTTTACCACGGTATTGGCAGCCCTCACCATCGTAACTGTAATGAGCCTGCCGGGCACGCTCGGCATCTATCTGCGTTTCCCGGAACTGCTGCTGGTGCAGGCCGGCTGCATTTTGCTGATCAACGAGTATCTCGATTTCCGCCTCTTGGAGGGAGCAAACCCGCTTGCCGCTTGGCGGCGCGGCCAGTTGAGCGCGGTTCGTCCAGCGGAGCTGCTTCCCCTTCATGAAGCGGATCCAACCGAACGACTTGACAGCGGACAAACACAAGGGAGGAAGCAGTCATGCGGGTAGCCGTGGTGTGGAACAATGATCATACGGGCGTGATCAACCGGTTCGGCCAGCTTTGTCCGGAGAAATACGGCCGCAGAACGGTCGAATATGTGATGGCGGCACTGCGAGAAGGCGGACAAGAGACGTTGCTGTGCGAAGGCGACAAGGGACTGCTTACTACTCTCGAGCGGTTCATGCCGGCCGATCCCCACGGCCGGCCCTCCGGCATCGTCTTCAACATGGCGTATGGAATTCAGGGCGAGTGCCGCTACACGCACGTTCCCGCCATGCTCGAATTGGCCGGCATTCCCTACACCGGCTCGAGCCCGCTCGGGCACGGTCTGGCGCTCGATAAGGTCATCACCAAACGGCTGATCCGCGATCGCGGGGTGCCGACCCCGAAGTTTCGCGTGATGCGTCACGGGACCGAGAGTACCGGCGACCTCAGATTTCCGGTCGTGGTGAAGCCGGTTCACGAATCCACTAGTTTCGGATTGCAGCTCGTATATGAACCGGTTCGATTGAGGGAGGCCGTCGAACAGATCGTCACGGAATATGCGCAGGATGCGCTCGTGGAAGAATACATTGAAGGTCGGGAAATCTGTGTCGCACTGCTCGGAAACGGGGAGCCTGAGACCTTGCCTTTGGTGGAGCAAGATTTTGGGGAGCGCGAAACCCGCCTTATCACCTGGGAAGACAAGATGCACATGGGAGCCGCGGAGCCACAGAAGATTTGCCCGGCTCAAATTGGGAGCAGCCTCGCGAAGCTTCTGCGGGATATTTCGGTTGCGACCTTCCGTGCCTGCCGATGCCGAGATTACGCCCGCGTCGACATCCGGATTGATCACTCGGGACGGCCCTTTGTCCTGGAGATCAACTCCATGGCGGCACTCGGCATGAGCGCCTCGTACATCCTGGCCGCGAAAACCGCCGGATACAGCTTCCCGGGCCTGGTCAATCGCATCCTGGATGTCGCCCACACGCGCTATTTCGGAATCGGCATCTCTGAGGCCGAACAAGCGACGAGTCGTGACCGGATTTATTCTGCCGTTGGATAGTGGACCGCTGGGCTGTCGTTCCGGCAACTGACTGGACCACGTATTGAGGTCACGCAATACAATTGAGGTCACGCAATACAGAGGTTTCGTTCTGGCTCTCGGCCGAAGCGGTGGTTCAGTCAGACGTCCATGAACCGCACGACCAAGGAAGCGATCGTCCAACGCTATTACTACGATCGACACCATCAGCTCGAAGCTCACCTTGCCGACCTCATCAACGCCTACAACTATGCTCGGCGGCTGAAGACCCTGAAGGGCCTCACACCCTACGAATACATTTGCAAATGCTGGACTTCCCAGCCCGAACGATTCAAACTCAACCCGCTCCAGCAAATGCCGGGACTAAACACCTAGTTTTGGGTAGCACTTCATCAGTGATCTGAGGCCGGCAAACTGGACCATTTTTGGCTAGAGTTGGCGCTGCGTAAATCCACCCGGCAGGGAGGAGCGACGACGATGAAGGCCTCAAAGTTTTCGGACGCCCAGAAGGCGTTCATCCTGAAGCAGGGCAGCGACGGGGGTGTGGTGGCGGAGATCTGCCGCAAGGCCGGGATCAGCCAGGCGACCGACTTCAATTGGAAGAAGAAGTATGACGGATTGCTGCCGACCGAGATGCGCCGGCTGAAGCAGCTCGAGGAGGAGAACGGCAAGCTGAAGAAGCTGGTCGCCGATCTGTCGCTCGACAAGGAGATGCTGCAGGACGTGATCCGCCGAAATGTATGGTCTGCCCCGCCTGTGCAAGGCTCTTGAGCGATCCGACTTCGACAGTCTGCGTAAATGTATCCGGCCTCTCGCGAGTGGGCTGCGGTTGCAGCCAGGCCATGATGAGATCAGCACGCCGCGTTCCCAGATAGCTAATCGGGCACTGGCCCGTTTTCGGCGAAGGGCTTACGCGGCGCCGATCAACTGTCTCGTCATCAGGACTCGAACCTCGCAGTCTGCTGCCCGGGCCTACGGGAATGCGGCGAACAGGGTGAGACCCCGCATTGCCTCGCCTTAATTGTTACCGGATGCTGAGCCGTTGCCTCACGTAAATTGCTCCCCTGGATCGGGAACGAGCGGGGGCGCAGATGGGGTGGCTGAGCATGGCAACGCGGAAGGAACTGACGGCGGCGGCGGGCGCGCGCTATCGGCGTTCGGATAGCGCGAAGAAGGCGCGGATATGTCGACATCACCGGATTCCATCGCAAACATGCGATGCGTCTACTTCGAGGCCAGGAAGACGTACGCCGAGGCCGACGGACACGACGTCGGGTCTGTAATGAGGCAGAACACAACGGGCTCGTGCTGCTTTGGGAAGCGTCAGACCGGATCTGCGGAAAGCGACTGAAAGCGTCGCTGCCAGCGTTGGTTGAGGAAATTGAACGGCACAACCAGCTCAAGCTTTCCCCTGAAATCCACGACAAACTTTTGGCGATGAGCGCTGCGACGATCGATCGCGCATTGGCTCGGATCCGAGAACAATTAGGACGCCAGCGCCAGCGGCATGCAGCGCATTCCCTGCGTCGCAGTGTTCCAATACGGACGTCGGCAGATTGGAACGATCCGGCGCCGGGGGTCGTCGAGGCTGACCTTGTAGCGCATAGCGGTCCATCTGCACGCGGCAGCTTCATCCAGACCCTCGTGCTCACGGACATTGCTACCGGCTTGACAGAGTGCGCTCCTCTGATCGTGCGCGAACAGACGCTGTTGAGCACGGTGCTGACGGAATTGCGCAAACATTTGCCTTTTGTGCTGCTCGGCCTCGATACCGACAATGATACCGTGTTCATGAACGAGAAGCCTACTGCGAGGCGGCCAACATTGTCTTCACGCATTGCCGTCCCTACCGGTAGAATGACCAGGCGTTCGTCGAGCAGAAGAGCGGCGCGGTCGTCCGCAGGATGGTCGGCTATCGTAGGTTCGAAGGCGTGGAAGCGGCCGAGCTGCAGGCCGAATTATATCGATCAGCGCGGCTGTTCGTAAACTTCTTCCAGCCCTCGTTCAAACTGTTAGCCAAGCAGCGCGACGGTGCTCGCGTACGCAAGACATACAGCGCGCCGGCAACACCTCACCAGCGCCTGGCAGCGGACGCCCGCACGCCTGACGCTGTCCGCCATCATCTCCAAGAAATCTATGCCGCTCTCGATCCAGTCGCGTTGTTGCGCGACATCCGCGACGTGCAGGAGCGCCTCGGCCCTGCTCAAGGGCGAACAGTGTTTTTTTTGAAGCTGAGACCTTCGCGTCGCAGGAAAGTCCATACCGCATGGTGCGAGACTTTCACGCCTCGCGCGGCAAGTTCGTCTTTCAGCCCGTGCAGCGTAAGATGTGGCGTCTGCTTGATCCGCTCCACGATGAACGTTCGATGCGGCTCCAGAACCGGCTTTACGGTGACCGCCCATCTTGCCCGGTGCCACCGAACGCGTCGCGCGATAGCGCTGCCGCCACTTCATAACGGACGACACTGCAACATCGAACCGGGCCGCCACAGCATGGCAACTCTCGCCGGACTCCACCGCCTTTACGGCTCGTTCACGAAGATCATTCGGAAAGGGGGCGGACCATCCGATGCTGGCCTCCGATCCAGCCAGCATCTTGAATCATAAACCGCCGCCCGACGGAATCTTGAGGGTTCTGTGAGGTCGCGGGGCAGGCGCGAGCCGCGCGCTCGGTCGGGCGTGCGACCTCATAGAAGCCGGATTGAACGAGCCGCTGCCACGCCCGAGCAGCGGGCGAGCTTCAAGGCCGATGATCGTCGACGATCGCCAGGCGCAAACGCGTGCACAACTTGAGCGATATGGCACGGATGTTGCTAATTTGGGAAAGTAGGTTGTTGAGCGTATGTGCTGTCAATGGGTTAGGCGTGGCGGAAAAGTCACTCGTGACAACCCTGGCGCGAGAAGCCCAACAACGGCCTTCAACGGGTGCGACGGCGTTGCGGAAAGTCGCCCCGGCATCGTCCCTTGGATGTGTCGCGATGTTGTTGGTCGCCATCGTTGTCGATCCGACTGCACGGTGTCTATTGATTCGAACCACCGCCTGCCGAGAGTGAGGAAGGTTGCTGGCACTCCGCACTCCAGCAACAAACTCAATGCCGCGGCAGCGGCTTCGTTGTGTGCCGGGCATGTTCAATAGCTCGGAAGTGAAAGTCTGCCACCCAACCTGATGGAGGTGAAGGGATAGAGAAACGCAAGGGCTGCCGCCGCGAGGCGGGGTCTGAAGGAAGCGTGGATCGAAGATGCGGGCCGATGAACAAGAACCGGATATGAGGCGCCAGTGTCGGACGAGCGGGCAACACATCGCGAAGTCCATATCCATCAAAGACGCGAAGCGTAGATCCGGCGGTCGTGCATCGAAGGCGATTGAACTTACCCCGGGAGATCTGCCCGGCGTCGCTGTACGGCGACTGAGATGACCGTGAGGTCGTCTGACCACCTGGCAGAAGTCAGCAGAGGGCGTAATAGGTCATGCTGTCGGCGAAGCTATTGAGGCACTCCAAAGCTGAAAAGCGGAGCAACGGATAGGCAGAGTCGGAAACGATGGCTGAAGGCCCGAACGAGTGAGAGAGGCAAGTAGGATCGGCACCTCATGAACGGAAAGCGGCAGACAAACCAGCAACGACTGGCCTCAGGCACGGATGGCCGGGGTGAAACCCCGGCTGCCGCGACCGGAGGAGCCGAACCGTCTGTGGCGATGCCGGCGACCGAAAGCCCGGCTTTCCCAGAACGTCTGATGGAGGAGGTGTGTAGCCGCAAGAACCTTCAAAGAGCGTGGAAACGCGTTCAAGGAAACAAGGGAGGCCCTGGTGTCGATGGGATGACCATCGACGTCGCCAAGGCATTCCTGCGTGAGCACTGGCCAGCAATTCGGCTCCAATTGGCTATCAGCCACGGCCGGTTAAGCGGGTGGAAATTCCGAAACCGGATGGTGGGGTCAGAAGGCTCGGCGTTCCCTGTGTCGTCGACCGCCTGATTCAGCAAGCCGTGCTGCAGGTTCTTCAAGAACAATGGGATTCGACGTTCTCCGAGCACAGCTACGGATTCCGGCCGGGACGGTCGGCGCACCAGGCCGTAGCCCAGGCACAACGCTACATCGCTGAGGGCTACAACGTTGTGGTGGATCTCGATCTGGAAAGAGTTTTCGACCGAGTCAACCATGACATCTTGATGTCGCGCGTCGCCGCGCGGGTGACCGACAAGCGCGTGCTCAAACTCATCCGGGCGTTCCTGAACGCCGGACTGCTGGAGGACGGCCTGATCAGACCGGTGGAAGAGGGGACCCCTCAGGGTGGTCCGCTCTCGCCCTTCCTCAGTAATATCGTGCTCGACGATCTCGACAAGGAGCTGGCTCGACGTGGCCATCGGTTCTGTCGCTATGCGGACGACTGCAACATCTATGTTCGCAGTCATCGCGCCGGTGAGCGGGTCATGGCCTCGATCACCCGGTTCCTGACCGACAAGCTCCGGCTAAAGGTCAATGAGGCCAAGAGCGCGGTGGCACGACCGGAAGGGCGCAAGTTCCTAGGGTTCAGTATTGCGAACGATGGGAGCGAACGACGCATTGCGCCGAAAGCGCTCGCTAAGTTCAAAGACCGAGTTCGGGACGTCACATGCCGGACACGAGGCATCAATCTGGAAAGGATTATTAAGGACCTCTCGCCTTACCTCATCGGATGGCGAGGGTACTTTGGGTTCTGCCAGACTCCTCGCGTGCTCACAAACCTGGAAGCCTGGATTCGCCGGAGACTGCGAATGTATCTCTGGCGACAATGGCAGAACGGGCACAAGCGATTCACGGAGCTTCGCCGCCTCGGCATCGCGAAGTTCGCCGCATCGGTTGCCGCCGGTTCGCCGACGGGGCTCTGGCGAATGTCCGGGCACCCGGCGGTCCAGCACGCCCTGCGCAACCACTTCTTTGACGCTCTCGGTCTCCCCCGAATACTGGTTCCTGGGCCAGCTTAACTCAGTCGAACCGCCGTCGTACGGACCCGTATGCCCGGTGGTGTGAGAGGGGTGGCGTCGCGAGACGTCCCCCTATCCCGATCAATCCCTCCCGATTCAATCTGGTCGAGACCGCTCTAACGTCGTAGGCTCGACGACGCGGGCTGCGTGGGTGTTGCCACGAGTAATCAGGAAAGAAGCGGGCGGCCAAATTGTCGATCAACGCTTGGATTTTGGTGGTTGTTCGCCGCGCGAGCGGCCGATCGCATTGTTAAAGGTCCCCCTTTTGAGCCGGCCGCGGGGCCATGGGCTTTGATCTAGCTGGAATCCACCGAGATCGAGCCGGACACGCCGCTTGATTCAGTCAGAGCGTAAAAATGTTGGTCCAAATGCCCTCTCGGCTCCAGCGACTGACGCGGTTGTAGACCGTTGTGTAAGGACCGTAGACTTCCGGGCAATCACGCCAGCGCGAACCTGCTTTTAGCAAGTGGACAATGCCGTTGATCACGCATCGATCATCGATCTGATGCGCTCCCTTGTGCCCTCGCGGCAACAACAGCTCAATCCGCCGCCATTCCGCGTAGCTGAGCCAGTCCTCACCGCGCTTGATCCAGCGCAACCTTGGATGCGTCCGGCCATGCTATGTCGCTTCGAAATGTCGAATTGCAATCGAGGCACATCATGAAGGCGTATTTCATCGGAGCTGGCATCGGATCGCTCGCGGGCGCGGCATTCCTCGTTCGCGACGCGCGGGTGCCGGGGCGCGATATCGTGATCTACGAGCCACAGCCGCTGGTCGGCGGCAGCCTCGACGGCGCGCTGCTTGCGAACGGCGCCTATTCGTTGCGCGGCGGGCGCATGCTCACCACCGATCACTACGAATGCACCTGGGACCTGCTGTCGAGCATTCCGTCGCTCGAACATCCCGGCCTCAGCGTGCGCGAGGAGACGATCGCGTTCAATCTGGAGACTCCAGCGCATTCGCAGGCGCGGCTGGTCGACCGCAACCGCTTTAAGATCGATGTGACGCATATGGGCTTCTCGGCGCGCGACCGGCTCGAGCTACTGCGGCTCGCCGAGGCATCAGAGGAGACGCTCGGCAACAGCCGCATCACCGACTGGCTGTCGCTCGGATTCTTCGAATCGAATTTCTGGTACATGTGGCAGACCACCTTCGCCTTCCAGCCCTGGCATAGCGCCCTTGAGCTAAAGCGCTATCTGCACCGCTTCATGAACGAGTTCCCGCGGATCGAGACCCTCGCCGGCGTCAAGCGCACGGTCTACAATCAGTATGACGCGATCGTGCGGCCGCTCGCCGACTGGCTGAAGCAGCAGGGCGTGCAGTTCGTGCGCGGCACGGCTGTCACCGACATGATGCTTGAGGACGACGGCTGGCGCGTGCGCGTCCGCCAGCTCATGCTCGACCGCGACGGCTGCACCGCCAATGTCCGCCTCGATGACGACGACCTCGTGTTCTTCCAGAACGGCTCAGTGACGGACGCCTCGAGCCTCGGCACCATGACGGATCCGGCGCCGCGACTGACCAAGAAGGATAGCAAGGGCTGGGCGCTGTGGGAGACGATCGCGAAGGGACTCCCGAATTCGGCAATCCGTCCGCATTCAACACCTCAATCCCCGAATCCTACTGGCTGTCGTTCACCGTTACCTGCAGGGACCCCCGCTTCTTCGACAAGATGGAGGCGTTCTCAGGCAACAGGGCCGGCACCGGCGGGCTCGTCACGTTCAGGGATTCGAGCTGCTGATGTCGGTGGTGCTGTATCATCAGCCGCATTTCGCTGGGCAGCCGAAGGACGTGCAGGTATTCTGGGGCTATGCGCTGCACCCCGATCGCGTCGGCAATTTCGTGGCCAAGCCAATGTCCGATTGCGGCGGCGCAGAGATCCTGAAGGAGCTCTGCGGTCACCTCAACTTCGACGCGAGCGTGTTCGAGGATGCGATCTGCATTCCCTGCCGCATGCCCTACATCACCAGCATGTTCATGCCGCGCAATCTCGCCGACCGGCCGTTGCCGGTGCCGAAGAATTCGGTCAACCTCGCCTTCGTCAGCAAGTTCGTCGAGATCCCCCATGACGTCGTCTTCACTGTCGAATATTCGGTGCGCGCGGCGCAGATGGCGGTTTATCAGTTGATGAAGGTCGATCGCCCGGTGCCGCCGGTGACCCGTCACGACAAGTCGCTCGCGGTGATCTTCGCGACACTGAAGAAGGCTTTCGGGTGACGCATTCCCGGGACGGCGTCGCGATCGCGCGACTGCAAGCGGCAGTCTGACGTGAAAGACGGCGCCCCTGACGGGACGTTTTCGGCTCCGATGCGGCCGCCATGCGCTTCGACGATGGTATGCGCGATCGAGACCATGTCGCCACGCAAGTGTCTGGTACTGTCCAGAATCTTTCGCACTTTTGATCAGGCGACGGCTCCTGTTTCAGAGAGTTGTGGCTGATAGAGCGGTCGCATGTTCATGTAGCATTTGGTCGTCATCAATTTGGATCACCTGACCCATGGCATTCCAATCGTTCATTCAAAGCTCCTTCATTCTAGAAGAAGCCGTCAATCCTGAAAGTGCGAAAGACTTCGTACGTTATCAAGCGCGGCAACCGTATTGGTCTGGAATCTTGCCTCGACCAACTGTCCGACAAACTCGACTTGCGCTCGGTTTGACCTGCCCCTGAATTTTCATCCAGCGGCAGTTAGAGTCTCGGGGTTTTGTACGCCAAGTGACGCGGGTGGAGCAACGGACGATCGGCGGAGCTGGTCGGGGTTGCGTAGCCGATCGTCCGTTGCGGTGAGGTGGGCCGCGTAGGCCGCGGGGGTCAGGTATTTCAGCGATGAGTGGGGGCGCTGGAGATTGTAGTCGGCGACCCAGACAGCGATCTTTATGCGGGCGTCGTCAAGATCGAAGAACAGGGTCTCGTTGAGCAGCTCATCGCGCATCCGGCCGTTGAAACTCTCGACGAAGCCGTTCTGCATCGGCTTTCCCGGTGCGATGAAGTGCCAATCGATGGCGGCGTCCTTGCACCAGGCGAGCATGGCATTGCAGGTGAACTCGGTGCCATGGTCGGACACGATCATTCCTGGCTTGCCGCGTCGCTCGATGATTGCCGTGAGTTCGCGGGCCACGCGCCGCCCCGAGATCGACGTCTCTGGAATGGCGCCTAGGCATTCCTTGGTGACATCGTCGACGATGTTGAGGATGCGGAAGCGTCGGCCACTGGCGAACTGGTCGTGAACAAAGTCCAGCGACCAGCGTGCATTCGGCTTGGCCTCCACCAGGATCGGGGCACGGGTTGCCACGGCCTTGCGGCGAGCCCGCCGCTTGCGGACGGTGAGCCCTTCCTCGCGGTAAAGCCGGTAGATCCGATTGATCCCCGACGGCTCGCCCTCCCGCCGCAGCAGGACGAACAGCCGGCGGTAGCCAAAACGTCGCCGCTCGTTGGCGAGGTCACGCAGCCGGCCACGGAGGGCCGCGTCTGGAGCACGGCCGGAGCGATAGCGGATCATCTTCCGATCCGCGCCCACGATCGAACAGGCCCGCCGTTCCGACAGGCTCATGACGGCCTGCAGATGCGCGACCGCAGCGCGCTTGGCGGCGGGCCCTACCATTAATGGGATGACCCGCCCCGTCCTCTCAGTCAGACTGAGTTGGCTTTTGAAAGGAGGAAGCAATGAGGACAC
>NZ_QZMV01000035.1:0-21762 GCF_003957705.1 Bradyrhizobium sp. LVM 105 | reverse complement strand
ATTCGCGGGTCAATCTTGCCCGCCGTCAGGCAGAAACTCCACTTATCGCGCTGTTCAGATTTGCGGGACCAGCTCATTATGGGCTCAACCGGACATTGGATGAGACGGGGGCAACAAGCGAAGCGCAGCTCAGGCGGGACTCAGTTCGCCCGGATTGCAAGCTTCCTTCTGAACGGAAGGCGTGATCCCAACTACTATCCTCTCCACTGTCGGCTAGGCCAAGGGCGTCTCTTCAGCAACGGCGGTTCAGGCGTTCGAAAGGAGATCGATAGCCTGCAGCTTGGCATCGTACTCTTCGTACGTGCCAAGCACGATCTGGCCAACGGCCAAATTGTGCACGGAATCGATGACTGAGGGAGAGTCGTAAGTCAGAGAAACAGGACCCGTGAATAATACTTCTTCGCCCGACTCATCTCGCCCGAGCGTTCGGTCGGTGCATTACTTGACGAGCTGTGAGAGCCCTGCCTCTCTCCCCGCGATATGTTTGCATTCCGCTGGCTGACTATGATCGCGTTCGCCAAGCTACAGATCGACGCACCGGCTGAAGCAGTCAACTCGACTGGTTCCATCGTGGCATTGAAGCCAATCGGAATTATCCCATAGCGCATTTTGGGCTCGCCACGGTACTGGCGCTGCTCGGTTCGCTGGATGACGCAAGGGCCGCCGCGAGGGCCGGATCTTTGCTTGATCCAAGCTTTACGATCCGCCGCTTTCGTGACGGCGCGTCGAGTGATAATCCAACCTACTTGGCTAAACGCGAACGAGTTTATCAGGGCATGCGAATAGCTGGGGTGGCGGAAGGGTGATGTCGGAGATGAGGCCACAAGCGTGAACGGCTATTACTTACCCGAGGGGAAGCTACGGAAGCCGCGACAGTTCGGGGAGGTTTGAGGCCGTATCACAGGATTGATCGATTTGTTGCCTATCCATGTTGGTGCGGAGAACACACCGCTATCATGAGAGGATCGAGATATTGTCGTTCAGCAAGCCCACGTTCTTTGGCGACCCATGGCTCGACGACGAGGGCACCAACGTCGTGCCGTTCGAAAGCCCGTGTAACAGCATATATCTCGCTGTCGGCGACTTCGGCCTGGCCAAGATCTTCGACATCAGCCGGTTCGTCGCGGCCCTCCCACGCTGCGCGAAGACGTGCCCAAGCGAGGAATTCCGACTCCTTCTCGGGGGTGTGGGCTCTCGCTGACTTCGGTTACATCGCCCTATGAGCTGGCCGGCGGCAGTGCCTGGCAGGACATCATTCGCGGCTGCGACCTTGGCTTTCGGGCCGCGATTGCGGCTGTCGTTCGTTTGATCACTGTCCTCAGCCGTACCGTGGCGGCCGGAGCTGCTCCAGTCCATCCTCGATCACTCGGAGGTCTTCAAGTAGAGAAGATCGCGACTGAGCCGGGTTGGTGCCGGATGTGGACTGTAGTGTTCCCAGCAACTGGCCGCAAAGTTCTCGCATATTCTCCAGGGCTTGCCGGTTCTTCAAACGTACATAAGCGGAAACGATCAATTCGACGGTTGTTGGCAATGGGTTGCTCCGAATACAAAGCTCTAAAATACGTTGCATCGTAACCCGTTCAAGATAACCTGCAAGACCGCTCGATGAACACGTTGTCCATCCAGCGCCCGCGACCGTCCATCGAGATCCTGACGCCGGTGGCGGCCAACGCGCCGGTGTAGGCGGCGTCAACAGGTAAGGGCGTCCAGATCGGCGAGCGGTGGCATGAAGCCGAGCTTGCTGCAATCGCATGGATCGCGAAGATCGGCGAGAGGATAACGCGCACTCAGGCCGTGCGTCGGCTGGTCGAGCTCGGGCTGAAGACGAAGAAGTGAGCAACTGAACGATTTGAGGTGACCATGAAGCTGCTGATCGCGCTAATCACGCTGTTCTTTGCGAACGGCGCTTTTGCTCAAGCTGCTCCACCCAGAGCAGCAAAGATGCCATCCACTCATGTTAAGTCGCAGGCGCCGCTGGGTTGTAAACTAGTCGGGACGGTCAGAGGCGCGAAGATCTGGGCAGGTGATTGCGTTGCTGCGACACCAGTGGACACGCCAGCGCCGTCATCACCGCCCGCCCCGTCAGCCGAAGGCGATGCGCCCGCAGAGAAGCAGTGATGGGCTCAAGCATCATCAATCTGCAATATCGGTGCAATTGTCCGCCTCTGCCGGCTTCAGGATGTGCGCAGCACTAGCTTGCAGATGTGGTGGGAATACGGGTGGTCGGCGTTGACCTAGCGTTGAATCTGCTCCACGGGCAAGACCCCGCACATGCGGCAGCAGATAGTGCCGTGAAGGCCAATGCTTTATTCACCCCTATTATGCGCACCGGAAAGCTGCTATTTGGCAAGACTGTCCACGATTGGCGATTGCTATGACCTGTTTCCTTCTGACCGGCGCAGGCTTTTCTTACAACTGGGGCGGCCCTCTTGCTTCCGAGGTCTTTGAACAGATCTTAGCCGACAAAAACATCGATACGGTCTCGCGGGATCGACTGTTCGATTCAGGCGGTCGTTTCGAAAGCGTAATGGCCGAGCTACAAATTTCGAAAGACGCGGAGGACCAGAGGCGTGCCGATGCGGCTGCTGACCTCAGTGGTTGGCATCTTCAACCACATGAACAACAGTTTCATTATAAACAGTTCGAGTTCGAGAACCCGCCCAGCGTCCAGCACTCTGTCGCTGCGTTCCTTAGCCGCTTCCATGTGATATCTGCGCTCAATCAAGAGAGCCTGCTCGAACAACACTACAATCCAATATTCGGTACGCCGCAGAACTGGTCTCGTCTTTATCAGCCGGGAATGAGACACCCATCGACATTCAGGCCAAGCGGAACCCGCCAAGACAAGTTCGCTCCCGTGGAGCCCAATCCGCCTTTCACTACTATCCCAACCAGTGGTGCCCAACCTTACGTGAAACTCCCATGGATCGGTGAATTGGGTCGAGTCCAACATGGGTAGCGCATTCTCATCATGGGAGGGGAAAAAGCCGTAAGCATTGGTCTATACCCCAACCTGAAATGGTATCATGATCAATTCCGCGGGATACTTCTCAGGCGATCGGCCCGACTGCTGATAATCGGTTACAGCTTCAGTGACGCCCATATCAATGACGCGATCGTGGAAGGGCTGGCGAACGGTCTGAAGATCTCTATTGTTGATCCCTACGCGCTCAGTGCGCTGAAGAGAGACCCGCGGATCGAGAAGAAGCGCTCGGAATCGGTCATAGGTATTTCAACGCGGCCTCTCACTGCGACATTCGGGGGCGATAGAAACGCTCACGCGCAAATCTCGCAGTTCTTCGCCTAGGACGTCATTAGCGCCAAGCCATAGCCTAATTGAAGTCAGTTGGATGAACGCGAGGTAGCGACAAGTTTGTCGTAGCCCGTGCCACCGCGACATTGCTTGATCCGGTTGAAGAACCGCTCAACTCGACAACTAGGAGAAAACGTGAGAGTTGAAGGGCTGGTGGGCAACACCGAAGCAGCCTTGTGCAGCTCATCGGTCACTCCAGGCGTTTGCCTTCTCCCTGCCCGCTGAGAATGCCAACTACAAACACGTACAGCCAGCCTTGATAAAAGTCGAATAGGTGAGAGTTGAAGACCGAGCTCGCAATGTTCTGAACGACGGCAACAAAGCCGATCAATGCAAGGAAATTCCCATTCGGTCCCATCATCCCTGCACGGAACAGCCAGAGATGAGCCCCCCACATTCCAAAAAGAACTATGCCGCCGAGCATTCCCCATTGGATCGCGACGGCAAGCGTCTGATTATGCGGGTTGTCAACTACCAAACCCGTCAGGCCATCATGTCCCGCCGCCGCTGCAGCGAACAGACTTCTGGTCGACCCGGTCCCGCGCCCGAGAACCGGTGCGGAACGCACGAAGCCGATCGACTTGCGCCAAAACTCGAGACGCTCGGCGCCTCCAGCTGGATAACCGTCAGCGGTGAACACAGCGTTCGCGCGATAGCTGTCGATTTCCTTGAACAGACGAGTCGTCTTCGTTTGCAGATTCGGTGACGTCGCCAGCAATCCGGCCGTTAGCGCGCTGATCCCCGCGAACAACGCAAGCAGCGACCATCCTTGAACATAGCGCAATGCAAGCAGCGTCAGCATTATCGGCAAGTAGATGAAAGCGGTGCGCGCGACGTTGACGAACGCGAGATTAGCAAGAAAGGCGGACGACACTGCGCAAAGAAGAAGCGCCTTGTTTCGCAGTCCGTTACGCAGGGACTCCGCGGCAAGCCCAAGCAGGACGACCGCGATGAGAACGAATCCCTGACTTTGGTCGATATAGTTCTTGACTGGGACTCCCGCCTCCCTCGCTCCGATCAGATGGAAGACTTCGGGCGAGATGAACAAAACAAACGAGAATGCCAGCAGACCCAAGCTGGAAGCAACATAGGTCACGAACACCATCCGGGCGCAACCCGATTCTCGAAAATGCAGGGCGAGCGGTAGCACCCAGAGCAATTTTCCGACCTTCTCGAACGCATGCAATCGGTCCGACCACGGCACCTCATGGGCCCAGGTCACCCCGATTGCAGCAATTCCGAAGAGCGCGACCGGAAGCGCGTAGGCAGGTCGCGTCCAATCTTTAGTCAACTCGAGCGGACCGTACGTGATCAGGACCATGAGCAGTACGGGGATCGCCAAGATGGTTGTGGCGGACGTGGACCACGGAAAGGCCGCAGCCAGGATCATGATGGTGACATCGATCACGCGCATTCGAAGGACGCAGGCTTGACGTTCCTTCGGCCCACTCCAAACGAAAAAAAGGAGCCTAAGCTGGGAGCCGGTTACCACAATTTGGAGCTTTATAATTATCGATCCGGGCGTCGGGCTGTTTGGGCATCATTCTAGGTCGTAGCCCTCAACGGAAATAAAGCAAGGGAACGGCACTTTCGGGACGAAATCAACCAAAAGTAGATGTTGCCGCCTCCCGTCACACCTGCCGTGTCGGCGGGAGCCGGAACCAAAGGACCCTGGCTGCAGCAGTTCAACAGCGCAAATGCCGGTTCGTGGACACGCGGCCTCCTGATCCGTCGGCGCGTCGCCCGGTGATGACCTTGCCTTCTTCACCACCTGGTGCCCTGCAGGAACACCTAGACTAGTTCACGTGCTGATTTGAGTAAGAGGAAAACACCTCCATCGCTCAGGCTGTGAGGGTGTTGAACGGACTTCACGCACCTTCTTAAAAGGACCTCACGCTCTTTGCCGGGGGGCAAGTGCTCTGCGCGGGCTCCTTCGATGAGCCGTTCGCCCAGTGTTTTATGCTGCTTGAACCTGAGGCGCTTCATGGGCGTTGTTCCGTGATGAACTCGCTGTACTCCAAAAACGCCCTGGAAGTTCAGACGTTCGATAGAACACCGTAGGCTCATGCATCGAAGCGTGCTACTACCTGAATCGAGGGGGATCGCGCTAACGTTGGCTGGATCGCGCCCTTGGCCCGATCAATCCGGCCCCTCAGATCCGATGAATGACTCGCCGACGCGCGGCGACCCCAGGCGCGCCTTCCCAGCAGCCCCACCCGCTGCACTATTCCCATAGCGCCCACAGCTCCGCAGCTTCGTTCAATCCGGCTTCTATGAGGTCGCACGCCAAACCGGGCGCGCGGCTCGCGCCTGCCACGCGACCTCACAGAACCCTCAAGATTCTGACGTCGCGATTTTTCCTGATTCGGTCAGGTGAAGCGCGCCGGCACGTATGGTGTGGGGTCGATCGCGGGCTTTTCGCCTGTCATGAGTTGCGCGAGCAGTTTTCCGCTCATGCCCCGTCTAACTAAGCACGTCGTCCCCGAGATCGGGGTCCATTTCAACGCATCGCGTTGATCTGGGAAAGTTGCGATGCTCAACGCGGCGCGTGCCGAAGCTCGCCAACGTTCAGCTGAACTGTCGGCGCTGCGCACCTCCGGATAGTTTTGGCGCGGCTCCTGTGGAGATGGCGGGCTGGCCACAATTACACGGCGCGTGAGATTGCAGGTCTGGTCAGAAGTGCGGCTCATTCAGCCGGCTTCGCAACCGGTCGGCGCGTAGGTTCAAATGCCGCCCGGAGGAGGCGCACCCCGTCTTTGATTCAGAAGAAGACGCATCCGCGGCACACAGACCTGCTCCGCATCATAATGATCGATCACGTAGTGGCGGGCGGTCGCGCGCAGCTCGGAGAACCTTGCCGGCTGTGCCAGCGCTTCAATAATCCGTTCGGAAAGCTCGTCCACCGCGAAGAATGGTACAAGCAAACCGTTTTCCCCGGAGCGGATGATTTCACGTACTGGCGCCGTGTCAGAACCGATCACAAGGCATCCCGCGCTCATCGCTTCCAACATCGACCAGGACAGTACGAAGGGATACGTAAGATAGACGTGTGCGGATGAGACCTGAAGGGCGGCAATAAAGGTGTCATACGGGACGCCGCCCACGAAATGTACACGGGACAAGTCGAGGCGATCACGCACTTCAGCAAGGAATGTTGCCTTCCAGGTCGTGCCCGTCGGTGGCGGCAGACCGTAGGAGACGCCGGTCCTGCCGATGACGATGATCTGCGCGTTCGGCCGGCGTCTCAAGATCTCCGGCAGTGCCCTCATAAAGATATGGTAGCCCCTTAACGGCTCGAGATTTCGCGCGACAAACGTCACGACCTCGTCGGAAGGGCGAAGGTACTGGCCATTCGGTAGTGTCAGGCGCGCATGGGGGTCCGGCCGCATCCGCGCCGTGTCGATGCCCTCATGGATCACGTCGATCTTGCTTTGATAATGTGGGGGAAAGGTCGATTTTTGCCATCTCGTTGGCGAGATCCCCATTTCGCAATCCTCGAGCGCGAGCAGAGTCGTCGCATTCTTCACATCAAGACCAATATGGCCATCAACTCCGGGCACCGGAAATTCCGGGTCAAACCCGACGTCACGCCCCTCGGGCCCGTAGAAAAATTCGCAATAGATGAGCAAACGTGCCTTGGGAAACATCGTACGCAACGGCAGCGTCTCGCCCCACCCGGGATGGGCGAGAATCAGATCCGGCGAAAACCCGGACGTCTGTAAGCTCGAAAGACTGTACAGCACCTGCTCTGCGCGCCGGCACTCAAGATCGAAGCGTCGCGCAAACGGATGCGTTCCCGACACCTCAGCTTTTGGAAGTGCATATCGGATCAATCTTACGGATGGCATCGGTCTTGAAGTCGGCGCGCCGATGGCAACGAGCTCGAAGCCAGGCTGCCTGGCCAAGGCAGCCGCTATGTTGCGGTATTGAGCCGGAAAATTGTTGTGAACGAAAAGAATTTTCATCGGCAAAAGCTCTGGGCGTGATCAACGCAAACAGGTGCGTCCGGCAGTTCCCGATCCTAAACTGCTGTATCACTGTCAGCCCTCGCGGGCATGAAGTGTATTTTGCTGTCACAGATTAAGTGAACGTGACAAACGCATGACAGCTTTGGTTGTTTCCCTGCCGTGTTGTCTATGATAAGCATGCTTACATGCGCGTTGAACTGTGAGCATCCTGATGAGCACCAAACAATTCCGCGTCAACTCTGAGTCACGAAGCCGCCGTCCCTACTTGATCGACGCCGATGATAGCGCGGGCGTTATCGTGCTATTGAGGCACGAGAATGACAGGCTTCGTCAGATTGCTCAACGCAGAAACCGAATACATGCGCCGATCTCTGTTGCCGCCAGATTGCCGTCCCGCCGTTCGCTTGAGAAGCGTTCCCTAAGGCGACTTGTTCGCGGACCGGTTCGTCGGAGCGACGCTCCGAATCTCACGGGATCACGCAACACCGTCAAGCGAGAAGAAAAATCGTTGGTTCAGCGAATGTGATTGGAGCAATGATGGACGATGTTGAGCAGCAGAAAGTTGTAAGTCTAGATCGGGGACTCTTCTTCGTGAGCTACAAGAGCGCGGACGATCTCGCCTCGCCGCCGCACGTGACGGTTGTACCGGCGCAGGGACATGAAGGGTGCATGGAGCTCATCATGCATCCCGACGCAACCGAGCCGACACTTTGGGAGCCGAATTCGGGCCTGATGGTCCGGGTCAACACACCCGGCACGTTGCAGATCCAGGTTCAGCCGATGCGACCCGGGGGATCGCGCGCGGCCATGGTTCGTATCGAACCGATTCAGTCCGGCCGAGCGCCGCTCGCTGCGCAAGGTGAGAGCGCGGCCACGCACGCAAACGTTGCACTGGACGGTCTCAAGATCCTCGGCCACGTCGCAGGTCGCGGCGATGTTGTCGTCGCGCCTAACGCTTGGATTGCAGGTCCAACGGCCCCATCGCGCATCGAAGGAATTGCCCTTGAATGGCCGGAGAAGCCGGCGGGTCTCGACATTCGCTATGCGGTCCAATTGCCAATTGGCCAGGCCGGGAGCGGCAAAATGGTGTCGCTCGGGTCCTATGCCGGCACGCGTGGACGAGCCTTGCCGATTACAGGCGTCGTGCTGGAAGTCAGTGGCGCCGCAAGATTCGAGTTCGTTGCGGAAGCGACGTTCTTGAACGCGCCGACCTTGCGCGCCGTCGGCAAACGCGTCGTTCTATCAGGGCCGACCAGCCGCGAGCCTCTGGTTGGCATTCGCATCGGCGTCAACCGGTTAGCAGCCCCGGACAATGTCGTCGTTCCCGCAAAATCGTCACGAAAGCCGGTCGGCTCCAGCCGGGTCCGCGTTTTCCGCAGCCGGGCGCGCCAAGAGAGCTCCATCGGCTAGGAGCAATGCGAAAATGGAGCCGCGTAGCGTGGGTGAGCGATCGGCTGGGTCCGACGACAATCGCAAGTTTCGCGATGTTTCCTTCCTCGTCGGGCCTCACGCGCATGTCGCGCTCGAACGTCTCGCAGCAGAGGCGTTGACCACGCAGGAGTTCGCGACGGCGCTCAAATACGCCGATCGACGCATTCGAGTTTTGCCTCCACCAGCAGCTCACTGCTTCGTTCTCCGCGCCGAAGCCGCTTGGAGGCTTGGACATAGCGAAGCTGCGCTGTCCGACCTTGCGCGGGCGCTTCTTGTTGATCCTTATGATGTCGGCGCCAACCGCCGGATGCTGGTGTGGGCTGCCGACGAACGGCGACTGGCCGCAGCCGCTCAACTAATATGCCGCGAAGGCAATCCGGCCGTCCTTCGAGCTGCCATCACCGAGCTGCGGCGTGCCGGGGGCCGCCATTGGGCGGCCTGCTCTGTGTTCGACAATCACGTGACGGGCTGGGTCGCCTGGACGAACGCCCGTTCGGTCGAAGTGAGCCTTGCAACCGAAGACGGCACGCTGACGAGCATTCTCGAACCCAATCCGTTTCATCCCCTGGCGAGCGCGGATGTGCAGGCAACAACCTTCTTAGTTCGGCGGCCACCGTCCACGACATCTCAAATCGTGACGCTGAGATGCGGCGAAGACCTCGTCCAGGTTCGACGCGTGGCGTCCAATCTCAGCTCGACGATGACCCTCCGAGCCGCTCGCGATCCTTCCATCAGATCCGGACCGAACGTCGACCTGCCGACCGTTATTGTCCCCGTCTATGCGGATGCGCGGGCAACGATCGAATGCTTCGAGAGCCTCGACAAGGCAAGGCGTCCACGAGGAACTGATAAGGACGCGTTTCAGGTTCTCGCCATCGACGATGCCAGTCCGGAAGTGGAGCTGCAGCGCCATCTGAGCGAGCTTGCGACGGCAGGCAAGATTCGTCTCCTCGTAAACCCAGTCAATCTCGGCTTTGTCGGCGCGATCAATCGGGCGCTGAACGAGATCCAGAGGGGCGACGTAATACTGCTCAACTCCGACACGCTCGTTCCGCCCGGCTTCGTCGATCGCTTAGCCGACGTGGCATATTCGGCGCCAAACATCGGAACCGTCACACCACTTTCTAACAACGGCGACATCTTTTCCTTTCCAACGCCGAACGACGTTAATCCGATGCCGCGCTATGACGAGATTGTCGCAATCGATCGCGTCGCCAGCGTAGCTAATGCGGGGAACGCGATTGATGTCGCAAGCGGCATCGGATTCTGCCTCTATGTTACCCGCGCCTGCCTCGGCAGTGTCGGCGAGCTCTCGGACAATTTCGATCGCGGTTATCTCGAAGACGTCGATCTCTGCCTCCGCGCGCGGACCAACGGCTTCCGGAATGTTTGCGCGCCGTCGGTCTATGTCGGACATCATGGCTCGAAATCTTTTCAAGAGGAGAAGCGCGACCTCGTGCTTCGCAATCTCAGCGTTTTGGACCGGCGCTTCCCGGACTACCGGGCGGAATGCCGCGCCTTTGAAATCGCCGATCCGTTACGGCCGGCGCGCGCAGCGCTTGAGCGTGCGCTGCCATGGCCGGCTGAGCCATCGGTACTAGTTCTCGCGAGCGAGCGGACCTGCCCTGCGGTAACCGACGCGCTGATACGCCATCTCCACCTGCATAGCGAGCGCACGGTCCTGCTCTCGCGGGACGACAACGTGCTTCATCTCCGAGCTGCCGGCGGACATTTGCCGCAGACCACGCGTTTGAGACTCGATACCGAGGTAGATATCGCCAACGCTGGCGACGTCCTGAGACGGCTATCCCCAATGCGTGTCGAGATCCTTGAGCCAAACCTGCCGTCGCGGCTCATCGAGCTGATCCGGTGCCTCGATGTTCCGATCGATCGCTGGCTGATATCGGAGAGTATTGGCGAGATTGCTTCCGTACCCTCCGACACGGCTCCACTTCTCGTTCCCAGCAAAACAGCCAAGGCCTATGCACAAAGCAGGTGGCCCGATCGCATGATCGTGCTGCATGACTGGCCCACATGTTCCCTGACACTGCCGCCAATCTCCGCCAATGATAAATCCCTTGCAATCGTTCCCTCGACGCCAACGCTCGCTTGCCTGCAAATGATACAAACATTGGCCGATCGTCTGTGGCGGCGCAAACCATCGCTACCGATCGTCATCGCCGGGGCGACCTGCGGCGATCATCGCTTGATGTCGCGGCCCAATATCTTCGTCACGGGCGCGATTGCCGCAGACGAACTTGGCGATGTTCTGAGACCACATAATCCGGGCTGGATCCTGACCGATTTTGAGCGGCCCGTCTTCGGCCATCCACTCGTCGAGACCGCCAGACAGGCGACGAGGCCAGTCGCCTACCGTGACTGGTCCGGCGGCGCACTGAAGCCCCGCAAAGGCGACCTTGCCATTTCTGCCATTGTGAACGCGGCGGCGCTTGCCGATCTCGTGGTCGACTGGGTCACGCGGTCCTGAGCATGTCGCGTCTCTCTCGCCACCCATCTGAATCGTCGATCAGACCAAAGCTCGTCAGCCGGCTCGAGCTCGCTCGCGATGGCACGTTGTCGGGCTTCGTCTACGACGCTGAGGCGCCGGAGCGCCGCTATAGCGTCGAGATTTTGCTCGACGGCCTGGTGTTCTGCACAACCTATGCCGACGCCTTCGTTCCCGAGCTTGCTGAACAAGCGCACCAGGCGAGTTGCGGATTCGCAATCACGATTGAGCCCGAGCTGCTGCGCGCCGCACGCACCCTCGAGGCCCGCCTCGCCAATCTCGACACGCCTGTCGGCCAACCGGTCGATTTGGAGAGCGAGCACGCAAATCACGCCGATCTGCGCAAGACGTGTCAGTTGCGCTGGCTCGGCGGGCTGCGTTTCCAGGGCTGGATCGATAGCGACTCCGCGCTCTTTCTGGAGGCAATCGTGGACGGAGAGGTTGTCGCCCAGGTTAATGCAACCGCCTGGACGCATGTGGGCGAAGCTGCGGCACACCGGAATGCGCGCGCTCTTGATTTCCACGTCCCGCAACGCTTTGCCGACGGGCGCGTTCACCGCATTTCGTTGCGCAGGGAGGACGGTGAGCCAATTCCAGCGACGTCCGTCTTTGTCGCCTTTCCCGACGGCCTTGCCGGAATGATTGACGCGCTCGGCGGTTACGGTGCCGAGCGCCTGCGCGGCCAGTTGTATGATCAGCTGATCCCCGCCTCGCTTCCGTTTTCCGACTACGTGAATTGGCGCGATCGCTTCCCGCTGCCGATGCCGCGAGCAAGTGGCCTTTCGCTCGCGGTCGTCGTCGCCGGCGCCCCCGGCGCAGAGCAAACGCTTGCCGCGCTGGAGACCCAGATCCATGAAAGCTGGACGGCAGGCGTGATTGACGGGGAGCCACTCTCTGTCGACAGCGACGCTCTGTTGGAGTTTTTGGACGGCGCCGCATCCGATTCACATCACGTCGTCATCGCGATGGCGGGTGTGGTGCTCGAGCCGAATGCCCTGGCCCGCATTGCCGCAGCATTCGGCGCCTATCCGGATACGATCGCACTGTACGGCGACCTTGATTTTCTCGCCGAGGATGGCCGGCTCTGGCCGCTGGCCTTTCCTGCATTCGACTACGAAAGGATGCTGGAGCAAGGCTATTGTGCGCATCTGTTTGCTGTTCGACGAGACACCCTGCTCGCCGGCCTTGAGGCCCGTCCCGACAATCTTTACCGCCTCTTCAACTGCCTCCTCGATCACGCTGGTCCACGTCAGGAAAACATTCTTCATCTGCCGGGAGCACTGGCGACGCTTCCTAAACTCGATCGAACGAACGCCAGCCATCGGCTTGCCGCGGCGAGCCAAATGCACCTCGACGCACGTGCCGTCAGTGCCGACGTGACCCCGCAGGAAGTCAACCTTTTCCCTGCGGTTCGAATTGGTCGAGCGATTCCGCGCCAGCGCGTGACAGTGGTCATCCCGACCCGGGACCGGCTCCCAATCTTGCGCACCTGCATCGACAGCATCGCGCCGGCGGTGGAGTGCTGCCGCGCAGATATTCTTGTGGTCGACAATGACAGTGTCGATCCCGAGACGATCGCCTATCTTGCAGGCTTGGCGAGACGCGGCGTACGGACTTTGCCGGTCGAAGGTCCCTTCAATTTCGCGAGGCTGAACAATCGAGCCGCAGCAACACTCGATAGTGACGTACTCTGTCTCCTCAATAACGACATCGAGGCGAGTTCCAAAGACTGGCTCGAGGAAATGCTCACGCGGCTCGCCGAGCCTGATGTCGGTGCGGTCGGCGCGCTCCTGACTTGGCCTGGCGGCGTCGTTCAGCATGGCGGTGTCGTCTTGGGAATGAATTTTGCGGCGACTCACGCCTTTACCGACAGATTCGGTGATGATTCCGGGTTTCTCGATCAGCTTCTTGTCGCGCACGAATGCAGCGCCGTGACTGCGGCCTGCCTCGTAACAAGACGTAGCGACTATCTTGCCGTTGGCGGGATGGACGAGTCGCGCTTCGCGGTCGCCTTCAACGACGTCGACTATTGCTTACGGTTGCGCCAAGCGGGCAAGCGGATCGTTTTTACGCCGCATGCGAAGTTAGTTCACGCCGAATCAGCTAGCCGCGGGCGGGACGATCGCGCCGACCGGCGCAGCCGGTTCGAGCATGAACTTGATCTGCTTCGGGCGCGCTGGGGTGAATGGCTCAACCAGGATCCTACATACAATCCGCAGCTCTCGCGCGATGGGATTCCCTACAGCGGCCTCGCCTGGCCGCCCGGACCACGCGCCCCTCGCTACAATCATCTCGAACCCGCGCGCGACGTGCCGTTGGGGTTCTAAGGCGGCGCCTCATCGTCCTTCAGGCCGCCGCGCGCCCCCTTCGCTCGATCCGCCGTTCAATCAAAATGGGCTCGCTGCTGGAACTGGCGCGCCGGCCCGGCGCGTGCTGCTCTTTCTTGCAAGGCAACGAAATCGTCGAGCTCGAGCGATAACGCCTCCTGCCAATTCGGCGTGGTCACTCCAAACTGTCTCTTCAGGCGCGACAGGTCGAGCCGCGAATTGCTGGGCCGTATCGCCCGAGTCGGGAAATCGGCCGTGGCGATCGGAATGACGCTTTCCGCCTTGAGTCTTAGGCCGCGCGTCCTGAGGCCGGCGACGATCGCGCTCGCAAAGCCATGCCAACTGGTCTCGCCGGCGCAGACGAGATTGACCACGCCGCCTTTGCGCGCAAAGAGCTCATTTAGGTTCGACAGATTTGGCAGCACGATATCTGCAATGGCGTTGGTGATCGTTCTCGCAGAGGTCGGCGCGCCGATCTGGTCAGCAACGATACGCAGTTCTTTGCGCTCCGTCGCAAGCCGCGCGATCGTGCGTAGGAAGTTGGCTCCTTGGGCGGCGTAGACCCAGGAGGTGCGTGCAATCAGATGCGGACCGCCTGCTGCGCAAATGGCGGTGTCACCCGCGAGCTTGCTCGCGCCGTAGACCGACAACGGCCCCGTTGGACTATCCTCGCGCCATGGCGCCTCCCCAGAGCCGTCGAAGACGTAGTCTGTGGAAAAATGCACCACCGGCACGCGACGCTTCGCAGACCATTGGGCGATCACCTCGGGTCCCCCGGCATTGATCCGGAATGCGAGCTCGCGCTCGTCCTCGGCACGGTCCACCGCGGTATAGGCCGCGGGGTTGACGATGAGATCCGGCTGAAGCGTGTCGAGTACCCCGACGAGTCTGTCAGGCTTCGACAAATCGAACTCATTGATGTTAGGCGCGATGATCGTTCCGAATCGAGCCAGGAGTGGTTGTAATGCACCTCCGACCTGCCCGCCGGTTCCCGTCAACAGTATCCGCATCAGACTTGCCCATACAATGGAAGGTTTTTGACGTCGGCAAGCAGCGGCGCGTCCGCGTCCTTGGCCGAGAGCGACGGCTTTTCGTTACCCCAGTTGATACCGATCGCCGGGTCGTCCCAGCGGATCGAAATCTCGTTCTCCGGACTATAGAAATCATCGCATTTGTAGAAAAGGTCCGCGGTCTCTGAGAGCACCAGGAAACCGTGCGCGAATCCCCGCGGAACCCATAGCTGCCGCCGGTTCTGCTCGCTCAACTCGACGGCAACGTGACGTCCGAAATTCGGGCTGCCGACGCGGGTGTCGACGGCGACGTCGAGCACCTTGCCCCGCAGCACGGCGGCCAATTTGCCCTGGGTAACCGAATTCTGCAGATGCAGACCCCGCAGAACGCCGTAACGCGAACGGGACATGTTGTCCTGCACGAAGGGCCGCGTGATACCGTATGTGATGTAGCGAGTGAATTGATAGCTCTCCACGAAGAAACCACGGTCGTCGCCGAAGAACTTGGGCTCGATGATGAGAACTTCGGGAAGCTCTGTCCGGACCACATTCATTTCGGAGCACTTCGAATTTGCCGAGCCCACCCCCGATCTCTCGGCGTCGGCACGAACTTGTACTCTTCACATTATATGTTATGATTATGATAAGTACACTGTGAGGAGCAAATGAAAGGCATCATTCTCGCAGGCGGCAGCGGCTCTCGCCTCTATCCCGTGACGACTGTCGTCTCGAAGCAACTTCTGCCGGTCTTCGACAAACCCATGATCTACTATCCCCTCTCCACGCTAATGCTCGGCGGAATCAGGGAAATTTTGATCATCTCCACGCCGCAGGATCAGGCGCTTTTCGAACGACTGCTCGGCGATGGCAGCGAAATCGGCTTGCGTTTCTCCTACGCGGCGCAAGCGACGCCCCGCGGACTTGCCGACGCGTTCATCGTCGGCCGGCATTTCATCGGCGACGATCCGGTCGCCCTTGTGTTAGGGGATAACATTTTCTACGGGCACAGCTTGCCTGGAATGTTGACTAAGGCATCTCTGCGCAATAAGGGCGCTACCATATTCGGTTATGTCGTCAACACACCCGAGGAATATGGCGTGGTCGAGCTCGACCAGGCCGGCCGTGCGCTTTCCATCGAGGAGAAGCCGAAACAGCCGAAGTCCAACGTCGCGGTGACCGGCCTCTACTTCTACGACAACGACGTGGTGGACATTGCCGCACGCATCAAGCCGTCGGCTCGTGGCGAGATCGAGATTACGGACGTTAACAAGGCCTATATGGATCGAGGCGATCTCTACGTGGACGTGCTCGGTCGCGGCTTTGCGTGGCTCGACACCGGTACGCATTCCTCTCTCGTCGAAGCCAGCCATTTCGTCCAGATCCTCGAGCAACGCCAGGGCCTGCGCATCGCCTGCCCAGAAGAAATCGCGTTGCGACAGGGCTACATTACGATTCAAGCGTTCGAACGTGTGGCCGCGAAAACCGCCAAGAGCAGCTACGGCGAATATCTACAATCTGTCGCACGCGCGCACAGAGCAGCCTGATTCGGCACACGGAGTAGAGATCATGCGTTTGAAGGGGGTGACCATCTTCGTGACGGGCGGGGCCGGGTTCATCGGCTCCGCGGTCGTACGACATCTCCTGCGCAACAGCCACGCACGCGTCGTCAACCTCGACAAGCTCACCTACGCCGCGAACCTTGGTTCCCTGCCCGGCGCGACGGAAAACCTCAAATACGCCTTTGAGAAGCAATGCATCTGCGACGCGCCGGGTCTGCGCCGACTGTTCGAGCACTATCAGCCCGACGCTGTGTTGAACCTTGCCGCAGAGAGCCACGTCGACCGCTCGATCGACGGCCCCGGCGAATTCATCCAGACTAATATTGTGGGAACGTTCACACTGCTCCAGGAGGCCCTACGCTACTGGAGGACGCTATCTCCGGACAAGCGGGCGCGGTTCCGCTTCCAGCATATCTCCACGGATGAAGTGTTCGGCTCGCTCGGCGAGGAAGGCTTCTTCACGGAAACCACGCCCTACTCGCCCAATTCACCCTACTCGGCAAGCAAGGCCTCATCCGACCACTTAGTGCGCGCCTGGCATGAGACCTACGAGCTGCCCACGCTCCTGACCAACTGCTCGAACAATTACGGCCCCTATCACTTCCCCGAAAAGCTGGTCCCGCACATGATCATCAAGGGCCTGGCCGGAGAGCAGCTCCCCGTCTACGGCGACGGAAACAATGTTCGCGATTGGCTCTATGTCGAGGATCACGCCAAGGCCCTCACACTCGTGCTCGAGCACGGAGCCGTCGGCGAGACCTATAATATCGGTGGCCGGAACGAGCGCACCAATCTCCATGTGGTTGAAAGCATCTGCGATCTCCTCGACGAGATTAGTCCGGGTCAAACCGGGCGGCGCCGCGATCTCATCACCTTCGTCGCCGACCGCCCCGGCCACGATCGCCGCTACGCGATCGACGCCTCGAAGCTCGAACGCGATCTCGGCTGGCGCGCGGAGGAGACTTTCGAGACCGGCATTCGCAAGGCCGTGCACTGGTACGTCGATCACCAGCCGTGGTGGCTGGCGATCCTTGAGCGCGGATATCAGGCCAAGCGGGTTGGACTCATCCAGTAGCCTGAGCGAAGCAGCTTTCTGCTCAAAGACCGGCGTTCGCTCAATCGAGGAAGAGATGCACAAAACCGAGATCAACAAGATATATGAGACATATGCACCCCTAACCGACCAGGAATGGCGGTCCGATCTGGTCAGGAGCGTCAGAGAACCTTCGATACGAGGCATCGCCTTTCCCTCGTTCCCGTCAGCGGACCTGCAGCGCCATCTGCAAGGAAACTCCAATGAGATGGCGATCAGAGGCGCGCTCAGCTTTCGTGACCACTGCGTCAGCGTCTTGAACGCCAACGGCGCCCCCCTCTCCAAGGATAGCATCCTGATCGACTTTGGAACTGGCTGGGGCCGCATCGCGCGCGCTTTTATGAGGGATGTGCCTGCGGCGAATATCTATGCGGTCGAACCGTTCGACTTCATCGTCGAAGCGCGCAAGGCGAACAGCTATATCAGCTTCGTCAAAACCGATCCGTTGCCACCGCTCCCGTTCCGTGACGGATTTGCGACCCACTTCGTCACTTGGTCGACTTTTTCACACTTTAACCAGCACTATTTTGATCGGTGGATTTCCGAAATTGCCCGAGTTCTCAGACCAGGTGGCATTTGCTTCATAACGACTCTCGGCATTCGATTCTTGGAGGACCTGAAGGAAGCACACCGAAAGAAGATCAATGGTCAAGAAATACACTTCTGGATTGATCTCATTCTGAAGCGGCTTCCCAGTGACGCGATCGACGCCGCAATATCGAAAGTCAGGTCCGGCAATTTCTTTTGGCTGCCCTCGGACTCAGTGGCGCGCAGCGAGTTTGCAGAATGCTTCGTTACGGACAGATATCTCTCCGATAAGTTCTCCAATCTATTCGCTGTCATCGACTATGCTGATCACGGACAGTTGGCCCAAGATTGCATAGCACTGAGACGAAAATAGAGCGTGGTGCCACAGCTCTCAAAAGACGTTTTCGAGGGAGACGACGGCCATCTCTTCTTAGTCGGTGGCAGCAACGACGTCGCCCGTCTTTTCTCCGAATCCGACCACAATCTCCAATTGATCTGTTCTGCATGGAAAGCTCTCCTGACCAGCAGAAAGAGAGCTGCTACGGATAAAGGAATCAAATATCTTCACTGCTTTGTTCCAGACAAACTTTCGATTCTCAGGACGAAGGCACTCGCCGTCACCTCTCAAATGAGATTTCCGGCCGAAATCCTGGAAGAAAGCGGTGATGCCGAGTTGCGCGGATTCTTGGTGCCGCTAACCAAGTATCTCAGAAAGCAGGCAGGCAACTACGAAGTATTCCATCGAACCGATACTCATTGGACGGTGGAGGGCTGTTTCAGCGCCTATCAGATGCTGTGCTCATACATGGTGATACCGCAAAAGGCAGATCTGATCATGCGGAACGCACCAGCCCGCGAGGGTAGCTGGGATCTCGGCTCGAAGTTGACGCCCAAACGGTTCGAGACGATCCGGTTCGGACGTTTTGGCATTGGCGCATCCCGGGTCGAGGCCAACGATATCGTGACCGCGCGTGAAACCGGCCAAGTGCCGAACGATCTGTTGCTGCACGTCGGATCGATCGTCGAATATCGCAATGAAAGACACCCTCTGGCGAAAGTGCGGATTCTCGTGTTCGGTGATTCCTTTTTTGAGTATCGGCCTCATATGCTCACCGGAATGTTTGCCGAGACTGTCGATGTCGTGATGTTTGTCTGGTCGTCCGCCATCGACTGGAAATTGGTCGACGAGTTCAAGCCGGATATGCTCTTAACGGAGGTTGCGGAGCGATTTGTTCGCGTCGTGCCCACGGATGACGTCGATATCAGGCGACATGCGACCGACAAACTTCAGTCTGTCTTGCGTTCGCAATCCGAACGGAGAGCATCATAACCTGACACGGGAACCGCACATGACTCCAAGCGTGGAACAAACTCCAGAGGTGCGAGTTTTGCCCCTCACGTTCTGCGAGGCGTTTGCAGCTTGTTATGGAATGATCAACAGCCGCGTGGACGTTCTCCAAGGCAAATGAATGGCCCCGCCCATCTGGTCGTAACCGCAGATGTCAGTCATCTCGTACCTATCAACGCGTCGGACTCTTCTGCGAGGGTTTTTCGCCAGCCTTCTGCTTCCCACCCGCAGTTACCCAAAAACTCGATGCCCGATCTTCGGAGCCATAAGGTGGGACGCACAATACTGCGACACGAGGGGGGAACCCTGTTATGAAGAAGAAAAAGCTTTGAGTCCCCAACACTGGCAGTTTCGTGCGCCGCTCCATAGCCGTCTGACCGATTCCAAAACGTTGCAATTCAACGCTACCGAGGCCTCGTTCGACGAAGAGATACGGGTCGCTCATGCGGCCGGTCTCGGCTATTGGGCATATCTAGCGTACGGCAGAGATGGCAAATTGGACCTCGCGCACTCGATGATGCAGGGGCTGAAGTACCATCGTCGAAGCGGCATTGCCGATCAGATGAACTATTGTCTGATAGCGACCTTAGACACGCTAGGTCGCGCTAACGGATTCGACGAGGCGACAAAGCGCATTCACGGTCTCTTTTCGGACCACAACTACCAGAGAACGCAGGACGGCAGACCGCTTCTGTTCCTCTACTACCTCGATGCCCTATTGCCCTCATACTGGAATGGTTCACTCGTCGAGCTCGGGAAATCGATGTCTCACCTGCGAAATCAGACGACTTCTTCGGGTGGTAAAAACCCCTACATCGTGCTTCTGCACGCACCGCCTACTACAGCTGAAACGGTCCGAAAGCAGATAGCCGTCGATGCCATTTCGGCATATGGGATAAATTTCGGGCCAAACAGGTCTGGAACCTATCCCGAGCTCCAACGGCACGTAGAACAATATTGGGAAGATGAGTTGGCCCACAGTTCGGGCAGTGTGGTGCCGACCGTCATGGTCGGTTGGGACTCGCGGCCGCGAAAGGAGACCCCTCCCGCTTATGACAAACGGGATTACACGCGCATCGACAAGCGTGCGCATGTCACGATCGCAACCCCTAGCGAGTTCTCTTTCGCCTGCCGACAGGCGTCGCGCTTCATGTCGAACCATCCGGACCGATGCCCCTATCAGATTGCGCTGATCTATTCCTGGAATGAATACAGCGAAGGTGGAGCACTAGCCCCGACTTTGGGTGATTCGTCGGCCTCAATGTTGAGAACTGCTAGCGAGGTTCTGAAGGCTTGTCGCACGGGCGAGAACTAAACAGCACACGCGGCTCCCGGTCCACGACGGCAGCCGCAATCAGCCTCGGCTTTACAAATCAGTCCGTACGATAGCAATAGCTTGCAAAATACCGAGTCGCGCGTCGATACATCCGGCAACGAAGCGATCACTCGTCATTGTACGCACACGCTTCCGCTTACGACCGGCCCGTCGATCTGGAACGAAGGATCTGCCGCAATGCTCCCGCACGGCATCATTGCGCTGATTTGTACTCGACGCCGGAATGAGTGATCAGTTAGTCGGCCGTGAAGAACCTGCCAAGCCATTGGGCGGGAGTCGATTTTGGGAACGGAGCGAGGTTTGAGATTGCCAGCTTTTTGGGTTTGAAGGCCGGAAAGCCTGCAATTTCATTCTTTGCGATTTCCTCGAATCGCGGGTCGTGATTCCGTGGGTCGCATCGGAGGGGACGATGCGACCGAAGGAACGACGGGACAGCGGACAGGCCGATCTCCTGCGCTCACGGCTGGACGCGATCATCGACATGAACCATGCGCTGGTGAAGCTTTCGCGGACGATCGACTGGTCGTTCCTCGCGGAACGGTTCGGCGCGGTCTACGAGGACAAGCCGGGCCGGCCGCCGCTGCCGACGCGGCTGATGGCGGGATTGGCCATCCTCAAGCACACCTACGACCTGTCCGACGAAGTGCTGTGCGAGCGCTGGGTGGAGAACCCCTATTACCAGTTCTTTTGCGGCGAGGAGTTCTTCCAGCACCGCCTGGTGTTCGACCGCTCCTCGCTGACGCGCTGGCGCCAGCGCATGGGCGAGGAGAAGCTGCAGGCGCTGCTGCAGGAGAGCCTCTCGGTTGCCACCAAGACCAAGGCGATCAAGCCAAGTGACCTCAATCGCGTCATCGTCGACACCACGGTGCAGCCCAAGAACGTGATGTTCCCGACCGACGCGCGGCTTCTGAACCGCGCCCGCGAGATCCTGGTGCGGCTCGCAAAGGGAGCCTGCATCAAGCTGCGTCAATCCTATGGGCGGATCGGCAAGTTCGCGCTGATCAAGCACCAGCGCTATGCCCACGCCAAGCAGTTCAAGCGCGCCAATCGAGCCTTGAGGACGCTTAGAACCTATCTCGGACGCGTCATCCGCGACATTGGTCGCAAGCTCGAAGGCAATGTCGACTTGCTCCATCAGATCGCTCTCGACCGTATGCTGATACTGGCGCGACGGGTGCTTGACCAGAAGCAGCACCAACGTGGCCCAAAGGTCTATTCGCTGCACGCGCCGGAGGTGGAGTGCATCGGCAAGGGCAAGGCGCACCGGCCTTACGAGTTAATGGCATGGACCACGCCCGCTCCCAGCGGCAACGTGGAGTCCGGCGGGGCAACAGCAGGAGCGC